>JAGPCO010000008.1 GCA_018058095.1 Kofleriaceae bacterium
CACCACCGCCACATCCACCACCCGCGCCACCACCACCCCCGCCACCACCCCCCCCACCACCAACACCACCACCACCACCACCCCCACCACCACCACCCCCACCACCACCACCACCACCACCCGCACCACCACCACCCGCACCACCACCGCGCTCCTGATCTCGTGCGGTCTCCTTGCCCTTGGCGCCGAGGCTGCCACCCCCGCTGCCGAGGGAGCCCGATCCACCACCACCGGTGTTGACCAGGATCTGCGGCGACTTCATCGACAGCGACGAGCTAGCCGTGATCGTCAGGTTGCTCTTGCCGTTCCACTCGAACTTGGCCTTGGCCGACATCGACAGCGAGTCCGACGAGGTCATCGCCACCGTCGTCGACTGCAGGATGACGTTGTTGGACGCCTTGATCGTGATCTTGCCGGCGCACTCGATCTTCACCAGCTTGGCGGCGGTATCGAGGACGATCTTGTTCTGCTTGGTCTTGTCGACCAGGATGACCTTCTCGGCCCCATCCTTGTCGTCGAAGATCACCCGGTGTCCCGAGCGCGACTTGATCAGCTTCGTCTGGTTCTTGCTGCTGTCGTTGACCTCGGGGGTCGGTTGCTTGGCGCTCCACATCGCGCCGATCACGATCGGGCGGCGGATCTCACCGTGCTCGAACACCACCAGGACCTGGTCGCCGACCTCAGGCAGGAAGTACACGCCGCGGTCGTTGCCCGCCATCGGCGTCAGGACCCGGGCCCAGTAGGTGTTCTCCTCGGTCGGCAGGTGCAGCAGCTTGACCCGAACGTGGTAACCCGGGTTCTGCGGCGGCGTGTCCTTGTTGTCGGTCACCTCGGCCAGGTGCACGCCACGCAGCTTGTCGACGGTGTCGCGGGAGGAGGGCCCGGACCGGCGCAGGATGTCGTCGAACTTGTACATGGGCGTGTGCCTTACCCTGGTCCTACGGCCCCATGTAGGTCTGGCCGCCCTGGTACTTGCCAGTCGAACCGGCGGTGGCCTTGACGGTCGCCCCATCGCCCGACAGCGTGCCGGTGGTGATGGTCGTGCCGTCCTTGCTCTCGATCTTGATGGCCGCCCCGGCCTCGACCACCAGCTCCTGGCAGGTCAGCTCGAGGTTGCCGCTCATGCTCGAGATGGACACACCGGCCCCGCCCGCGCCGCCGGGCTTGTGCACGGCGCACTTGTTGGGGCCGTCCCCATCGGCGGCGAAGTTGCCAACTCCGACCATGAGGTCGGTCGACATGTCCGCCACCACCACCTTGGTCGACGTGGTGTCGTCGAACAGCAGGCGGTGGCCGCTCCGACTGCGATAGCCACGGAAGTTGTTCTTGCCGTCGGCGTTGGTCTCCGGGTCGAAGTCGGGCTTGCTCCACACCCCACCCAGCACGACCGGCATCTTGAGATCGCCGTTCACGAACATCACCATCACCTGGTCGCCGACGTCGGGCACCGCGTACCAGCCGAACTCGTTGCCCGCCATGGGCACCACCAGCTGGACCCAGTCGATCTGCTCCGTATCCCCGCCGTCGTACCAGGGCAGCTTCACCTTGATCCGGTTGATCTTGGTGTCGGGATCCTGGTTCTGCGTCACGATCGCGATGTAGACGCCAAAGCGAAGGTTGTCATCGTGCGCAGTGGCCGGCTGAGCGGGGCGCACGCCTCAGGCTCCCCCACCCTGGCCGGACTTGACCTCGGCGTTGCGGGCCAGCCGCAGCACCGAGGTGAATCCGCCGTCCGGGCTCTGGTTGGTGCCATGGGTGTACCGGTGGGTCACGCCCATCACGAGGTACTTGCCGTTGAACTTGTCTTCGCTCCGGTTCACCTGGATCGTGATGACGATTCCGGGCTTGTACTCCGGTGAGCCCATACACTCGGCCTCGGCCGTGATGTACGACAGGCCGTGCTCCTGGATCCGGGCCTCGCCCAGGGCCTGCGCCTCCTCGATGCTCCACACCGGGTTATCGACGTTGTAGGTCACGGCCGGGGCCTGGGCGCCTGACGCCGACGAGCTGGTCTTGTCACCCAGCGGCGACGGCTGGGTGCTGACCCGCTTGACGATGGCCTCCTTCTTCTCCGGGTCCCAGCCACGCACCTCGACCGCCTGCACCGCCGGCGAGGAGCTCATGCGTGGCGAGAAGCTCTTGATGCGGTGGCCCTCGTTGGGGTTCTCGAACACCTTGAAGGTGATGCCCGAGTCCTTGTCGAGCTCCGGCCGCTTGACCATCACCTTGTCGCCATCGGTCCAGATGAAGCAGCCCAGCCGTGAGGCGCGGATGCGCGCGAACTCGAGGTCACTCTGGTTGTGCTGTTCGACCTGACGGTGGTTGATCTCCGGACCCTTCCACTCCGGGGCCTGGCCAAGCACTTCCTGCAGGATCTGCTTGTCGGTCCGGTCCTTCCAGTTCCGAGTCTTCTTGCCGCGGGTGGCCTTGTGCAGCTTGCAGAAGGCCCGCACCACCAGCCGGGACTCGCCGCCCGCCTTGTACTGCGGCTCGAGACCGACGACCTCGCCGGAGAACAGCGGCGGCCCGCCGTTCTCGCTCACCTCGAGCTTCATCGGGTCGCCGTGGTTGCACTGCGGCGTGTACTTGTGATCGTCGTTCTTGAGGACCACCACCGCCATGTGTGGCTGGTTGAAGTCCATCTCGAGCACGAACGACACGATGTCGGACACCGACACCGGCCCGCCGATGTCGAGCTTCCACTTGATCGCGGTCGCGCGGTTGGTCAAGTCAGGCACGTCAGGCTCCCTTGCTTAGGTCGCTCCCGAGGCGCCGCCGGTGGTCCCGGCTGCGCCAGCGCTCGCCGCGCGGGCGGCCAGCCGCTGCGCCTCCTTGAGCTTGAGATTCACGGTGCATCGCACCGGCTTGCCGTCGTTGCCGAACATCGTGTACTTGGTCGACAGCGACTCGATCACCCCGATGAAGTCCGGGATGGGGCCGTACAGGACCTTGACCTTGTGCGGGCGACGCTCGGCCTCCGGACCGTCCTGGCTGCGCATCTTCGCCATGTGCAGGAGCGGCTCGACGTAGCGGCCGTGCACGTTCACGTCCTGCTCGAAGCCGTCGAACACGAGCTCGAGCGCCATGGTCCGGCCCTCGGCGCCGGTGAACTCCAGGTACGGCTCGTCGGCCTTGGAGTCCTTGTGCTTCTGCCAGGGCACGGTCTTGTCGACCTGGAACTCCTTGGGGTTGTACTGGGCCTCGACGGAGGTGCCGTCGTCCATGCTGACGATCTTGAGCTTGGTCTTGCTGTTCCAGGAATCAGCCATGGCTTACGGCTCCCCGCTGTTGCGCCAACGAGCGATCTCCATCATCTCCAACAACTGGCGATAGACGTCTTGTGCGATCCGCTCGATATCCGCTTTGCCGGCGCGGGCCGGCGTGCTGCTCATGCTCGGTGTGGCCGAGGAGGTCGAGCTCGGCCCACGGGTCGAGGCTGCCACCTGCGCCGGCGGCGCGGCCTGGACCAGCGTGAGCTCTGCCATCGAGATGCCCTCGCCGGCGTCGCCACGCTGCTCCATCATGCGCCGCGCGGCCTGCTCGAACCAGGCGGGGATCTCGACCTCGCCGCCACCGTGACGGCCGGCTCGGCCGGTGCGAATCAGCTCGGGCGCCGCGGTCGGAGCCCGTGGCGCCGGAGACGGCGAGGATCCGGTCATCGGCGCCGCGGCTGGAGCCACCGGCGCCGCGGCCGGCGTCGAGACGTAGGACGAGAGCGCCTCGCCGGCCCGGTGCGAAAGCCCGGCCAGGCCCGGACGGAGGTCGGAGGAGCCCATCTCCTCGTCGGGTCCCACCAGGTCGAGGCCAGGGGTCTGGACGCGGGGCTGACCACGCCCGGTCCCATCGGTCGACCGACCGCCCGTGACCAGGTCAGGCGCGCCCGCGACCCGGTCGGTCTCCCGCCCGGTCGCCGGGGCGCCATCGGCCGTGTGCCCCAGCGCATGCACCACGGGCAAGACCGACCATGCCAGCGCCGCGCGCTCGCGCGGGGACATGCCCGGACCGTCATCATCACGCGCGGCCAGCGCCAGCGCCCGCGCCGCTTGAGCCGAGGTCGACAGGCCACGACCAAGGTCCGACTGCGCCAGGGCGGCGAACACCGCCTCAAAGCGAGCCCGCCGCGGCCCGGCCGCAGCCGCTGCGCTCTCGATCACGACCGAGGGTGGCAAGGTGCCGGCCTGCTCGAGCGCCACGGCGCGCTCCGATCCAGGCTCGACCGTCTCCTCCGGCCCACCGGCCGCGAGCACCGCCTCGGCGCCGCGGTCACGAACCGTGACGCTGCCGGGCGCACGGCCAGCGTGGAGCGCCTCGAACACGCTGCTGCCGGCCGTCCGATCGAGGCCCCGGGCCTGGTCGAGTGAAGGTACGGCGAACATGGCCAGCTCGGCGACGACGCGCGCCGCCTGCAGCTCGAGCGCCGCCACGGTCAGCCCACCGGCGCCGTCGGGCGGCGTCGCCTGGAGGCCGAGCCCAGCCACCGCTGCCGGCGGCCACAACACCGCGCCACGCGCACGTGCCGGTGTCGACGTGAGGTCTCCACCGTGGTGCGGCTGAGCAGCCGCTCCGATCATCCGCGGGCGACCACCAACCTCGACCGAGCGGTCCTCGGTCTCGCCGGCGAGGGCCCGGACGAAGGTGAACTCGATCGCCCCGGCCATGGACTGCAGGGCCACCGATCCACCCGCTGCCAGGCGCGTGGCAGCCACGGCGTCGGCCGGGCTCAACCCGTAGACGCGGGCCGCCAGCACCATCTCCGGTGACACGAACTCATGCGCCAGGCCGGCCGCGCCCAGCTCGGTGCTGGCCGCAAGGCGACGCGAGCGCTCGGCGGTCATGCCTGGCCGCCCGGTCCATCCCGGACCACCGATCTCGGCCGCCGGCGCGACCAGGGGCCAGCCAAGCGGACCCGCCGGAATACCGGTCGCCATCGCGGGCGGCTCGCCAGGCTGACTGAGGGTGCCGCTTGGCCCCACCATCGCCTCCGTCGAGCCCGTCGCCGTATCCGGAGCCGGAGCCGATCCCGCGTCGAGACCCACCCACGGCGCCGCAACACCGAGGTCGGGCGCAGCGCCGCTCG
Organism: Kofleriaceae bacterium; assembly: GCA_018058095.1. GTDB lineage: Bacteria > Myxococcota_A > Polyangia > Haliangiales > Haliangiaceae > JABFXX01. Next base: position 5,078 of record JAGPCO010000008.1, read on the forward strand.
CCCAGGCCGACACGGCCAGCGCGGGGCCGCTCGGAGCGAGCAGGTTGGAACGCAGGGTCATCGGCTGGTGGCTCGGCGCCGTGGCCGGATCGTCACCCAGCATGGCGGCCAGCAGCAGCTCCATCGTCGGGGCCATCCCCGCGCGGATCGTCGCCGCCTGTGGACCGGTCCCGGGCCCGACGGACCCGGAGCCGATCGCGGCAGGGACCCGACCACGAACGTGCCCCGCCGGATCGACCACGAACGGCGACGCCGAGGACGAGCGTGTGGTCGGTCCGTCCATGCCCATCGCCATCGGCGAGTGGAGATGGGCCTCTGCCAGGGCCTCACCGGACAGCGCGCGCACGTCGAAGCTCGGCACGAGCGGCAACGGCATCATGCCAGCCAGGGCCGGGCGCATCGGCGACGCCGCCAGCTCCGGCGACACACCCGGTCCCGGCGCTGCCGGCAAGGTGGCGGCGATCCGATCGGCCAGCGACGGGGACGGTGCGGTCTGGCGCTGCGCCTGGCTGGCGCCGGCCCGGGCCGCAGGGTCGGCGTCGGCGGTGCGCTCGAGGCCGCCCCGGCCACGTGCGGTGGCGATGGCCATGAGCAGGTCGTCCGACGTCTCGGCCGCGTCGTCGAGCCGGAGCGGCGCACGGCCGGGCGACGCGGTCAGGCGCGAGGCCGAGGCCGCCGCCGAGTCGGGCGCCTGTGCGGCGAGCGCGATCGGATCGAGCAGCACCGTCGCCGGAGCCAGCCCGGCACGGCGAGTCGTCGCACCGAAGCGGGAGGCTGGATCGAGCTGGTCGAGGGCACCGGCGCTGGCGCCGCTGAGCCGGGCCAGCCAGCGGTCGGTCCAGGCCACGTGCTCGAACGCCGCCGGTGGCGCCGCCGTCAGGCTGGTCATCAGGTTGGCGCTCGGCGGGGGCGCCGCCAGGCGGGTCGCGCCGGTCGCGCCGGTCGCGAAGGCGGAGGGAGGCGGTGGCGCCCACGCCAGCGGTGGCGCCCAGGCGGCACCGGGTCGGTTGCTCGTGCCGGGACCGACCGACGAGGCGAGGGCGATGGCGCCGAGGCCTGCCGGCTGCACCAGGCGCGGCCCGTGGGCAGGCAGCGGCGAGTGACCACTGGCGGCACCGTGCGCGAGCAGCTCGAGCACCTGCAGGCTGGCACCGGAGCTGGCTGACGGGGGAGTCGGGCTCGCCGTCGGAACCGGGGCCAGCATCGAGGACGCGGCAACCTGGCCGGCGGCAACCTGGCCGGCGGCAACCTGCTCGGCCCGCACCTGCTCGGCCCGCACCTGCTCGGCCACCCGCACCTGCTCGGCCACCCGCGCCTGCTCGGCCATCCGGGTTCGCTCGACGTGCAGCGCCTCGGCCAGCTGCCGCAGCTGCGGTCCCCGCTCGCTGCTCGCCGGCGCCCACCCATCGGTGCCAGAGGTCGGCACCTGGCGACTGGGCGTGGCAGCCCCGGTGGACGTGGTCCCCGTGGCGCTCACCTCGTCGCTCCATGGCGCCGCGGCGACGAACGGCAACGGCCCGATGCTGCGCACGCGGCCCGTCGGCGCCTGGCCCGACACGGCCGACGACAGCGACCCGGCGGTGGCCTGGTCCACGCCGTCGCTGGAGCGGATCTGGTCGAGGCCGATCGGCGCCGGCATCAGCCGGGCCATGGCCTGGTGGGCGAGGGCCCGGGTCTCGGTCGGCACGCTGGCCAGCGCCTGCACCATCCAGCGCGCGGCCGGCGTGGTGGCGGTCATGGCCTGGGCAGCCGACTCGGCCCGGCTCGGCATCGCCGACGCGTAGCGCGGCGCAAACGCCGGCTCCACCTCGGCGCCGCCGTGCGCAAACGACGGAGCGACGTACTCGAGAGTGCCGGCCACGTCCCCGGCGATGCCGGCCCAGTGCCGGTCACTCGGCGAAGCCGACCCGCTCGTCGAGCCCGCGCCGGCGCCGGTGGCCGGCGCGATGCCCCGGCCGTTCCACTTCCAGGCCACCCCGCCTGCGCGGGCCGCCTCGACCCAGTCGAGCTCGTCCTGGTACCACGGACGCGGGAACAGCCACGATACCGATGACACCGCCCGCTCCGGGGCGGCCTCGCTCGAGAACATCTTGCGAAACCCGCGCAGCGAGGCGGTCTGGCTGGCCGCGCCGAGCCAGGGCGAGACCAGACCGTCGACGAAGCCGAGCGCACCCAGGCCACCACGCGAGGTTGGCTTTGACGGCGCCAGCCGCTCGATGTGGCGATCGGCGCCGCGCATGGCCGCGGCCTGCGTGGCCGATCGAAACGGCGCCGGCGCCGACAGCGCCGCCGTCAGCGCGCGGGCCTCCGAGGCGCCGGTCGCGGGAGTGGGTGCGGTCGGCTCCGACATCGTCGGTGTTACTCCAGCCCGTGGTGGGCGAGCTCGAGGGTCTCGATGGAGACCTCGCTCTTGCTGGCGTCGAAGTCAGAGATCTCCCACTTGACCGGCATGGCCTCGATGAAGCGCCACGACGACACCTCGCGCAGCGCCGTGTCGAGCTGGATGATGCGGCCGCTGGCGCGCACCTTCCGGCCCGACGGCGCCATCCACTGCCGCTTCCAGTCCAGCAGCGCGGACGTGCCGGAGTAGCCGCGCTTGAGGATGATGTTGGCCCACTTGGTGGCACCGGGGACCCGGAAGGTCGTGTTGTTGACGCCGCCGGCGCGGATGTCGATCACCTCGGTCTCGTACTTGAGCCCACTGACCGAGCGGAAGAACGCCTCGGCGCCATCCTTGAGATCACCCAGCTCGAACTGGACCTTGAAGCAGAACGACGGCATCGGGTCGCGTCGCGAGGCCGGGCTATTGCTGTTGACTGCCATGAAAGCCCCCAGTTTCTTCAGGTCCAAGACGGGTCGGAGTCGTCGGGTCGAACGGTCGCAGGATTCACGTGGAGCTCGCGCCGCTCATTCGTTGCGCCAGCGACAGCATGATGAACTCGGTCGGGCTGACCGGGGCGACCCCGATCTCACACGTGAGGATCCCGCTGTCGATGTTATCGGTTGGATTGGTCTCTGCGTCGCATTTTACGAAGAAGGCGTCCTCGGGATTCCCTCCGACGAGCATCCCCCGCTTGTAGAGATCCGCAAGGAAGGTCCGCGTGCGGTTCTCGACGAAATCCCATGTATTCCGGTCGTTTGGCTCGAAGCTGACCCACGCATAGCCGGCCTCGAGCGACCGTCGGATCATGATGAACAGGCGCCGGGTGGTGATGTAGCGCCATTGGGGGTCCGACGACGAGGTCCGCACCCCCCAGGGCCGGACGCCCCGCTGCAGCCGGAAGGAGTTGACCGAGTCGCTGTTGAGGAGGCCGAGGTGGTCCTCCGTCACCCGGAGGGAGACGTCCTCGGCCCCCACGATGGGGACGTTGGCCGGGGCGACGTGGACGCCCTCGTTGTCGCGCTGGGCGAACACCGCCGCCATCACGCCCGACGGCGGCAGGCTGCGGACCTTGCCCTCGGGGCCAACCATCTTGAGCCACGGCCAGTAGAACGCGGCGTACGAGGTGTCGGTGCGCCGCCGCCAGCGCCGGACCCACTCGACGTCCTTGGACTCCGGGATGTCGATGATCGCGAACCGCTCGCGGCTCAGCTCGGCGGCGATGATCAGCTGGTCCTGGACTCGCTGCGCCTTGACCTCCCCGGCCGGGCCCGGTTCGCGCCGATAGAACTCCATGGCGTCGGGGATGGCCAGCTGGGTCACCTCGGGGAACTCGGCCAGCGCGGCCAGGCCCGACCGCTGGCCCGGCCCGTGATCGACGCCGAGGAAGTCGTCGGGGGTGATGGCCTCGACGCCGTCGCGTCCCCCGGTCAGCCGGGTCAGCGGCATCGGCTCGGGCAGGTTGTGCGGCACCGGCGAGCGGGTGAACAGGTCGGCGACGCGGATCAGGCGGGAGCGGGCGCCCAGGACCCGCGGCGCGTAGTGCCGTGAGCTCGGGTGCATTTGCAGGCCCTTGAACACCTCGCGCCGCTCGCGCAGGGCGACGTGGATCTCGAAGTCCAGCACCTCGACGTAGGTCGGCGCCGCCGCCTTGTGCCGGCGGTTGACCGGGGTCTCGCTCGACCAGCGGACCAGCTTGTCGGCGATCGCGGTCAGCACGACGTAGTCGGAGTTCTCACGATCGTAGATGCGCACCAGGGCGCCGACCTCGAAGCCGCGCGTCGACGAGACGTAGGCCTCCCCGGCGCCGACCTCGAGGTCGCGGGTGAGCAGCGCCTGCGCCCCGGCCTGGTGCACACACTTGAACCAGATGTTGTTGCCCCACTCGCCCTCGTTGAGGGCGTGGATCCGCAGCGACGGCTTGCCCCAGTCGTCGACCTGGACGTGCTCGGCGCAGGCCGCGTGCTCGGCGGTGGCGGCCTCGCCGGCGGCCGGCATGTGGGCCACGCGCACGACCCAGCAGCCGGTGCCGCCGTTGCGGAAGAACGCGAACACGGTGTCCGACAGGTAGTGGCGGTCGGAGTAGCCGTAGACCTCGAGGTACTCGTCCCACGAGGCGATCCGGACCGGCTCGTTGACCGGCCCCTTGACCGCAAGGCCGACGAACCCGGCGACGCGTGTGTCCGCGATCGTCATCGGCGGGATGGCGACCGAGTCGGTGGTCTGGTAGATGCCTGGGGCGCGGTGGTCCGCGGACGGTCGCATGCGCATGGCGGCTGAGGGTCTCCTCGGAGAGGTCACTTACCGACGTCGGGCTTCGTTGATCTCGCGGTTGATCCGCGCGATCTCGCGCAGCCAGATGTGTCGCTCCTCGTGCTCCATGTCGAGGATCTGGTCGGCTGGCCAGTGGAAGTGATAGGCGATGTACGCGATCTCCTGGAACAGCTGTTCACGCGGGTACGTGGCGACCGCCGCCAGAGTCACCCCGGGCCGGACTGGCCACTACCTCCCTCTGGGCCCTCGAGCAGCGCCCCGGTGACCATGTCGACGTCCATCTCGTGGCCGCACTTGGGGCAGGCCACGTGGTGCTTGGGCGCCCCACCCTCCTCGTTGATCTTCCGGTAGAACTCCTGGAGGTAGGCCAGGTCGGTCGAGAACAGGTTCTCGACCATGTCGACCGTCACCAGCTTGTGCTCGCCGATGCGGGTGATCACCCGCGACAGCAGCACGATCACCAGGTAGGCCCGGTTGCTTTGCACCCGGTAGTCCTGCAGCGGCACGATCTCGTCGCGGGCCGTGGCCAGGCGCATGGTGCCGTCGCGGTGAAGGTTGCCGTCTGGGTCGACGTACCCACGCGGCAGGCGGAACGCAAACTCGGTCTTGAACGCCATCGTCGTCTCCCGCCGCGGCGCTCGCTCATGCGGCGGCCCCGGCTGCCGCATCATAGCAACCGCCGTCGACACGGGGGCCGCGCGGGCGGCGGAAAATGTGGCCGGTGGGTCCCGGTGGCACGGCCCGACGCGCGCTGGTGGCGCCTGGTGGCGCCGGCCCGAAACGCGCGACGGGGAGCCAGCTGGCTCCCCGGGCGAGAACCCGTCCGTCGCTCACGAGCGGCGGGCAGGGTCTGGGTGGTTGGTTCAGGCGTTGACGTACGTCGGCGTGAACTTGCAGCGCTCGGCGTACAGCTTGACCTTGAAGCGGGCGATCTTGTCGCTCTCGGCCTCGATCTTCGGGTTGGCCTCGAACTCCTTGAAGCCGACGTTGAGCAGCTCGAGCGTGCCGAGCGAGGTCGACCGATCGGGCGCGAGCAGGGTGACCGTGGCGGTCATCTCGTCGCCCTCGAGGCACTGGCCATCGACGAACCAGGCCTTGGCCTTGGCCGCCCACGGCTCGAGGTCAGCCAGCGAGATCTCGAGGCTGAAGTCGGACACGGTCGTCGCCACCGGGTGGTTGGTGTACTCGATGGCGTCGCCGATCTCGTCCGGCTTGGTCTTGCACTCCCACGACAGACCCTCGATCTTGGCGACACGCGCGCACGGCAGGCCGGCCATGTCGAGGCGCCAGTTGGCGGTGTGCCACGCCTTCTGCTTCTCGCCCAGCTCGCCGACGATGGTCTGGCCACCCTCCTTGATCCAGCGGCACTGCTCCGGCTGCATCTCGATGTCGAAGTACCCACCCTGCGACGACGAACCGTCGAGGGTCGGGAAGGTCACCTTCGTCATCAGCATGTTGAGGGCGTCCATCCGCCGCTGCGCCTTGTAGTTGAAGTCGCACACGGTGACCGCGCCGTTCTTGTACAGCACGCCCATGTCGAACGCGGCCTGCATCCACTCGTACAGGCCCTTGCTCATACCGATACCGGTGCGGACCTTCACGGGGGTCCACTTGCGGGTGGTGACGTGCTTCTTCTGGAAGTTGGCGCCGCCAGCCTTGTGGGCATAGAGCTCGGCCACCATGTTGCCGCCCTCGAAGGACTGCACGTAACCGGCGGGCGTCCCGTCGATGGTGAACAGGAACTTGCCGGTCGTCATCGAGCGATTGTTCAGTGCCATGTCGTTGTCTCCTTACGTACGGAAAGTGCCGCTGTCGGCCTGTTCCACGGGAACCCTCGAGGACCTCAGAGCTCACGCCCTAGACCCGCCAGTCACTTCGGACCGGCCCTCCCTTCCCATGAGGACCGCGAAGACTCCCCTGTCGCTGGTGGTGTCGCTGCTGGTTGCGTTGACTCCTACCGGGCCGCGCTGGGGGAACCGGCAACATCGCCGGCCCACCCAGGTTGGAAGATTGCTTGGTAAAACGTATCGGATTTACGAGGGCGACAGGGAAATCCTTCCCACCCTGCCGACCGTGGGCGACACCCGGGAGCACCCGGGTGGCCCTGTCGGCCGGGTGGGCCGGGTCTACTCGTCGACGCCGCCGCCGGTGGCCATCTGGCCGATGCGGAAGATGACGAACTCGGCCGGCTTGACCGGGGCAAGCCCAATCTCTACGACCAGTTGGCCGGCGTCGATGACCTCGGGCGGGTTGGTCTCGTCGTCGCACTTGACGTAGAACGCCTGCTCCGGCTGGGTCCCCATGAGGGCCCCGTTGCGCCACAGGAGGGTGAGGAACGAGGTGATCGTCCGCTGCACCCGCTTCCAGAGGCGATGGTCGTTGGGCTCGAACACCACCCACTGGGTGGCGCGCTCGATCGACGACTCGACCATGATGAAGAGGCGGCGCACGTTGATGTAGCGCCACGACGGGTCCGACGACAGGGTGCGGGCGCCCCAGATGCGGATGCCGCCGTTCATGAAGCGGATGGCGTTGATGCCCTTGGGGTTGAGCAGGTCCTGCTCCCCCTTGGACACGTTGTACTTGAGGCCGAGCGCGCCGCGCACGATCTCGTTGGCCGGCGCCTTGTGCACGCCGCGCTCGCTGTCGACGCGCGAGTACACGCCGGCGATGTGGCCCGACGGCGGGACGAAGATGTTGCCCTTGTCCGGGTCGTACACCTGGATCCACGGGAAGTAGTACGCGCCGTACTTGGAGTCGCGCGGCTTGGGCAGCTTGTCGACGCCACCGGTGATCGACTCGGGCGAGTCGAGGATGGCGAAGCGGTCCTTGCGGGTCTCGCAGTGCGACAGCAGCGCGTCCTGGATCGCCGGCGAAGTCTGGCCAGGCGCGCACAGCAGCGCGACCTCGTCGACCTCCTCGAAGCACTTGATGCCCGAGCGCTGGCCGGGGCCGTTGTCGCGGCCGATGAACAGGCCGTCGCGGCCGCCACCGTGGGCCTGCACCGGCGCCTTCTCGTCCTTCTTGTCCCCGGCCGCGACCTTGACCTCCTTGGAGTCGGTCACCGGGGCACCGACGTTGACCACGAAGCAGCGCGAGCCGCCGTTGTTGAAGAAGCCGTAGACCGCGTGGGCCAGGTGCTCGGAGCAGTCCTTGAAGTCGCCAAACGTCTTGACGAACTGCGACCAGTTGGTGATGAGCACGGCCTCGTTGACCGGGCCCTTCGAGGACTCACCGAGGAACCCGACGGTGTTGGTACCGACGGCCTCGATCGGCTTGGAGCCGCGATCGACCTCTTCGACGTAGACGCCTGGGGACAAGTAGCTGGTAGCCATGTTCGATTTCTCCTTCGTGGACGACGATGACGGTGGTCTTCACCCGTCAATCGCAAACCCGCGCGGCCGCAACATGCGGGGCACGGGACGCAAAGCTGGTGAGCGTGGGTGCGGGCGTGATCACTTCTTCTTCTTGTCGCCGCCGAGCGACAGCGACTTGCCGGTCATGTTGCCGAACGGGTTGGGGCTGGGGCCGATCTCCTTCACGCCCGGGTCGGTCATGCTCTTGTACTCGAGGGTGCGGGTCTGGACCCGGGTGAACTCCTCGAGGCGCTCGGGCAGGATGGGGATGGCGGTCCAGGCCTGGACCGCCGGCCGCACCGGCTGGTTGAGGCTGCCCCAGAACCGGGCCAGGGTGCCCTCGTCGAGCCGCGACGACAGCAGGAAGTTGAGCTTGAAGTCGTCCTCGAAGCTGCCGCCCTTGAGCCGATCCCGGGCCAGCTCGGGGTTGTCCATCACGGTGCGGATGATGAGCCCGAGCAGCAGCTGCTCGTCTTCGGGGGTTTGCGCCCAGGCCGACACCAGGTAGTCGAGCCGGACCCACAGGCGGCGCCGGCGCAGGTACTCCTTGACCGTGCCGTCGTCCTGCCCGACCTCCACGATCTCGGAGTGGACGGTGGCGTCGGAACCCTCGGGATCGAGCGACAGCTGGTACAGGTACACCGAGACCGCCGGCAGCTTGCCCTCGACGGCGTCCGGCTTGGGGGCCTGCTCGACGATGTGGACGCGCTTGTAGCCGTTGCGCTTGAACTCGTCCTGGAGCAAGCGCGACAACGTCTCGGACGTCTCTTTGATGATGTGGTGCTGTGGCGTCATTCCGGCCCAGCCAGGAACCCCGAAACCCCAGGGACGAGAGGGCGGCCCCTCCACGACACGAGCGCCCCTCGAGGCACCGGATCGTTGACCCAACGGCGCGGCGCGCTCAAGGGCAGCGGCCGGGAAAAACCCGAGGACCCGTCGACCTGGGCCGGCTTGACACGGCGCGGCGCGGCGCCAACGCTGGGGTATGCGCCAGCGCCGTCACCTGTTCGTGTGCGTCCAGCAGCGCGGTGGTGGCGGCAAGCCGGCCTGCGGTGACCGCGGCGGTCGCGGCGTGCTGGCGGCGCTACAGTCGGCGCTGGCGGCGGCGCCCGGCGGCGAGGCGGTCGCGGTCACCGGGTGCGAATGCCTCGGTCCGTGCTTCGACGGCCCCAACGTGGTGGCCTACCCGGATGCGGCCTGGTGGCGCGGCGCCGCCGGCCGGGAGGCCGAGATCACCCGCGCCGCGCTGGCCAGCGCCCCGATCGCCGGCGACGCGGAGGGCGACGGGGAGGGCGAGCCCGGCCCGGGCTGAGCAGGCCGCCGGCTGGCCGGCCGGCGCCGCAGGCGGCCGCTCAGTAGGTCAAGAGCGCGTCGATGTGGCGCTGCTCCCAGGCCCGGGCTGCGGCGTAGTGCTCGAACCGACGCTCGTCGGCCAGGAAGGCCTTGGAGTGGAACTCGCGCCGGCCGGCCACGACCTTGATGTCGTGCACCTGGTGCAGCATCTCGTGATAGACGATCCACTCGACGACGTGGCGCGGCACGAAGGCGCGGTCGAGCGAGCGGTGGATGCGGATCAGCCGGTCCTCGACGGCGTAGGTGCCCATCTTGATGCTGCTACGGCGGCGCGGCCGGCCGGTGCGCGGGCCCCAGGTGATGGCCGCCTCGATGGCGCCGCCGAAGTAGCGCTGGTTGAGATCGTCGTAGATGGCGCGCAGATCGTGGACGTCACCGCTGGTGATGAGCAGGGTGGTCGGCGACCGCCCGGCCCGGCTGCGCCGGCCCCGCACCACCTCGGCGTTGCCGTCGATGAAGTCGCCCAGCACACGCGAGGCGTCGCGGTCGTTGTCGCCGATGTACCGGGCCAGGGCCCGGGTGATCACCGGGTCGGCGTCGGCGAACATGTGGTGCAGCCGGACCTCGTAGCGGCGCTCGCGGGCGACGCGCCGGACCGAGATCATCGTGTAGTGGTTGTCGGTCAAGGTGACGTCGACCGCGGCCTGCTCGAGGTGGGCGCGGATGCGGCGGGCCAGGCTGCCCTCGGCGACCTCGACCTCCTGGCTGCGCGCGCCGGCCTTGCGCTGGCGCAGTGCCTCGGCCAGCGCCAGCATACGCCCGGCCTTGATCGACTCGGCGTCCCGGTCCTCTCGGCCGGCGCGTCCGCGCGGTTCGCTGCAGGGGGAGGTTCGGGGCATGGGGACGAGGTAGGGGACGTGCGACCCGGGCCCGGATCGATCGGGGTCGCCGATCGCGGCGGGCTCGCAGTGGCTAGGCAGGGCGTCGGTCACTCGGTCTCCTCTTATTTAAGCAGATCGATGAGCGATAGCTCGTCGTGGATGCAGTTCGGCCGTGCCGCGGCCTGGCCGGAGATCCGGTGGCCGTGGTCTTCGTAGCTGTCGGCCGGAGCCCTGGTCTCCGCCCTGCCCGCCCTGTCCGTCCGTGTGGCGCCGACGAAGAAAATGCTATCAGCGCGCCTTTCGATGGATCAAGTTATCCACAAGCACCGAGATCGGATCCGATCGTAACGCCTGGAGAATTTGGCGATCTGGAGATCGCCCCGAGATCACTTCGCGCCCTGGCGTTCTCGGCTATGTTCGCCGCCCTATGAGCGAGTTCCTTGCCTCCAACCGACGCAGCCACAGCTGCGGCGCCCTGCGCGCGTCCGACGCCGGCACCCACGCGGTCCTGACGGGTTGGGTCCAGACCTACCGCGACCACGGCGGCTGCGTGTTCATCGACCTGCGCGACCGCGAGGGCGTGACCCAGCTGGTGTTCGACCCGTCGTTCGCCCCGGTCGCGCACGAGCTGGCGCGCGACCTGCGCAACGAGTGGTGCATCGGCGTGCGGGGCGAGGTGCGGTCGCGCGGCGGCAACGTCAACGACCGCATGCCGACCGGCGCGGTCGAGGTGTGGGTGTCGCAGCTCGAGGTGTTCTCGCGCGCCGACACGCCGCCGTTCGCCATCGAGGACGAGGTCGAGACCAACGAGGCGCTCCGCCTCAAGTACCGCTACCTCGACCTGCGCCGGCCCAAGCTGCAACGCAACCTCATCATGCGCTCGGCCATCACCCGCACCACCCGCGACTACCTCGGCAAGAACGGCTTCCTCGAGATCGAGACGCCGTTCATGGTGAAGTACACGCCGGGCGGGGCCCGCAACTTCCTGGTGCCGTCGCGCCTCAACCCGGGCGCGTTCTACGCCCTGGCCGAGTCGCCGCAGATCTTCAAGCAGCTGCTGATGGTGGCCGGCTACGAGCGCTACTTCCAGATCGTGCGCTGCTTCCGCGACGAGGATCTCCGCCTCGACCGCCAGCCCGAGTTCACCCAGATCGACCTCGAGCTGTCGTTCGTCAACGAGGAGATCCTGCAGGGGGTGATGGAGGGCCTCATCGCCGCGTTGTGGAAGGAGGTGCTCGGCATCGAGCTGACCCTGCCCCTGCGCCGCATGACCTACGCCGAGGCGATGGACAAGTACGGCGTCGACAAGCCCGACCTCCGGCTCGACCTGGTGCTGTGCGACGTGACCGCGCCGTGTGGCAAGAGCGGCTTCCGGGTGTTCGAGGGCGTGGTCGCCGGCGGCGGCATCGTCAAGTGCCTGCGCATCCCCGACGGCGACAAGCTGTCGCGCTCGCAGCTCGACGGCCTGACCGACTTCGCCAAGCAGTTCGGGGTCAAGGGCGTGGCGTTCGCCCGCGTGCTCGAGGGCGGGACCTGGCAGGCCCCGTTCGCCAAGAGCTTCTCCGACGAGGCCCGCATCGAGGCCAACCGCATCGCCGGGGCCGGCCCGGGCGACGTGCTGATCTTCGTGGCCGAGAAGGCCAAGATCGCCAACACCTGCATGGGCGCCATCCGCCTGCACCTGGGCGACAAGCTCGGCCTCATCCGCCGGGGCGAGTACCAGTTCATGTGGCTGACCGACCCGCCGCTGTTCGAGATCGACGAGGACGGCACGGTCGCCGCCGCGCACCACCCGTTCACCTCGCCCCGGGCCCAGGACGAGGCACTGCTCGAGAGCGCACCCGGCCAGGTCCTGGCCCGCGCCTACGACCTGGTCCTCAACGGCGTCGAGGTCGGCGGCGGCTCGATCCGGATCCACCGCAGCGACCTGCAGGCGCGCATCTTCAAGGCGCTCGGCATCACCGACGAGGACGCCCGGCGCAAGTTCGGCTTCCTGCTCGACGCCTTCAAGTTCGGCCCGCCCCCGCACGGCGGCATCGCCTTCGGCCTCGACCGCCTGAGCATGCTCATGACCGGGGCCGAGTCGCTGCGCGACGTCATCGCCTTCCCCAAGACGCAGAAGGGCTCGGACCTGATGACCGAGTGCCCGACCGGGGTGAGCAAGAAGCAGCTCGACGAGCTGTTCATCCAGCTGCGGCCGGACCTGCCGCAGTAGCTGATCCCACACCTCGCCGGCTCGACGATGTAGCGGCGGCTGGAGGGGCCGCCTGTCGCGCGTTCGGGCGGGCTAACCAATGGGAATCGGGCAGGTCACGGCCAGCGCGCCGACCTGCCCTGCCCGCCTCGGCAGGCCTGGTCGGGTCGATCCCGCCGGCCGGGCAGGACCTACCCGAATGGATGGCTGGCCGTCGGTAGTCCTGGCCTTGACCGCGGCACCGGCCGTGCGCAGGTTGTGCGCAGTTTCTCGCGCCCCCGAGGTGACCATGACCCGCAATCCCAGCCTGCCGCTCACCGCGACCAACCTGCCCATCCGCGTCGCGGTCCTGTCCGAAGATCCGCTGGTGCGGGCCAGCCTGTCGACGCTGCTCGGCCAGGTCGGCGAGCTCGACGTGGTCGGCGCCGACCGCGCCGCGGTCATCGTCTGGGACGCCGGCCCCGACGCCCAGCGCGCCATGGGCCGCCTCGGCGAGATCCGTGGGCTACCCGCGCCGACCCTGGCCGTCGTGTCCGATCCGTCGCAGGCGGGGCCGGCCCTGGCGGCGGGCGCCCGCGGCGTGATCCTGCGCGACCAGATCGGCGAAGGCATCACGGCCGCGCTGGCCGCGGTGCGGAGCGGCCTGACCGTCATCGGCGCCGAGCTGGCCGGCGCGGTGGTGCCGGCGGCGGCCCGCCCGGCCCCGGCCGATCCTCGGCGCCCGGCCCGCCCCCTGACCGAGCTGACCGAGCGCGAGCGCCAGGTCGTGCAGCTCCTGGCCGAGGGGCTGTCCAACAAGCTCGTCGCCGATCGCCTCGGCATCAGCGACCACACCGCCAAGTTCCACGTCAACGGGGTCATGGCCAAGCTGGGCGCCTCGACCCGGACCGAGGCCGTGGTCGAGGCGGTCCGACGCGGCCTGGTCACCCTGTAGCGCGGCGCCCGCTCGCAGGGTGCTGAAGGAGCAGCCTGCTCAGGCTCGCGACCGTCGCCGTGGCGTCCGCGTCGGCCGCCGCGTGCCATCACGGCTGACCCAGCCGTGGCGATCGAGGTCGACCTGGCCGCGCTCGTCGACCACCACGCCTTCTCGCTCGAGGCGCTGGCGCTGCATGGCGGCGCCGACCGGGTCGAGGATGGCGACCCGGGCCCAGCGCCCGCTCGCCTTACCGAGCACCCGCTGCCACGGCACGCCCGCGCCGCCGACCTTGAGCGCGGCGGCGGCGACCCGACCTCCCCCCGGCAGCCCGGCCAGCTCGGCCGCCTGGCCGTAGGTGACGACCAGGCCACGCGGGACCGCACGCACCACCTCGAGGATGCGGGCGTACATCACCGGCACCGGGGCGCCGACGGATCGCGCCGGCCGACGGGCCGACGGCCTGGCCGAGGTGGTGCGGGCGGGTGGCCGGGCCGGAGCGGGCCGGGCCGCGCCAGGCCGCCCCGCGCTGGATCGGGCCGCACGGCCCCCACCCGACGAACGACGAGGACGACGAGTGGTGGACGCCATGGCGGCGAGACGCTACGACACTGGGCCATGTTGATCCAGGCCCTGTACTTCGCCGTGTTCCGGGAGCGGCTCGGGCGCGACCGCGAGGACCTGCAGGTCCCGGCCGGGGCGACGGTGGCGACCGCCATCGCCGCGCTCGAGGCCCGGCACCCCGCCGTCGCCGCCCTGCGCGGGCGCTACCGGGTCGCGCTCAACCAGGAGCTCATCGCCGGGGATCCGGCCCTGGCCGAGGGGGACGAGCTGGTGCTGATCCCGCCGGTGGCGGGTGGCAGCGCCCCGCCACCACGGCGCGCGGTCGTGCTGGCCGAGCCGCTGTCGCTCGAGCGGGTCACGGCGGCGGTCAGCCACGCCGGCGCCGGCGGGGTGGTGACCTTCACCGGCGCGGTGCGCGGGCACGCCCGCGGCCGGGTGGTGACCCACCTCGACTACGAGGCCTACGTGCCGATGGCCGAGAAGGTGCTGGCCGCCACCGCGGCGGAGATCGAGGGCGAGCTGGCCGGGGTCCGGCTGGCGGTCGAGCACCGGGTCGGCCGCCTGCAGGTCGGCGAGGTCGCGGTGGTGATCGCGGCGTCGGCCGCACACCGGGCCGAGGCCTTCACCGCCTGCCAGGCGATGATCGATCGGCTCAAGGACCGTGCGCCGATCTGGAAGAAGGAGTTCGCCGCCGACGGCAGCGAATGGGTCGGGCTGGGGCCCTGACCTACTCGTTCTCGCGAACGGGCGGCTGGACCGAGCCCTCGGGCGGCGGCGCGGAGCCCGCCTCGGCCGGCGGCGGTGGAGGCGGCTGGGTCTCCGACTCGATCGGCCCCGACGGAGGCGCCCCGGAACCGGCGCTGCCGGCGCTGCCGGCGCTGCCGGCGCTGCCGGCGCTGCCGCTCCCGCTGCCCGGACCGGGCGGGGTGACCATCCCGGCGTCGGGCACCACCGGCGTGGGCAGCACGGTCGGCCCCGGCTCGGGCTTGACGAACACGTCGTCCTGCGCGGTCCCGCCGACGGGCTTGCCCAGCGCGGGCCGGTCGGGCTTGTTGCCGCCCTCACCGTCGCCGTCGCCGCCGGCGCACGTGCGCGGCCGCGGCTTGGCGTCGCCGATCTTGCCCTCGAGCGTGACGTGGAACAGGTTGTCCTCCCCCAGCATGCCGCCGATGAAGCTGATGGAGCCGAAGGTCTTGAGGTCGCGCTTCTCGAGCGCGGGCGAGCCGCGGTAGCGGAAGCAGCCGCGCTCGATGTCCGAGTCCTTGAACTTCTTGCCCAGCTTGAGCACCAGCTCGGCGTGCATCTCGCCGTCGGTCGACTCGAACTCCCACGAGCTCAGGGTCATCTTGCCGCCCTTGAAGTCGATGTTGGCCGCCAGCTTGTCGACCATGACGTGGCCGAACTCGACCCCGCCCTTGACGAAGGCCTCGCTGCTCGGCTTCTTGACCTTGAGCTTGAGCTTGGTCTTGTCGTCGCCGTACTGGCACCCGCGCGGGCAGGCGAACTTGATGGCGCCCCGAGCCTGGCGCCAGTCGCCCTTGGGCACGGACAGGGCGACGTCCGCGGTGACCGTGCCGACCAGCGGCACGCCGATGGCCTCGGTCAGCGGTGGAAGGTCGTCACCCTGCACGCCGCGCATGGCCAGGTCGATGCTGAGGTTGGACGGCGCCGCCTCGATGGTGCCGCGAATCGACCCCTTGCCGATCTGGATGTCGAGGTCGATCGCCGCCACGCCGCGGATGAGGCCGAGGACGCCGACGTCGACGTCGATACGGTCGATGTAGAACACCTGCGGCTTGTCCTCGGGCTTGCTGGCCCGGGTGGTCAGGCTGACCGACTTGAGCGTCATCGTGCCCGGCATGAAGCCACGCTCGACCTTGCTGATGGTGACGTCGTACTTGCTGGCCAGGCCCTCGATGATCTTGTCCTTGACCCGGTGGAACGGGAACGTCCACTGCAGGGCGAACACGAAGGTGACCAGGGCCAGCACGACGTAGCCGACGAGCTTGGCGACCTTGCGAGTGCGTGGCCCCATGGCCCCGAGCGGGCTGGCCATCACGAACCTCCCGCCCCGGTGGCGGACCCAGCAGCGCCGTCCTTGCCCGACCCCTTGTCTTTGTCTTTGTCTTTTTCTTTGTCCTTGTCGGACGGGACCCGGGCGTAGCTGGAGATCTCGAGCTTGACGTCGAGCTTGTCCTTCTCCTCGTCGCGGAAGCGGCGGTTGATGCCGAGCGACGTCACCGCGACGTACTGCGAGTCCGTCTCGACCGCCTCGAGGAAGTCCTTGAGCTGGGCCACGGTGAGCCCGGACAGGTCGATCTGCATGACGTGGGTGGTGAAGCCCTCGCGCTCGACCGGCGAGCGTGGGTTGAACTTGGGCACGGTGATGCCGACCTTCTCGGCGGCGCGGTTGAGGTAGCTCTCCAGCGCGATCGGCGTGGTCGGCATCGCCGCCAGCGTGGTGTCCTTCGGCTTGGCGCCGCCCTGCGCCCGCAGGTCGGCCAGCGCGGCCAGCGCCCGGCGGCTCTTGGTGTTGGCGGCCTCACGCGCGGCCAGGCCCTTGCTGATGGAGCCGGCGGCGACCAGGCCGAGCACGATGGGGGTCACCACGGCGAGCAGGACGAGCATGGCTCGTTCGCGCGGGCTGATGCCCTCCCACTTGTCGCGTACGGTGTCGATGAATGCCATGGGATCTCCGCTCGTGCCGCCGGGCGGCTACATGCAATTGGCTTTGATGGTCAGCTGGAAGCGCTTCTCACCGTTTGGGCCGTTCTCGGTGGCGCCACGCTGCGGCTCCTCGAAGCACTCGATCTTCTTGAGCTCGGTGACGATGAGGTCGATCTCCTCCGGCGTCTTGGCGGTGCCGCGTAGCGTCACCTTCTCGAACCCGATCTCGAGGTTGGACACGTTCAGCGTCACCTTGTCCTTGCCGGGCAGCTTGCCGTTGATGGCCAGCAGCACGTCGTAGGCGCTGAGCTTGGGCATGGGCGAGTTCTGGCTGACCTGCTCGTCCGACGACGACAGGATCTCGGCCGCGGTCTTGACCTCGCCATCGAACAGGTCGCGGCTCTCGACCGCCAGCCGCTTGCCCAGGACCTGTTCGGCCGCGCGCAGGCGGTGGAACGAGGCCCAGGCCGAGCCGAGCGCGAACACGACGATGGCCAGCGCGGCCGCCGCCAGCGGGACCGCCTTGGCGCGCAGGAACGACAGGTCGACCTTGGCGGCCAGGTCGCCCGAGCGCAGGTCGAACAGCGGCCGCCCGCTCGCCCCATCGTGGGCCATCGCCACGGTCATCGCCGCCGCGTCGACCGCGGCCGCCTCGCCGATGCGGCCACCGGTCAGGGCCGCGGCGTCGGCGTCGGTCAGGGTCAAGACCGGCACGCCGAGCTGCTCGGTCAGGAACGAGGCCAGCCCGCGCAGGCGCGAGCCACCCCCGACGACGAGCACCGCGCCGACGAAGTCGCCGGTCCGGGCCCGGCACCCGGCGAAGGTCTGGCGCAGCTCGCGCGCCATCGGCGCGACCTCGGTCACCACCGCCTCGTGGATGCGGGCCCAGGCCTCGGACGGCGCCGGCTGCGCGGCCGAGGCGACGAAGCCGTCGGAGTGTTTGGCTCGCTCGGCGTCCTCGAACGACAGCTTCCAGGTCCGGGCGATGGCGTCGGTGACCTGTCGGCCGGCCCGCCCCAGGCTGCGCGAGTACACGGCGCGCCCGGCGCGGACGACGATGACGTCGGTTCGCTCGTGGCCGATGTCGACCACGGCGACCGGGCCGGCCTCGCGCGCGGCCGCCAGCGCCGGCACCCGCTCGATCAGGCGGATGGCGGCGCCACCACACGACAGGAGGCCACGCGCGGTCACGCCGACGGCCTGCGCGCTGGCGATGAGCTCCTGGGCCCGGTCCTTGCGCATGGCGTAGGTCAGCACCCGCATGCCCTCGGCCGGGGCAGCGACGCGGCCACGCACCACGCCGTCGCCCGGCACCGGCGGCGGCACGGCGGCCGGCAGTGGCTCGAAGGCGTACACCATGTCCTCGAGGTCGACCGGGACGACCGTCTCCAGCTCGGCCCCGACCGCCTTGTCGAGGTCACCGCGCCGGAGGTTCTTGAAGGCGAACTCGAGCACGTGGGTGTAGACCTGGCCGCCAAACACGCCCAGGTAGCCGGTGTCGTGCTCGAGGCCGTGCTCGCGCACCAGCTCGCGCACCACGGCCCAGGCCCGTGCCTCGGCGGCCTCGGCGCCCGGCGGGACCAGGCGCTCGACCACGTGGGTGATCTGGGCGCCGCGCAGGCCGGGCTGGGCGATGGCCAGCTTGACGCTCCAGGCGCCGAGATCGAGGGCGTAGATGCGGCTCATCGAGGTCAGTCCTCTCGCAGATAGACCCAGGTCCCGTTCTTGACCTGGGGGTTACGCGCGTTCTGGGTCACGACCTTGGTGTCCCACACCGCGTTGATGGAGCGGCGGATGGCGGGGTAGATCGGCGTGCCGTCGGGGTACTTGGCCTTGCGATCGATCTCGCCGTAGACCTCGACCCGGTAGGTCCGACGCGGGCCGGCCTCGGCGATCTGGCCCAGCTTCTGCGGATCGAGCTCGACGCCCACCTTGGTACCAGGCGCGATGCCGGGCAGCTGCGGGGTCTGGCCGGTGGCGTCGCCGGCCGCGGCGGTGCCGGCGGCCATGGCCGCGGCCGGGTCCTTCACGAACTCGATGAAGTCCTCGAGGGTCCCGAACGACAGGCCGAGGTTACGCGCCTGCGCCACCAGGCCTGCCAGCGTCCACAGCCGGTTCGGGTCCTGCACCACCGGGTCGGCCGGGTCCTTGGCCGCCAGGTAGATCAGCGAGGCGATGAGGTTGGGGTCGCGCACCGCGCCGACGTTGCTCTTGCAACCACCGTGGACGGTGAGCGCGTTGCCGAACACGGTCCAGAACCGGTCGTCGACGCCCCGGATCTGCCGGATCTCCCCGACGGTGTCGAGGTAGTTGTCCTTGGCCTTGTACTCGTCCTTGCGGCTCTCGTAGCCGTAGTCCTCGCTCGCGCCCGGCGTGCCGTGGCGGCCGCGGTCCTTGTCGACGTAGTCGATCAGGGCGGTCGCCTGCAGCTCGCGGTCGCGCCGCCACCCGGTCGCGTCCTCCTCCTGGAAGATCGGATCGTAGGCCGGGAAGAACATGAGCGCGTCGAGGCGGGTCTTGAGGGTGGCGACCGTGGTCGCGTTGCCGTTGGCGCAGTTGAGGTTGATCTTGCCGTCGTCGGTGTCGATGGCGACGGCGCCGCAGGTGCCGATGTCGGCGCCCAGGCCCTTGACCTGGTCGGTCGGCAGGCCGATGGCGTCCTTGACCTCCTCGGCGCTGCCGCAGAACGCCAGCATGAGCTGGTCGGCGAAGTCGGTGATCTGGATGCCGCCGAGCTGCTTGACGTTGTCGAGGCGCTGCTGCAAGCGGATGACCAGCTCGGACAGGTTGAGCGCGCTCCTCGCCAGGAACTGCGCGCGCATGGCGTCGCGGTGGTTGGCGGCCGCGGTCAGGTCGACGTTGGTGTTGGTCGAGAACTCGTTGCCGATGACCATGACCACCGACAGCGCGACCAGCACGGCGATGATCGCGACGCCGCGCTGACGCGGGCGCGCACGTCGGCCCTGGCCTGGGCGGCGCACGTGGGCGGGAATGGGGCGGGTTGGGGTCGTCATGGGTCGGGGGTGCGTCAGAAGAAGTTGAGCGGCTCCTGCATCGGCAGCCGGGCCACCGCTGTGTAGGTCCGGTCCTCGCCGTCTTCCTTGATCGTCAGCTTGATGCGGACCCGGAGCGGCAACCGGCCGCGCTGGTTGTCGGACGAGGTCGTGTCCCAGCGGTCGAGCCACTTCTCGCCGCGCCAGTCCCAGAACTCGAACTCGACCTTCTCGATGTCGGCGATCACCACGTCGAGCTCGGCCGCCTCGTCGTCGGGCGCCTCGTTCGACAGGCGCCGGCTCTCGCGCCGCAGCCAGCTGGTCTTGCGCCCGTCGGCGCGGTCGGGACCGGCCAGGTAGGTGATCTGGGTCTGCTCCGACTCGGCCGCGTCGGACCACAGGATGCGGTGTGACAGCGACGAGAACCGCAGGTCGCCGACCTGGCCGCCGCTCTTGCCCAGGAACAGCGTGCGGCGGTGCGTCGCGTTGTCGTCCTCGTTCTTCGACAGGTAGGCGTGCTCGAGGTCGGCCACCACCCGGGCCAGGCCGACCCGGATCTCGTGGTTGCGGACCTCGTAGCCCTCGAAGGTCTGCCGCACCTCGCTGACCTTGGAGATGGTGGACCAGCCCATGCCCATCATCACCACCAGCACGGCGATGGCGATCATGATCTCGACCAGCGTCATGCCGGCCTGCGCCGCCTGACGGCGTGGTGACCGCGGGGCCCGGCTCATCGCTTGCCTCCGCCCGCGCCGCCGCCGCGGGGCCCGCCACCGGCGCCACCGCTGGCGCCGCCTGCGCCGCCTGCGCCGCTGTCGCTCGGGGCCGACGCGCCGATGTTGCCGATGGTCTTGGTCATCCCGGCCGGGTCGGTGAAGTACGCCACCACGGTCAGGTCGTCGTCTTCGCCCAGCACCTGGTAGGTCACCGTCAACGTGACCTTGCGGATGGAGGCCTTGAGGACCTCCTGCACCAGCTGGAACTGGCCCTGGATGAAGCTGGCGCCGCCGGCGTCGGCCGCGTCGAAGCCGCCGCCGAGCATGCCGAGCATGCCGCCCAGCGCGCTGTCGCCGAAGCCACCCGAACCCGCGCCCGAGCCCGAGCCGGAACCCGAGCCCGAGCCGGCGCCGGCGTTCTCCGCCTGCTGCATCGCCACCAGCTGCTCGTAGCTGGGGATCTCGACCGCCTCGACCTTGGCCTTCCAGGTGATCTTGGGGTGCCCTTCGTCGCCGAAGTCGCCCTCGCTCGACTGATCGGTCTCGAGGAAGCCGTCCTTCATCAGGACCTCCTCGAGGTCGTACATCTTGCTGCGCGCCAGGTCGGTGACGATGGTCAACGCCTCGGCGTCGTAGCTGGCGCGGATGTTGCCCGTGACCCGCGCCATCAGCACGGTCAGGCCCATGGCCAGGATGGCAAGCGCGATCATCACCTCGAGCAAGGTGAAGCCGGCGACGGCGGCGCGGCGGACGCGGCTCATCGCTCTTGCTCCCGGTCGCCCTGCGCGTTGCGCAGCATGTGGTCGTCCGGGTTGCGCAGCGGGCTGCCCCGCACCGCCACCTTGCCGGTCAGGCCGTACACCAGGAGCGAGAAGGTCGCGTCGCCGTCGGTCAGGTCGACGATGGCCTTCTCGGCCGAGCCGTTGGGGAAGAAGTAGATCGCGACCTGGCCGGACGTCACCGAGTCCGGCAGGTGCGCGACCCACACCTCGCGCACCTTGAGGCCGTCGTCCTTGGCCAGGGCCCGCACCAGCGGCACCGGGTCCTTCTTGCTGGCCTTGTCCTCGGTCGCCGGCACACACTGCCGGTCGGCCAGGTGGTGCCCGGCCAGGGCCGCCGCCCGCTGCGCCGCCTCCTCCGGGTTACCCGGCGGGGTGAGCGCGTCGGTCGGCAGCTGGCCGAGCCGCTGCTGGCCGCGCTGCAGCGCGTCCTGGATCTTCTTGCCGTCGGGCGGGGCGTCGACGCTGCCGCGGGTCAAGGTGCGCGCACCCTGGCACACCTCGACCGCGTAGCCCTGCCGCTCCAGGTCGATGTACAGGCGGTGGACCTGGCCGGTCTCGACCGCCATCTGGCTGGCCCGCCGCATCAGCGCGGCCATCTCGGTCGAGGCGCCGGCGACGTCGGCCGAGGTCAACGCGCGCAGGCCGGTCAGGCCCATGAACATCAGGCCGCCGATGACCGCCAGCACGATCATGATCTCGAACAGGGTCATGCCGCCCTGCCCCACGCCCCGGCCCGCGTGGGCGCGGGCGCACGCGCGCCGCGCGCCGGCGGCGCGTGGCGATCGCGAGGTGGGGCTGGGCCGGCGCGACATGGCGATCAGTCCCAGGACTTGACGTCGTCGTCGGTGTTGGGCTTGCCGTCCTCGCCAAGCGACTGGACCGCGAAGCCCTTGGTGCCCTGCGGGGCGTCGGGGCCACACAGCAGCTTGTACTCGTTGCCCCACGGGTCGCGCTGCGGCTCGTCCCGCTTCTTCTCCGACACGTTGGCGTACTTGTTCAGCTCGGGCCAGGTCGGGCAGGCCTTGTCGCTGTTCTTGCGCTGCCACAGCGGGTACGCCACCTCGACCAGGTCCTTGACCTTGAGCGCCGCGGTCTCGGTCTTGGAGTCGGCGAACAGGGCCATCACGCGCGGGCCGATGAGGAAGCCCATGACCAGGGCCAGGATGGCCAGCACGATCATGATCTCGAGCAGGGTCATGCCGCGCTGGCGGTTGCGCCGGCGCGGGCGCGGCGCCGGGCGGGGCGAGGAGGTCGACGACGGGGCGAGCGGTGGCGTGAGGGTGTACATGGCTTCTCCAGGAGGCAGGGGGTCAACGCGGACCGGTGAACTTGCCCATGTCCATGATGGGCTGGAGGATCGAGAACACGATGAAGGCGACGGCGCCGCCCATGATCACCAGCATGAGCGGCTCGAGCAGCGAGGTCAGGCGGGTCAGCTTGATGTCGACCTCCGACTCGTAGGCGTCGGCGATGCGCTCGAGCATCTGCTCGAGCTGACCGGCCCGCTCGCCGACCGCGACCATGTGGATCATCGTCGACGGGAACTGGCCCGACCGCTTGAGCGTGACCGCGAGCGACTCGCCCTCGGTCACCGCCTTCTTGGCCTCCTCGACTGCCTGACGCAGGACGACGTTGCCCATGATCATCTTGCCGGTCTCGAGCGAGCGCAGCATGGGCACGCCCGAGCGCAGCATCGTGCCGAGGGTGCGGGCGAAGCGGGCCACGTTGATGTGGCGGGCCAGGTCGCCGATGACCGGCAGGCGCAGCACGGTGGCGTGCCACACCGGCCGCCCCGTGTCCGAGGTCGACCAGCGGATGAAGCCGTAGATGCCGAGGGCCAGGGCGATGACCAGCCACAGCGCGTACGAGCCGATGAACGAGGTGAAGCCGATCAGCATGCGGGTGTTGATCGGCAGGGTCTTGCCCTGCTGCGAGAACATCCGGGTGATCTCCGGCACCACCGCGACCATCAGCACGCCCATGATGCCGGCGCCGACCACACCCATGATGATCGGGTAGAACATCGCGCCCTGGACCTTCGAGCGCAGCTTCTGGGCGTTGTCGAGGAAGTCGGCCAGGCGGACCAGGACCTCGTCGAGGTTGCCGGCGACCTCGCCGGCCCGGACCATCGACACGTACAGCTCGTCGAACAGCTTGGGGTGCTTGCCCATGGCGTCGGCCAGCGAGCTGCCCTCGTTGACCGCGGTGCGGACCTCGCCGACCGGCACTTTGAAGCGGATGTTGCTGACCTGGTCGAACAGCGCGCCCAGGGTCTCGGCCAGCGGGATGCCCGAGCGGAGCAACGTCGCCATCTGCCGGGTGAAGGCGGCGATCTCGGTCTTCTTGACCCCGCCGAACAGGCCGCCGAGGTCGACGTCGCGGCCCAGGCCCTTGGCCACCTTCTGCCCGGCCGCGGCCTGGGCCCGGCCGCGCGCGCCGCCCTTGGTCGACACCTCGCAGTCGGTGACGACGATGCCGTCCTTGCGCAGCAGCTGGCGCAGGACCTTGGGCGACTCGGCCTCGCGCAGGCCCGAGGTCTTGCCGCCCGGGCCGACGCCCTTGAAGGCGTACATCGGCATCAGTCGGCCTCCGCGGTCACCAGCATGACCTCCTCGGGCGTGGTCATGCCCTGCAGCACCTTGCGGGCGCCGTCGAGGCGTAGGGTGATCATGCCGGCGGCGACGGCCGCGTTGCGGATCGAGCCGGCGTCGGCCTTGTCGAGGGTCAGGCGCCGGACCGCGTCGTTGATCATCAGCAGCTCGTACAGACCGGTCCGGCCGCGGTAGCCGATGTCGCCGCAGGCCGGGCAGCCGCGCGGCTCGAGCACGGTGCCGGGCGGCAACACGCGGGCGCCGATGACCGCCGGCGGCCGGTACGCGCCGGCGTAGAACGTGGCGGGGTCGAGGCCGAGCTCGCGCACGACCTGCTCCGACGGGCGCACCGGCACCGCGCACTCCTTGCACGGGCGGCGGGCCAGGCGCTGGGCCAAGAGGCCCACCAGCGACGACGCGACCAGGAACGGCTCGATGCCCATGTCGACCAGGCGGGTGATGGCGCCGGCCGCGTCGTTGGTGTGGACCGTCGAGAACACGAAGTGACCGGTCAGCGACGCGGTGATCGCGATCTCCGCGGTCTCGCGATCGCGGATCTCGCCGACCATGATGACGTCGGGGTCGTGGCGCAGGAACGAGCGCAGGCCCGACGCGAAGGTCAGCTCGATCTTCGGGTTGACCTGGGTCTGCGAGATGCCCTCGAGCTGGTACTCGACCGGATCCTCGACGGTCAGGATGTTGCTGTCGGGCGAGTTGATCTCCGACAGGCAGGCGTACAAGGTCGTCGTCTTGCCGGAGCCGGTCGGGCCGGTCACCAGCAGGATGCCGTGCGGGCGCTTGATGATGCCGCGCACCACCTCGAGCATGTCGGCCGGCATGCCGATGTCGCCCAGCCCGAGCAGCACCGAGCTGCGGTCGAGCAAGCGGATCGTGATGCGCTCGCCGGTCGCGGTCGGCACGGTGGCGACGCGCATGTCGACGTCCTTGCCGGCCATCTTGCGGCGGATGCGGCCGTCCTGCGGCAGCCGCTTCTCGGCGATGTTGAGGCCGGCCATGATCTTGATGCGGGCCACGATCGAGGCGTGGAACTTCTTGGGCGCGCGCTTGGCCTCGCGCAGCGCGCCGTCGACCCGGTACCGCACCATCACGTCGCGCTCGCCCGGCTCGACGTGGATGTCGGACGCGCGGTCCTTGACCGCCTGGAACATGAGCGAGTTGACCCAGCGGATGATGGGCGCCTCGTCGTTGGCGTCGAGCATGTCGACCAGCTCGTCGGCCTGGCCGAACTCGTCCTCGGGCTCGTCCTTCTTGTGCCCGGCCTCGAGCTCGGCGCCGCCGCGCAGGCGGGCGTAGGTCTTGTTGATGGCGTCGATGATCTTGCTGGCCGACGCCACCACCGGATCGACCGGGCTCTGCAGCAGGACCGCGACGTCATCGACCACGTGCAGCCGGGTCGGATCGGCGATGGCGACCGAGACCCGCCCGGCGGCGTCGCGGGTCATCGGCAGCACGACGTGCTGCTTGGCGAAGTTGATGGGCAGGCGGTCGATCAGGTCGGCCGGCACGTCCTCGGCCCGCGGCAGATCGCGCACCGACGGCATCTCGGCCTGGATCGCCAGCGCCGCCGCCAGCTGATCCTCGTCGATCAGCTTGAGCGCGACCAGGATCTCGCCGAGCAGGCCGCTGTCCTCGCGTTGCTTGAGCAGGCCGCGCTCGATGGCGTCGGCGCCGACGCCGAACTGCGCGACCAGGACCTCGCCGAGCAGCGGCGTGATGACCCCATAGGCCGGCTGCATCAGCGCTCTCCCGCCTCCGCCGCCGGCTTGGTCGCCGCCGGCTTGGCCGCGGCTGGCTTGGCCGCGGCTGGCTTGGCGGCCGCCGGCTTGGCCGCCGGGACCGCCTCGGGGGCGGGCGTCGGGGCGTCGACCTTGGGCGGCTCGGCCGCGCCGTCCTCGTCGTCGTCCTCGATCTTGTCGTCGCTGGCCCGGTCGTACCGGATCAGGCCCTCGGGCGGGGCCGCCAGGCTGCCCATCGACTCGAGGTACTTGGCGTCGCGCTCGACCCCCTCGATGGTGCGGTTGATCTCCTCGACCAGGCCGCGCTTCCTGCGGTAGTCGATGCGCGGCAGGTACTTCATGGTGTCGAGGTTGGCGAACGCGCGCAGGAACTCGTTGCGCTCGCGCGCCTTGCGCTCGAGGATCTGCTCGATGTCGAGCTGGTCCTTGACCACGTACGGGGTGAGCAGGATGAGCAGGTTGGTCTTCCGCTTCTCCTTGGTGGTGTGCTTGAACAGGTAGCCGAGGATCGGGATGTCGCCCAGCAGCGGCACCTTGGCCTCGCCGAAGATGACCTTGTCCTGCATCAGCCCGCCGATGACGATGCTCTGCTGATCGCGCACCACGACCTGGGTCTTGACCTTGCGCTCGGTCCAGGTCGGGCCCAGGGTCGGATCGCGCTCGCCGATGTCCTTGATCTCCTGCTCGATCTCGAGCCGGACCATGTCGGAGTCGTTGACGTGCGGCTTGATCTTCATCGACAGCAGCAGCTTCTCGCGCGAGATGCTCTGGCCGACCGGCAGGCTGGTCTGGCCGGGGATGAACGACGTCGTGCTCTGCGACACGTACGGGATGTTCTGCCCGACCGCGATCTCCGACTCCTTGTTGTCGGTCGCCATGATGAACGGCGTCGACAGCACGTTGGTGTTGGAGGTGGTGGCCAGGGCCTGGAACAGCACCGCGTACGATGGGAACGAGGTGCCGAGGCCGAGGCGCTCGGCGTTGGGCAGGGGCGGCCCGATCAGGCCGCCGATCAGGCCGTTGGCGCCGAGCAGGGTGGCCAGGCTGGTCGACTTGAGATCGGGGGTCTGCACCCCGCCGAGCATCACGCCGGTGTCGTCGCCGAGCGGATCGGGCAGGCCGCCGTGGGAGCTCGAGCCGAGCGACCGGCTGGTGCCGAGCTGGACCTCGAGGATGACCGCCTCGATGTAGACCTGGCGCTGGGCCACGTCGAGCTTGCGGATGACGTCCTTGATGGCCAGGAAGTCGCGCCCGGTCGCCACCACCACCAGCGAGTTGGTCGGGGCGTCGTGAGTGATGCGGACCTCGCCCTCGAGCGCCGAGCCCAGCTCACCACCGGCACCGGCGGCGCTAGGGGTCGCGCTCCCACCCCGCCCTGGGGCGGTCGGGTTGCGGGTCTGGCCGCTGCTGCGCTGCTGGCCTTGCAGCGCCGCGTTGAGGGTGGTGGCCAGCTCCTCGGCGGTGGCGTTGGCCAGCGGGTAGACGTGGATCGAGCCGCCGTCGCCGGTCGGCAGCGCCAGGTCGAGCCGCTTGACCAGCGCGCGCACCCGCAGGTAGCCGGGCTCCGTCGCCAGCACGATCAGCGTGTTCGAGCGATCGTCGGTCAGGATCTTCGACGGGACCGCCGCCGAGATGTCGGCCTGGCCCTCACCCTTGCCGCCCTTGCCGGACGACACGGTCGCGCTGCCGCCACCGCCGCTGCCGCCACCGCCGCCGATGCCGAGGATCTCGTTGAGCTTGCTGGCGATGTCCTTGGCGTCGGCGTGCTCGACCGGGATGGTGTAGATGCCCTCGTTGGCGCTCGGCTTGTCGAGCTCGCGGGCCAGCCCGACCATGTCGCGGATGTGGCTGGCGTAGTCGGTGATGACCAGCGCGCTGCCGACGACCGACGCGGTGCCGTCCTTGGAGCGGACGATGGCCAGCGCCTCGTTGAGCTGGTTGGCCGGCATGAAGGTCGGCCGCATCACGAAGCGGACCATCTCGTCGGCCGCCGCCAGCGAACCCTTCCGCAGCGGCAGGGTCTCGCCCTTGGCGGTGCCCGACTCGACGATCTTGAGGACGTTGCCCTTGGGCACCACGGTGAGGCCCATCGACGACAGCGCGGCCAGGAACAGCCGGTACGCCTCGGTCGGGCTCATCTTGTTGGGCGAGATGATCGTGACCTTCTTCGACCGCGTGTTGATGGTCGAGTCGTGCATGAAGTTCTTGCACGTGAAGGTCATGGCCCAGGAGATGAGGTCCTTGAGCTCGGTCTCGGCCTTGAACGACACCGTGACCTGGCCCTTGGCCTTGCTGCAGATGTGGACCGGGCCGTCGCCGTCGGCCGGGACGGGCTGGGCGCGGGCGGTCGGGACACGCCCCGACCAGGGCACGAGGGCGGCGAGCACCGCCGCGCACAGCGCGGCGGCGAGGGAGGAGCGGGCGTTTCGCATCGGGCGGCTCATTTGATGGAGTAGGTGATGGTCATCGGCTTGCCGCGCCGGGTGACCTCGATCTGCAGCGTGTTGGACTCTTTGACCTTGGTGTAGACCTCGAGGGCCTTGTCGGCCGAGGTCAGCTCCATGTTGTTGACGGAGGTCAGCGTGTCGCCGTTGGACAGGCCCAGCTTGGCGAACGCCGAGTTGGGCCGGATCGCGTACAGCTTGAAGCCTGCGGTCTTGCCGTTCTTGACCGACGGCACGACCCGGGCCCCCTTGCTGAACTGCATCGGGTTGGCCAGGACCTGATCGACCAGGCTGCGATCGATCTCGTAGTTGCTGTCGTCGATCTTCTTGATGCCTCGATCGACCATGGCGGTGAGGTCATCGGTCGCGCCCGCTGGCGGCGCCTCGGCCACCGTCGGCGGCGGCGCCACCGGTGGCGCCTCGCCGAACAGCGACAGGCGCTCGACCCGGGACTTCGAGGCATCGGCGTGGAAGTCGACGTAGCGGTACGCGATCTTCTTGATCGGCCCTGCCCCGGGCACGGTGTCGCCCTCGCGGAACGAGCCCTGGGTCTCGGTCGTGGTCTGGACGATGGTCGCGAACGAGTCGCGCGGGCTGGCGCCGACGTTGGTGGCGATGAGGGTGAGCGGCAGGCTGGTCATCGGGATCTGCGACGGGTCGGTCGGCACCGCCGCCTGCGGCGCGGCCGGCACGCACTCGGCGCAGAACATGCTGCGGTCGACCAGCGGCTTGCCGTCCTTGCTGCGCGCTCCAGACTCGGCCGCCGCCAGCGGCCGACTCACCACCGGCACCCGCGGCGCGGTCTTGCTGTCGGCCAGCACCTTCTCCTCGACGACGTGGCTGACCGCCCGCGCCGCCAGGAAGGCGCAGGCGACCACGGTCAGCACGCCGACCACCCAGAAGTAGCGCTTGATCAGATCCTGCATGGGTCAGTCCTCACCAGTCGGGCCGGCCGCGCCGGGCTCGCCGCCCGCCTCGGCCAGGTCGGGCTCGTCGCCGCCCTCGTGTTCCTCCTCGAGGCGGCGGTAGATGGTGCGGGTGGCGATGCCAAGCAGCTTGGCGGCCAGCCGCTTGTCGCCCCGGGTGTGGCGCAGGGTCTCGCGGATGACCCGCATCTCGATCTCGGCCAGCGGCGTGCCGACCGCGAACGACAGCGGTCCGCCGCTGCCGCCGGGCGCGCCGTGGGCCTCGCGGATCTCGCGCGGCAGAGCGTCCTCGTCGAGGACGCCGGCCCGGGTCAGGACCACCGCCCGCTCGATCGCGTTCTCGAGCTCGCGCACGTTGCCCGGCCAGCCGTAGTCACACAGCCGGACCAGCGCGGCCGGCGTGCACCCGGCCAGGCGCTTGCCGTTCTTGTCGCCATAGACCTGGAGGAAGTGCTGGACCAGCAGCGGCACGTCGTCGCGGCGGTCGCGCAGCGGTGGGACGTGGACCGGGATGACGTTGAGCCGGTAGTACAGGTCCTCGCGGAACCGCCCGGCCTTGACCTCCTCGGACAGGTTGACGTTGGTGGCAGCGATGAGCCGGATGTCGACCCGGCGTGGCCGCCCCGATGCGCCCAGCCGCTCGATCTCACCCTCCTGCAGCACCCGCAGCAGCTTGACCTGCACGTGGCGGGAGATCTCGCCGATCTCGTCCAGGAACAGGGTCCCGCCCGAGGCCGCCTCGAACCGGCCCTCGCGCGCAGCCACCGCGCCGGTGAAGGCGCCCTTCTCGTAGCCAAACAGCTCCGCCTCGAGGATCGACTCCGGGATGGCGGCGCAGTTGATCGGCACGAACGGGCCCTTGGCGCGCGCGCTGTTGTCGTGCAGGGCCCGCGCCAGCAGCTCCTTGCCGGTGCCGCTCTCGCCCAGCAGCAGCACGCTGGCCTCCGACGGCGCGGCCTGGACGATGACGTCCATGGTGCGGCGCCAGGCCAGCGACGTGCCGATGATCGCGCGCTGGCGGCGCTCGGCCAGCTGGGCCCGCAGCGCCCGGTTCTCGAACACCAGCGACTGCTTCTCGAGCGCGTTGCGGACGATGCGGACGACGTGGGCGCGCTTGAGCGGCTTGGTCACGAAGTCGTACGCGCCCTCCTTCATCGCCTCGACCGCGGTCTCGACCGTGCCGTAGGCGGTCATCAGCACGACCTCGGTCTCCGGCGCCAGGGTCTTGGCCGCGCGCAGCAGGTCCATGCCGCTGGTGCGCGGCATCATCAGGTCGGTCAGGAGCACCCCGACCCGGTGCTTGCGCAGCAGCTCGAGGCCGGCGTTGCCATCGGTCGCCGACAGCACGGTCAGGCCCTCGCGGCTGAAGATCTTGGCCAGGGACTCGACGATGCCCGGCTCGTCATCGACGACCAGCACGGTGCCGCCCTCCCCGACCAGGACCCGCGGCGCGGCGTCGTCGCCGGGCCCATCCCCGACCGAGGCCGCCCCACCGCCGGCGCTGGACCCAGACGACCCGGCGTAGCCGGACGCCGATGGCCCGGCCGCGGCCAGCCGGTGCGACAGACGATAGGCGGGAGCGCTCGACATGGTCACCATCCCCATAACAAACCAGGTGCCAGCTCACATTCCAGCTAACAGGTTGATATTCCGCCGGAATATTGCGATCTCCGGGGCCCGATCCTGCCACCGTGTCACGATGGGCCGAACTCGCTGCCAAACTGGCAAACCGATCGATCGGGCCGGTCGAGCCGGCGCGGCGGGGGTCCTGTGGTCAGGCCGTGCGTGCCGGCCCGGACGGGGCGGGCGCCGGCGCGGCGGCCGGCCGATCAACCGCCCGGCGCGGCAGCGTGATGATGAAGGTGGTGCCGACGCCGACCTGGGTGTCGACCTCGATCGAGCCACCGTGGCGGGCCACCAGCTCGTGGACGATCGACAGGCCCAGGCCAGTGCCCTCGCCGACGTCCTTGGTGGTGAAGAATGGGTCGAAGATACGCGGCAGCACGCTGGGCGGGATGCCCGGGCCGTTGTCGCGGATGCGGATCACGACCGTGTCGCCGACCACCTCGGTGGCGATGACGATCTGCGCCTCGTCGCGCCCGGCCAGCGCCTGGGCCGCGTTGGTGAGCAGGTTGAGGAAGACCTGCCCGATCTGCCCGGCGTGGGCTCGGATCCGACCCACCTCGCCGTAGCGTCGCTCGACCGCGATGTTCTGCTTGAGGACGTGTCGCAGCAGCTCGAGCGAGTCGTCGAGCGAGCGATCGACGTCGAAGTCGACCACGTGTTCGTCGTCGGTGCGCGAGTAGTTGTGCAGCGCCGAGACGATGGCCTTGGTGCGCGAGGCGCCGCGCTGGACGACGCGGACCATGTCGCGGATGTCGCGTGCGGCCTCGGCGCGCTGGGCCGGGTCGCCACCGCCGCCGCCCTCGAGCTCGGTCAGCGCCTCCTCCAGCGGGCCGACGGTGTTGACGATGGCGTTGACCGGGTTGTTGATCTCGTGGGCGATGCCGGCCACCAGCTGACCGATCGACGCCAGCTTCTCCGACCGCACCAGCTGGGCCTGGGCGGTGGTCAGCTTGTCGAGCGTCTCGGCCAGCTCGCGGTTCTTGCGCGCCAGGTCGGCCGTGCGCATCTGCACCGCGCGCTCGAGGTCGAGGTTGACCTCCTCGGTCGAGCGCAGCCGATCGCGCAGGGCCCGCCGCATCTCCTCGAGGGCGAACGTCAACCGGCCGATCTCGTCGCCCTCGCCGCTCGACGCCACCGGCTCGGCCAGCTCGCCACGGGCCATCCCGTCGGCGCGCCGCTCGAGCGTCCGGATCGGGGTCACGAACTGGCCGACGGTGGCGGCGACGATGCCGGCGCAGGCGCCGAACAGGATCACGAAGAACAGCAGGAGCTCGCGCAACGGCCGGACCAGCGACTGCCCGCGCCCGAGGTAGTTCGGGTAGAACACGGCGATCGCCCCGAGCTCGAACCGGCGACCGTGCCAGCTCAGCTCGATCCGCCCGGCCCGGCCCGCCAGCTCGGCGCCGCCCAGGCCGAGCAGCCCGGCGTAGCTGCCGCGGACCTGCTCGACCACGTACCACGGCAGGCGCGGCGCACCCTCGGGACCGCCGCCGACCGCGGTCGGCTGGCTCGCACCCGGCGCCAGGTAGTACAGCACGGCGTTGACCTGCGGCCCGCGCCCATCGAGGCGCCGCATGGCCTGGTCGATGTCGCTGGCGGTGGGCTCGGACGGTAGCGACGCGACCTCGGCCTGCAGCTCGGACCGCAGCCAGGCCAGGCCGAGGTCGGCCTGGCGCCCGACCGACTCGGTCGCCTGGTTCTTGTACTGCAGGAAGCCCCACACCATGGCCATGCCGCACGCCAGGAGCACCACGCCGCCGAACGCCAGCAGCAGCTTCGATCGCAGCGACAGGGTCGGGGCGATGCCGCGCACCGGCACCCGGTAGCGCTGGGCCAGGTGCGCCAGCATCGGGCGCAGGATCTCGCGGTGCCACAGGGAGGCGTAGATGGCGCCAGCGACCGACACCACCAGGGTCGTGGTGCTGGTGATGGCGCTGTCGTCGGAGGCCAGGCCGAGACGGAACCGGGCGATGAGGTAGCCGGCGACGGTGTGCAGGATCCAGATCGCGGTGCCCATCCACGCCAGGCGGTACGGCAGGGCCTGGGCCAGCCGGTAGATGTCGGCGGCCGACGGGCCCGGCCCGGCGTCGTCCTCCTGGGCAGCGCGCAGGTAGCGCCGGAGCGCGCCGGTCTGGACGTAGGCCAGGCCGCACCAGGCCAGCAGCCCGGTCAGCGCGCCGGCCGCCTCGAAGGTCATGAGCTGCAGGTACTGGCCGTGGCTGACCGGCACGAAGTAGTAGAGGACCGCGGCCTGCGCCGCGAGGATGCCGCCCCACACCGCGGCGGCGACGAGGATGAGCCGGCGGAAGTAGCCGTCGGCGAAGCGGCGCAGCGGCGGCGACACCGAGAACAGGCGCTGGCGCAGGGTGCTGAGGATGCGGCCGAGCCAGACCCCGCGCACGGCGGCGATGACGAACGCGTGCAGGCCACACACGGCGGCGATCTCGATCACCCGGCCCCAGGACCACCCGGCGTGCTGCCAGGCCGCCACCCCGACCACCGCCCCGCCGACCACCCACAGCCCGGTCCGCAGCGCGACCGCCCGCAGCGGCACACGCTGGCTGCGGTAGTAGGCGCGCTCGCTCAGCTCGCGTGGGACCTTCTGTCCGGCCCGGCGCAGCGCGACCGCGGCGCGGATCGGCGCCAGCCAGTAGCCGAGGGCGAACCACCAGGTGGCGACGGCCACCAGCGCGACCGGCAGGACGGCGCGCACCAGCAGGCTCGACGACAACGAGCCGATCGAGAACAGGTTCCACACCGGCCACGCCACCGCCGCCAGCTCGATCGCCGTGAGGACGATCGCGGGCCCGGCCAGCCGGCGCTTGAACGGGACCGGGCGACGGCCATCGGTCGTGTCCTTGCGGGCCGGCGCGACCGCCCGCTCGGGGTCGCGCCCCGACGACCCGCCGGCGGGGCCAGCCGACGCCTGGCCCGACGCGCTTGTCCCCGTCGAGTCGGCCATCTGGCCGGCAGAATATCGGATAATGGGCCGTGGTGCCGCGCCTGGTCGCTCTGCCTCTGCGCCTGGTCGGCCGCTGCGCCGCCATCGTCGCGGTGGCGCTGGCGTGGCCGGTGGCGGCGGCGGCGCAGGAGCTGCCGCCCATCACCGACCGCGAGTTCGCGCTCGACGCCTACGACGGCGTCGCCATCGGCAGCATCCGGATCGTCGGCATGGGCGGCGCGGCGCTGGCGACCGCCGAGGGCTCGGCCGGCACCCTGCTCAACGCGGCCGCGCCAGCGGTCCGGCCGGCGACCTCGACCGCTGGATGGGACTGGGACTTCCACCTCGACGCCCTCAGCTCGACCGGGACGTCCGACCACGACAACAGCGGGCGCGCCGGCACCGACAGCACGACCATCACCACCTTCGGGCTGGCCGGGGTGCTCGGCGACTGGGGCCTGGCGGTGGTCGGCACCACCCTGGGCGGCAGCAGCCCCGGCCTGACCGGCGAGCGGCTCGACGTCAGCCTGGCCCGGGCCAAGCTGGCCCTGGCCCGGACCTTCCGCAACGAGGCGTACACCGCCGGCGTCGCGCTCCGGGTCGGCACGTTCAGCCTGACCTCGACCGCCGCCGGCGAGCTGTTCTCGATCACCGGCAGCAGCCTGGAGCTGGGCGGGATGTGGCGGCCGTACCGCGGGGACGCGCGGGTCGGGCTGGCGGCGGCGTTGCCGGTGACCGGGACCCAGGTCGACACCAGCGCGTGTGACCCGATGGCCTGCGCTGGTCACGTCCTGCCCGAGCGCATGACGGTGCCGTGGCAGGTCGCCATCGGCGCGGCCTATCGCCTGGCGCCGACGCGGTGGAACCAGTGGGTCGGCGGCGACTTCCGGGACGAGCGGTCGGTCCTGTTCGCAGCCGACCTGGTGTTGACCGGCGCCGTCGCCGACGGGGCCGGGCTGGAGGCGTTCGGTCGCGGCGAGCTCCAGCGCTCGGGCCGGAGCGTCGTGGTGTCACCGCGCCTGGGCGCGGAGTACGAGTGGCTGCCCGGCCGGCTCCGCCTGCGCGCCGGGACCTACTGGGAGCCGGCGCGCCTGGCGGGCAGCGCCGGTCGGGTCCACGGCACCGCCGGGCTGGAGGTGCGGTGGCTGCAGTTCGCCCTGTGGGGGCAACGTCGCCTGCGCCTCTCCTTCACCTTCGACGGCGCGCGCCGGTACCAGAACGGCGGCGTCTCGGTCGGGTTCTGGCACTAGCAGGGTTCGAGAAGCGTCGCGCAGCGGCGTTTCTCGCGCCCTGCTCCCGTGCCCGTGCCCGTGCCCGTGCCCCTGCCCGATCGCTCGGGCGGTGCCGGCGCCCGCGCTCGAGTTGCTCGAGCCGCCCAGACTCGTGCCCCGGCCCGTGCCTGGGCCCGTGCGCAATCGTCGCCCGATCGCTCAGCGCGAGAACGTGATCGAGTTGATCGTGGTGCGCGCGTTGCCGAGGTCGGCGACCTGCTTGACCAGGTCGACCTCGGCGCACTTGCCGAACACGGTGTGCTTGTTGTCGAGGTGCGGGGTCGGGCCTTCGGTGATGAAGAACTGGCTGCCGTTGGTGCCAGGTCCGGCGTTGGCCATCGACAGCGTGCCGGGGCTGTGCGCCAGGCCGGGCGCGAACTCGTCGCCGAACTGGTAGCCCGGCCCACCCACACCCTGCCCGAGCGGATCACCACCCTGGATCATGAAGCCGGAGATGACGCGGTGGAACACCAGGCCGTCGAAGTACTTCACGCCGACCTTGACCTCGCCCGAGCGCGGGTCCTTCCACGCCTTCTTGCCGCTGGCCAGGCCGATGAAGTTGGCCACGGTCATCGGCACCTTGTCGGCGTACAGCTCGCAGTGGAAGTCGCCGGCCGAGGTGGCGATGGTCGCCTTGATCGGGCCGGTCCCGCCCAGGTCCTTGGTGTACTCGGCCAGGTCGGCCGCGGTCGGCGGCCGGACCTCGGCGTTGCCAGCGCCCGCGGTCGGCGCGGTCGGCGTCGGCGGCGTGGGTGGCGTGGTCGGCGTGGTCGGTGGCGTGACCGGGGCCGAGGCCCCGGCCTTGTCGCCGCCGACCTTGGCCGGCTCGCCGGCCGGCTTGGCCGCGCCGCGGGCCTCGTCGGCGGCCTTGCTGCGGTGTTCACAACCGGCAGCGAGCCCGAGGGCGACGAACACGGAGAGGGAGGTGGTGATCTGAGAAGCGATCATGGCCGCTGCATACCACGGCCGTGCCAGCCTTTCATCCAGGCCGCCAGGACGCTGCAACCGCGGGGCAGCCGCGTTCGCAGCAGCCTGCTAGCGGAACAGGCGGCCGCGCAGGTCGGGCGCCGGCTGGGCGATGACCTCGAGCGCGGCCAGCGCGCCGACCGTGCCGGTGCCATCGACCGCCGCCGCCGCCGCCGCCGCCGCTGCCTCGATCGCGCCCAGGCTTCCGGTCAGGGTGAAGTAGCCCTTGCCAGCCAGGTCGACGGCGAGGCGGACGTCGCGCACCACCACCTCGGCGACCTTGCAGGCCGCGTCGGCGGCGGCGATGGCCCCGCACACCAGCTGGCTCTCGACGATCGCCACCGCCTCGGCCGCGTCGTCGCCCGACCAGTCGGGCCCGGCCACCGGCGCGCCCAGCATCGGCCAGACCTGGACGTCGGCCTGCGGCAGCAGCAGCCAGGCCAGCAGCTGGTCGCGCGCGGCCAGCCGGCCGGCCGCGACCGCCTCGTCGACCTCGGCCACGCCGCCCTCGAGGACGATGACGTGCTTGCCGCCCGACACCGCGCGCGAGTGCAGCAGCAGCGCCGGCGACCGCTTGAGCGCGGCGTCGGCCACCACCACGCCGCGGGCGATGGTCGCGACCTCGAGCAACCCGAGCGCCGGGCCCCGGCTGGCGGCGGCGACGGCGACGGCGGTCACACGAAGCGGAACGCTTCCTTGAGCGTGCAGCGGCGCTCGCGCGTGAAGTGGCGCGCGGTGGTCAGGCCCTCGCCGGTCGGGCTGGCGATCGTGAACGAGGTGTAGCCCTCGCCGCCGAGAGCGAGGCCGGCGTACGAGGCGTCGTTCTTGACGAAGATGCTGCAGTTACACACCCGCGCCATCGCCGCCATGTTGTCGATGTTGAGCGACTGCATGGTCGCGGTGTGGTGGAAGCCGTGCTCGACCCGCAGCGCCATGGCGATGGCGTCGGCCGTGTCCTTGGCCCGCACCAGCGGGATGACCGGCATGAGCAGCTCGTGCTGCACGAACGGGTGCGACTCCTCGACCTCGCACAGCAGGATGCGCAGGTCGTCGCCCTGCCCGCGCACGCCGATCTGCTCGGCGATGAGGCCGGCGTTCTTGCCGACCCACGCCTTGTTGACGTGATCGCCCTCGAGCACGACCTTCTCGAGCTCGCGCACCTGGCGGGCGTCGAGGAGGAGGGCGCGGTTCTTCTGCAGGCGCTCGACCAGGCCGCGGGCGATGCTGTCGACCGCGATGATCTCCTTCTCGGCGATACAGACGATGTTGTTGTCGAGCGAGGCGCCGCGGACGATGGCGTCGGCCGCCTTGTCGAGGTTGGCGGTCTCGTCGACCACCGCCGGCGGGTTGCCGGGACCGGCGGCGATGACCTTCTTGCCCGAGGCCATGGCCTGCTTGACCACGGCCGGGCCACCGGTGACCACGACCAGGCGCACGTGTGGATGCACCATCAGGGCCTGGGCGCTGTCGACGGTCGGCTTCTCGATCGAGACCAGCACGTCGCGCGGCCCGCCGGCGGCGGCGATGGCCTCACCCAGGAGGTGCACGAACCAGTTGCTGACCCGGGCCGCCGACGGGTGGACGTTGAGCACCACCGCGTTGCCGCCGGCGATCATGCCGATGGCGTTGCACAGGATGGTCTCGGTCGGGTTCGTGGTCGGGGTCACCGCGAGGATGACGCCGTACGGGGCCCGCTCGGTCAGCATCAGGCCGTCGTCGCCGGTGTAGGCGTCGGGCCGCAGGATCTCGACGCCCGGGGTCTTCTCGGCGACCAGGCGGTTCTTGGCCAGCTTGTCCTGGTACCGCCCCAGCCCGGTCTCCTCGACCGCGTAGCGCGACAGGGCCTCGAGGTTGGCCAGCGTGACCTGCCGCATCGCCGCGATCATCTTGCGGCGGACCTCGACCGACAGCCGCTCGTTCTGCTCGAAGCCGCGCCGGGCCGCGGCCACTGCAGCGTCGGCGTCGGCGTACACGCCGACGGTCCCGCGCGGGACCGAGGCACCCGCGGACGGCCCCGAATTGCTCGGCGCCACCGGCAGGCGCGGCGGCGCGGCCGACGGGCCTCCGCCCAGCCGCTCGAGCACGCGCGCGACGATCTCCTCGATCTTGCGTTCGTCGAGCATGGCCATGCCTCAGCCCTCGAGGTCGCTGGCCTTGAGGTAGCGATGCTGGCCGTCGACCGCGACCTCATCGACGATGGCCATGATGGTCGCGTCGACCGGCTTGTTCTGGGTGGCCTGGGTCTGTCGGGCCGAGCTGCCAGCGCAGTACAGGACGACGTCGCCGATG
The DNA here is from genome assembly GCA_018058095.1 of Kofleriaceae bacterium. GTDB lineage: Bacteria > Myxococcota_A > Polyangia > Haliangiales > Haliangiaceae > JABFXX01. The sequence continues at coordinate 42,902 of JAGPCO010000008.1, forward strand.
CCGGCGCCGACGGCGTCGACGGCGATGGCCACCCCGCCGGCGGCCTTGCCGTCGACGTCACAGGCCCGCACCACCAGGAGCTTGAGCCCCTCGAGGGTCGGTTCCTTGCGGGACGCCACCAGCGTCCCGATCACCCGGCCGAGGATCACGGCGCGGGCTACTTCTTCTCGCTGCCCTGGCGGCCCAGCGGCAGCGACGCGTCGACGTTGGCGTGCGGGCGCGGGATGACGTGGACCGAGACCACCTCACCGACACGCTCGGCCGCGCGCTGCCCCGCCTCGGTCGCCGCCTTCACGGCGGCGACGTCGCCACGGACGATGGCGGTGACGTAGCCACCACCGGTCTTCTCGTAGCCGACCAGCTCGACCTTGGCCGCCTTGACCATCGCGTCGGCGGCCTCGACCATGCCGACGAATCCCTTGACTTCGATCATTCCAAGCGCGTCAGCCATCGTGGTTCTCCGGGGCTACTAGCTACTACGAGACGGTGAAACGAGCGGTTAGCGGTCGACGAACTTCTCGGGTTCCTTGCCGACGACCTGGGCCAGGGCCCCGGTCGCGGCGCGGGCGGCGGCGTCGATCTCGGCCTCGGGGCCGGACATGTACAGGCGGCCGAACGCGCCGTACGGCGTGACGTTGATGAGCGACACGTTCGCCGCCTTCTCGGCCTCGTTGGCGGCCAGGACGGCGTAGCCGGCCGGCTCACACTCGAGGATGAACAGCGACTGGCCCGGCAGCACCATCATGCCCTGCGACGAGCGGTTGATGATCTGGGTCTGGTAGGCCTCGACGCCGCGGATGATCTGGTTGGTCAGGACCTTCGGCTTGAGCCGATCACCCTCGCTGACCTCGAGCCGCTTGAGGATGGTCGCGCCGGCCTGCAGCACCTCGCCCTGGTCCCAGTCGTGGACCTCGAGCAGGCCGTAGGCGCGCTCGACCACCTGCACCGCCGGCTGCACCTTGGTCGCCTTGAGCGCGGCGTCGGTGACCTGGTTGATGGCGATGCCGGGGGCGATCTCGACCCACAGCGAGGCCTGCCCGGGCACCGGGAGGAAGCCGCGCGACGTCTTGCCCATGAAGGTCGCGAGCTGCGGCTGCAGCGCGTCGAGGAAGCAGTACGTTCGGAGGGCGATCGCCATCGGTGGGCTGACGCTAGCAGGCAAGGCGCGTCGACTTCAACGCGCTGGGCGCGAAGATGTCGGGGCCAGCGCGGACGAAATGAAAGGCGACCGGTGACGGTTGACAGGCCTCCCCCGTGACGCAAGCTACCGCCGTGCCGCCCGCCCACCGTCGCCTCGCCCTCGTCGCCGGGCTGCTCGCCGCCGGCGCCGCCCCGGCACGCGCCGATCTGCTCGATCGTGTGCTGCGGCAGGCCGCGGGCGGCGCTGGCGCCGGCGCGGCGCCCCCGGTCAGCCCCACCAGCCCGGCCAGCACCGTCAGCCCCGCCGGCGCCGGCGGCCTGGCCGGCCCGCTCGAGGCGACCGACCTCGCCACCCTCATCGGCGTCGCCGTGCGCACCTCACCGGCCCTGGCCCGCGCCGCCATCGACCGCGACCTGGCCCGGGCCCAGGCCGCGGCCGCCCGCGCGCTCGACGACTGGCGGCTCCAGGCCAACCTCGACGTGTCGTCGAGCGGCGGCCGCGTCGCCGGCATCACCATCGAACGGCAGACCGAGGTCACGCTCGGTGGCACCTTGCTGCGCGCGCTGCCGACCGGCGGCACCGTGTCGCTGCACGCCGAGGGCACGCTGTCGGACGTCGACGCCGCCACCGTCGGCGGGCGCGACTGGGAGGAGCGCCTGGGCCTGACCCTGGCCCACCCGCTGCTGCGCGGCCGCGGCCGCGCCGTGGCCCGCGCCGACGTCGGCCGGGCCCGGCTGGCGGCCGACGCGGCCGAGCTGGCGGCTCGACGCGAGGCCATCGGCGCGGTGCAGCAGGTGGTGGCCGCGTACTGGGACCTGGTGTTCGCGCAGCGCGAGCACGAGATCCGGCTCGGCTCTCTCGAGCTGGCGCGCGAGCGCCTGCGCCGGACCCAGGCCGCGCTCGCCGCCGGCTCGGTCGCGCTGGCCGAGACGGTGGAGATCGAGCAGGTGGTCGTGACCCGGGAGGAGGCCGCGCTGGCGGCCGAGCTGACCGTGCTCGACCGCTCCCTCGCGCTGCGTGGCGTGGTCGGCCTGGCCATCGCCGCCGGCCAGCTCGGACTGACCGTGGTGCAGCCGCTCGACCTGCCGGCGCGGCAGTACGACCTGGCCGCCAGCCTGGCCGCGGCCCGGTCCAGCTCCCCCGAGCTGGCCGAGCTCGCGGTGTCCGACGCCCAGGCCGCGATCGACGTCGAGGTGGCCGAGAGCGGCCTCTTGCCAGCGCTCGACGCCACCCTCTCGCTCGGCCCGCGCGGCCGCGGCGAGACCCTGGGCGAGGCCAGCCGCAACCTGGTCACCGTCGACGACGTGGTCGTGGTCGGCCGGCTCAGCCTCGAGCACGACCTGGGCCAGCGCGCGGCCCGGGCCGGGCGCGACACGGCGCAGCTGCGCCGGGCCCGGACCCGCCTCGGCGCGATCGACGTCGAGCGCCAGCTGGCGCTGGCGGTGGCCAGCACCAGCACCGCGCTCGAGGCTGGGCGCCAGCGCGCGGCCCTGGCCGAGCAGACCATCGCCCTGGCCCGGCGCAACATCGGCATCGAGCAGACCCGCTACGCGCTCGGCAAGTCGACCAACTTCGACGTGCTGACCCGTCAGGACGAGCTGCGCGAGGCCGAGCTGCGGCTGGCCCGCATCGTCGTCGACTGGCACAAGGCCGAGGCGGCGCTGCGCGCCCTCACCGGCGACCTGCTGCGCGACTTCGCGATCGACGTGCGGGCGGCGACGACCGCGCCGGCGCTCAAGCCGCCGGCCGCTGGCCGATGAAGCCCATGTGGACGCCCCCGGCCTGGCCGTCCCGGCGATAGCTGAAGAAGCGCGCCGGCTCGCACTTCGTGCACGGCGGCGCGGCGTCGACGTGGGCCTCGTCCACCCCGGCCAGGGCCAGGACCTGGCGGGTTGCCACCCGCAGATCGAGGTGGTCCTTGTGCGGCCCTGCCACCACCAGGCCCGGCAACGCCCCGAACCGGGCCCGAAACTCCGCCACCACCTCGGGGCCGACCTCGAAGCAGCACGGGCCGATCGACGGCCCGAGGGCGACCCGCACATCGGCCGGGGCGGCCCCACACTCGCGCATGCGGACGATCACGTTGGCGGCCACGCCGCCCACGGTGCCGCGCCAGCCGGCGTGGCAGGCGCCGACCACGCCGGTGCGTGGGTCGGCCAGCAGCATGGGGATGCAGTCGGCCGCGAACGCGCCCAGCACCGGGCCGGGCCGATCGCACACCAGCCCGTCGAACTCGGCTGGCTCGGGCAGCGGCTCACCGACCCGCCACACCGCGGTGCCGTGCACGTGTTTGGTCACCTGCAGGTCGGACAGGGCGAAGCCGGCGTGGTCGGCCAGGCGCTGGCGGTTGGTATCGACCGCGGCCCGGTCGTCACCCCAGCGGTAGCCCAGGTTGAGCGAGGCCCTGGCCCCGACCGAGACCCCACCGGTCCGCTCGGGAAAGCCGTGCACGAAGCGGTCGGTCGGGAGGATCGGGGATCGATAGATCCGGATCGCGTCGTCCATGGGCTCCTCGTAACACGCCCGGGCCGGGCCGCGGGACGCCCGTGGTACGCTGCGGGGGATGATTCCCTACGATGATCTGGTCATGGCGCTGCGCTCGTGGCGCGAGCGCAACGGCATGCCCACCTCGACCATGACCGCCCGGTCCGGCAGCGGCCCGGCCCGCACCGGCGGCCCGGTCAGCGGGTCGATGCCGGCCGCCCGCGGCCCGGTCAGTGGGTCGATGCCGGCCGCCCGCGGCCCGGTCAGCGGGTCGATGCCGGCCGTGGCCGCCCCGCCGCGCCCGCCGGCGCCGCTGCTGGCCGACGATGACGTGCTCGAGGTTGGCGCGGCCGAGGTCGACGAGTACGACGCCGAGGGCGGCGACTTCGCGCTCGGCTTCACCGGCGCCAGCGCGGAGGCCGAGTCGACCGCCATCGGCCAGGCGCCGCGGGCGGGCTTCGTCAGCGCCAGCACCGATCCAGGTGGCTGGGCCGCCGGCGACACCCGCGCGCCGACGTACGCGGGCGAGACCGAGAGCCTCGACGAGACGATGGTCGGCGACGACCACGACCCGCCCCGGTGAGCGAGCCGGTCGTCCTCGCCGAGCTCGACGTCCAGGCGCGCTGGTGCGACCTCGACGGCGCCACCGCGGCGGCCGGGGTCATCCGCGGCGCCGATGCGGCGGCGATGCTCGGCGTCGGTCGTCGGGTCGCGATCGGCCCGATCCTGCCGTGCGGCACCTGCGACGTGTGCCGGCGCGGCGCGTGTGCGGTGTGCCCGCACGCGGTCGCGCTCGCGGTGCCGGCCCGCGGGCCGGCCTCCGTGCCGGCGCGCTGGCTGGTCGCGCTCGACGGCGATCTCGACGTACCGGTCGACCTCGGCGTGCGGGCGCTCGGCCCCGGCGCGCGCGCCTACGCCATGTACGCCGAGGCCGGCCTCAGCCCGCGCGAGCCAGCCATCATCGTCGGCGGCGACGTCACCGCCGCGGCGCTGGCTCAGATCCTGCGCGCCAAGTCGGCCGCGGTGGTGGTGGTCGCCAGCGCCGGCAGCGCCGCCGAGCGCGCAGCGCTCGCGGCCGGGCTGGTGGTGGTGCTGGCCGACGTCGACACCGCCGCCGCCGACCTCCCCGCCCTGGCCGCCCGCGTCGCCGCGGCCGCGGCCGGCGGGGATCAGGGCTACCGCCCGGTCCGGCTGTTCGAGACCTCGACCGACCCGGGCTGGCGTCGCCTGGCGCTGGCGCTGGCCGGGCCGCGCACCACCCTGGTCATGCGGACCAGCCGGGCCGAGCACGAGCTGGTGGTCCCGGCGGCCGCCCTGGCCGCCGAGCTCCGCCTGGTCGCCGTGCGCGAGGCGCATCCCGACCTGGCCCATGAAGTGCTGGCCCTGGTCGCCCGCGGCGAGCTCGACCTGGCCTGAGCGCCCCGGGGCGCGGGCCATCCGGCTCGGCCGGCGCCCATGACGTGCTGGCCCTGGTCGCCCGCGGCGAGCTCGACCTGGCCTGAGCGCCCCGGGGCGCGGGCGATCCGGCTCGGCCGGCGCCCATGACGTGCTGTCCCTGGTCGCCCGCGGCGAGCTCGACCTGGCCTGAGCGCCCCGGGGCGCGGGCCATCCGGCTCGGCCGGCGCCCATGACGTGCTGGCCCTGGTCGCCCGCGGCGAGCTCGACCTGGCCTGAGCGCCCCGGGGCGCGGGCCACCCGGCTCAGCCGGCGAGCACGACGATGGCCACGATCAGCGCGATCGCGACCACGGCGCCGATGATGATGAGCTTGGTGCGGCCGCCCTTCATCTCGTTGATCAGCTCGTCCTCTGACACCTTCCCGGTGGCCCCGGCGGCGGCGGGCTCCTTCATCGCCGGCATCATCATCGTGCCGCCGGTCTTGAGGCTGTACTTCTCGTGGTCGCCGCGGGTGATCGAACCGTCGTCGTTGTAGCGATCTTCGCTCGGCAGGCTGTCGGCCTTGTCGGGCGACGACACCTTGCCGGTCCGAGCCGCCTCCTCCGCCGCGACCTGGGCGGCGGCCGCGTCGAGCTCGCCCTTCTTGAACCACATGGTCTCGCGGAACTTGCCCTTGCCGGCCTCGCCGCCGCCCGCGGGCTTCTTGGCCGCGGGCGCCGCGGCCGGCATCACCGGCGCGGCCGGCATCACCGGCGCCGCGGGTGCGGCCGGCGTGGGCGCGGCCGGCGCGGGCGCGGCCGCGATCACCGGCGCCGCGACCGCGACGGCCCCGACCGGCGGTCCCCACTGCGCGCGATCATCACCAGCAACCGGCGCCGACGCCACCACCGGCGCCGCCGCCACCACCGGCGCCGACGCCGCCACTACCGGCGCCGCCGCCACTACCGGCGCCGCCGCCACCGCGGGCGCTGGCCCGACCGTGGCGTCGGCCGGCGGAACACCCATCAGGGTCCCCGCCAGCTCCGACTTCTTGCCCGACTTGCCCATCGGCTGCGTCGTCGACGGGCTCGGCCCGCCGCCGCGCGCCACCCGCAGCACCTCGTCGAGGAACTGCCGCACGGTGAGGAACCGGCGCGACGGGTTGCGGTCGAGCCCACGCAGCAGCAAGGCGTCGAGCTCGGCCGAGGCCGCGGCCCGCTGCGACGGCGGCGCGATCGTGCCGGCCAGGGCGGCCGCGTGCACGGTGGCGGCGTCGCCCTGCAGCGGCGCCTGGCCGGTGATGAGGTGGTAGTGGATGGCCGCGAGCGAGTAGATGTTGCTGCGCTGATCGATGGCGCGGCCCTCGAGGACCTCGGGCGCGACGTACTCGGGCACGCCGGGCGCCCGCCCCGCCGTCGGCACCGGCGCGCACAGGTTGATGAGCTTGACCTGGTCGCCAACGAGCAGGACGTTCTTGGGCGCGAGGTCGCGGTGGACCACCCCGACCTTGGCCGCCTCGATCAGGCCCTCGCCGATCGCCGCCACCAGGGCCGCCGCACGCCCGGGCTCCATCGCGCCCTGCGTGGCCAGGACCTGCGCCAGGCTGCGCGCGCCGTCGAGGAACTCCATCGCCCACCACACGTCCGCCCCGCGCTTGCCCGAGGCGCGGACCCGGGCCACCCCGGTCGCTTCGACGCGCTCGAGCTGCTTGAGCTCACGCTCGATCCGAGCCGCCAGCTGCGGTAGCGCCATGACCGCGGGCGCCGCGACCTTGACCGCGACCACCTCGTTCGTGGACCGATCGGTGGCGCGGCGGACCTCGCCGGTCGTACCACCGCCGACGCGATCGCCCAGCGCGTACCGGCTATCGATCGGGTCCCCTCCGGCCGCGGCGCCGCCGTCGATCGGCGTGAGCCGAGCGGCGTCGACCGGGCAGAAGTTTGCGTCATCCGAGAACTGCTTCTGGCACTTGGGGCAGAGCTTCATCACCGCGCTCCTAATTAGGCGAATCGTAAGGACAACTATCCGAGAATGCAACAAACCGGGGAAGCATTGACACCCGGGGCCCCGGGGCGATAGAAACCACGGCTCCCCAGCTCACAGCTAAGGATTCTCGCCATGGCCTCCTTTACCGCCGCCACCAGCGTCAAGCGCAAGAACAAGACCAAGGCGCAAGGTCGCCGCCGCAAGAACGCGCAGGCTCGCCACTCGACGCTGAGCGAGACCGCGCTGTTCGCCGCGCTCGGCGAGCCCGGCAAGCCGGCCCCGCGCAAGGCGACCTGAGGCCGGCGCGAGCGGCAGGCTCGCGCGCCGGTTTTCGTCGACGGGCGCCAAGGCCGCCGGCGCAAGCATGGGCACCTCGGCGGTGCCGCCGGAGGCAGCACGCCCGGGACGCGGCGGTGCCGTCCGCTGCGACCGCGATCACCCGCCGGGATCGGCGCTGACTCGATCGACCGAGTACACGCCCTTGATGCGGGTCAGGGCCCGCATGACGACCTTGAGCTGGTCGAGGTCGCGCACCGAGGCGTGGAAGGTGTTGACCGCCCGGCCGTCATCGGTGGCCCGGCAGTGGGCCTGGCTGATGTTGACGCCGGAGTCGGTGAACGACTGCGACAGGTGGGCCAGGAGGCCCGGCTTGTCGGCGCACAGCACCTGGATGGCGACCTCGTGCTGGGCCTTCGAGGTGCCATCCCACTCGACGTCGATGCGCCGCTCGGGGTCGAGGTCGAGCCCCTTGTCGCAGTCGCGCCGGTGCACGGTCACGCCGCGGCCGCGGGTGATGAAGCCGACGATGGGGTCGCCGGGCAGCGGGCTGCAGCACTTGGCGAAGCGGACCAGGATGTCCTGCTCTCCGGCGACCTTGATGCCACTCGTGCTCTGGCGCCGGGTCACCTTGCGCAGCAGCTGGCGGAACATGCCCTCGGGCTTGTCGGGCGCGGCCGGCTCCTGCTTCTTGCCGTCGGGCAGGACCCGATCGAGCACCTGCTGCACGGTGACCTTGCCGTAGCCGAGCTGGATGATGAGCTCGTCGACGTCAGCGCAGCGCAGGTCACGCGCCGCCTCGGCCAGCTGCTTCTCCAGGCGGCCGACCGAGGCGCCGTGCTTGCGCAGGCCCTTCTCGAGCAGGTCCTTGCCGAGGGCGACCGCGCGGTCGCGCTGCTCCTTGCGCAGCAGGTAGCGGATCTTGGTGCGGGCCTTGCTGGTCTTGACCAGCTTGAGCCAGTCCTTGTTCGGCTTCTGGTTCGGGCTGGTGATGATCTCGACGGTGTCGCCGTTGCGCAGCTGGTAGCGCAGCGGGACGATCATGCCGTTGACGCGCGCGCCCGAGCAGTGATCGCCGACGCCGGAGTGGATCTCGTAGGCCAGGTCGATCGGGCACGCGCCCTTGGGCAGCGCCTTGACGTCGCCCTGCGGGGTGAACACGTAGACCTCGTCGCCGAACAGGTCGATCTTGACCGACTCGAGGAACTCGGTCGGGTCGCGCAGCTCCTTCTGCGCCTCCATCAGCTGGCGCAGCCAGGCGAACTTCTTCTCGTCGTCGGCCGCGACCGGCCGGCCCTCCTTGTACTTCCAGTGCGCGGCGATGCCGTGCTCGGCGACGAGCTGCATCTCGCGGGTCCGGATCTGCACCTCGATCCGCTCGCCCTTGGGCCCGATCACCGCGGTGTGCAGCGACTGGTACATGTTCGGCTTGGGCAGGGCGATGTAGTCCTTGAACCGGCCAGGGATGGGCGTCCACTTCTGGTGCGCCACCCCGAGCGCCTGGTAGCAGTACATGTCCGAGCTGGTGATGACGCGAAACCCGATGGCGTCGTGGATCTCGTCGTAGCGCCGGCCGGTCTTCTTCATCTTCTGGTAGATGGACCACAGGTGCTTGGCCCGGCCGGCCACCTCGGCCTCGACGCCGCCGGCCCGCATCTCCTCGAGGATGAGGCCCTCGACGTGGCGGATGTACGCCAGCTGCTCCTCGCGCGTCTTGTCGACCTCGGCCGCGAGCTGCTCGTACTCGACCGGGTGCAGGTAGCGGAACGACAGGTCCTCGAGCTCGACCTTGATCCACTGGATGCCGAGCCGGTTGGCCAGCGGCGCGTAGATCTGCATGGTCTCGGCGGCGATCCGCTCCTGCTTGTCCGGCGCCAGGTGGCCGAGCGAGCGCATGTTGTCGAGGCGGTCGCACAGCTTGACCAGGATGACGCGGATGTCGCGCGCCATCGCCAGCAGCATCTTGCGGAAGTTCTCGGCCTGCTGCTCCTCGCGGGTCGAGTACGGCAGCTTGCCCAGCTTGGTCACGCCGTCGACCAGGAACGCGATCTCCTTGCCGAACAGCTGGGTCAGCTCGTCGACGGTGGCCGAGGTGTCCTCGACGCAGTCGTGCAGCAGGCCGGCACACACCGAGGCCAGGTCGAGCCGCAGCTCGGCGATGATGCCGGCGACCGACAGCGGGTGGCTGACGTATGGCTCGCCCGACTTGCGGGTCTGGCCGTGGTGGGCCTTGGCCGCGAAGTCGTACGCCCGCCGGACCAGCGCGAGGTCAGCCGCCGGGTAGTACGCCGACACCTTGGAGAGGATGGGATCGAGTTCCTGCATCGTCGCCCGGCACGCGGGCGAGCGGTGAGGGTAGCAAGAATCGCCCGGTGTCGCCTGCCAGGCCGGGGCGGTCGCGCCGCAGGTACGCGAGGTCGCCCAGGAAAAGTCTGAGGCCAGCCAGGCAACCAGGCCGGGGCCGCCGCGGGCCGGCGGTCAGTCGAGCGCGTCGGTCGCGTCGGCCCAGCGCGGCTGATCACGATCGCGGAAGTTCCACACGAACTCGAACGCCTGGCCGCGCCGGCGGACGATGAGCTTGACCCAGGTCAGCTGCTTGGTGAACAGGTCGCGCCGGTAGAACACGAAGTCGGCCTTGCCCCGGAACACCGACAGCGACCCGAGCGGCTGACGCCGTCGCCAGCCATCGTCGTTGAGCGCGACGATGTCGCCGTACAGGTTGCGGCGCGCGCTGCGGACCTCGGTGTCCCACATCGTGACCAGGTGCTTGGTGGTCGGGTGCTCGACCGCCTCCGGGCGGTAGTGGTTGCCGGCGCTGTCGACGTACTCCACCTCCCAGGTGCGAAGGTCGGCCCACTCCTGCCACTTGTGCTCGAGCTGGACGTGAAAGCGCAGGCGGTCGCGTGACACCAGCGTGAAGCTGGCCTCGTTGTGGAGCGGGTAGCGCGCGGTGCGCACCGGCGCCGCCCGCTGGGCCGGGCCCGGCTGGTGCGGCAGCCGCAGCTCCATGTCGCCGGTGACGATGACCGCCTTCTCCGACTTGCGGAGCGTCTCCATCGTCACCAGCGGGTTGGGCTGGACCACCGCGGCCTGGAACGTACGTGTGCACGCGCCGACCGCCAACGCGCTGGCGATCATCGCCAGCGTGGTCATCCGCGCCATCCCCACACCCCGAGGCCGTCGTGGAACCGCCATGAACAGATCGTTGCGCCGTTCGATCGCCGGCGTCAATTCGATTCGGCGGCGACCACGCACCTCGCCGCTGTCGCACCCGCGTCGCACCGTCGCCTCGGCCCGGCGGATCAGGTGCCGAGCAGGGCGCGCGCGTGCGCGGCGTGGTCGCGGGCGGTGTTGGCGGCGACCACCGTGGCCAGCTCGGCCAGCGGGTGGGGCACGTCCGGGCGATCGACCACACCGTAGCGACGGGTGAGATAGATGGCGCGCAGGACCCGGTAGGCCTGGTCGAGGTCGTCGTTGATGACCTGGTGGGCGTACTCGGGGAAGTGGGCCAGCTCCTCGAGCGCCTTGCGCAGGCGGCGCTCGATCACCTCGGGATCGTCGGTGGCCCGCCGCCGCAGCCGCTCGGCCAGCGTGGTCAGGTCGGGCGGGAGGATGAAGATCTTGAGCGAGTCGGCCGGCCACTGCGCCGACAGCGCGGCCCCGCCCTGCCAGTCGACGTCGAAGATGACGTCACGCGCCCCGGCCAGGGCGGTCTCGACCGCGGCCCGCGCCGTCCCGTAGCGGTTGCCGTGCACCACCGCGTGTTCGGCGAAGGCGCCGGCCTCGATCATCGCGGCGAAGCGGGCCCCGTCGACATAGTGGTAGTCGCGGCCCTCGACCTCGCCCGGGCGCATCGGTCGAGTCGTGTACGACACCGAGAACTCGAGGGTCGGGAACTCGGCCAGGAGCCGGCGCGTGAGCGTGGTCTTGCCAGCGCCAGACGGCGACGAGACGATGACCAGGGTTCCGCGGGCCACGGCGGGACTATCGGGCGGCGGCGCCCCGGGTGCAAGCGACCCGCTCACGGCCGTGATCCGCTCCGCCGCGGCGCGAGATCTACCCGGCTACTCGACGTTCTGGACCTGCTCGCGCAGCTTCTCCAGCTCGACCTTGCCGGACACCACCAGGTGGGCGATGGCGGCCGAGCCCGCCTTGGACCCCACGGTGTTGAGCTCGCGCCCCAGCTCCTGCACCAGGAAGTCGAGCGCGCGCCCGATCGTGCGGTCCGCGCCGTCGACCAGGCCGAGGGCCTGGGCCAGGTGTGATCGCAGGCGGGTCAGCTCCTCGCTGACGTCGACCCGATCGGCGATCGTCGCCAGCTCGGCGGCCAGCCGGTCGGGTCCGAGCTCGGCCGCGCCGGCGTCGGCCAGCAGGCGACGGACCCGGTCGAGCAGCCGGGCGTGGGCCTCGGCGGCGGCCCCAGCGCTGGCGCTGGCCACCTGCTCGACCAGGGTGGACAGGGCCGAGATCCGCCCGCGCAGATCGGCGGCCAGGGCCTGGCCCTCGCGCGCCCGCATCACCCGCAACCCGGCCAGGGCGTCGTCGGCCGCCGCCAGCACATCCCCGGCCACGGCCTCGTCGTCGACGCTCGGCCCGGCGCCGCCCGCGGCCGCGCCGAGCCGGGCCAGGGTCAGCTCGAGGCTCGGCGGCGGCGCGCCGAGGGCCGCGGCCAGCGCGACCAGCTGGCGATGGACCGGGGCGACCCGATCGAGCGCGAGCGCCCCGTCGTCGGCGGCAGCGGCCCGGTCGACACGCACGGCCAGCGTGACCGCGCCCCGGCCCAGCGCGGCGCGCACCCGCGCCGACAGCGCCTCCTCGAGGCCGGGCCTGCCCACCCCGCGCAGCTTGAGGTCGAGGTGGCGGTGGTTGACCGCGCGCACCTCGACCACCACGCGCCCGCCGTCGATCCCACGCTCCCCGCGTCCGAAGCCGGTCATGCTGTACACGGGTGGTGGATACCACGGCGGGGTATCGTCGGGCCGTGCCGCCCCGCCCTGCCACCGCCACCACGCGCCACGCGCCAGGCCTGGCCCTGGCCCTCGGGCTGCTGGTTGGTGCCGACGGGTGCAGCGCCGACCGGCCGCCACCGGCGCCGGCCATCGAGTTCTGGCACACCCTCGGCCCGGCCGAGGCCACGACGCTGCTGGCCGCGGCCCGGCCGGAGCTGGCCGGGCGCGCGGTCCACGCCCGCCCCATCCCGTTCTCGCGGGCCCACCCGATCGCGCTCGCCGCGCTCACCAGCGGCGCCGGTTGCCCCGATCTCCTGCGCATCGACGCGACCTGGCTGCCGCGTTTCGCCCCGCTGCTGGCGCCGCCGCCGCCGGCCCTGCTCGAGGCGCCGTGGCTCGACGAGGCGCGCGCGCTGGCCACGGTCGCGGGCGGGCAGCGAGCGGCGCCGCAGGCGCTCGACGGCCTGCTCGCGCTGCATCGGCGCGACGTGGTGCTGCCGGCCGCGGCCTCGCTCACGGCCTGGCTCGACCACGTCGCCGCGCTGCCCCTGACCGGCGGCGCCCGCTGGCGCCTGGCGCTGCGCGCCGATGGCTACTGGTGGGTCCCGTTCCTGCGCGAGCTCGGCGGCGAGTTGCCGGCCGGCCCCAGCCCCGCTGGCGGCGGCGGCCTGCCGTCGCCGCAGGCCGAGCGAGCCACCGAGGAGCTGGCGGCGCGGGCCCACGCCCTGGCCGCGCCGACCACGACCGGGGCCGACACGCCCGACGAGGCGCGCCAGTTCAGCCGGGGCGAGGTCCTGGTCTGGCTGACCGGCTCGTGGGCGCTGGCCACGCTCGACGAGGTCGACCGGCGCGACCTGGTCGCGTCCCCGGTGCCGCACGCACCCCGCGGCGGCCAGCTGCTGGTGGTGCCGGCGTGCGCCAGCGACGTCGCCGCGGGCTGGCGGCTGGCCGCGGCGCTGACCTCGAACGCGGCCGAGCTGAGCCTGGCCCGCGCGCACGGCGTGGTGCCGACCCGGCGCGACGCCCTGGCCGCGGCGCCGGCGCTGGTGCAGGCGGCGTATCGCGCCGTCGCCGCCGGGCGGCCCCTGCCGCAGGGCGCCGGCGTCCCGCTCCTGTTCGACGATCTGTCGCCCGCGGTGGCCGCGGTGCTGGCCGGCGACAGCAGCGCGGCCGAGGCCATGGCCGGGGTCCGCCAGGGCTGGGCCCGCCTCGCCGCCGAGGCCCGGCCGTGACCGCGCCGCCGCCGCCGCCACCCCGCGCGCCGCGCCCGCGCACGCTGCGGACCCGCGTCGTCGTCGTGCTCGCCATCGCCGCGGTGGTGCCGACGCTGCTCGTCGGTGGGCTGGCCGTGCTGCGGGCCCAGCGCGACGTCGAGGCCGAGGTCGTGCGCGGTCACCTCGCGCTCATCCGCGCCCTGGCCAGCCTGCTCGACGGGACGCTGCAGGACGGCCGGCGCGCGGTCGAGCTGGCGGTGGCGGCGTGGGCCGACCCGCGCCCGACCGTGCCCGCCGTCGCCCCCGCCGGCCAGGGCGAGCCCGACACCACCGACGCCGCCGACGCCGACCGCCTGCGTCGGCGCCTGCGCCGCCAGCTACCGCTGGCGACCGAGGTCACCGTGCTCACCCCGGCCGGCGCCCGCCTGGCCGGGCCGGCGCTGCCGCCCGGCCTCGCCGTCGACGCCCACTCCTACGGCGGCTACGTGGCCGAGGTCGAGCCGCCTGCCAGCGCCGGCCCCGACGCCGCGCGCGCGGCCTACCTCATCGTCCAGGCCCGCAACCGCGCCGGCGCGCTGGTCGGCGTGGTCGCGGTCGAGCTCGCGCTCGACTTCGTCGCCGACGCGCTGGCGCAGGCGCGCCTGCCGCGCGCCGCCCGCGTCCTGGTCGTCGACGGCCGCGGCCGGGTCATCGCCACCGCCGGCGCCGTCGCCACCGGGCCGCCACCCGAGGCGGTGGTCCGGGCCCAGGCCACCAGCGCCGCCGTCGAGGGCTGGACCATCGGCGACGGCGACGTCGCGGCGTACCGGGCCCTGGGCGGGCTGCACTCGCTGCGCGGCGTGCCGTGGTCGGTGCTGCTGGTGCAGCCCGAGGCCGACGCCTTCGCGGTCGCGCGCGCGACCCGGCGCGACACGTTGTGGATCGGTGCCCTGGCCCTGGTGCTGGCGGTGATCGGCGGCGCGCTGCTGGCGCGGCGCCTGACCCGCCCGCTGGCGGCGCTGGCGGCGCGGGCCGACGTCATCGCCCGCGGCGACGCCGGCCCGGCCCAGCCGGCCATCTCCGGACCCGGCGAGATCGGCGTGCTCGGCGCGCGTATGGAGGAGATGGGCGCGCGCCTGCACGAGCGGGCCCAGCTGGCCGGGGCGCTGGCCCGCGGTGATCGCCTGGCCTCGGTCGGCGTCATGTCGGCCCAGGTCGCGCACGAGATCAACAACCCCCTGACCACCGTGCTCGGCTACGCCCGCCTGCTGCTCGAGGACAAGCCAGCCGACCACCCCGATCACGCTGGGCTCACCCTCATCGCCGAGGAGGCGGAGCGGATGAAGGGCATCGTCGGTGGCCTGCTCGACTACGCGCGCGCGCCCGGCAGCGGGCCCGGGGCCGACGCCGCCACCAGCGCGACCGACCTGGCCCGGACCTGCCAGCACGTCGCTGGCCTGATCGCGCCCGAGCTCCGGCGCGGCCGCTGCACCCTGGCGCTCGCCGTCGACGGCGCCGGCGCGGTGGCGATGGCCGCCGCCGACCTGCAGCAGGTGCTGTTCAACCTGGTCCAGAACGCCATCCACGCCATGGCCTCGGCCGGCGGCGCCGTCCGCATCCAGGCCGACCTGGGCGTCGGCGGCGTCGCCACCGTGGTCCGCGTCGTCGACGAGGGCCCCGGGGTCCCGACCGCACATCGGGCCCGCGTGTTCGACCCCTTCTTCACCACCAAGGGCAGCGGCCACGGCACCGGCCTGGGCCTCGCCGTGTGCCGTCACCTCGTGCTGCGCGCCGGCGGCACCATCGAGGTCGGGCCGGGCCCGGACGGCCGTGGCGCCGAGTTCCGGCTCGTGTTACCCCGGTCCACCACCCCATGAGCAGCGGCGGGCGCGACGACGCGAGCGGCCCCGGGCCGCGGCCGGGGCCGGGCGCGGCCGCCCGGATCCTCGTCATCGACGACGAGCGCGGCATCCGCACCCTGTGCCGCGACGTGCTGGCTCGGGCCGGCCACCAGGTCGAGCTGGCCGACACCGCCGCGGCCGGGCGACTGGCGGTGGCGGCGCAGCCGTTCGATCTCGTGTTGTGCGACATCGGCCTGCCCGACCTCGACGGCGTCAGCCTGCTGCCCAGCCTGCTGGCGGCGCCCGCGGGCGGCCCGTCGCCGGCGGTGATCCTCATCACCGCTTACCCGTCGATCGACACCGCGGTGCGCGGGCTCAAGCTGGGCGCGCGCGACTACGTGGCCAAGCCGTTCTCGCCCGACGAGCTGCGCCACGTGGTCGGGCGAGCGCTCGACGAGGATCGGCTGCGCCGGGCCCACCGCGCGCTGCAGGGCCAGCTGGCCGGCGCGCCCCTGGTCGGAAGCTCGCCGGCCATGGACGAGCTGCGCCGCACCCTCGACCGCGCCGCCGCGTCCGACGCCACCGTGCTCATCACCGGGGAGAGCGGCACCGGCAAGGAGCTGGTCGCGCGCGCCCTGCACTTCCTGGGGCCACGCGCGACCCGGCCGTGGGTGCCGGTCAACTGCGGCGCGCTCGCGCTCGGCCTGTTCGACAGCGAGCTGTTCGGCCACGTGCGCGGGGCCTTCACCGGCGCCGACACCGCCAAGCGCGGCCTGCTGCGCGCGGCCGACCACGGCACGATCTTCCTCGACGAGATCGGCGAGCTGCCGCTGCCGGCGCAACCCAAGCTGCTGCGAGCGCTGGCCGACGGCGAGGTCAAACCGGTCGGGGCGCACCAGGCCATCCAGGTCGACCTCCGGGTCATCGCCGGGACCAACCGCGACCTGCAGGCCGAGATCGGCGCCGGCCGCTTCCGCGAGGACCTGTTCTTCCGGCTGGCGGTGGTCACGCTCGAGGTGCCGCCGCTGCGGGCCCGGCGCGGCGACGTCCCGGTCCTGGCCCGGCACTTCGCCGATCAGGCCGCGCTGCGGGCCGGGCGTGGCGGCGTCGAGCTGGCGGCCGACGCCGTGGCCGCGCTCGAGCGCCACACCTGGCCCGGCAACGTGCGCGAGCTCGAGAACGTGATCGAGCGCGCCGTCATCCTCACCAGCGCCGACGTCATCACCGCCGCCGACCTCCAGCTCGGGATCGGGCCACGCGCGGCCAGCGCCGACCCGGAGGGGCTGCCCACGCTCGATGACCTCGAGCGCGGACACATCGAGCGGGTGCTGGCGGCGTGCGACGGGCAGAAGACACGGGCCGCCGCCATCCTCGGCATCAACCGCACCACGCTGTGGAAGAAGCTGCGCCAGTACGGCCTGGGGTAGCAGGGTGCTGAGCAACGCCGCAGGGGCGGTCCTCGCGCCCTGCTGCGCCGCGCTCACCCCTCGGACAGCCGCGACCAGGCGCGCTCGAGGTCGGCCGGCGCCGGCGCGTGCAGGCGCAGGCGGACGCCGGTGATGGGGTGATCGAGCTCGAGCCGCTCGGCGTGCAGGGCCTGGCGCCCGAGCTCGCCGGCGACCTCGAGCAGGCGCGGCGTGCGCGGGCGTGGGCCGTACACCGGGTCACCCACGATCGCGAAGCCGTGATCGGCGCAGTGGACGCGGATCTGGTGGGTCCGCCCCGTCTCCAGCTGGCAGCTGATGCGGGCCGCGCGATCGTCACCGGCGCCGGCCCGGGCCAGCAGGCGGACGTGGGTCACCGCGCTCTTGCCACGCTCGACCTTCGACGAGAAGCGCATGCGGTGTACTGGGTGGCGGCCGTACAACGTGCGCAGGGTCAGCGCGTCGCGGTACGGCGGCGGCGCGCACAGCGCAAGGTACGACCGCACCATGGTCGCCTTGTGCTTGAACGCCTCGACCAGGGCGATGTGGGCGTGGTCGTGCTTGCTGGCGATGAGCACCCCCGAGGTGTCCTTGTCGAGCCGGTGGACGATGCCCGGGCGCAGCTCGCCGCCGATGCCGGCCAGGTCGCGGCAGTGGTGCAGCAGGGCGTTGACCAGGGTGCCGCGCGGGTGCCCGGGCGCCGGGTGCACCACCAGGCCGGCCGGCTTGTCGACGGCGATGACGTGTTCGTCCTCGTACAGCACCACGAGCGGGATGGCCTCGGCCTCCAGCGTGACCGCGACCGGCGCCGGCACGTCGACCTCGACCCGCTCGCCGCCGCGCAGCTTGAGGCCGGCCTTGGCGGCGACCAGGCCGTCGACGCGGACCCGGCCCTCGCCGATGAGGCGCTGCACCGCGGCCCGGGTCAGCTCGGCCAGCGCCGCGGTCACCACCGCGTCGAGCCGACCGCCGGCCCGCACCGTGAGGGTGCGCACCCCGGCGGCGATGCCAGCGCCGCCGGGCGCGAGGGCCAGCGCCGCCTCGTCGTCGTCGTCCCCGCCCGCGTCCCCCTCGAGCTCGACCTCGTCGTCGCCGCCAACCAGGTCGGGCGCGGCACCCGGCCCCGTGTCCGGATCGGGCGGCTCGCCCGGGCCGGGGCCGGCGCCGATCACCAGATCTTCGACTTGATGTGGCCCTTGGACTTGACCAGCACGTCGACCACCGCGCGCTCGTAGATCCCCTGCGCGAAGATGTCCTCGGTGACGCGGCTCTTGAACAGCTCCGAGCCCTCCTTGATCTCGTCGGCCATGACGTCGAACAGGGTGTCGTTGGCGATGCCCTCGAGGATCTTCGGCTCGTGATACAGGGTCAGGTCGGAGGCGATGGCGCGCGCCAGCTGGCGCGCCCGCTTGGCGTTGTCGATCAGGGTTGCCATGGCGTGATCGTAGGGGCCACCAGGCCAGGGGGTCAAGCCCGGGGGCCGGTCGCCTGCCCGGTCGCCTGCCCGCCCGGGTGATCGTCCACCCGGCGTGGTTCGGTCACGGTGGCGCGGGCGTCGGCGCGGGCGCGGCCAGGGCCAGGGTCGTACACGGTTCGAGCGGGCTGCCGTCGAGCAGGCGGGGGCACAGCTCGAGCTGGCGTGCGCCGACGGTGACCAGCAGGTAGTGGTGGGCCGAGCGCGCCAGCGTCGCGCCGTCGTCGACCCGGCAGCGCGGCCGACCGCGCACGCCACACTTGACCGGGTACAGCGAGGCGCCTCCACCGCCGCTGACCAGGTAGTTGAGGCCGTCGGCGCGGCCGCGCTGGTACAGGTGGTCGTGGCCCGACAGCAGCAGGTCGACCCGATGCCGGACCAGCAGCGGCACGATCTCGCGTCGGGCCAGCTCGCTGCCGCCGTGGATGCCGCGCGACCACGGCCCGTCGTGGGTGGCGGCGATGATCGCGCGCACGCCGCGGGCCCGGGCCGCGACCAGGTCGGCCTCGAGCCAGCTGCGCTGGCTGGCCAGCTCGTAGGCGCCGGAGTCGAGCACCACCAGGTGGACGTCGCCGACGTCGACCGCGTACCAGCCCCCGCCCTCGGGGCGATCGGGCGGGCCGGCCGGCAACACGAAGCGATCGGTGAAGCGGCGGCCGTCGGCGGCGCCGCGGCCGAGGTCGTGGTTGCCCATGGCCGGGTAGAACGGGAGCTCGGCCAGGAGCGGGCCCGCGACCGCGAAGAAGCGCTGCCAGTCGCCGTCGTCGCTGCCGCGCAGGACCAGATCGCCGGTCGCGATCACCGCGTGCGGGGCGTCGCCGCGCATCAGCTCGACCAGCTTGCCGTGGGTGCCGTGACCGCCGCGGACGTCGCCATACACGGCGAGGCGCACCGGGGTGCCGGGGCCGACCGGCCCGGCGAAGCGCACGACCGGGCCCGGCACCCCGCCGGCGACGACCTGGTACTGGTAGGCGGCGCCCACCACCAGCCCGGGCAGGGTCACGCGATGCAGGCGGCCACGCGACCCGAGCGTGGAGGTCGCCGCCCCGACCCTGCCCCACCGCACCTCGAGCGCGGTCGGCACGTCGGTCTCGACGTCCACCACCGCCTGGTCCGGCCGTGGCCGGGCCAGCACCGGGCCGCGGATCACCTGCGGCGCGGCCCGCGCGCGCAGCTCGAGCTCGAGGCTGGGCGCGACGCTGCGTCCGGACGGCCGGACCTCCACCGCCAGCTGGTTGTCGCCGGCGCGGAGCAGGCCGGGCGCGACCGGGACGTACAGCTCCTCCCACTCCGGCCCGCGCGGCGCCGCGGCCAGGCCAGCGCCGTCGATCCCGCGCCGGGCCACCTCCAGCCCGTTGACGTGGATGATCAGGCCGTCGCGGTAACGCACACGCACCACCAGGACCCGGGCCGGCGTGGCCAGCTGATCGACCCGGAACGTCGTGCTGGCCCAGAGCACGGCGACACGCTGGTCCGGGCGGCGCGGCAGGCGCGTCGCACACCCGCACCGCCCGTCGTCGTCGCTCGCCGCCAGCGGGGCCGGCCCCTGGTGTGGCCCGGCCGCGGCGATCGGCCACCCCGGCGGCGCGACCACCGGCTCGCCGGTGATGAGCGCGCCGTGCGGCCGTCGGCCGGCGGCGCGGTCGAGCTCGGCCAGCACCACCACGCCGAGCTGCCGCTCGAGGCGAGGCGCGTGGGCGATGGCCCACGACCAGCGCGCACCCGCCGCCAGCACGACCTGCCCGGAGGCGGTCGCCGGCTCGGGCAACGGATCGACCGGCTCGGGCGGCTCATCGGCCCGGGCCGGGCTCAGCCCGACCAGCACGGCGGCCAGCGCGCCGATCGCGGCCGCTGGCGCGCGCACCAGCGCCGGACCTACTTGGCGCGGCGCGCCGCGGCCGAGGCCAGGTCGAGCAGGCGCGGCAGCGGGAACGAGGCGAGCTTGGACATGAAGTCCTTGTCCTTGGCCTTGTTCATCGCCTTGCTGACCGCGTCGATCAGCTGCTGGCGCCCGCCGTACTGCTTCTTGACCTTGTCGACCGTGGTCGCCAGGCGGAGCAGCTGGGCGTTGCTGGCCTTGAGCAGGCGCTGCTTGAGCGCGCCCTCGTCCTCGTCGGCGGTCCGCAGGGTGCCGACCAGGTTGCCGACCAGGCTCTCCTTGCTCTCGTACACGGCCTTGAGCTTGGCCAGCGGGCCACGCGGGACCGCCTTCTTGCTCTCGGCCTTGGGCTTGGCCGCCGCCTTCTTGGCCGGGGCCGTGCTCGACTTCGCGCTCGCTTCGCTCTTCTTCGCCATGACGCTTGCTCCGGGCTTTATCCACCGAGGCCGGCATCCGGCGCACTCGGTGCCCCGCCAGCCGGGGCCACCCCGCCGTCGGGGATGGTGCCAGGTGGAGGGGGTAAGGGGGTCGCATCCTCATCGCCCGCGGCCGGTGTGTCAATCGCAGACATCAGCTGATTGATCTCGGCGATGGACAGGGTCCAGCGCAGCCGGACCACGGCCTGGTCCCGGCTGACCGTGAGCTTGGCCACCAGCGGGCCGACCCCACGCAGCTGGGCCCCCATGGACAGGATGGGTAGCTGCTGGTTGGCCAGGGTTTCCAGCTGCTTGGCGTCCTGGTCCGACACCATGACCACGTCGAGGGTGGCGTCGATCCCGGCGCTGGGGTCGAGCGCCAGGGCGATGGCGGCCGGGCCCCCGGACAGGGCCCCCTTGGTGAGCCGGACCAGGCCCAGGCCGATCCGGGCGTCGGGGACACCGACCGCCCACACCGGCGACGCCGCGCTGGCCCGGGCCATCCAGGCTGGCGGCGCGTCGGCCAGCTTGGGCCCGGCGCCGATGGCCGCGCGCAGGAACTCCGGGTCCGAGGACAGGGCCACCGTCTCGGCCTGGACGAAGCTCAGCCACACGACCCGGCCACCCGAGCGCAGCTGGTACACGGTGCGTCCTTCGATCGTCTCGGCGCTGAGGTCGGCGCCACCGCTGCCGACCGTGCTGCGCAGGCAGGTCGCCAGCGTGCTCTCGCTCAGCGCCCCGGTCGCCACGCTCAGCACCGGCTGGGCCCCGCTGGCGCCCCGCGGGCGCAGCGCCAGCACGATGGACCGCAGCTGGGTCCGGAGGTCGAGCTGGCAGGCGCTGGCCACCCGCTGCCAGCCGGCCGCCAGGTCGGGGTCGCGCTCGACCAGCAGGCGAGCCATGCGCAGGATGAGCGGCGAGTCCCCCAGGCGGGCGACGTCGAAGCCGACCACCGCGGTGACGTCGGCCGGCACCGCGCTCAGGCCGGCCAGGTCGGGCGGCCGTGGCCGCGGCGCCGCCTTCTTCTTGCAGCCGGCGGTCGCCAGGGCCACGGCCAGAGACAGCGCGACGACGACGAGCTGGGCGCGAGCGCCGCGGCTCACGGTCCGCCTGCGCCTCCGCCCATGCCCTGCATCATCTGCTCGAGCATCGGGCCGGCGAAGGCCGAGACCATGCCGACCAGCGACTTGACCTGGTCGTTGGTCATGACCACCTCGATCACCGCGTCGCTGCCGTCGACGCGTGCGCCGGCGGTGGACGCCATGCCCATGTCCTTGAGGCGGCCGATGTCCTTGCCGAAGCCGTCGATGAGCGACTGCGCGTCCTTGGCGCTGTTCATGCGGACGCGGATCTTGGCGTCGATGCCCTTGCGCACGTCGATCGAGCCGAACGCCGCCTTGAACTGGAACGGCGCCTGCCGGGCGAAGGCGGCGTTACCGTTGACGAGGAACCACAGGCCGGCCTTGGTGTCGACCAGCTTCATCATGTCCATGAACTGGGCCGAGCCGGTCAGGCCCTGGCCGGCCTTGGTCGCCGCCATGCGGTCGAGCTCGGCCTTGTCGATCGCGCCCTTGCCGCCGAGCAGGAACGCGGTGTTCTCCTCGGCGAAGAACAGGCCGCTGTTGCCCTGGGCCGAGGTCATCATGACGTAGTTGCCGTCGATGGTCTGGGTCCCGCCCTGGGCCGTGGCCTGGCCCTTGGCCTTGTCCAGGCACGGCAGCATCTTGCTGCGCGGCAGGCCGTTCATCGCCCCCGAGATGCGCTGGTCGGCGACGCGCACGCCGAGCACCATCTTCAGGTCGAGGGAGAACGGATCGACGCCGCACTCCTTCTGCATGTCGAAGCCGCCGGTGTTCATCTTCGCCAGCTTGTCGAGGAACGGGCGGATGAGGGTGTTCTCGCGGAACGGCACGATGTCGATCGCCAGCACCACCTCGCTGTCGATCGGGATCGCGGCGAGGATCCGCTCGACCGCGCCGAGCTTGGCGGCGCCGCCGGAGGCGCCGGCCCCGCCCTTGCCGCCATCCTTGCTGCTCTTGTCACAGCCGGCCGCGCCGACGCCGGCCAGGGCGACCCACGCGGACAACAGGGCGGTGAACACCGGGGTCGAGATCGGGGCGCGGCATGCCTTCATCGGGTCGCTCTCCTTGGCTGGGCTCGGCGACGGGACGGCGATCGCCCCGACGCGAGCGCCTGGTTTGTATCACGCGCCCGCGGTGATGCCCAATCGCGTATAAGACGGCGATGCCCTGGGCCCCCCACCGCCTGCGCGACGCCGAGGTCTATGCCCGCGTCGATGAGTCCGGTCGCCTCGTCGCCGACGGTACCGGCCGGGTCGAGGTCGTGTACAAGCCGGCCGCCGGCGCCAAGGTCTACCGCGCCGCCGCGGCCAACCTGGCGCCGGTGCCAGGGCGACCGACCCTCGAGCTCGACGTGTCGGCGCCGCCCGAGGCGCCGCGCCCGGCCACGCCGCCCGGCCGGACCGGGGCGTCCGCGCCGCGCGCCGCCGCGCCGCGCAAGCTGGCCTACGCCCACACCCCGGCCGAGGGCGCGGTCCAGGTGTGGACCGACGGCGCCTGCACCGGCAACCCCGGCCCGGCCGGCATCGGCGTGGTCGTCGTCGACGGCGACCAGCGGCAGGAGGTGTCGGAGTTCCTCGGCCCGGGCACCAACAACATCGCCGAGCTGACCGCGATCGAGCGGGGCCTGCAGCTGGTGACCGACCGGCAGCGCCCGGTCGAGGTCTACAGCGACTCGTCGTACGCGATCGGCCTGCTGTCGCAGGGCTGGAAGGCCAAGGCCAACCAGGAGCTGGTCGCCCGCATCCGCGCCCTCGTCGCCACCTTCCCGCGTGTCCGCTTCGTCAAGGTGGCCGGCCACAGCGGCATCCCGCTCAACGAGCGCACCGACGAGCTGGCCACCGGCGCCATCCGCGACCGCAGCCGGCGCTGAGGCCAGGCCGCGCGCCGGCGTTGCCGCCACGCGCCAGCGAGGTGTCGTGCCGAGGCAACCCGGGCGCGATGGGGCGCGATTCGGCCCCGATCCGGATCGCCCGCCGTGTAGCGTGTGGCCCATGCGGCTGCCTCTTTCGCTCGCCCTCGTCGCCCTGGTCAGCCTCGACGGAGGGCGGTCACGGGCCGCCACCAGCACGGCGAGCGTCCCGTCGGTGTTCGGCGGCAACGGCCACAACGCCTCGTTCGACGGGCGGCTGTACCTGATCCGCACCGGCCCCGGCTGGCAGGCCTTCGTGCTGCGGCCCGAGGCGCTCACGCTGCGGCCCGACGGCCTGCCCGACGCCACCGCCGGCCTGTGGTCGTCGCCGCTGCAGGTGGTGGCGGGCGAGCCCAACGGCGAGAACGCGCTCGCCATCTGCGAGCCCGACCCGGCGCGCGCGCCGTACGCGTGCGACGGCAGCGGCAACCCCGGCGGCCCGTTCGCCTGCTACGACGTGTGGGTCCTCGACTCCGACGCGGTGCGCACCGTGGCCCAGGGCGGGCAGTCGTTCCGGCGCCGGCGCCTGCTGCTGCGGGTGGCCGAGCCGGGCACGCCGAGCGCGCGCCCGGTCGCCTTCACCTGGGGTGCGATCGAGCCGATGACCATGGCCGGGGGCGGCGCCCTGCATGGCATCGAGCCGACCGTCACTCGCGATGGCCGCCTGATGGTGTGGAACGGCTCGCTCGACAACGGCGACCAGGACAGCGTGATGATGTACGCGACCGCCCCGACCGCGTGCGCCGCCACCGGCTGGTCGGCGCCGCGCTCGCTGTCGCACATGGTGGCCGACCCGGCGGTCAACAGCCGGTACCGGCTGGCCGCACGCCCGCTGCGGGCCGCCGATGGCACCCCGTTCGCCGACGGCGCCGCCGTGCCCGGGGCGTACCCGTGGCTCCTGCCCGACGGCGACGGCGTGATGTTCTCGGCCGCGCTCATGCCGTGCCGCGGCGTCGACGATCCGTTCGGGTGCGGCCCGCGCCGCAACGGCACCTCGGTCCTGGGCTACCCGACCAACTGGGGCGTGGCCCACATCGACGGCGGCGTCAACCCGTCGACCACCGACGAGGTCCGGCTGTTCTTCTCGTCGCCGGGGCCGAGCACGCTGGCCCAGCTGCCGGTCAGCGCGGGCCACGACGTGTGGCCGTTCTTCGGCAGCAACACCTCCAACTACGTCGAGATCTCGTTCGACGACGGGCTCGACGGCCAGTACGCCGGCTTGTGGCACCTCAACGAGTCGATCACCGTCGCGGGTGACATCGACCGCGGCCGCAGCCCCGACGTGTCGGGGTACTACAACACGGCCGTGGTCCACGGCGCCGTGACCTTCCCGGCCGCCAACAACGGCGTGCTCGGCAAGGCCGCGGTGCTCGGCGGCGGCTGGCTCGAGGCCGCGCCAGCCGCCAGCCTGAACCCGGTCGGTGGCATCACCCTGCAGGCCACGGTGCGGCCGGCCGGCGACCCCGACTGCGACGGCGACAACAACTACCGCTTCCTCCTCTACAAGGGCGCGGCCTACAGCCTCATCCTCGAGGAGACCGGCGGCATCCGCGCCCGCGTCGGGGTCGAGGGCGGCGCCACCTACGACCTGTACTCCGGGGCCGAGCTGGCCACCGATGGCACGACCTGGACCGCGGTCAGCGCCGAGTACGACGGCGCCAGCGGCGTGATGCAGATCCGCTTCGACGACGTGATCGTCGCCGAGCAGACGTTCGCGCCGGCGCCGCTGGCCGGCAGTGACGAGGCGCTGCGCATCGGCGGCGTCGGCCCACGCCCGGCCTGCCCGGCCGGCGCCAGCGGCGGAAACTTCGACGGCACGCTCGACGAGGTGTCGGTGTCGCGCATCGCCCGCCACCTCGGCACGCCCGAGCCGCCGCCGCCCGACGCCAGCACCGGCCCGGGCCCCGACGCCGCGCCTGGTGGTGACGCCGGCAACGGCGGCGGTGCCGATGGCGAGGCGGGCGGCTGCGGCTGTCGCGCCCCCGACGGCGGCCACGGCGGCGGGTTGATCGTCCTGGCCGCCCTGGTGGCGAGCGGGCGCCGACGCCGCCGCGGCGCCGAGGCCCGGCGGTGACCAGGCCACCGCCCCGCCGACGCCGATGCGCCTCGGGCGCCGTGCTGGCGCTGGCCGTGGCCGCCGCCTGCGGCGACGACGGCGCCGACGACGTCCTCGACCTCGACCGCGTCGTCGACGCCAGCGGCCACGGCCAGCTCGTCGTCGACGCCAGCGCCGGGGCGACCGTGCGGCTGCGCGCGACCGACCTGGTGATCGAGGGCTGGCTTGACGGCGACGGCGCGGCCTTCGCCGATCCGCCGCCGGCGCAGCTGGCCACCGGCGCCAGCGCGGCGTGGGCGGCGCCGCGCCCGGTCGATGGCGAGGTGACCTGGACGATCGCCGGCGGCGACACGCTCACGCTGTGGGCCCGCGGCCCGGGAGTGCCAGCCATCCGCCGCGAGCGGGCCCTGACCTGGTTGACCCCGGTGCTGCTCGACGACCCGGCCGTGGTGTCGCTGTCGCGCCTGCTGGCGGTCCTCGGCGGCGACGGCCACGGCGGCGCGCTGCTCGAGCGCTGGTTCACCGCATTCTCGCGCGGCCCGGGCGCGGGGCGGGCCGCGTTCGCGCAGTTCCTCGACGAGGTGCGGGCGGCGCAGGGCGCCGATGCGCGGCGGTGGGACCTGACCACCCTGCCCTTCACCGTGACCGGCGTCCACCTCCGGCACGACCTGGCCGACGCCGACGGCTGCGGCCAGCTGCGGGTGTCGCTCGCCTCGACCCACCCCGTGCTGGCCCCGGCCCACCTCATCTTCCTGTTCGACACGCCGCCCGGCGCCGACGACGTGACGCCGGATGGCCACGTCCACTGCCGCGGCGTGGCCCGGCGCTGGGCCCGGCTCGGCGCTGGCGACGACGCCGGATGGCAGGCGGCGGCCCGGCAGATCCTCGACGAGGCGCTGGTGCCCGATCGGTTCCTGCTGGCCGAGTCGGTCGAGCTGACGGTGTCGCCCTGGCAGTGGCGGCAGTGGGAGCCCGACGGCGCCGGTGGGCTGCGCAACCCGCCGCTGGCGCAGACCGTCGACCTGGCCCGGGTCGACGCCGCCGGGCCGGTCCGAGAGGCCTTCCTGGTCGACGTCGCCGCCCACGCCGCCGACATCGCCGCCCAGCGCTGGGTCATCCCCGCCGCGTACCGGGCGCCGACCGCCGAGGTCGACCCCAACGCCCGCGCCGGCGAGCCGGACCTGACCCCGCTGCCAGATGTGGTGGCGGCCTACCCCTCGCTCGGGCGGTCGCTGGTGATCGTCGGCTGCCCGCGCTGCCACACCGAGGACGCCGACTTCGTGCAGACCTCGGTCGCGCGCCAGCCCAGCCCGTTCTACGACCGCGAGCTCGACGCCCGCGCCGCCCGGCTCGACGCCCTCGGCCGGGGCGAGTGGCCCGAGGTCCCAGCCTTCGCGCCGCTGCAGCGGTGAGCACGCTCGCCGCGCTCGACAAGCGCGCCGCGGTGCGTGTAGCGTCCGGGCATGCAAGCTAGCGCGCGGCGCGACGGCGCCATGGGTGAGATCACGACGTTGCTCGGGCGCGGCGCCACCTTCGAAGGCAAGCTGACCTTCGAGAACACGGTGCGCATCGACGGCCGGTTCAAGGGCGAGGTGTTCTCCGACGACATCCTCGTCGTCGGCGAGGGCGCCATCGTCGAGGCCGAGATCGACGTCGGCGAGATCATCGTGCAGGGCACGATCATCGGCAACATCAAGGCCAAGCGCTCGATCGAGATCCACGCCCCCGGCCGGGTCAAGGGCGACCTCATCACCCCCAGCCTGCAGATCGACAAGGGCGTCGTGTTCGAGGGTCGCTGCTTCATGGAGAGCGCGGCCAAGCTGCCGGCGACCAAGCCGCCCGAGCCCCCTGGCGCCAAGGGCCCGCAGCCGGTCAAGTGACGTGGCGCCCGGCGTTCGCCGTGGCGTGCTGCTGGGGTGGATCGTGGCGGCCAGCGCCGGCGCGTGCGAGCGGCCGGCCGGCCCGCCCGTGGTCCGCCCTCCTGGCGCGAGCCCCCCGGTTGCCCCGGACGGTCGCCTCGACGCGGGCGTCGACGGGGGCGCAGGTGCCGCCGCGACGACGCCGGTGCCCGACGCGGCGGCAACAGGAACGACCGACGCGAGCGCGGTCAACGCCGCCCGGGTGCTCCCGGTCGGGCACGACGAGCTGATCATCGGCCGAGCCGGTGCCCACCAGGAGTTCACGTGGCGTACCAGCGGCGGTGACGTGGTGATCGCGGTGGCCTGGGAGGCCGACGACCTGGCCGACGACCCGCTCCGCGTCGGGGTGGACGTGACCCGGGCCGGCACCCCGGTGTGGACCTGCGCGGCGCCCGGGTGCGAGCTCGACTGCGTCGGCTGCGACCTCGGCCTGGCGGTCAGCGCGCGTGACACGTTGTGGATCGCCAGCGTGTCGTGGAACAAGGCCCGCACCGTGCCCGAGGGTGTGCGCCGCCTGCGCTGGGCCAGGGGCCAGGTCCGGGTCGAGGAGATCGACGACCCGTGCCGGCTGGCGCCGCGGGTGCTGCTGTGGGCCGAGTACTGCGACGAGCTGGCGTCCGACTGAGCGCGGCGCCGGCCCGCCGTCAGCGCACCGGCGGGCGGGCCGGGGCCACCAGCCGGCCGGTGATGGTGGCGCCGTCGACCAGGCAGTGCCACAGGTCCTCGCCGTGCTCGTCCTCCTCGACCACGTGGTGGTCGACCCGGGCCGTGCCACGCACGGCGCCATCGGCGAAGGTCACCTCGGCCGCCAGCTCGGTGGCGTCGTCCTGGAGGCCGAGCGCGACCGCACACGGGCCGCGCGCCTCGGTGTGGTCGAGCGACCAGGCCTGGGCGTGCGGCGGCTCGGGCCGGGCCAGCGTGGTGACCAGCGCCGGGCCGAGCGGCTCGACGCGGATCAGGACCGGGCCCATCCGGCGCGAGATGCCACGGCACGGCCGGTCGTCGGTCGGGTCGACGTTGCGCCAGCGCGCCTTCGGGTCGATGGAGAGGCGATAGACCCCGGCCGGCGCACACGCCGGCGCCGCGGAGGCGCCACGCTCACGCACACCACGAACGACCTGGTCGCGCTCATCGGCGGCGTGGGCCCGGGTCCGGGTCAGGCGGCCGGTGAAGGTGCCGTCGCCTGGGTCGAGCTGCGCGGTGAGCGCGACCTCGCCGGCCAGCCCGCTGCGCGAGCGCACCGTGAAGCCGCACCCAGCCGCGGCGACCTCCAGCTGGCCGGGTCCGGGCCGGTCCTGCAGCACGAAGATCTCGTCGAGGAACTCGGCCCGGACCGGATCGCCGTCGAGCCGAACCCGATACCACCAGCCGTCGTGGCCGTTGCTGCGGAAGCGCAGCTTGTAGTCGCCGCGCAGGTCGCAGCCCGCGGGCACGGCCGCGGGCACGGCCGCCGCCACCGGCGCCGGCGCGGCGTCGACCACACCCGGGTCGACGCCACCCGTGGCTGCGGTGGCGGGCGGAAGGGACCTGGCGTCGGGCCGCGGCGGGCCCTCGATGCCGGGCCCGCCCGGAGGCCGAGGCGCGGCGGCGCCGCCGCTGCAGCCAGTGGTGAGCCCGAGGACGAGGAGGAGCGCCTGGCCGGGCCGGCTCACGGGCACGCCGCCGCCGGCATCGGGGTCAGCCGGTTGATGGCGACGCCAGCCGTGGTCGCCAGTGCGATCCCCGATCCGCCCACGCCGGTCTTGCTGGTGGTCACCGCCACCGGCGCCATCGCGACGGTGAAGGGCACGCCGTACGGCGCTCCCGCGCAGGCCGCGCGCGGATCGCGGTTGAGCGGCGCCAGCACCACCGCGCCGGCACGGCCCAGCAGCAGGGTGGGCTCGGCCGGTCCCGGCAGCAACGCCGCCCCGCCCTGCGACGGCAGGCTGAAGCCCTCGAAGCGCACGCCGGCCAGCGCGGTGTCGAGGCGCCCCGCGAACGGACCCGCGCCGGCGTCGCCGGCGACCCAGAGCGCGCCGCCACTCCGCACCACCGTCGACAGGGGCAGGCCGGGGAGCAACGCCGACTCCGCCACCGTCCCGGTGACTCGGTCGAGCCGGACCAGCACGCCGTCCTCGCCGAGGCGGCCGACCACCTCGAGCTCGGAGCCGGACGGTGTGACGTCGATCAGGTCCAGCGCCGCGGCGGCGCCGAGGCTGACGCCCCACACCGGGCTGAGCATCCCGCCCGTGGTCTCGAGCGCGGCGGCCCAGCCGCGGCGCTGACCGCCCACGGCGAAGCTGCCGACCACGTACAGGCGGCTGCCCTCGCTGACGACGCGGCCGACCGACAGCGCGCTGGCGGTGCCGTCCAGGCTCAGGTGCAGCGCCATGTCGATCTGCAACATCTGGTCGACCAGGACCAGCAACAGCTGGCCGCCGTTCGGGCCGACGACGGCCCACCCGGACGGCAGCGCCGCCGCCCCGGTCACGCGCACGGGCTCGCCGGGGTACGACAGGACGACCCCTGAGTAGCCGCTGAGGAACGTGCCGCGAACCAGGATCCCCTGCTCGCCGCCGCTGCCGCCGAGCATCCGACCAGCCATCATCATCGAGCCGCCGCTGGTGGCGATCGCCTCCAGCTCGACCGGCCCAGAGGCCGAGAACGTCTGCACCTGCGGCCCATCCGTCACGGCGATCAACAGCGCGCCGTTGCTGCTGGCGGGCGTCGGCGCGTGGCTGCCGACCACCACCACCGTGCCCTCGACCTGTGCCACCCCGGCCGGGGCCAGCCCGCCCGTCGACACCATGTACCCGCTCACGTCGACGGGGAGGGGTGCGGGCGCCGCGTCGATCGCGCCCCCGGCCGGCGCATCGATCGCCGGCAGAAAGTCCGACGACTCGATCGAGCATGCCGCCATCGCGATCACGAGCAGCCAGCACCCTCGCACCATCTCGCCATCCTACCCCGGTCCCACCGACCCCGCGCCAGCGTTCCCGCCCGCCGCGACGCTGCGCGTCCCGCCAGCGTTCCCGCCCGCCGCGACGCTGCGCGTCCCGCCCGCCGCGACGCTGCGCGTTCCCGCGCCAGCGTTCCCGCCCGCCGCGACGCTGCGCGTCCCGCCAGCGTTCCCGCCCGCCGCGACGCTGCGCGTCCCGCGCCAGCGTTCCCGCCCGCCGCGCAGCTGCGCGTCCCGCGCCAGCGTTCCCGCCCGCCGCGCAGCTGCGCGTCCCGCGCCAGCGTTCCCGCCCGCCGCGACGCTGCGCGTCCCGCCAGCGTTCCCGCCCGCCGCGACGCTGCGCGTCCCGCGCCAGCGTTCCCGCCCGCCGCGCAGCTGCGCGTTCCCGCGTCAGCGTTCCCGCCCGCAGCGACGCTGCGCGTCCCGCCAGCGTTCCCGCCCGCAGCGACGCTGCGCGTCCCGCGCCAGCGTTCCCGCCCGCAGCGCGTTCCCGCGTCAGCGCTCCCGCCCGCAGCGCAGCTGCGCGTCCCCGCGTCAGCGCTCCCGCCCGCAGCGCGTTCCCGCGTCAGCGCTCCCGCCCGCAGCGCAGCTGCGCGTTCCCGCGTCAGCGCTCCCGCCCGCAGCGCGTTCCCGCGTCAGCGCTCCCGCCCGCAGCGCAGCTGCGCGTTCCCGCGTCAGCGCTCCCGCCCGCAGCGAAGCTGCGCGTCCCGCGCCAGCGTTCCCGCGTCAGCGTCCTGGTCGTTGTCCAGGGCACGGGGGACTCGCCGGCCTGCGCCAGGAGCGCTGCGCCGCAGGCGCACGCGACGCGGCGCGCAGGCCCCAGAGTCCCCCCGTCCGCGGCCTTCGGTCGCGGACCGCAGCCGCCTCCGGCGGCTGCGATTCGCACCGCGGCACGCCCCCCGGCCCCACACGGCCCGGTCCCCCGGGCCATGTGGGGGGCCGGGGGGCGTGCCGCGGTGCGAATGGGGGGACTCGAACCCCCACGGTGTTACCCACTGGAACCTGAATCCAGCGCGTCTACCAATTCCGCCACATTCGCATCCCCGTCAGCCGTGGCCGACGGGGGCATCTCAATACACAACTCCGGCGACCAACTCAAGGGCCCACGCGCCATCCTGACGTCGAATCGTGCAAACGGTCGGTCACCACGCCAGCCGAAACGCTCCGGATCTCGGCCTCTTGGCGCTTGTACCGGGTTCCCGTCGCGATCTAACATCCTCTGGGGACTGTCCTCGGCCATGGCCAAGCTGATCGTCATCTCGGGTGAGGAGCGGCAGGAATTCGAGCTGCAGGCGTTCAACACCATCGGGCGCCACCCCGACAACTCGATCCAGGTCCTCGACCGGATCGTGTCCAAGGAGCACGCCCAGATCCTGCGCGGCGCCGATGGTCGCTTCCTGCTGCGCGACCTGCGCTCGCTCAACGGCACCTTCTTCCGCGGCGAGCGGGTCGGTGACCACCAGCTCAACGACGGCGACGAGATCCAGATGGGGTCGACCCGCCTGCTCTACGTCGACAAGCCGGCGCCGGCCGAGCCACAGCACCGGGTCACCATCGCGCCCGGCCTGACCGAGAGCCACATCCGCCAGCGCATCACCGCCTCGACCGGCGACTTCCTGCCGGAGAAGGCCATCGCCGACGCCGCGGTGCTACGGCGCGACTACGAGCGCCTCCGCATCGGCCACGAGCTGGCCCGCGCCGTCGGCAGCGAGCTCGACCTCGACAAGCTGCTGCCAAAGATCCTCGACAAGGCGTTCGAGCTGGTCGGCGCCGACCGCGGCGCCATCCTGCTCGTCAACGACGTCGGCGGCGAGCTGACCCCCCGCTTCGTCAAGACCCGGACCGGCCGCGGCGACACCGACATCGTCCTGTCCCGCACCGTGCTGGCCGAGGTCACGACCAACAAGGCCGCGGTGCTGTCGTCGGACGCGACCATGGACTCGCGCTTCTCGGGCGCGCACTCGATCATCATGCAGGGCATCCGCTCGACGATGACGGTGCCGCTGCTGCACCGCGACGAGCTGCTCGGCATCATGCACCTCGACTCGCTGTTCGCGTCCAACGCCTTCACCGAGAAGGACCTGCAGATCTGCACTGGCATGGCGGCGCAGGCGGCGGTCTCGATCCAGAACGCGCGCCTGGCTAGCCGCATCGAGCACGAGGCGCAGACCCGCGCTCAGATTTCCCGGCTCATCCCGCCGTCCGTCGTCGAGCAGGTCGTCAAGGGCGAGCTCACCATCGAGAAGGGTGGTCGCCTCAACGAGATCACGATGCTGTTCTCCGACATCCGTGGCTTCACCACGATGTCGGACGGCCGTCCGCCCGAGGAGGTCGTCAACACCTTGAACGAGTACTTCGAGGTGATGGTCGACATCCTGTTCCAGTACCACGGCACCCTCGACAAGTTCGTCGGCGACGAGATCATCGGCCTGTTCGGCGCGCCCATCGCCCTCGACGACGGCCCGTACAAGTCGGTCGCGTGTGCGCTCGCCATGCTGCAGGCCCTGGCCGAGTTCAACCACACCCGCGCCTCCGAGAACCTGCCGCCCATCCAGATCGGCATCGGCATCAACACCGGCAACGTCATCACCGGTGCCATCGGCTCGACCCGCGCGCTGCAGTACACCGCCATCGGCGACGCCATGAACGTCGCCTCGCGCCTGGTCAACGTCGCCAGCCCAGGCGAGATCATCATCTCCGAGGACACCTACCGCCACGTCGCCGGTCGGGTCGAGGCGATCGCCCTGCCCCCGGTCCGGGTCAAGGGCAAGGCCGACGAGCTCAAGGTCTACCGCGTCACCGGCCTGCGCCACGCCCGGGCCCAGACCCCGTCGCCGGGCGAGTGGTCCGGCCCGACCAACGCCTGACCGCTGACGGGGTCGCCATGACACCGCTGCCCCGGATCGATGGGGCGAGGTCCTCCCGCTCGGCCCAACTCGCTGATTCCGCTCGGCGTGACCTGGCGCACCTGCTGCTACCTCCACCAGCATGCCCCACCGTCCCGTCCGCCTCTTCGCCCCTGCCCTCGCCCTGCTCGCTGGCAGCGGCACGGCCGCCGTCCCGGCGCTCACGGCCAGCTCCGCCCTGCTCGGCACCGGCTGCACCACCTGCACGCTGGCCTACGCCCCCGGCGGAGCCTGGGTCAGCCTCCAGCTGGAGGACCCCAGCGGGGCCTATCACGTCGAGGTCGAGGGTGCCGGCGAGACCCTGACGGCCGCCATCACCCCGACCGCCCCGGGCCTCTGCCCCGGCTGCACCGCCGAAGGGGAGCGTCTCCTCATCGAGCTGAGCCCGCCCCAGCCCGCCGGCGCGACCATGGTCACGCTGTGGGTCAGCGATCTCACCGGGCAGGCCGAGCCCGACCAGCTCACCGTCCGGGTCTACCGCGGCGCCGAGCTGCGCCTCGAGCGGGTGCTGCGACCCGACTATCAGATCGACGAGCCCAACGGGCCCGGCTGTGGCGAGGTCGCCACGGCCAGCCTCGCCGTCCCCGTCCCTTGAGCCCGGTTGGCCAGCGGCTGGCGTTGAGGTCACGCCCCGCCCGCTTGGCCGACCGGCTCAGCCGATGGTCAGGCCCATGGCCGCCCGCACCGCGAAGTACTCCTCGGAGATGGAGTACAGGACCAGCTCCTTGATGCGGTCCTTGACCTGCGGCCCGCCCACCGTGACCGGCTCGGCCGACACCATCCGCGCCGCGACCTCGAGGTCGCCACACAGGACGAAGCCGGCGCGCTGAGCGACGGCGTCGACCGAGTGGCCCCACTTGGCCAGGTTGATCTCCGGCTGCGCCTGCACGAACCGGTTGACCACCACGGCCAGCTGCTCGAGCGCGTGCGGCGGCGTGCGCTTCTGCACCTCCGGCAGGTACTGCTGGACCAGCGGCATCGCATCGGGCGGGATCGGGAAGCGCGGCTGCACCATGGCGATGGCCGACAGGAACGCCACCTTGAGCTCGGTGTTCGTCGGCAGCAGCATCTTCAGGTAGTACTCGGGCCGCATGAAGGTCAGGCGGCGCGCCGACAGGAACGCGATCTCGCGCTCGGTCCGGCCCTGCAGCAGCTGCGGACGGACCACGAACGACGGCACCAGCTCGGACTTCTCCATGAAGTTGGCCAGCTGCATGTCGACGTTCTTGCCGTCCTCGACCAGGAACACCTCGGGCAGCGGGACGTTGAGGATCTGCGCCGCGTAGACGAACAGCTTGGAGAACATCAGCTGGTCGCCGATGAGCTGCCGCTTGTCCTTGCGCTTGATCCCCAGCTCCTTGTGGGCGTAGCCCTTCATGGCCGCCACGCCCTGCCACACCGCCGCGAACACCGCCGAGATGTAGCGGTTCTCGTCGGGGTGGATCATCTTGCCCCACACGTCGGGGCCCATGACGTTCTTGGCCTTGACCAGGCCACGCGGCTTGTACTGCTCGAAGAACTGGACCTCGTCCGGATCGGCCTTCTTGAGGAAGGCCAGCGTGTTGCACACGCACCAGCGCTTGTCGTACTGGTGCGCGTCCATGTAGATGCGGCCGAGGGCCTTGTAGCTGTCGTACTTGAACGGCTCGACCCGCAGCATGCGCATGTGCTGGTCGACCGCCTTGTCGAGGTAGTCGGGGCCGGCCACCAGGTACAGCTCGGCCAGCTTCTCCGAGCGGTCGATGCTGCTCGGGTCCATCGTCTGCGCCACTTCGAACGCGCCGATGGCGCTCTGGTAGTGCTTGAGGCGCGACCGGTAGATCTCACCGAGCGCGTCGAACAGCCCGACCCGGACCTTGCCGAAGGTGGCCTCGTCGCCGTCCTTGACCCGCTTGATCATGTCGCGGTAGGCGCGCTCCTGCGCCTTCCAGTCGCGCTTGGTGGTGAGGATGCGGTCGATCGCCTCGAACGACTTGAGCGCACCGGGCAGCTGCTGCCCGTTCATGCGGGCCTGCTCCGAGAAGTAGCTGTCGAGCGCGCGGTTGTAGTAGTCGACCGCCTCGTCGAGGCCCTTGAGCTCGTCGCGGCAGATGGTCGCGGCCGCGTGGTAGTACTTGCCGCGCACGATCGGGTCGCGCTCGAGGGCGATGAACTTCTCGATGACCTCGACCACCTTCTTCCACTGCCGGGTCTCCTCGTAGAGGTTCATCACCTTCTGCAGGAGGGAGTGGTCGTCGGGGGTGACCTCGAGGGCCTCGCTGTAGGCGGCGATCGACTTCTGCGGGTTCTGCAGGCGCTCGTGGTAGATGCTGCCGATCTCGTCGAGCAGGCGGACCTTGTCCTTGGCCGGCGCCGTCGCCAAGAGGCCGCGCTTGGCGTGGACCACCGCCTCCCAGTCGCCGCTCTGCTGCTGCAGGTCGATGACCGCCTGCAACGTGTCGCGATGGGCCGGATCGATCTCCAGCGCCTTCTCGAACATGTTGAGGGCCTTCTTCCGCTCGCCCAGGTTCTGGCGAACCATGCCGAGCCGGAAGTAGATGCGGACGACCTCGGCCTCGGCCTGGCTGTCGCGGTGCTGGACCAGGATGGTCTGGTAGATCTTCCCGGCCCCGTCCCAGTCCTGCATCTTGAACAGCAGGTCGGCCCGGCCGACCAGCGTCGGCAGGTAGGTCGCGTCGAGGTCGTACGCCGCCTTGTAGTAGCCGAGGGCGCGATCGAAGTCGCCCAGCTCGTCGAAGGTGCGGGCGGCGCGGAAGTACAGCTCGTTGAGCTCGCGCGGGTCGGGGTGGACCTGGCTGACCTTGCGGACCAGCATCTCCACCACCGGCGCCAGCGGCTGCCAGTCCTTGGCCTGGAAGTACAGATCGACCAGCGGCCGGCCGGCGTCGACGTGCTCGGGGTCGAGCGCGATGACCGCGGCGTACAGCTGCTTGGCCTGCTCGGGCTGGCGCAGCCGGTCCTGGTGGATGCGGGCCGCGTCGTACAGCAGGCGGACCTTGTCGGTCACCACCGGCGTGTAGCTCTCGGCCCGCACCATCATCTGTGCCGCCTTCAGCCAGTCGCCGCGGTCGGAGTACAGCTTGACCAGGGCCTCCATCGTCGGCACGTGGCCACCGTCGATGGCCAGGCCGCGCAGGAAGTTGGACTCGGCCGCCTCGCCGTCGCGCAGCTGCTCGGCCTGGATCCGGCCCATGCGCCAGTACAGGTCGACCTGCTTGCGGCCGTCCTGGGTCAGGCGAACCAGCGACGCGGTGGCGTCGATGGCGCGGTCCCACTCGGAGATACGCTCGTACAACCGACCGAGCGCATCGAGCGCGCGCGGCTCGTCGGAGTCGAACGACAGCACGTCGGTGTAGGCCTCGACCGCGCGATCGACGTCCTGCAGCTGCTGCTCGTAGACCTGCCCCATCGCGCAGTACAGGTCGACGCGCGTGCTGACGTCGGTCGTCGCCATGATGTAGTTGCGGTAGGTCTCGACCAGGGCCTCCCACTTGCCGGCGGCCTGGTACAGGCGGGCCAGCTCGCGGTAGGCGCCGTAGTTGCGGTTGTCGATGGCGACGATCTTCTCGAGCGCCTCGGCCGCGCGGTCGAGCTTGCCGAACCGCTCCTCCCACGCCGCCGCCATGCGCTCGTACAGCGACACCCGCTCGGCGTCGGTCGGCGAGGCGTCGAGCTGGGCCTCGAGCACCTCGAGGTACTTCTCGCTCTGGTTGGTCTTCTCGTACAGCTGCTCGAGGGCGCGCAGCGCGACCAGGTTGGACGCGTCGATCTCCAGCACGCCCTGGTAGGCGGTGATGGCCTGACCGGCGTCGTACAGGCGCAGGTCCCAGATCTGACCGATCTCGAGCTTGAGGCGGACGATGTCGCGCTCCTCCTGCTCGAGCTCGGCGCGCCGGGTCAGCACGTCGATCAGCGGCTCCCACATCTCGGCCCGGCGGTACAGGCGATCGAGCGCGACCAGGGCGTCCTTCGACGACGGGTCGGCCGACAGCGCGGCCTGGTAGTTGTGGATGGCCCCGGGCACGTCCTGCAGCTGCAGCTCGAGCAGCTCGGCCAGCGACAGGTAGATCTCGGTCTTCTTCTCCGCGGTCGGCTCGGCCGCGGCGTGGCGCTGGAGGATCTCCGCCAGCTCGTGCCACGCCCCGCGCCGCCGCTGCAGCTCGCCGATGGCGGCCAGCGCGCCCAGGTGCGACGGGTCGATCCGCAGCGCCTGCTGGACCGAGTGGATGGCCCAGTCGATCTGCGACAGGTGCTCGCCGTACCAGCGGCCGATCTTGACCCACAGGTCGGTCGCCTTGACGCGGTCCTCGCGCTCGAGCTCCTGGACCCGGTTGGTGTACTCGGCCAGCAGCTCCGACCAGCGATTGGTCGACGTCGCCAGGCGCGACAGCTCGTGCGCCGTCTCCTCGTGCGTGTAGTCGGTCTTGAAGGCCTCCTGCAGCACCGAGAACGCGGCGTCCTGGTTGTCGAGCTCGGTCTCGTAGATCTTGGCGACCTTGACCAGCAGGTCGATCTCCGGCTTGTGCTCGTAGCGCTCGAGCAGGATCTCGGCCAGCTGCTCCCACTTGTACTGGGTCCGGTAGATGGCCTCGAGCCGCTCCGACGCGACCTGGTTGCCCGGGCTCCCCTGGCGCACGCGCTCGTACACGGCGGCGGCGGCGGTCAGGTTCTCGACCTTCTCCTCCCACGTCGCCGCGGCCTGCAACAGGGTGTCGATGCGCTGCTTGGGGTCATCGACCACCAGCGCGCGCTTCTCCATGACCTCGATCGACTCCTCCCAGCGCGCCTCGCGGGTGAAGAGGTTCTCGAGCGCACCCAGGGCGCGGAAGTCGGTCGGATCGAGCGCGACCACCCGACGCCAGGCGTCGACGGCGTCGTCGACCCGGCCCAGGATGTCGCCCTCGAGCTGACCGAGCTGCGCGTACAGCTCGATCGTCTCGTCCTCGCCGACCTCACCGGTCAGCGCGCCGACGTCGATGATGCGGCGCAGGGTCTGCGACAGCTCGTCCCACGACTGCGTGCCGCGGTACAGGGTCGCGAGCGAGCGCAGGGTCTCGAGGTCGCGCCCGTCGATGCGGTCGGCCGCCAGCCAGGCGTCGAGCGCGTTGCGCTCGCGCCCGAGCTTGTCGGCCCAGGTCCGCCCCATCTGCTTGTACAGGGCGATCTGCTCCTGCCCGTCGTTGGACACGCCGGCCTGGCGCTCCATGACCTCGATCCACTCCTCCCACCGGCTGTTGCGCTCGTGGATGTCGCCGAGGGCGGCCAGGGCGGCCGGCTCCTCGCCGCGGATGTCGAGCACGCGACCGAGCAGATCGATAGCCTTGTCGTCCTGGGCCAGCGCCTCGGACGCCAGCCGCGCCATACGCGCGTAGATGTCAGCCATCTCCTGATCACCGTCGGCGACGTCGATCAGCTTCTCGTAGGTGTCGAACAGCTTGGGCCAGGCCTCGCGTCGGAAGAAGATCGCCTCCTGGCACTCGAGGGCGCGCCGGTTGCGGCTCTCCTGGTCGAGCACGGCCTGGTAGCAGCCGAGCGCGGCGTCGAGATCGCCCAGCGCGTCGCTGTAGATCGCGCCGCGGCGGAACTGCAGCTCGAGCTGCTCGTCGCCGTCGAGGGTGACCTCGATGCGGCGGCGCAGCACCTCGACCAGCTCGTCGTACATGCCCGCGCCCAGGTACAGGCGGTCGAGCGCGGCCAGCGCCTCGGGGTCCTTGGGCTCGAGCTCGAGCGCCCGCAGGTGGGTCTCGACCGCGCGGGCGGCGTCACGCAGCTCGAACTCGTAGACCCGGGCCAGGCGCAGCAGCGTCTGCCGCTTGACCTCGCGATCGGTCGTGCGCTCGAGCGCGCGGGTGTAGTTGCCGACCTGCTCGTCCCAGGCCGCGGTGGCCCGGGCCAGGCGCTCGCTCTCGTCGATGGCCTGCTCCCAGCGCGGCTCCTCGACCAGGGCCTGGCCCCACCACTGGTAGGCGCGGGCCTGGTCGTACAGCTTGCCCTCGGCCAGCTCGGCCAGGCGCTGGTACATCGCCTGGCGCTCGGTCCCGCTCAGCTTGCCGAGCTGAACCTCGCCGATGCGGTGCAGCTTCTCGTACTCGCCGGCCGCCTCGTACAGCGGCTCGACGACGTGGGCGATCTCGGTCTGGTGGTGACCGTCGAGGAACATCGTCTCGAGGGCGGCCAGGGTCGGCCCGTGGGCCGGGTTGTTGCCGAGGATGTCGCGGTACACCTCGATGGCCGCCTTGCGGTCACCGATGGCCTGCTCGAGGGTCTGGCCGAGCCGGTACTGCAGGGCCAGCACCTCGTGGTCGCCCTCGGCCAGCTGGATCTCGCGGCGCAGGATCTCGGCCAGCTCACCCCAGCGCTGGGTGTGGGTGTACAGGCGATCGAGCGCCAGCACCCCCGGCTTGTTGTCGAACTCGACCTCGAGGATGCGCTTGTAGGTGGTGATCGCCTTGTCGACGTCACCCAGCTCCTGCTCCTGGACCCGGGCCAGCCGCGACAGCAGGTCGACCTGCCGGGGCACGTCCATGGTCTTGTCGGCCTCGGCCGCGTACAGCTGCGCCAGCTCGCTCCAGGTGCCGACGCCCTCGGCCAGCCGCTCGATGTGGCCGAGCGTCTGCGGGTTGCCGCTGTCGTCGCGCAGGGCCCGGGCGTAGGCGTCGAACGCCGCGCGGCCGTTGCCGATGCGGTGCTCGGCCAGGCCGGCGATGCGGTGGTAGTGATCGACCCGCGCCAGCGGGTCCTCCGTGTGCGCGACGATGACCTCGAGCACGTCGACCAGCTTGGCGTGTTCGCCACCGGCCTCGTAGATCGGTTCGAGCACGCGCGCGGCCATGACCGGCTCGGTCTTGCCGCGGACCAGGCCGTCGAGCGCCTGCAGCGTCTCGGCGTGGCCCGGGTCGAGCTCGAGCGCCTCGCGGTAGCTGTCGATGG
Organism: Kofleriaceae bacterium; assembly: GCA_018058095.1. GTDB lineage: Bacteria > Myxococcota_A > Polyangia > Haliangiales > Haliangiaceae > JABFXX01. The sequence continues at coordinate 83,081 of JAGPCO010000008.1, forward strand.
CGCGGGCGACGTCGCCCAGCTTGGTCTGCCACAGGTGGCCGATGCGATACTTGAGGGCGACGGTCTCGCCCGTGACCTCGGCCAGCTCGACCTGCCGCTCGAGGTTGCCGAGCAGGTCGTACCAGCGCTCGGCCTGACCGTACAGGCGGTCGAGCGACTGGATGGCCGGCAGCTCGTCGGCGTCGAGGTCGAGGATGGCCTGGTACGTCTCGATCGCCTTGCCGACGTCGCCGAGCTCCCGGTCGTAGACCTGGGCCAGCACGTACAGCATCTGCTTCTTGTCGCCCGGGGCCTCGGCCAGATCGGCCTTCTTGGCGTAGATATCCTTGAGCGCGTCCCACCGGGCCAGGCGGACGTACATCCGCTCGAGCGCGTCCATGGCCACCCCGTCGACCTCGTCGACGGCGAGGACCGAGCGGTAGGTGGCGATGGCGGCGTCGGCGTTGCCGAGCACCTCCTCCTCGATCTGCGCGGCCCGGTACAGCAGCGCCTTGCGCTCCGGCACGTCGAGCAGGATCTCGCTCTTGCGCTTCTGGGCGTCGACCAGGGCCGGCCAGTTGCCGGTCCGCTCGTGGATGCCCTGGATCGCGGTGATGGCGTCGACGTTGCCGGGGGCCACCGCGAGCACGCGCTCGTAGGTGGCGACCGCCGCCTTGTCGTCGCCGAGCTCGCGCTCGTGCACCGCGGCGACGCGGAACAGCAGCGCGACCTTGAGGTCGTCGTCGGCGCTGTCGGCCGCGACCTGATCGTACAGCGCGACCACGTCCTTCCAGCGATCGAGCCCGCGCGCCAGCCGATCGAGCTGGGCGTGGGTGACGTCGCTGCGCGGGTCCTCGCGCAACGCCCGGGCCTGGGTGGTGAAGGCCGACGCGCCGTCGTCGCCGCCGACCTCGTGCAGCTCGGCGATCTGGTGCAGCAGCTCGATCTTGCGGGTCGGGTCGAACGCGTGGCGCGCCATGACCTCGTACACGCCGATCTGCTTCTTCCAGTCGCCCGTCGCCCGGTAGATGGGCTCGAGGATGTTGGCGATCGTCAGCTCGTGCTCGCCGCCGGTGCCGGGGCCAAGCAGCCGCTCGAGGGCGCGGACCGACTCGGTCCCGCCCGGGCCGAGCATGGCCGGGCCACCGTCGAGGTCGATGACCTGACGGTAGGTCTCGATCGCCGCGGCCGCCTCGCCCAGGTGCGTCTCGCGCAGCTGGGCCAGCCGGACCAGCAGGCGGACGCGCTCGCCGTCATCCTCCACCAGCGTGAGCTGACGGGTCAGGTTGTCGCCCAGGTCCTGCCAGCGGGCCCGCTGGCTGTACAGCCGGTCGAGCGCGCGCAGCGCGACCAGGTTGTCTCCGTCCTGGCCGAGGATGTCGTTGTAGGCGCCGATGGCCTGATCGGGCTGGGCCAGCATCTCCTCCTGGATGGAGGCGATCTTGAGCATGACCTCGAGCCGACGATCCGGATCGTCGGTGATCTCGACGCGCCGGCGGTAGACCTCGAGCAGGTCACCGTACTTCTCCTCGCGGGTGAAGACGGCCTCGAGCGCGGTCAGCGCGGTGGCGTCGTCGGGCTCGATCGCCAGCGCCTTGCGGTAGAACTCGACCGCCTTGTCGCTGCGCCCCAGGCGGGTCTCGTAGGTCGCGGCCACGGTCGTTGCCAGCTCGTGCGACAGCGCCGGCGCCAGGCCAGGCCGGCCCAGCGCGTCCTCGTACAGCTTGACCAGCCGCTGCCAGCCGTTGTCGACGGCGTGGGCCAGCTGCTCGAGCTCGACCTTGGCCGCCTCGGTCTGCGGATCCTCGGTGAAGCAGCGGGCGCCGGCGTCGAACGCCTTCTCGGCGTCGACCAGCTGGTGCCGGTGCAGCTTGCCGATCTTGAGCAGCAGCTCGACCCGGCGCAGGCTGTCCTTCTCGGCCGCCAGCTGGATCTCGTGCACCCCGACCAGCTTGCCGGCCTCGGCCAGCTGCTCGTAGATGGGCTCGAGGATGGCGGCGGCGGCCAGCTTGTGGCTGGCGTCGCCGAGCCGGGCCTCGAGGGCCGCGGTCGCCCCGGCGTGGGCCGGGTCGAGATCGAGGATGTCGCGGTAGGCGTCGATGGCCCCGGCCACGTCGGCCAGGTTCTTCTCGCGGACCTGGCCGAGCCGGAACTTGAGCTCGAGGTAGGCCGGCTTGTCGTCGTCGGGGCCGATCAGCGTGAGCTGACGGCCGAGCACGTCGGCCAGCTCCGACCACGTGCCGTTGCGCAGGTAGATGCGATCGAGCGCGCGCAGCGCGGTCGGCTCGTCTCCGGCGGCGTCGAGGATGGCCTGGTAGGCGGTGATGGCCTGGCCGTCGTCCTTGACCTCGTCCTCGTACAGCTGGCCGATGCGCGACTGGATGCGGATGCGCTCGTCGCCGTCAGAGGTGAGGTCGAGCTTCTTGTTGTAGACCCCGAGCAGGTCCTGGAACTGGCCCTTGCCCAGGTACAGCCGCTCGAGCGCGTCGAGGGCCTGCTCGTTGCCGTCGTCGATCTCCAGGATCGACCGGTTCATCGCCAGCGCCCGGTCGACGTCACCCTGCTCGGTCTCGAGCACGCGCGCCATGACCAGCATCATCGGCAGCGCGTCGCGCTTGCTGCCGGTCTCGCGCTCGTACTTGCCGACCGACGCCGCGTAGGCGTCGACCACGGCCGGCCACTGCCCGGTCTCCTGGGCCAGCCGCTCGAGCTCGGCCCGGATCCACTCGGGGTGGTGATCCTCGCCGTGGGCCTTGAGCCACCAGCCGAACGCCGCGCCCTTGTCGCGCAGCTTCTCCTCGGTGTACTCGGCGATCTTCTTGATGCGCTCCTGACGGATCGCCGGCTCGTCGGTCGCCGCCAGCTGGATCTCGAGCACGCCGACCAGCTTCTTCGGATCGCGCCCCGCCTCGTACAGCGGGATGAGCGCCTCGGCCGCGCCGAGGTGGGCCGGGTCGAGCGACAGCACCTTCTCGAACGCGCGCATGGCGCGGTCCGGCTTGGCCAGCTCGTCGCGGTACAGCACCGCGATCTTCATGGCCAGCGGCAGCCGGTGCTGCTCGCTGCCGGCCTCGACCTCGCGCTCGAGCACGCGCAGGTACTCGTCGAGCTTGCCGCGCGAGCGGTAGAACTCCTCGAGCTCCTCCCACCGGCCCTCGGTGACGTACAGCTTCTTGAGCGCGTCCTGGGCCCGACGGTTGTTCTCGTCGAGCGCGAGCAGCCGCTGCCACGCGTCGATCGCCTTGGCCGAGTCCTCGACCTTCTCCATGTACAGGAGGCCCAGGCGCTGCAGCGCCTCGACCCGGGTCTTGTCGTCGGACGCGATGTCGGCCTGGCGCGACGAGACCTCGGCCAGCTTGGCCCAGTCCTTGTTGCGCTCGTACAGCTTGTACAGCTCGGTCAGCGCCTCCTCGTGGGCCGGGTCGACCTCGACCACCTTCTCCCACCAGTACATGCAGATCTCGGGCTTCTTCACCTTGGTCTGCGCCATACGCGCGACCTCGATGATCTTGGCGCCCTGCTCGTGCGGCGCCGAGCGCTCGATCTCGGCCTCCTTGAGCTTGATCAGCTTCTCCCAGTCGCGACGCTTCTCGTACACCTGCAGCAGGTGATCGATGGCCTGGGCGTTCTGGCCGTCGAGCTCGAGCACCTTCTCGAACGCCTTGATCGCCTCGGCCTGGTTGGAGAACCGCTCGAGGTAGAGGTTGGCGATGCGCAGGTTGAGGGCGACCTTGTCGCTGAGCTCCGGCACTCGCTCGGCCTTGTCGCCGAGCAGCTTGACCAGGTCGGGCCAGCGCTTCTTGCCCTCGTAGATCGCGGCCAGCTGCTCGTACAGCTCGAGCTGGCTGGGGTCGTGCTGGATCGACGCGCCGAGCGCGGCGATGACCTGGTTCTCGTTGCCGAGCTTGCCGTACACCTCGGCCAGCTCGCGCTGCACCTCGGCCTTGTCGGCGGCGTTGCTGCAGGCCTTGGTATCCTCGTCACGCAGGGCGTCGGCCAGCTGCGACCACGCGCCAGCGGCGCGCAGCACGCGAGCCAGCTCGCGGCGCGGGGACCGCTGCGCCCCGTGCTTGCCGATCACGTCCTTCCACGCCGCCACGCCCTTGTCGGGCCCGGTCTCGAGCGCGCGGGCCTGAGCCATGGCCGCGTCGAGGTCGGCCGGGACCTCCTCCATGCGGGGAGGCGTCGTCGCCCGGGCCGGCCGGGCCGAAGCCTTGGCCGCCTCGGCTGCCTTGGCCGCCTCGGCTGCCTTCGCCGCCTCGGCTTCCGCCGCCCTGGCGGCTGCTGCCTGCGTCTCCGCCGCCTTCGCCGCCTCGGCCTCCGCTGCCGCCTTCGCCGCCTCGGCCGCCTTCGCCGCCTCGGCCGCCTTCGCCGCCTCGGCCTCCGCCGCCGCGGCCTTCGCCGCCTCGGCCTCCGCCGCCCGGGCGGCCTTGGCCGCCGCCTTGCTCAGCTTGGCCGGGGGCTCGGCCTCGACCGGATCCGGACGGACCTCCGGCGTCGGCGCTGGCTCCGCGGCCGCGGCCGGCATCGACGTGAGCGATCCGCGGGCCATCGACTCGGCCGACTCGGCCGGCTCGGCCGGCGCCGCTGCTGCTGCAGCAAACGGCCCGGCGTCGGCGACGAAGTCACGCACGAACGGGTTCTCGGGCGCGAGCTCGTGCGCGGCCTGGAAGTAGCCGCGAGCGCGCTCGAGATCGCGCAGCTCACGCCAGGCGACCTGACCGGCCGACACCGCGACGTACAGGCGGTCGTCCGGCCCCAGCCGAGGCAGGATGGCGTCGGCGCGGCCGAGCAGCGCCGTCCACTCGGCGCGATCGCCGTGGACCTGGCGCAGCAGCGTGAACGCGGCCACCACCGAGCGCAGCTTGGCCTCGCCGTTCGAGCTGACAGCGTCGAGCGCGCGCTGGAACAGCTGGGCACCACGCTCGCGGTCCTTCCAGCGCTGGACCCACTCGAGCGCGAAGCGGCGGTACGCCGCGGCCCGGGCGCCGTGATCGGCCTGCACCTCGGCACGCGCGACGTGGTGGGCGAACAGCTCGTCCATGCGCTGCTGCTGCGACAGCAGGGTCTCGAAGATGAAGTTGGTCGACGGCTCGTCGATGTCCTTGCCGAGGCCCTTGCGGAGCAGCGCCTCGAGGCGCGGGTCATCCGGGGCCTCGATGCGCTGGATACGCGCGGCGCGCAGCAGCATGCGCACGCCAGTGTTGGCGTCGAACCGGCCCGACTCGTCGTCGAGCCGCTCGACCTCATCGGCCCAGAACTCGGCCTCGTACGACAGCGCCGCCAGCGCGTCCTTGACGCGGACGTTGTCGGGCGTGCGCTCGATCGCCTTCTCGAGGACGGCGCGGGCCTTGTCCTTGAGCCCGGCGTCGAGCATGGCCTCGCCGACGATGGCGGCCAGCTCGGCGTGGGCGGCGGGGCTCCGCAGCTCCATCTCACCGAGCTTGGCGACCATCTCCGAGCGGCCGAGCTCGCTGTAGAGCTCGCGCGCGCGCGACAGCGCCTTGAGGTTGTCGGGGAAGACCTTCCAGGCTCGCTGGTACAGGCCGAGCGCGCGCTCGCGCTCGGGGATCACGTCCTCGGTGATCTGCCCGAGCAGGTACAGCGCATCCGACTGGTCGGATTTACTCCCTTGCTCTCCGAGCTCTTTCTCGAGCTCGTCGATGGTCACCGACCAGTCACGCGACTGGCGCAAACGCTGCCAAACGACCGTGTGCATAGACATCTGCGGTCTGTCCTCCGCATTCACAGAGACCGTTACACCCAAGAACCCTGGCCCCGTCCCGGTGCCCGTTCCGATCGCCGATATATCACGGAAACCAAACCCCTTTCACCAGCGGGCGGCACACAAATGCTCGCGCCGCGGCGACGTGGTCAGCGCGGTGTGGGTGGGCGCGGTCGAGCCGCGGCACGAGCCCTGCCCGGCGCGCACCTTCGCCCCGCCCCAGCCCGACTCGCCCCAGCTCGGCGTCCCGGCCGGGTCGCCAGGGTCGCAGGCGCTCGATCCGGCGAGGGCGATCGACCGGGTCGCGACGCACACAGGCCGAGCGTTCACCCACGCCAGGGCGGGCTGTGCCTGGCGTGGCCGCAGGACGGGCGACGGGGCCGGCCGGCATCACGACCGGCGCCTGCGACGCCCTGCGGCTGGTGCGATGCCGGCGACGGCCCGCGGGCGCCACGATGCGCCCGGCCCACGCGCCGACGCCCACGCACCACGGCCATCCGCCGGCGGTCAGCGTGGCCGCGCAGCGTCGGCGGTCACGGAGGTACACGCGCCGCGTCGACCGCGGCGGCTCGGCTCACCGCTGCTTGGCGGCGATGTCCATCAGCATCTTGTTGGCCTGGGCCTTCTCGAAGTCGGCCGACTGCCCGCCGGACTTGGCGAACTGCTCGAGGTCCGGCTTGGCCTTGTCGTAGTCGCCCTTGCGGAACAGGGCCTGGCCGCGCTGGAACTTGGCCTTGTGGTTGTCCTTGCGCGACTCGATGGCCTTGGCGAACGCCTCGACCGCCTTGTCGTCCTGGCGCTTGTCGTTGTGGCCCATGCCGAGCACGAACCAGACGTTGGACGCCTCGGCCGCACCCGGGATCTGCTGGGTGCCGATGGTGGCGACCTGGATGGCCTGGTCGGGGTAGTCCCACTGCCGGTACAGCTCGGCCAGGGCGATGTACGGCGCCGCCTCGAACGGGTTGGCCTGGATCGCCTTGGTGAAGGACTCCGCCGCCTGCTGGGCGTTCTCCTTGTTGCGGTGGATCCGCCCCGCGAAGTAGTGGGCGCGCCACAGCTCCTGGTTCTTCTTGGTCGCCGCGTCGAGGTGCTGCAGCGCGCTCTCGTAGTTGAGGTTGGAGACGTCGATCTCGACCTCCTGCGGCTTCTTGCCCTGAGCCTTGGCCGCGGCCTCGCGCGCGACCTGCAGCGCCTTCTCGTACAGCGCCACGCCGAGGTACAGCTGGTACATCGGCTCCTCGGGCTTGATCTGCGCCGCCTTCTCGAAACCCTCGACGGCGGCGGTCCAGTTCTCGCGCTGGGCGTTGGCGTAGCCGAGGTAGTAGTGCGCGCTGTGGTTGTCGCGGTACGACGCCACCGCCTTCTCGAACGCGTTCTTGGCCGACTCGAACTGCTTGGAGTTGAGCGCCTTGACCCCGGCGTTCATGTGCTCGATCGACGCGTTCTTCTCTTTGTTGGGGCACGCCGCGAGCGCGACGGCCAAGGACAACACAGTGGCGATCTTGGTGAGCTTCATCGTCGATCCTCGGTTCGGACGGTAGAACGAAAGGGCCCAGGCCTCAAGCCGTGGCCGGGCTTTTGGGACGGTCGTGGCACCGACGAGGAGCCACCGGGTCGACCTGAAACGACCCGGCGCGTCGCGGCCGAAAACGAGCAACGCGGCCGGCAGGGCCGACCGCGTCACGCCAGCGCCGCGGGGCGCCGGCCTCGGAAGCGTGGCCGCTCAGCCGCCGGTCGGGCGGAAGTTGAACGGGTAGTTCACCTGCACGCCGCCGCCGCCCTTGGGCTTGGGGAACTCGATGTTCTTGATGACCCCGGCCACGCAGCTCGACACCTCACCATCGACGCCGCTGGCCGTCGACGACGCCACGTTGCCGTTGGGGGTGATGAAGAACTGGGTGGTCACCGTGCCCTGCAGGCCGGGCTTGGCGATGAGCTGCTTCTCGTAGCAGTAGGCGATCTTCTGCTCGTTGCGCTTGATGTAGCGGCGGATGATGGCCTTGTCGAGGTCACCGACCGCGGTCGGCTGGCCGATGCGGACCTGCGGCACCGACGAGCTGCGACCACGCATGCCGCCGCGACCGCCACCCACGCCGTAGCCCGAGCCGGTGCCGGAGCCGTGGCCGATGGTGCCGTAGCGACCGGTGCCGATGGTGCCCCAGCCGGTGCCACCACCGCCCGGGCCGAAGCCCGACCGGCCGAAGCCGAAGCCGCCGTACATCTCGCCCGCCTCGTTACCGAGGAGGCCGCCGTAGACGTTGGCGTCGTCGAATCCGCTCGACACGTCGCCGGTGCCGGTCAGCGAGGCGAACGCCCCACCCTGCTGCAGCGCGGTCGACCCGAGGATACCAGCGGTGCGCGCGGCCTCGACGGCCTGGATGCGCGCCAGCTGCTCCTGGTCCTGCGTCTTCTGCATCTTGTACTGGCCTTCCTTGGCCGTGGAGTCCTTCTTGCCCATGAGGCCCTCCTCGAGGGTCATGGCGGTGCCGGTACCACCCGACTCGTCCTCACCGTCCTCCTCGGTCTCCTCGGGCGGCGGCGGCGGCGGGTCGTCCTGCGAGGTCGACGACGAGTCGGTCGACACGTCCTCGAGCGCGGCCAGGTCGAGGTTGGCGGCGTCGGGGTCGGGCGAGACGGTGCGGAGCAAGGCCCACAGCCCGAGGTGCACCGCGGCCGAGCCCGCGAAGTACGCCATCACCGAGCTCTGCGCCATCGCGAACAGCGGCACCGCCTGCCGGCGCGGCTTGTTGACCGAGTTGATGAGGAAGGTGGCCTTGCCGGCGCGGACGCGGATGCGAGCCTTGGCCGGGATCGGCACCTCCATGCCACCCGGCGCCGTCGAGGACGGCCGAGCCCGACCCTGTGCGGCCAGGTCGGCCAGCGAGGTCGACTGGCCGTCGACGACGAGATCGCCGTCCATGCCCTGCGTGAAGTTGAAGACGAAGTCGTCCCCGATCGGCGCGACCAGCGGGAAGCTCCCCATCGGCATGTCGCCGAGCGGAAACTCGACGTCGGGCGCGGTGCCGACGCGGAAGAACGGCGACTGCCGCTCCTCGCGATAGCGCAGCAGGCCCATGGCCAGGCAGCCCAGGCCGATCAGGAAGCCACCGAAGGTCACCCAGTCGCGCGACATCGGCAGCATCCGCTCGCGGAACGCGTGCTCGGGGCGCTTCTGGACGTGGACCCAGTACTCCTTCTTGGCGTTGTTGTACTTGGCGTTGTTGACGGCCAGGGCGAAGGAGATGACCGCGCCGAGCAGGGCGACGGCGCCACCGATGAACAGCGCGTACGTCGCGGTCGAGACCTTGCCGGCCCGCGGGTTCATGACGTGGCGGACCGACACCACCGAGTCGCCCAGCATGGCGGCGACCTCGACGGCGCGAGCACCACTCGCGTCATCCACCGACTCCGCGGCGTACTGCTGGAAGCCAGCCGGGGCCGCGGTGGCAGTGGCGAACGGCGACGGCATCCCCGGGGGCGGACGCACCGCCGGGGGCGGGGCGGCCGGGGCCGAGTACGCCGGAGCCGCGTAGGCCGGGGCGGCCGGAGCCGCGTAGGCCGGGGCGGCCGGGGCCGCGTAGGCCGGGGCCGCCGGGGCCGCGTAGGCCGGGGCCGCTGGGGCCGGCGCGCTCGGCGCCGGCAGGTCCATCGGCGGCACGCTGGCGGAGGCCGGCCGAGCGATGGCCGCCTCGTTGACGCGGGTCGGGATCTCGTCGTCCTCCTCGGCGGCGCCGAGCTGGACCTCGATCCGGGTGTCACCGACGAGCACCAGGTCACCGGCCTGCAGCTTGGCCTTGTTGACCTTCTGCCCGTTGACGAACGTGCCCTTGGTCGACCCGAGGTCGATGATGCTGATGTCGCTCGGGCTGCCGACCTCGATGATCGCGTGCATCCGCGACACGCTCTCGTCGTCGAGGCGGAGGTGCGAGGACGACAGCTTGCCGATCTTGATGACCGGCAGCGTCAGCTTCTCCTCGCGGAGGAACTGGTCGCCCTTGTAGAGCCGAAAGATCAAAGGGACCTTGGACATGGACAAACTCCGAAGGGTTCAGTGAGCAGTGCCACCAGCGACGTATCGAGAGAACCTGAACCGCGAGTTTTGCGTGCCCTCGGTCCCAGCCCGATCTACAGGTCTTCCGCCGACTTGAGGATCTCGGCGATGAATTCCCTGCGGATCCGGATGAGGCTCGAGTGCTTCGCGAAGTCGCGGGCATCGACCGCAGTACCGTCCGGCTTGATGAGGTCACCCTCGATCGTGTCGCCGGAGAAGTCGTAGACCTTGACCTTGCCGCCACCGGCCGGCGCCGCGTCCTTGCCTTTGCCCTGGGCAGCGGCGACCGACGTCAGCGAGAACAGAGACACGACGATCAGCGCGAGCGTACGCATGCGGGCTCCTCCCCGGCCTTGGCCGGGATGTGAGAGGCACCGGAGTGCGGGGCTCGTGCGGTCCACGAAGCCTCCGACATCCGGTTTCGACATTGGTTCCCAGGATCTTGCACTTTTTCTCGGGCTCGTGAAAACAGTTCAGCGTATAGCGATTTCAGCTGGTTACGCGCCTGGCCGGGATCACTTGGGGGCCGGCGGCTGGGCCGCCTGCGCCTTCATGAACTGGTCGAGCTGGGCGATGACCTTGTCGCAGTCGGCGATGTTGTTCTTGGCCTCGTCCCGGTCGGACTCGGACACCCCCGGCTTGCTCATGAAGTCCTTGAAGTAGTCGCGCGCGGTCCGGTAGGCGGTCTGCGAGGCCTTGAGGTCGTCCGACTTGGCGGCCTTGAAGTCCTTGTAGAGCACGCCGAGGTTGAACAGGGCCTCACCCCGACGACCGTCGAGCTCGCGCGCCTTCTTGTACTGGCCCTCGGCCCCATCGAGGTCGCCCATGCCGCGCATGGCGATGCCGAGGCCGATGATCGCGTCGTAGTTCTTGGGCTGCTGCCCGAGCACCGCCGTGAACTGCTCCTTGGCGGTGTCGTACTTGCGGAAGCCCAGGGTGGTCAGGCCGACGTTCATGCGGGCCTCGACGAACTTGGAGTCCATCTCGACCGCCGACTGGAAGTACTTGAGGGCCTCCGACAGCGCGTTGCGGTGCAGGAACAGGAGGCCGCGCGCGTTGACCAGCGGGGCGTACTTGGCCGCGGCCGGCTTCTTGTCGGCCTCGTCGAGCAGCAGCTTGGCCAGGTCGAGCCGGTTCTTGTTCTTGGCCCGGCCCTCCATGAACGTCAGCGCGTACAGCGTGTAGGCGCGGATGTTGTCGCCGTCGACCGCCAGCGCGTTGGACAGCTGGGTCTGGATCTCCTTGTCGAGCCGGGCAAACGCCGCCGCGTCCTTGGCCTTGCGCAGCTCCTCGAGCTGCAGCGCCGCCAGGTTGATGCGGGCCGCGACCAGCTTGGGCTCGGCGTCGAGCGCCTTGACCCAGCTGGTCTTGGCGGCGTCGACCCGGCCGTTGCGGAAGGCGATCTCGCCCAGGTTCGACAGGGTCGGACCGTGGTTGGACTTGCGGCCCAGCGTGGCCTGGTACGCCTTCTCGGCCTCGGCCATCAGGCCGCAACGGTGGTAGGCCAGGCCGACCATGTAGCTGGCCTCGATCAGGTCCTTGTGCTCGCTGGCGACCGACTCGAACTGCGACGCCGACTGCCGGCAAGCGCTCTCGCTCCAGCCCTCCTTGTCGCTCTTGGTGAAGAACTTCACCGCCGACTCGTAGTCGCTGCGGGCGTCCTTCGAGATCTCGCGCTTGGGCTCCTGCTTGACCGGGGCCTCGCCGACGATGTCGGTGGCGCCGGCGCCGGTGCCGCCAGTGCCGCCACCGCCGCCGCCGGGGCCGGTGCCGTCGACCTTGGCCTTGCCGCCGCAGGCCGCGGCCAGCAAGACGGTGGCCAGGGTGCTCAGAGTCATCATTCCGTGGATCTGCTTGGTTTCACGCATGGCGTGGGTTCCTTCCTGTCCTCGAGTGGAGTGCGGGGGTTACTCGAGGCGAGCCGCGGCCGGCTCGACGTCGGTGATGATGGAGGTCTGATCGGGGTAGTCCTTGAGCTCGGCCGCCGTCGGGAACTCCTCCGGCTTGATCTGGCCCAGCTCGCGCTCACACAGGCGCGACCACTCCGAGAACCAGCCCAGCTTGGTCGACTGCTCGAGGCACACGCTGAAGGCGTTGATGGTCGTGCTGTCGAGCGGCTCGGCCTTCTCCATCAGGGTGTCGCAGTAGATCTCGACCGCCTCCTCGTACGGGCGGATGTTGGTCGGGATCTCGGCGGTGTACAGCGCGTCGGCCGCGTTCTGCGCGATCTGGCCGCGCCGGGCCACGCCGGCGATCATGTTGGCGGCGTCGCGGGTCTGCTCGATCGCCTCGTACTTGCTGCGAGCGGCCTCGCCCGACTTGGCCTTCTTGGCCATGAACTCCTCGAAGCGCTTGAGCGACTTCTTGGCGACCGCCTCGTTCTTGGGATCGAAGTTGAGGTTCGACGGGAACTCGACGCTGAGGTAGTCCTCGAAGTCGCGCTCGGCCTGGTGGAACTTGGCCAGGGCGTAGAAGTAGCTGGCCCCGCCCTCGCCCTTGCTGCCGCTCTTCTCGAACGAGGCGATGGCCTTGCCGAACTCGCTCATGGCCTCGCGCAGCTTCTTGTCGTCGCGCTTGACCACGGTGATCTTGACCTTGGAGGTCTCACCACACTGGGTCTGCACCACGCGCTTGCGCTTGCCCTTCTTGCCGCGGTTGGCCAGGGCGCGCTCGCGCTGGACCTTGATACACGAGCCGTCGACGGTCTTGACCGGGCAGCTCTGGTTCCACAGCGCCTGCCCGATCTTGGCGTGGGCGATGACCAGCAGCTCGGGCGCGCCCTTGCTGCCGAACTCGCGGATGTACTTCTGCAGGTGCTTGATCAGCGCCTCGGTGTCGCCGTTCTTCTCGTAGATGGCGTGCAGACCGAAGAACGCGCCGGCCTTGTCCTTGGCCGAGACCTGCGGGTGGCCCGCGTACTTCATCGTGTTCTTGATGGCCAGATCGTCCTGGCCCAGGCCCTTGCGGTAGAACACCGCGTCGTTGAGCGCGTCCTTGGCGTCCTTGAGGTCCTTGTCGCCCTTGGTCGAGCCGTACTTCTCGAAGTAGAGCTCGAGGTACTTGGACGCCTGCTCGTAGAACGCGACCTGGGCGTAGGCCACGCCGAGGCGGGCCATGCCGCGAGCGCGAATGTTCTTGTCGGCGGCGGTCAGGTCCTCGAGCCGCTTGTACATGGAGATGGCCAGGCCGATCGACTTGCCCTGCTCGAAGCAGACCGCGGCGTTGTAGAGCACCTGGTCGTTGCCCTCGGCCTCCGGGTTGCGGTTGTAGATCGTGGTGTAGGCCTTGCCGCACTCGATGTACTTGCCGATGTCGCCGGTGTCCTTGGCGACCTTCTCCAGGCCCTCGGCCTTCTTGCGCTCGGCCTGCAGCTGCAGGATCTCGAGGCGGCCGGCCAGGTCCTCCTTGCCCTCGAGGAACTTCTTGTCGTTGACCAGCTTGTCGACCAGCGTGACCAGCTCATCGAAGCGGCCCAGGCGGTTGAGGCTGTCGAGCATGAGGTTGGCCGAGAACTCGGCGGTCTCGTGCTCGCGGTGCTTGCTCAGGATCTCCTCGAACAGCGGCAGCGCCTTGTCGTAGTGGTGGTAGCGCCGGTACAGGTTGGCCTTGAGGAACTTCATGCCGACGAGGTCGTCGTCCTTGGGGTCCTTGATGTACTTGATGTACACGTCGAAGGCGTCGATCATCTTCGCCTCGCGCTCGGGGATGGGCTGCGGGTCGGGCACCTTCTCGCCGGCCTTGGCGTCCTCGGGCGGCGGCGCCTTCACGCGCGGGTCGACGTTGAGGGCGTTCTTCCAGCCCAGCACGGCGGCGTAGGCCGACTCCTTCTTCATCTTGTCGTCGACCTTGCCGGTCTTGACGACGTCGGTGAAGGCGATGGCCGCGTTCTCCCACAGCTCGGTCTGCAGGCGCTGGTTCTTCTCGCTCTCGGCGCGGGTCCACAGCAGCTCGGCGTAGTAGTACTGGGTCCGGGCGAAGTCGGGCGCGTCGGTGAAGACCTCGAGGTAGACCTTGTACAGCTTCTCGGCGTAGGCCAGCGTCTCCGGGTTGCGGGTCTTGACCGACTCCGAGTGCCAGGCGGCGGCCAGCTCGCCGGCCATGGCGGCGGCGTTGTCGTGGCACTCCTGGGCCTCGGCCTGCGGCAGCACCTTGGTGCCCTTGAGGGCGCCGTACAGCTTCACCAGCGTCTGGATCTCCTCGACCTTCTGCGGGTTGGTGCCCGCGGTCATCATCGCGTGCGCCACGTTGTACTGCCACAGGCACACGTTCTTGTTCTTGGGCGCCAGGCCGATGAGGTCGCGGTAGGTGTAGATGGCCTTCTCCGACTTGCCCTGCTCGAGGTAGAAGTCACCGAGCAGCTGGTACATGTCGAAGGAGTAGGCGCTCTTGTCCACCTTCTGGAAGTACGGGTAGGCCTTCTCGACGTTGCCGACCGCGGCGTAGGCGCGGACGATGTCCTTCTTGGCCGAGCGGTGCAGGTTCTCCTTGCCCTTGGTGGTCTTGGTCGCCATGGCGACCTCGTAGAAGGTCTCGAGCGCCTCCTGGTTGCGACCGAGGTTGAGGTAGACCCAGCCCATCTTGTACTTGGCGTACATGTAGACGCTGGACTTGGGGAACTGCAGCACGCGCTGGTAGCGCGACTCGGCGTCGGCCAGCTGGTTGTTCTCGAAGTGGTAGTCGGCGAAGGCCAGGTGGGCCTCGGGCACGTACTTGCTCTGCGGGTAGTTCTTGAGGAGCCGGTCGTAGACCGCACGCGCCTCCTTCATGTACTTGCCGCCCTGCAGCGTGTACCCGTAGTAGAACAGCGCCTGATCCATCTTCGGGTAGTTGCGGAACTTGTCGTTGTCGGCCAGGGCCTTGTAGACCTTGACCGCCTCGATCAGCGCCGCCTTCGACTTCTTGGCCCCGTCGTCGGCCTTCTTCTTGAACTTCGACTTGTCGCCGGCGTTCTTGGCGGTGTCCGCCTTGATCTGGGCGTCGAGCGAGATCAGGCGCCAGTAGCGCTGGCTGCCGGCGTGGAGCTCGGCCAGGCGGAAGTACAGGTCGGCCTTCTCCTCGACCTCGCTGTCCGGGGTGTCCTCGATGAGGTCACCGATGAGCGCGGCCTGCTCGGAACGGAGGTCTCCGACCTTGCCCTCGACCGACAGCACCTGATCGGAGGTGATCTCCGGCGCCGCCTCCTTGGGCTTGTCGGTGGTCGCCTTCGGCTTGACCCGGTCCGACAGCTTGACGTCGATCTTGACGTCCTGGTTACGCGTGTACTTGGCGCGCTGGGCGAGGGCGGTCGACGAGGTCGACAGCACCAGGGTGGCCAGCGCGGCCATGCACCATTTCCAGCTCCAGCTCGAGTTCGGCATCTTCATGGCGGTTCCTTCTCCGGCGGAATCAGCAGGGTCGGTCAAGGGTCGAGGGCGGACAACACGGGCGGGTCGGGCCCGTCCACTCCGGCCGCACGCGCCGGCCCGAAAAACGCACCCAGCCAGGCGTGTTCACACACGTCTGGCCAGAGGTCTTGGGTCGGTCACAAACAGCCGTCATGGTCGGGGGGCGAGACGATGCGCCGGCTGTCTGTCGCTTACTTTTTCGGGCACCTGGAGCGGATCTTGAACCGGTAGTAACCCAGCTCGTCCTTCCAGTACTCGCCGTTAAACTTCCACATGAAGTGCTCATCGTCAATGATGATCGGCTCTTCACGCTCGTTGACCACGCGCTGCCGGCGCAGCTCCTCGTCGGCCACCTTTTCGGCCATGGCGTTGATGACCTCGACCTTGATCTTGGTGCCGTCGCGGCGCAGGCGGCGCAGCTCCTTGACCAGGCGATCGACGCGGTCACGCGCCACCTTGCCGGCGTTGCCGTCGGCCAGTGACTTCTGGACGGTCAGCTCCTGGTTGATCTCGGACGCGACCTGGGTGGTCTGCCAGGCCTTGTCGGTCTTGCCGAGGGCGTCGAGCTCGCGCTGCAGCTCCTCGACCCACTCGAACTCCTTGCGCAGGGTGCGGTCGGTCAGCACCGACATGACCAGGCGCTGGGTCGCGTCATCGAGGCCGGCCTTACCGGCCATGACCTTCTTGATGTACTCGTAGAACTCGGCGTTGTCCTCGTACTTCGCCATCAGCTGCTCGAGGTTGGCGACCAGCGGCTTGTACTTGGTGTCGTAGTCGTTGACCGCCTCCTGGGCGCGGTCGTACAGGCAGTAGTTGAAGTAGATGACGGCGCGCAGGAGCACCGACTCGGGGAAGAACTCGTCCTCGAAGTACGGCGCGTTGAGCGTGTGGATGTTGCCCAGCGCCTTCGAGTTGTTGTTCTTCATGAAGTAGGCCCAGGACGCCTCGAACAGCGACTTGGTCCAGTCGGGCGAGCTCTGCTCGAGCCGCTCGTAGTACTTGATGGAGGTGTCGAACTGCTGCGTCGAGTAGAAGACGCGCGCCATCTGCAGCGTGGCCAGCTCGTTGAACATCTGGATGTCGGCGGCCTTGTACTGCTTGGGGCGCTCCTGGCCGATGACCAGGATCTCCTTGAACGCCTCGACCGCCGGCTTGCCCTCGAACTTGCGGACGTGGGTCACGCCCTCGAAGAACTTGGCCTTGATGAAGAACTCGCTGTCGCGGGCGACGCGCTGGAACAGCTCGATGGCCTTCTCGAAGTCACCGTCGGCGCCGCGCCGGTAGAAGTGGCGCCCGAGCAGGTAGTACAGCTCGTCGCGGACCTGGGCCATGATCGGATCCTCGAGGGCGGCGGCGTCGTAGCCGCCGATCTTCTCGAGGATGCCGGAGGTCTCGGGCAGCACGCGCGACAGGGCGGCCAGCCACTTGAGGGTGGCGCCATGGTAGGTGTGCGCCGCGCCGGCCTGGACGATGCGGTCGAAGTAGGCGAGCGCGCCGGCGTAGAAGTTGAGGTAGTAGAGCGTCTTGCCCATGAAGAACTCGGCGCGCTGCTTGTTGCGAGCGTCGTCGCCGCTCTCGCCGTTGAGCACCTTCTGCAGCTCGATGGACGCCGAGGGGTAGTCCCGCTTCTCGTACAGCTTGACCGCGCGCTCGAGGGTCTTCGAGGGTGGCGTGGCCTGGGCGCTGTCGGGCTCGAACTCGAGGTCGTCCTTCTTCTCGCCCTGCGCGAACGCCGGCGAGATCGAGGACAGGGCGACGGCGGCGGTCAAGACCGCGGCGAGGGCTGCGCTAAACGTGCGACGCATGAGACCTCCAGAAGAGGGCGGAATCATCGGGGAGCGCCGTCCGCCCTGTCAAGGCACCTGGTCGCCGGTCGCCAGGCCAGGTGCGAGTCGATCGGTCCGCCATGCGGCAGGGGGACACGCCGGCCGGCCTGCTGGTTGCGGCGCGAAGGAATCCCGCGGTGCGGACACCCACCAGCATGCCCACCATCCTGCCGGGAACCTGGTTCATGCCGACCCTCGTGGCCGGCCTGGCGCTTGCCACCACCGCCTGCCCCGTCGACGACGACACCGTCGGACGCCTGTGTGACCTCGGCGCCGAGGCCGGCCCGCGCGACACGGTCATCGCCACCGGCTCGCTCGACTGCACCAGCCGGACCTGCCTCAAGGTGCCGCTCACCGCCGAGCTGCCGGGCGACAGCCGCTACCCGGCCGACGATCGCGGCCTGTGCACCACCACCTGCAGCAGCGACGACGATTGCGCCGGGATCGCCGGGTCGCCCTGCCAGGGCGGCTTCACCTGCGCGGTGGCGACCGTGGTCGGGCCGTTCTGCTGCGAGAAGGTGTGCGTGTGCCGGGACTACGGCACCCGGCCCGAGCCGGCGGCGTGTGACGCCGACGACCCGGCCAACACCTGCTGCAACCTGCCGGGGCGCGAGGGGTCGGATGAATGCCGATAAGCGATCGCCCTCGCCTTGACTTCCCCTCCCGCCCTCATGATTATGAGGCCCCGCCGCTGCGAGGAACTCCATGATCCGACACTCCTTCCTGTTCATCTTCGTCGCCACCGCCGTGGCACTGGGCGCGTGTGGTGGTGAGGAGGTCGGCCGCATCTGCGATCTCGGCGTCGAGGCGCCCGGGGTCAACGAGACCGTCGTGGCCTCGCCCTCGCTCGACTGCACCACCCGGACGTGCCTCAAGGTGCCGCTGACCAACGCCCTGCCGGCCGGCAGCCGCTACCCCGACGGCAACCGCGGCCTGTGCACGGCCGAGTGCGAGTCGGACGACGACTGCGAGCGTGTGCCCGAGTCGCCCTGCGCCGGCGGGTTCACCTGCGCCATCCCGACCACGGTCGGCCCGTTCTGCTGCCGGAAGTTCTGCATCTGCAAGGACTACGTGGTGATCCCCGAGAACGGGACCATCCCGGAGCCGCTGGCGTGCGACGCCGGCAACCCGGACAACGCGTGCTGCAACCTGCCCGGCCGCGCCGGTCAGGGTATCTGCCCGTAGCACCGGCCGGGCGCGCGCTGACGGCGCACACGACGGGGCGAGCCACTCGCCCCGTTTCGCGTTTCGGCGCCGAGCCGGCCGCTGATGGCGCGGGCCGTGATCGTGCCCGTGGCCGTGGCCGTGCACGTGAACGGGAACGACGCCGTGGCCCTGATCGATCCGGCGTGGACGGTCCGGGGTCCCGAACGGGTTGCAAGCGGGAACATGGGCGGCACGGGCGGCACTCGTTGCTGGGAAGACAGGTGGTCAGAGCGGGCCTGAACCAGTGCTATCGACGTGGCCAGGGTCGGCTTGGCGAAGGTCACCTGCCATGCACCGGCACGCTGGGTTCCCGGTGTCGATCACCGCCACGGTTCGATCCCGATCACGGCCACGGCCACGTGGCATCAGTGGTCGTCGTTCTCGCCCCTGCTAGTCGCGCAGGATGAGGAACTCGACGCGGCGGTTCTTCCGCCACGCCTCCTCGCCGACGCCGGCCGCCTTGGGCATGCGCTCGCCATAACCGACCGCGCTCAGCCGGGCCTCCTCGACCCCCTGCTCGACCAGGTGAGCCCGGACCGCGTCGGCCCGCGCCTGCGACAGGGCGAGGTTGTAGGCGTCGCTGCCGCGCGCGTCGGTGTGCCCGCCGACCTCGACGTGGTGCAGCTCGGGGTTGAGCATGATGGTCTGGGCGATCGTCGCCAGCAGCGGGTACGAGCGGGGCTGGATGCGGGCGCTGTTGAAGTCGAAGTGGATCTCGCGCAGCACCTCGATCTCCGACTCCCCGACGTTGACGACCCCGCGATCGGCGCAGCCGTCCTCGTCCTGATGCCGGTTCCAGGTCTCGCGCTCGAGCGGACAGCGGTCGTCGCGGTCGACGATGCGGTCGCGATCGGCGTCGAGCTCGGGGCACCCATCCTCGTCGGCGACGCCGTCGCGGTCCTCGGCCTCGTCGGCGCACAGGTCATCCTCGTCGACCAGCCCATCACGGTCGTTGTCGAGGTCGGGGCAGCCGTCGCCGTCCTGCCAGCCGTCGACGTCCTCGGGCGCGTCGGGGCAGGCGTCGTCGTCGTCGCGCAGGCCGTCTCCGTCGCGATCGCTCGGCCCGGGCGGGGCCGACGCCGCCGGTGAGGGCGGGACCGCGGCCTGGGCCCGGGCCGGCGCGCGTGGCTCGAGCACGATGCCGAGGAAGGCGCGCACGTCGGGGTTGCCGGCCTGGTCGCCCAGTCCGGTGCCCAGGCCCAGGCTCAGGTGTGACCGCGCCGCCAGGTAGACCCGGCCGCCGGCCAGCACCTCGATCGGCCGGTAGCGCTCGCCGGTGAAGGGCACGGTCGCGCTGGCCTCGGCCAGCAGCTCGACCCGGCCTGGCACCAGGCCGTACGCCCCGGCCGCCCCGGCCAGCACGGCCGATCCGGACGCCACCCGCAACCCGGTCGTCGGCATGGCCCCGGCCTCGACGTCCATGAAGGCGTTGTCGCCGCCCGCCTGCCAGCGCGCCCCGGCCATGATCGCCGCTCGCACCCGTCGCCCGCGCGCCTCGACCACGCCCCGCCCGACCAGCCCGAGCCGGCCGGCGCCGAGCCAGGTGCCGGTGGTGGCCGTGGGCAGGGTGGCGACCAGCACCACCGCGGCGGCCAGGCGGCCGCGGCCGAGCTGGAGCTTGCCGTGGACGCCGACGTCGCCCAGGCCCTGCCCGGCCAGGTCGCGGCGGTCGTCGTCGTTGCCGCCGGGGCCGCCCAGCGCGTCGGGGCTGCGCCCGCCGGCCACCACCCCGAACGGGAGCGACAGGCCGAGCTCGAGGTCGCTGTGCCGCTGCAGCGGCGCCGGCAGCGGCAGGCCGACCGCGCCGACCAGGGTGGGCGTGACGACGTCGTCGATGCGGTAGCCGGCGTCGGCGGTGCGCAGGTCGAGCAGGCCACGCGCCCACGACGACACCAGCCCGAGCGCCAGCGCGCCCGGCTCGAGCGCGTCGGCGCCGTCGACGGTGACGTAGCCGCGCGCGTCGACCGTGGGCCGGAACGCCGACAGCTCGAGGTCGCCTCCCATGGCCTGCTGCGCCCGGGCCGACCCCGGCGCGACGGCCAGGGCGACCGCGGCCGCCACCGCTGCCCACCGCCACGGCGGCGACGTCGCGGGCGACGAGCGTGACGCGGGCGACGAGCGCGACGAGCACGACGAGCACGACGAGCACGACGACGAGACGACGCAGCGAGTGCGAGCCATGACACCTCCGGCGGCCGTCAGCCGACGCAGCCTGCGTCGACCCGGCCGGGTCTTCGCCGCGCGGTCCACCAGGGCCGCGTCGGTCTGCTCGGATGGTGTCGGCCGGCCCGGCCCGGGTTACATCAGGCCCACTCGCCGAGCCGCCAGGCGTCGACCACCACGTCGATCCGCCCGGCGGTGATGGCCACCACGTCGAACCGGCACCGGCGTGGCCGCAGCCGGCGCGTCGCCAGGTACAGGCTGGCCATGCGGCTGACCTGGCGCCGCTTGCCGACCCCGACGGCCTGGCGGGCGTCGCCGAAGCGGGCGCTGGCCCGGCTGCGCACCTCGATGAACACCAGCACGTCGCCGTGCCAGGCCACCAGGTCGAGCTCGCCGGCGACGAAGCGGACGTTGCGATCGACGATGCGGTAGCCGCGCGTGGTCAGCTCCTGGGCCGCCAGCGCCTCGGCGACTTGCCCGACGCTGCTGGTGGATCGACGCGGCGGCATGCCCCGCTGTCGACCGAGCGCGCCGGCGGTTGCGCGCCCTCCGCGCCGCCCACGCAAAACAGGCAGGCCGCATCGCGACCTGCCTGGTGCTCGCCGACCGTCGATGCGCCGGCCGGAGCCGACGCGCCTGCCTGGATCAGGCCTTCTTCTTGCGCTTGCCGCGGCCCTTGGCCTTGGCCTCGCCACCCTCGGCCGCGCCCTCGCCCGCCGCGCCCTCGGCCGACGCGCCCTCGGGCTGCGCCGCGGCCTGGTACGAGCCCTCGCGCTCCTTGATGCGAGCCGCCTTGCCGGACAGGTCCCGCAGGTAGAACAGGCGGGCCTGGTGCACCTTGCCGCGCTGCAGGACCTCGACCTTCTCGATGTTGGGCGAGTGGTCGGGGAAGATGCGCTCGACGCCGACGCCGTACGAGATCTTGCGGACGGTGAAGGTCGACTTGGTGCCCTTCGACGCGCGGCGGATACACACGCCTTCGAACGCCTGCAGGCGGGTCTTCTCACCCTCGCGGATCTTCGCCCAGACCTTCACCGAGTCGCCGGGGCGGAACTCGGGCAGCGCCGTGGGGCGAATGTTGCGCTTGTCGATGGCAGCGATGATCCGGTGCGCGCTCATGGGAATGTGACCTCGCGAGAAAACCGTGAATGGACGGTGGGTTCTGCCAGAGATCAGGGCACGGCGTCAAGCCGGTGGTGGCCCTGCGTGCACGGCCGGGTCCTCGGCCAGGCCAAACAGGCGATCGAGCACCACCGCCACCGCGCTCCGGACCGACAGGTGGTTCCAGTCGCCACCCCCCTCGATCGGGGAGAGAACCTGATTGACTTCAGGCACCTGCGTATCGACGAGGCCCCAGCCCGTGCCGAACAGCAGGAGCAGCGGACGTTCGTCCCCGGCCAGCTCGGCGCGCAGCTGCCAGGCGGTACAGCGGCCGGCGCCCTCGAACCCATCGGTCCGGGCCGAGGTCGCCACCACCCGTGGCCGGGTCCCGCCATGGCGCCCGGTGATCCAGTCGATGGTGGCGGCCACGCTCGGCTGCGGGCTGACCAGCGCCAGGGCCTGGGCCCGGTGCTGCCCGTCCTGGTCCTCGCTCCACATCCGGGCGATATGCAGCGCCTTGTCGCGCTGCGAGGTGATGGGCGTGACCACCGCGTAGCCAGCCAGGCGGTAGGTCATGGTCGAGCGGGCGATGTCGTGTACGTCGAAGTTGGTCAGCGCCGACGTCACCACCTTGCCGTCGCGGTCCCACACCGGGTGGTGGCACAGCGCGACGTAGCTGCGCGCCGCCACCGCCAGGCGCGGGTCCTTGGCCAGCAGCGCCCGGTCGCCCGCGCTCGGGCGGTACCGCGCCCACAGCTCGGGCCGGCGCGCCGCGGTGCGCCGCATGGCCTGCTGCCGGCGCCACCCGGCGATGGCGGCGTGGTTGCCGCCGGTCAGCACCTCGGGCACGACCCGCCCGTCGAGGTCGAGCGGGCGGGTGTACTGCGGGTACTCGAGCAGCCCGGCCGAGAACGACTCGTCGTCGGCCGAGGCCGGCTCGCCCAGCACCCCCGGCACCAGCCGGGCCACCGCGTCGATCACCGCCAGCGCGGCCAGCTCGCCGCCCGACAGCACGAAGTCGCCGACCGACACCGTCTCGTCGATCGCCGCCTCGGCCACCCGCTCGTCGATGCCCTCGTAGCGGCCACACACCAGCACCAGGTGCGGGTGGGCGGCCAGCGCGCGCACCCCGGCCTGCGTCAGCGGCGCGCCGGTCGGCGCCAGGAGGACGCGGTGCGGGCGCACCTCGGGCGCCAGCGCCCCGGCGGCGGCGATGGCCGCCAGCACCGGCGGCGCCTTCATGACCATGCCGGGCCCGCCGCCGTACGGGGTGTCGTCGACGGTGCGGTGGCGGTCGGTCGTGAAGTCGCGCGGGTTGACGGTGGTGACCGTGAGCAGGCCGGCCTTGTGGGCGCGCCCGACCACCCCGGCCTCGAGGGTCGGACCGACCAGCTCGGGCAGCAGGGTGACGACGGTGAAGCGCATCGCCGCGGTCACGACCGCTCGGGCCGGGCCGGCACCTTGAAGCCACGCGCCAGCGGGGCGCTCGGCCAGTCGGTCGCCGGCGCGACGGTGATGTACCCGGCGGCGACGTCGATCGCGACCACCAGCTCCGGCACCATCGGCAGCAGGCGCTCGACCTGGTCGTCGTGGATGACCAGGCGGTCCTGCGGGCCGAGCTCGACCGCGACGACCCGGCCCCACGTGCCGCCGCCCTCGAGCCGCGCCTCGCAGCCGATGAGATCGTCGAGCACCAGCTCGCCGTCGCTGGCCAGCAGCTCGCGCGGCAGCGCCACCGCCAGCCCACGCAGGCGCTCGGCCCCGGTGCGGTCGGTCACGCCCTCGACCGCCAGCAGGAAGCCCTGGTTGCTGGGCCGGCAGCCGGTCACCACCCGGGCCTCGCCGCCGATCCACACCTGGGTCGCCTCCAGCAGCGCCTCGCCGTCGGGGTCATGCGGGATCACCACGACCTCGCCGCGCAGCCCGTGGGCACGCGAGATGACGCCGATCTCGATGCGGTCCTCGCCCCGCACCGGCCTCTTACTCGAGGATCTCGACCAGCGTGCGCTTGCGCGACTTGGGCGCGACCGTCTGGACCAGGGTGCGCAGGGCACGTGCGGTCTTGCCGCCGCGGCCGATGACCTTGCCGAGATCGGACTCGGCGACCTCGAGCTCGTACACGTTGGCCTGACGCTCCTCGACCAGGGTCACGAGGACCTCGTCGGGCTTGTCGACCAGGTTGGTCGCCAGGAACCGGACCAGCTCGGCCAGGTCGGGCGAGCGCTCGTCGGTGTCCATGGCCGACCTAGGCCTTGGCCTTGACGGCGCCAGGACCCGTCGCCGCACGCGCGGTGCGGCGGACGATGGCGGCCAGGGTGCCGCTCGGCTTCGCGCCGGTCTTGAGCCACTTCTCGTAGCGCTCCTGATCGAGCTTGAGCGCCTTGGTGCGCGGATCGTACGTGCCCAGCAGCTCGATGAACTTCCCATCGCGCGCCTTGATCTTGTTGGCGGCGACGATGCGGTAGAACGGGGCCTTCTTCTTGCCCTGGCGAGCGAAACGGATTGCGACCGACATGGAACCTCTGCGAGCTGCGAGAACCGAGTGGAAAAAAACAGGGGGTGGGGACGAGGGCGCGGCAATCTACCGGCGCCCCCCAGGGGTGTCAAGCGTGCAACTTGCGTGCTATGGGTACGGCCATGTCGCGGAAACTGCTCGCGCTGGCGCTGTTGATCAGCGCCCTGCCCGGCTCGACCGGGGCCTGCTCGAGCGACGGCCGCGGCCCGGGCGGCAACGGCCGGCCCCAGGCCCCGACCGCGCCGCCACCGCCGACCTTCACGCTGCTGGCGCTGGCCGAGGTGCGCGGCCAGGTCGAGCCATGTGGCTGCACCACCGACCCGCTGGGTGACATCGCCCGGACCGCGGCCCTGATCCGCGACGCCCGCGCGGCCGGGCCGGTGCTGGTGGTCGACGCCGGCTCCCTGCTCTATTCGAAGGCGCCGGTGCCGCCGCACCTGGTGGCGCAGGAGGAGCTCAAGGCCGACCTCCTGGCCGGCCTCTACAAGGACACGCTGCGGGTCGACGCGATCGGGCTCGGGCCGATGGACCTGGCGCGCGGGCCCGACAAGGTTCGGCTGCCGCGGGTGGTGGTCAACCTGGCCGCCAGCGCCAGCGCCGTGCCGGTCGCGCCGCCACCGGTGCTGCCGCTGGGCTCGACCAAGGTCGGCGTCCTCGGCCTGGTCACCGCCGACGCCGCGCCCGGGGTGGCGGTCGACGACCCGGTCACCGCCGGCAAGCGCGCCGCCGCCCAGGTGCGCGCGGCCGGGGCGGAGTTCGTGGTCGGCCTCATCAGCGCGACCTCGCGCCGCGACGCGGTCCGGCTGGTGCGCGAGGTCGGCGACCTCGATCTCGCGGTCATCGGGCTTGGCCAGGCCACCGCCGAGCCGGACGAGCTGAGCCCGACCGCCGAGCAGGAGGGCCGGACCTGGCTGGTGTTCCCGGCCAACCGCGGCCAGGCCGTGGCCCGGGTCGCGGTCACCGTCCGCGCCGGCGCCGGGCCGCTGGTCGACGCCGTCGGCGAGGCCGCCGCGGCCGAGGTCATCGCCCAGCTCGACGTCCGCCTGGCCGAGTACGAGCGCGAGCTGACCGCGTTCGCCGCCGACCCCAGCGCCGACCCGGCCTTCGTCGCCGCCAAGCGGCGGGAGCGCGACGAGGTCAGCGCGCGCCGGGCCGTGCTCGTCAACACGCCGCTGCAGCCGCCGGCCAGCGGCAGCTACTTCACGCTGGCCCACGTCCGCATCAACAAGAAGCTGGCGTGTGACGGCGCGACCATCACCGCCAAGACCACGTACGACCGCGCCGCCGGCGCGGCCAACGCCGCCGCGGCCGCCGCCACCCCGCCGCTGCCGGTCGCCAAGGGCGCCGCCACCTACGTCGGCGCCGAGGCGTGCACCGACTGCCACGACGACGCCGCCCAGTTCTGGGCCAAGACCCGCCACGCCGGGGCCTGGGCCACGCTCGAGCGGGTCGGCAAGCAGCTCGACTTCGATTGCATCGGCTGCCACACCACCGGCTACGACAAGCCCGGCGGCGCGACCCTGGCCAGGAACGAGCTGCTGCGCTCGGTCCAGTGCGAGACCTGCCATGGCCCCGGCTCGATCCACGTCGCCAAGGACGGCGCCGTCGGCACGTTGACCCGCGCCCCGGCGCCCGAGCTGTGCGCCGGTCAGTGCCACACCAAGGAGCACTCCGACACCTTCCAGCTCGAGGCCTACCTGCGCGACGTCGTCGGGCCGGGCCACGGCGAGGCGCGCCGGACCGCCCTCGGCGCCGGCCCGACCGGGCGCGAGCTGCGCGCGGCCGGCCTGGCCAAGGCCGGCAGCGCCGTCGGCGCCGGGTGCAGCAAGTGAGGCGCGCCGCCGCCCTGGCGCCGCTGGCGTCGGCGCTGCTGCTGCTCGGCTGCGCGCGCGCCCCGGCCCCGGCCCCGGCGCGACCGGCCGCCAGCGCTGGGGTGGCCCCGCGCACGACGAGCAAGCGGCGTCGACCGCCGCCCCCACCGCGCCCGGTCGAGGTCGCCGCGCGGCCGGCCACGCCGCCGGCCGAGGTCGCGCCCGCCGACCCGCCGCCCAGCGCCGGCGCCAGCGCCAGCGCCGAGGAGGGCATGGCCACCTGGTACGGCGGCCGCCACCACGGCGGGCCGACCGCGTCGGGGGAGCGGTTCGACAAGCGGGCCATGACCGCCGCGCACCGGACCTTGCCGATGGGGACCCGCGTGCGGGTGACGCACCAGAAGAACGGGCGCTCGGTCGTGGTCCGCATCAACGACCGTGGCCCGTTCGGCAACAAGCGCCGCATCATCGACGTCTCGGAGGCGGCGGCGCGCAAGCTCGACATGATCGACGAGGGCGTGGCCCCGGTCCGGGTCGAGGTGGTGGAGGCCGCGCCGTGAGCGCCGACCGCCCGCTCATCACCCTGCGCGGGATGCGCAAGCGGTACGGCGACATCACCGCGCTCGGCGGCGTCGACGGCGTGATCGCCGGTCGCATCGTCGGCCTGCTCGGCCGCAACGGCGCCGGCAAGTCGACCCTGCTCAAGTGCCTGCTCGGCCTCGAGCCGTTCGAGGGGCAGGCCGAGGTGCTCGGCCTGTCGGCCCAGACCCAGGCCGACGAGATCCGCGGCCGGGTCGGTTACATGACCGAGAACGAGGCGTTCCTGACCGGGATGTCGGCGGTCGAGCTGTGCGTGTACGCCGGCGAGCTGTCGGGCCTACCGACCGCCGAGGCGATGCAGCGGGCCCACGCCGCCCTGTACTACGCCGGCCTCGAGGAGAAGCGGTACCAGCCGATCGACACCTACTCGACCGGGATGAAGCAGCGGGTCAAGCTGGCGGCGGCGCTGGTCCACGACCCCGAGCTGCTGTTCCTCGACGAGCCGACCAACGGGCTCGACCCGCGCGCGCGCGACGAGATGCTGGCGCTCATCGCCGACCTGCCCGACCGGCGCGGCTGCGCCATCGTCGTGTCGACCCACCTGTTGCCCGACGTCGAGCGGGTGTGCGAGTCGGCGGTCATCATGGAGGCCGGCCGCATCCAGTTCATCGGCGCCATCACCTCGCTGCGCTCGAGCCGGACCCAGCTCGGCCAGCTCACCGTCGAGACCCGCGACGACAGCGCGGCGCTGGCGGCGGCCCTGACCGCGGCCGGCGCGACCTGCCGGGTCACCAGCCCGGCCGCGCTCGACGTCGACCTGCCGCCTGGCGCTGGTTCGGCCCTGGTGTTCACGGTGGCCCGGGCCAGCGGGCTGCAGGTGCGCGGCCTGGCGCCGCGGCAGGAGTCGCTCGAGACCGCGTTCCTGCGGGTGGTGCACGGCGCCACCCCCGAGGGCACCCAGCCATGAGCGCCGACGCCGCCACCGCCAACGGCGCCGCCGCCACCACCGCCGCCGCGCCGATCCCGGCCGGCACCATCCACGACCTCGGGTACCGGCGCTACCTCGGCACCCGTCGGCCGCAGCGCACCCGCTGGCGGGTCATCGCCCGCCAGCAGCTGCAGGCGGCATGGAAGGGCTTCTGGCGGTTCAAGCTGCCGCTCCTGCTCGCGGTCATCAACACCGTGGTGTGGATCGTCGCCCTGACCACCCCGGCCTTCCTCAAGGCCGCGGTCGCGCGCTTCACCGCCAGCAACGCCGACGACGTCATCCTGGCCATGTCGTGGCGCTACTACGGCACCGCCGCCTTCCTGGTGTCGATGACCGTCACCTCCGGCGTGGTCGCGGCCGACCGCGCCAGCGGCGCGTTCTCGTTCTACTTCGCGCGCCCGGTTCGGGCCCGCGACTACATCCTCGGCAAGCTGGCCGGGCTGACCGCGCTGGCCGCCGCCATCCTCCTGGCCGGGCCGGTCGTGCTGACCCTGGTCCGCCTCGGCCTGCACGCCAGCTCCGACGAGGTGCTGGCCCACGCCGGGGTGTTGCCGCGGGTGCTGGCCATCGGCGCGATGGCCGCGCTGGCGTTCGCGGCGGTGCCGCTGGCCATCTCGGCCCTGGTCGAGCGCCGGCGCTACGCCATCGCGGTGTGGGCGGCCTACTACCTCGTGTTCGGCCTGGTCGCGACCGGGCTCGGCGCCGCGACCGGGCTTCCGCTCGGCGCGCTCGACCTGTCGGTGGCGATGCAGTCGCTCGCGTACGACTGGCTCGACGTCGGGCTCACCTTCGGGCCGCGCGTGTTCGTGGCCGCGCCGTGGGCCATCGCCAGCCTGCTCGGCCACAGCCTCGTCGCCGTGGCCATCGTCGCCTGGCGCATCGACGCCGCCCGCCGGGCCGGCCTGGGGAGCTCGTCGTGACCACCCCCGCCATCCGCGCCACCGGCTGCTCGAAGTGGTACGGCCACGTGCTCGGCGTGTCCGACATCGACTGGACCCTACCCGGCGGCGTGGTCGGCCTGCTCGGGCCCAACGGCGCCGGCAAGTCGACCCTCATCAAGCTCATCGCCGGTCTGTTGCGCCCGACCCGCGGCACGCTCGAGGTGTACGGGCAATCGCCGTTCACCTCGGCCGCGACCCGGGCCCGCGTCGGCTACGCCCCCGAGCACGACGCCACCTACGACGAGCTGTCGGCGCTCGAGCTGTGTACGGCCATGGCCACCCTGGCCGGGGTGCCGCGGGCCGAGGCCGGCGCCGCCGCCGCCCGCGCGCTCGAGGTGATGGGCATGACCGCGGCGGCGCATCGCCGGGTGCGCGGCTTCTCCAAGGGCATGCGTCAGCGCACCAAGCTGGCCAGCGCCATCGCCCACGACCCCGATCTGCTGCTGCTCGACGAGCCGCTGACCGGGGTCGACCCGGTCGCCCGCGCCGCCATCGTCGAGCGCATCCGTGCCTGGGCCCAGGACGGCAAGACGGTGATCATCTCGAGCCACGTCCTGTACGAGATCGAGGCGCTGACCCGCAACATCGTCGTCGTCTACCGCGGCCAGGTGCTGGCCGAGGGCGACATCTACGCCATCCGCCGCCTCATCGACCGCCACCCGCACCGCATCCGGGTCGAGTGTGATCGCCCGCGCGAGCTGGCCGCCGTGCTGGCCGCGGCCGAACACGCCAGCCGGCTGTCGATCGAGCGCGGCGCGGTCATCGTCGAGACCCGCGACCCCGACCGCTGCTACGCCACCATCGCCGACGTGGTGGTCGAGCGCGGCCTGGTCGTCGACAGCCTGACCTCGCCCGACAACAACCTGGGCGCGGTGTTCGAGTACCTGACCGGAGGTCACGCGTGAGCGAGCCAGGCGCATCGACCGCCGCGCCTGCGCGCGCCCGGGCCGCGGTCGGCGCCGGCGCGGCGGTGCGAGCCATCGCCGGGGTGACCTGGACCCGCCTGTGGCGCGGCCGCGCCGTGTGGATCGCCGCCGGCATCGCCGCGCTGCCGTACCTGCTCGCCGCCATCGGCAAGGCGGCCAGCCGCGGCGGGCCGCACCCGGCCGTCGGCCAGGCCGAGGTGCTGTCGCTGGCGGTGCTGGTCATGGCGGTGCTGCCGCCGCTGCTGGTGGCCAGCGCGGTCGCCGAGGAGCTCGAGGACAAGACCGCCGCCTACCTGTGGTCGCGTCCGATCGCGCGCTGGACCGTGCTGGTCGGCAAGCTGGTGGTGCTGCTGCCGCTGGCGGCGGCGCTGGTCGCCGGCGGCACGGCCGCGGCGCTGCGCACACTGGGACCGGTCGACGGCGGGGCCGGGCTCACCACGATCAGCGCCGCGCTGGCCGCCGGCGCCAGCGCGCTCGGCCTGTGCGCCGCCGGCATCTCCAGCCTGGCGCCGCGCCAGGGCACCGCGGTCACCATCGGCTACATCATCCTCATCGACCTCCCGCTCGGCGTGTTGCCGGCGGCGATCGCCAACCTGTCCATCACCCACCACGTCGACACGTTGACCGGCCGGGACGGCGTGAGCGCGGCGCCGATGATCGGCCTGGCCGCGCTCGCCCTGGCCTGGGGCGGCCTCGCGCTGTGGCGCATCCGCACCGCCGAGTAGTCAGCCACCCGCCCCGGAGCCGCCATGCCGCACCCCAACGTCGACGTGATCGACCGCTTCTACCGCGCCTTCGCGGCGCGTGACGCCGAGGCCATGGCCGCGTGTTACGCGCCGAACGTGCACTTCTCCGACCCGGCCTTCCCCGACCTGCACGGCGACCGCGCCCGCGCCATGTGGCGCATGTTGTGCGGCGGCGCGAGCGACCTCCGCGTCGAGCACAGCCGGGTCTCGGCCGACGACACCCGCGGCGCGGCCCACTGGGAGGCCTGGTACACGTTCTCCGGCACCGGCCGGGCCGTCCACAACGTCATCGACGCCGCCTTTCGCTTCGAGGGTGGGCTCATCGTCGACCACGTCGACACCTTCGACTTCCACCGCTGGGCCGGCCAGGCGCTCGGGCTGACCGGTCGCCTGCTCGGCGGCACCGGCTGGCTGCGGCGCAAGGTCCAGCGCACCGCCGGGACCCGCCTCGACCGCTTCATCGCCAGCCCCGCCCGGCCATGAGCGCGCGCCACGTCCTGACCATCCTCGCCGTCGACGACCTGGCGGCGCTGACGCGGTTCTACGACGACGCGTTCGCCTGGCCGGTCGCGGTCGCCGTGCCGGTGTACCGCGAGTACCAGGTCCCGGGCGGCCAGCGCCTGGGCCTGTACCAGCGCCAGCACTTCGCCCACAACGTCGGCGGCGAGGTCCCGGCCGCCACGCCACCCGGCGCGCTGAGCACGACCGAGCTGTACTTCCACGTCGACGACGTCGACGCCGCGCTGGCCCGCCTGCTCGCCGCCGGGGCGCGCCTGCTGTCCACGCCGGCGCCGCGGCCGTGGGGCGATCTGGCCGCATACGTGGCCGACCCGGTCGGCACCGTGCTGGTGGTGGCGCGGCCGCTGCCGGCCAGCTAGCAGTCCGACACCGTAACGACTTCGGATCGCCCCGGGGTCGGCCGTCCGGCCTCGCGCTGTGGACAGGCGCCCGGCGAAGCCGGGCGTGAGGGCACGCCAGCCCCGATGGCGGCGCCTGCCCACAGCGGTCCCCCCG
>JAGPCO010000009.1:0-5459 GCA_018058095.1 Kofleriaceae bacterium
GCCACTTGCGCAACAATGGCGACCCGGGCTGGCTAACCCTGGCCCGTGGCTTCGAGGTGCTGCAGATCGCGGTTCAGGTCGCGTCTGCCACGCGAGAGAAGTGATCAATCATCAGGTCCCCCCGGGGCTGTCGTGGCTCCCCCAACCGGATTCTTTCGAATCCGTCCCTGACCCAGACCCCACCCGGCGAAGCCGGGTGTCAGGGGTCTTGGGTGGAAACACCCCTCAGGGTCCGCATGTCCAGGCCCGGGCGGACTGCTGTGGGCAGGCGCTGCCCCGCTCCACGCCCTTGTCCACCCGCGCCACGCCCTGCGCCTGTCCACAGCAGGAGGCTTCAGCCGACGCCCGGGCCGGTCCACGCCGCACACGGCCGCGCCGTCCCGGAAATCGTCGCCACTCCGCCGAAAACCCTTATCCCCACCGTCGCGACACTATATACGCCCTAAATGTTTTCGTCCGCCGCTCGCCCCCGCAGCGACCGACGCCGCCGCGCCGCGCCGGCCGGGGCCCAGGTCAGCTTCGACGACCTCGTGCGCGGCATCACCACCCCGCCACGGCGGCCGCGCCGCCGCCGCCGCGGCCGCCCGCCCATGCAGCACCGCAACTCGGTCAAGCGCTGCGCCAGGCCTCGCTTCGCGAGGACCACCGTCCACCACGTCAGCCTGCGCACCGTCGACACCCTGCCCAGGCTGCGCACCCGCGCCGGCCTCGACGTCCTGGAACGCGCCCTCACCGGCGCGCGTGACCACACCCGCGTCACCGGGTTCCGCGTCCTGCACTACGCCCTCGAGGGCAACCACCTCCACCTCATCGTCGAGGCCGATGATGACACCGCGCTGTCGCGCGGCATGAAGGGCCTGGCGATCCGCCTGGCCCGCGGCTGGAACAAGGCCTTCGCCCGGCGCGGCCGGGTCTTCGCCGACCGCTACCACGCCCGCCCGGTCACCTCGCCGACGCAGATGCGCAACACGCTGCGCTACGTGCTGTTCAACCACGTGAGCCATTCGATCCGGGATTGGCGAGCCAATCCCGGCCAGCTACGCCAGCGCCTGCGCTTCTTCGAGCCCGACCGCTGGTCGTCGGGACGATGGCACCCGACGAAGTCGGGTGTCTGGGTCATCGACGGGTCGCCGCCTCCCGCGGGCTCCCCGTTGAGCGCTCCGAAGACCTGGCTCGCGCGCGAGGGCTGGCTCCGCGCTGGCGGGCCGATCGACCCGGCCGAGTTGCCAGGCCGCCGCACTCCACGCCCTCCACGCGCGCGATGACGGTGCCCCGCGTCGACGAGGCCTGAGCGAGCCCGGCTTCGCGGGCGCCCAGAATACGGGGTCGGACTCCTCTAGCCGCCGAGCAGCACGCGCAGCTTGTCGCGCAGGTAGGCGGCCTGGCCGGCCGGGGCCGGGTCGAGCGCGAGCTGCACGAACAGCGTGAACAGCAGGTTGCGCGCGTTGCGCTGCGCCGCGTACTGGCCGGGCTCGAACTCGGCCAGCGCGGGCTCACCCAGCGGCGCGGCGATCACCTGCAGCCAGGCGTCGATCGCCGCTGGCGAGATGCCGCGCCGGACCGCCTCCAGCACTGGCTGGGCCAGGCGGCCGTCCTCGCCGTGGTGGAAGATCGCGCCGTGGCGCCGCACCACCAGGGCGGCCACCCCGTCGAGGATGCTGGCGCGGTCGGCGTCGGTGAAGCTGGGCACGCGGGCCAGGAACTTGAGCAGGTCGGCGGTGTGCGCAGCGGCGTGGGCCCAGCCGCGCACGCCGGTGTGGCCGCGCAGATCGGGCTCGCGCCGGGCGTAGGCGACGGCGTCGGCCAGGATGGCTCGGCGCGCCGCGTCGTCGAGCACCGTCGGCTCGGCCAGGTCACGCGCCACCACCAGCGACAGCGCCAGCGCGGCGAACGAACGGGCGAACACGCCGTCGCCATCGGCCGGATCGATCGGCGCGGTCAGGCGGGCGCGCAGGTCGATCGCCAGCTGACGCACCGCCGCCGGGCCCAGCCGGGGCGCCCGCACCAGCCACTGCGCCAGCACCTCGTAGCCGATGCCGTCGCGCCGGGCCGGGTCGGGCGAACCCAGGTACACCACCAGCTCGGGCAGCAGCGCCTCGGCGCTGGTCCCGGGCGGAGGCGCGTCGCCGGCGGCGTGGATGGCTTGCCAGCGGCGCAAGCGATCGTCCGGCGCCGGCAGCGCCGGTGCGCCGGCCGGGGCGGCCGCCAGCGCCGGCGGGCACGGCACGACCGGCGCCGGTGCCGCGGCCGGGCCACACCCGACCAGCGCGGACAGCGCGGACAGCGCGGCCAGCCGGGCCAGGCCGGTCATCGCCCGAGCAGGTTGCGAGCGATGACCACCCGCTGGATCTGCGAGGTGCCCTCGTAGATCTGCAGCAGCTTGGCGTCGCGCATGAGCTTCTCGACCGGGTACTCCTTGGTGTAGCCGTAGCCGCCGAAGATCTGCACGGCGTCGGTGGTGACCCGCATGGCGGCGTCGGCGCCGTAGGCCTTGGCGTAGGCCGAGGTGATGGCCTGCAGGTCGCCCCGGTCGACCAGCCAGGCCGCCTTGGTGGTGAGCAGCCGCGTCGTCTCGTAGGCGATGGCCATCTCGGCCAGCATGAACTGCACGGCCTGGTGCTGGGCGATCGGCACCCCGAACGTCTTGCGCTCGAGCGCGTAGGCCCGGCTCTCGTCGAGGGCGCGGCGGATGACGCCGGCCGCGCCGGCGGCGATCCACGGCCGCGACCGGTCGAACGTTTTCATCGCGATCTTGAAGCCGGCGTCCTCGGCCCCGAGCAGGTTGGCGCGCGGCACCACGACCTCCTCGAACAGGACGTCGGTGGTGTTGGAGCTGCGCTGCCCCATCTTGTCTTCCTTGCGCCCGGTCTTCACGCCGGGCGCGTCGGCGTCGACGATGAAGGCGGCGATGCCCTTGTGCTTCATGGCCGGGTCGAACGTGGCCAGCACCGTGTAGAAGTTGGCGACGCCGCCGTTGGTGATCCACCGCTTCTGCCCGGTGATGACGTAGTCGTCGCCGCGCCGCACCACCTTGGTGCGCAGGCCGGCCACGTCGGAGCCGGCGTCGGGCTCGGAGCAGCAGTAGGCCGTGAACTGCAGGTCGCGGGTGAGGCGGTTCAGGTACTTCTTCTTCTGCTCGTCGGTGCCGGCGATGAGGATGGGCATCGACCCGAGCGAGTTGCCGGCCATCGAGGTGTTGATGCCGAGGCAGCCGTACGCCACCTCCTCCTGCACCAGGCAGTTGTCGAGGCAGCTGCCGCCGAGGCCACCGTAGGCCTCGGGGATCTCGATGTTCATCAGGCCGGTCGCGAAGGCCCGCTTGAAGACCTCGGTCGGGAACTCACCGCTCTCGTCGTACTTGCTGGCGACCGGGATGATCTCCTTGCGCGTGAACTCGCGCGCGGTCTGGACGAGGGCGTCTTGCTCTTCGGTGTACGAAAGGTCGATGGCCATGGCGCCGGCACTGTAGCACCGGGCGCGCCGGGCCATGGCCGGCGATGCTAGGCTGCCGCCGTGTCGCCAGAGCGGTTCGGGCGCTACGTCTTGACCCGGCGGCTCGGCCGCGGCGACCTGGCGGAGGTGCTGGCCGGCACCGACGAGGCCGGCCGGCCGTGCGTGATCAAGCGCTTGCTCGGCGCCCGGGCCGAACCCGAGGTGCTGGCGCTGTTCACCCGCGAGTGCACCATCACCTGCGGCCTTCCGCCGCACCCGGCGCTGGTGCGTGGCCTGGGCCACGACGTGGCGACCAGCCCGCCGTACCTGGTGCTGGCGCCGATCGCCGGCGCCGACCTGCGCAGCCGGCGCGACGCCGGCGAGCGGGCCCCGCGATCGGTCGCGCTGGGCTGGCTGGCCGCCGCGGCCGAGGCGTGCGCCCACCTGCACACGCACGGCTGGGTCCACGGCGACGTCAGCCCGGGCAACCTCATCGTCGACGGCCCGCGCGCCACGCTGTGTGACCTCGGCGTGGTCCAGCCGGTCGGCGTCGCCGGCGGCACCCGCGGCACCCACGCGTACATGGCGCCCGAGCAAGTGCGGAACGAGGCCTGGACCGCCGCCACCGACGTGTTCGCGCTCGGCGTGCTGGCGTGGGAGCTGGCCTCGGGCCAGCGCCTGTTCCACCGCGGCCCGAGTTACCTGACCATGGCCGCGGTGGTCGAGGCGCCGGTGCCGCCGCTGGGCGAGCCGGCGCTCGACGCCGTGCTGGCGCACGCGCTGGCCAAGGATCCGGCCGCGCGGCTCGGCAGCGCCGCCGAGCTGGCGGCCCGGCTCGCCGCGCTCGCCGGCGCGGCCTGACCGTCAGCCGTCGAGCATGGCCCAGCGCCGGCGCTCGACCTCGGCCCGGGCCGGGTCACCCGCGGCGTCGGCCAGCGCCGGGACCAGCACGCGCAGCCCGTCCTGGCCGGCGGCGGCGACGGCGGCGTCGAGGGCGGCCAGCAGCGCGGCCGGCGCCAGGCCGGGCGGCGCGCACAGCTTGCCGCGCACGACCCGGTGTTCGCGGGTCTCGTGCGGGTGGCCGGCGCCGTGGCGCAGGCTGCACTCCTGGCACAGCTGCACGACCTGCTCGGTGTGGACGTAGGCCACCGAATCGTCGGGCAGCGCCGCGCTCAGGCCGGCGATGAGGCGCGGCGCCGGCTGGGTCCCGGCCAGCGGGTAGATCTGGTAACCGGCGTGCTCGAGCGTGGCCAGGTGCGGAAACACCGCGACCTCGCGCCCGTCGACGACGTGGTGGGTGATGGGCGCGCCGTCGAACAGCACAACGTCGCCGTAGTCGACGCCGAGGTTGTCGTCGTACACCGCGCTGCGGATGATGCCGTGGCACGGCCCGACCCGCTCGATCCAGATGTTCTCCTGGGCGCCTGGCCCGTCGGGTCCACCGGGGCGGCGGAGCGCCAGAGGACGCTGGGCGACCCGGACCTTGGCCATGGGGAAGCCCCCTTCGGCCCGCCCGTTGTCGGCCAGGGCCACCTTCATCTTCAGGCCTTGCCAGACCGCCAGCGCACGCGCGCCGTCGCCGGCGCCGGTGGCGCAGATGCCGAGGTTCCACTGCGTCGCCTCACCCGTGCTGCCCGCGGCCAGGGCGCGCAGGTTGGCAGCGACCCCGTCGGCGAAGCGGCCGCGGGTCTTGTAGTACAGGCCGAGCCGGTAGTGCGCGTTGCCATCGTCGGGGTCGAGGGCGACGAGCTCGAGCAGCGCCCCTTCCGCCTCGTCGTCGCCGGCCGGGCCGAGCGCGCGGGCGGCGCTGGCCAGCCCACGCAGGCAGGCCGCGCGCTGAGGGCGGTCGGTCACGCTGGGCAGGGCGCGGCGCAGGCGCTGCACCAGCTGGGCGAACAGCGGCGTCTCCAGCGCGGCCGCGTTGAGGTCGTCGATGTCCCGCACCATGTCGCTGGCGTCGGCCAGGGCCACCAGCAGCGGCAGGTCGGCGGGGTAGGCCGCGGCCAGCTCCTCGGCCACCGGCAGCG
>JAGPCO010000009.1:5559-113370 GCA_018058095.1 Kofleriaceae bacterium
GGCGTCTCCAGCGCGGCCGCGTTGAGGTCGTCGATGTCCCGCACCATGTCGCTGGCGTCGGCCAGGGCCACCAGCAGCGGCAGGTCGGCGGGGTAGGCCGCGGCCAGCTCCTCGGCCACCGGCAGCGGCTCGGCCGCGACGGCGGCGGCCTCGAGCTCGCCGTCGTCGGCCAGGCGCGCGACCTTGGCCGCGGCGCGGTCGATACGCCCGCGGGTCCACCAGCCCTCCAGCATGAGGCCGAGCCTACCGCGACCTGGGCCGCGACGAGCTACACTCCGGCCCGGAGGTCACCATGCGTGTCGCCATGCTCGCCCTGGGTTCGATGCTGCTTGCCGGGTGTGGGGGTGGTGGCGGCAGCGGCGACGCCGCCGGCGGCGATGGCGACGGCGGCGGCGTGCCGGCCGACGCCGCGCCGCCACCACCACCCTGCCCCGACCCGCCGGTCGCGCCGGGGCCCGATGGCGTCACGCCGGGCACGATGAGCCTGCCGCACCCGACCCTGCACCACCTGACCATCGAGTGGCCGTACCAGGGTGACCCCGACGGCGACGCCACCACCACCGTGCGCTTCCGCGCCGACGGCGGCGAGTGGCGCCAGGGCGCGCCGCTGTTTCGCGCCCCGGCCGGCGCGGTCGCCGGCAAGAGCTGGGGCGATCGCTTCGCCGGCAGCCTGTTCGCGCTAGCGCCCGACACCGGCTACGAGGTCGAGGTGACGATGCGCGACCCCGACGGCGGCTGCGCGCTGGCCACGCTGACCACCCGGACCCGGCCGGTGCCGGCGCCGATGCCAGGCGCCCCGGTGGTGGCGGTGACCCCGGCCAACCTGAGCGCGGCGCTGGGCGCGGCCCAGCCCGGGCAGATCCTCGAGCTGGCGGCCGGCAGCTACCCTGGCTTCACCGTCGCCGTCGATGGCGCGGCCGGCCAGCCGCTGGTGATCCGCGCCGCCGCCGGCGCCACCGCGGCCATCGGCGGCGACGTCCGCCTCGACGGCCGCCAGCACGTGCACGTGGTCGGCCTGACCATCACCGGCAAGATCAAGTTCAACGACGGCCGCGACCTGGCCATCGTCGGCAACACGATCACCACGACCGAGGACGGCATCACCACCAAGACCCGGGCCGAGCGGGCCTACATCGCCGACAACGTGGTGACCGGGCCGACGGCGTGGAACGAGGCCGCGCTCGGCGTCAGCGGCGCCAACGTCGGCGAGGGCATCGAGGTGACCGGGCCCGGTCACGTCATCCTGCACAACCGGGTGCGCGGCTTCCGCGACTGCGTGTCGCTGCTGGAGGACAGCAACGCCGACGAGCAGGTCGCGATCGACATCGTCGGCAACGACCTGTCGGAGTGCGCCGACGACGGCGTCGAGGCCGACTTCTGCGCCCACGACTGCCGGGTGGTCGGCAACCGGCTGACCAACACCTTCATCGCCCTCAGCTCGCAGCCGGGCCTGGGCGGGCCGACCTACTTCGTGCGCAACGTCGTCGCCAACACGCTCTTGACCGCCTTCAAGCTGCAGCGCGGCTCGATCGGCGACGTGCTGGTGAACAACACCGTGGTCAAGCGGGGTGATGCGTTCGGGGTGTTCACCACCGACGTGTTCAGCCGGGTCTGGGCTCGCAACAACCTGTTCCTGGGCGGCGCCGGCGGCAGCTACGGCGGCTACGACATCGGCGACGGCGCGGTGATCGAGCTGCGCGCGCTCGACGTCGCCACCAGCTCGCTCGACCACGACGGCTACGGCTCGAGCGCCGGCTTCGCCGGCCGCTTCGGCCCGATCGCCTTCTCCAGCCTGGCCGAGCTGCGGGCCATGACCAGCGAGGCCCACGCGGTCGAGGTCACGCCCGCGGTGTTCGCGACCCCGAGCTCGCCGCCGGCGTCGCCGTTCCCGTCGATCACTCCGCCCGACCTGCGCCTGGCGCCGGGCGGCGCCGCCATCGACGTCGGCCAGGTCATCCCCAACCTGGCCGACGGCCACGTCGGGGCCGCACCCGACCTGGGCGCGTACGAGCTGGGCGCCGCTCTGCCGGCCTACGGTCCGCGCTGAGGTCCTGCTTGGCGTCGACGTTGTTCGTCGTCGTGGTCGTGGACCTTGACGGCGACGGCGACGGCGACGTGGAGGTGGACGCCACCATTGACGAGCAGGTCGTTCTTCGTGAGCCTCGACGGCATGTCGCACCAACCCTCGCGCCGCCTCGCCGACGTCGCCGTCCTCGCCCTGCTGCTCGCCGCCGGCGCCGCCGGGTGTGGGCGGCGCCCCGCCCCGGCCCCGACCACGCCGGCCGGCGAGGACGCGGCGACCGGTGCCGCCACCAGCGCGGACGCGACAGCCGGACCGAGCGCGGGCGGGCGAGGCGACGCCGAGCAGGTCTGGCGCGCCACCGTACGCATCGACCCGCGCC
The DNA here is from genome assembly GCA_018058095.1 of Kofleriaceae bacterium. Lineage (GTDB taxonomy): Bacteria > Myxococcota_A > Polyangia > Haliangiales > Haliangiaceae > JABFXX01. Next base: position 7,962 of record JAGPCO010000009.1, read on the forward strand.
CGGGCGGCAAGAAGTTCCAGGGCGTGTGGCTCGAGCTCGCCGACGGCCAGCGCTGGGTGATCGACTACCGACCGCGCGCGGTGTGGACCGACTTCGCCGACCGCCCGGTGCGGGTGACCGGCGGCTGCTACCTCCCGTTCGGCCAGGCCATCGCCGCCACCCACTTCCGCGTCGCCACCCTGGTGCCCGACACGGAGGCGCCCCGCCCCGAGGGCTGGCCGGTCGTCGCCGTCGGTCCGGACCGGCGTGAGGTGATGACCCTGATCGAGGTCACCGGCGCGGCCGGCACCAAGACCGCCGGCGAGGTCCACCTCGAGCTGGCCGACGAGCGCGGCCACCACTTCCTGCTGGCCGGCCACGATGGCGACCTGCCCGCCGTGGGGCTGCCGGTGCGTGTACGCGTGCGCCCGGTCGAGCCGAGCCCGTACCAGGCCCGCCTGGGCGGCGCCTACCTGCACCTGCTCGGGCACGAGCCCACCACCTCGAGCCCCGAGCCGGATCGCGACGAAGCGCAGTTCTGCCCACCGGTCGGGCCCGGCGCCGGCGCCCCGGCCCAGCCCTGACCCCGCGCACGCGCCTGCCGGCCCCCGGCCTTGACGACCGCCGCCTGGGTGGTTATCGCGGTGTCCGAGGACCGCCATGACCAGCCCGACCACCGCAGCCGCCCCCAGCCCCGCCCCCGAGACCCGCGAGCTCCAGGCCGAGATCAAGCAGCTGCTCGATCTCATGGTCCACTCGCTCTACTCCAACCAGGACGTGTTCCTGCGCGAGCTGGTGTCGAACGCGTCCGACGCCCTCGACAAGCGCCGGTTCGCCCAGCTGACCGACACCAGCGTCGGCGGCGACGACGAGCTGGCCATCCGGCTCGAGCTCGACGAGGCGGCCCGGACCCTGGCGGTCATCGACAACGGCATCGGCATGACCCGCGACGAGGCGGCGCGCAACCTCGGCACCATCGCCCGCAGCGGCACCAAGGAGTTCCTGCAGTCCCTGCGCGAGGCCAGCGCCGCCGCCGCTGGTGGTGGCCCGGTGCCGCCCGAGCTCATCGGCCGCTTCGGCGTCGGGTTCTACGCCGCGTTCATGGTGGCCGATCGGGTCGAGGTGGTGACCCGGCGCGCCGGCACCGCCGAGGTGACCCGGTGGGCCTCGACCGGCGACGGCAGCTTCACCCTGACCAGCCTCGACGCCGGCGAGCGGCCCGGCCCTGGCACCACCGTGACCTTGCACCTCAAGCCGGCCGACGAGGAGCACGGCGTGCGCGACTACGCCCAGGAGCACGTCGTGCGCGACATCGTCCGCCGCTACTCCGACTTCGTCGGCTACCCCATCCGCACCGTGCGCCACAACGCGGCCGAGGGCGCGCCGGCCACCCCGAGCGAGCCGATCAACTCGATGCGGGCCATCTGGGACCGCAGCAAGGGCGAGGTCAGCGACGCCGAGTACCAGGAGTTCTACCGCCACGTCAGCCACGACTGGGCGCCGCCGCTGCGTACGGTGCCGGTCAAGATGGAGGGCACCGTCGAGGCCAACGCCCTCCTGTTCGTGCCGAGCAAGGCGCCGTTCGACCTGTACAGCCCGGAGATGAAGCGCGGCGTGCAGCTGTACGTGCGCCGGGTCTTCATCATGGACGAGTGCAAGGACCTGATGCCGTCGTGGCTGCGCTTCGTGCGCGGCGTGGTCGACGCCCACGACCTGTCGCTCAACGTGTCGCGCGAGCTGCTGCAGCGCGACCGCCAGATCGCCGTCATCCGCAAGCAGCTGGTCAAGAAGGTGCTGGGCTCGCTCGACGAGCTGCGCCAGGGCGACCTCGCGGCCTACCGCGGGTTCTGGGCCGAGCTCGGCCCGGTGCTCAAGGAGGGCCTGGTCGCGCCCGACGGCGGCGACGCCCGCGACAAGCTGCTCGACCTGGTGCTGGCGACGTCGACCGCCGGGGCCGAGCCGACCACCCTGGCCGACTACGTCGGCCGCATGAAGGAGGGCCAGGACGCCATCTACGTGCTGTCGGGCGCCTCGGCCAGCCAGGTCGCGGCCTCGCCGCTGCTCGAGGGCTTCCGCGCCCGCGGCCTCGAGGTGCTGCTGTTCTCCGACCCCATCGACGAGATCTGGCTCGACAACCAGCCGACCTACCAGGGCAAGCCGCTGCGGGCGATCGACCGCGCCGACGTGCCGGTCGGCCCGGCCGCCGAGCAGGCCGACGCCGCCGCCAAGCTCGACGACCAGCGGCGCGAGCTGGGCGATCTGTTGACGGCGCTGCGGGTCCACCTGCAGGACCAGATCAAGGAGGTCCGGCTGACCAACCGCCTGACCACCTCGGCCGCCTGCCTGGTGTCCGACGAGCGCGACCCCAACCCGCGCATGATGAAGATCCTCGAGCAGTTCGGGCAGAAGCCGGAGCCGGTCAAGCGCATCCTCGAGATCAACCCCGAGCACCCGGCGGTGCGCGGCCTGCACGCGGTGTTCGCCGCCAGCAGCACCGATCCGCGCCTGCCGCTGATGGCCCGCCTGCTCATGGGCCAGGCCCAGCTGGCCGAGGGCACCGCCCTGACCGACCCGACCGCCTTCCGCGCTGCGCTCGACGAGCTGATGACCCGCGCGGTCGGCTAGTCGCCGACGCGTGAGAAGGTCGCGCGCGCAACCGGGGCGCCACGGAGCTTCAGCGTGCCGATGAGGACACGGTAGGTGCCGGGCCTGACCGGCACGATCGCCAGCTCGTGGGCTCGCACCGGCTCGGCCGCATACAGCGGCGTGGTGGGTGGATCCACCGGCAGGCGCGGGGTGGCGGCCCCGAAGCACGCGGGGTCGAGCTGGTCAGTCTCGGCGCCGACCTCGGGCGTCGCGTTGTAGGCGATGGCGACCACGACCGCGCCTGACGGAAACAGCAGCTCGTCCTCGTGCCAGACGGCGTCGAGGCCGTCGCGCACGGCTTGTTGCACCCCGTCGAGGTCGGCCTCGAACCGCTCTGCCAGGGTCCAGCCGGTCCGCTTCATGGGCGCCAGCAAGGTCAGCGACGTCGCATCCTCGTCGACGAACACGTCTGGCGACGACAGCTGCAGATCGAAGATCAGCCCCTTGGCCGACTTGAACTTGGTGAACCCGTCGGACCCGTCCGGGCTGCCGGGCCAGCGCTTCATGGACACGAAGTCGCCGACGACCAGCGGGCTGGCCGAGGTCTCGTTGTAGTAGACGTGACCGACGTGGTTGAACACCCACCCTCCTTCGAGCCTACTTGTCGTCGGCCTTGGCGGCGCGACGGGCCTCGCGCTCGGCCCGGACCTTGGCCCGCTCCTCGTCGCGGCGGCGCTCGAGATCGTAGGCGTTGCGGGCGGCGCGGGCGCCGAGGATGAAGCCGAGGAACATGCCGACGGCGATCGCGCCCGGGATGAACAGGATGTGACCCGAGGTCACGGCTTGGCCTCGGCCGTCGCCAGCTGCTTGGCCAGCCGGTCGATCTCGGCGCGCAGGCGCTGCTGCCGCCGCCACAGGCCGAACAGGAAGCCGACCGCGGCCAGCCACATCGCCGCGTAGGCGAGGATGACGTGGCGCTCGTTCTTGGCGATGGCCGCGCCCCGCTTCTGGTGGTCGAAGAAGGTCTGCTGGTTGATGGTGCGGATGATCTGGCCGGCGAAGTCGGGGTTGGCGTTCATCGCGTCGGCGCAGACCTGGCGCAGCTGCTCGGGGCGCCCGGTGCGCGGATCGGGCAGCGGCGCCGGCGGCGCGGGTGGCACCGGGTCGGCCGGGCGAATCCCCGGCGCCGGGTCGCCCGGCGATGGGTTGACCGGCACCCGGTACGACGGGTCGACCGGCGCCGGCGCGCTGTCAGCGACAGGCGCGGCGCTGCCGGCCGACGGGGCCGCGCTGCCGGCCGACGGAGCGGCGCTACCGGCGGCGGGCGCCGGCTGTGCCGCGGCCGGGCCAGCCAGCGCGAGGACCAGGGCCAGGCCGAGGCCAAGGCCCAGGGTGCGGGGAGACGAGGTCGCGGTCTGCATGGTCTTGGACGTCCTCACGTGAGCACCCCGGCGTCGAGCCCGCGTTCGCGCAGCTCGCGCAGCTGCCGCTCGGCCCGGGCGGCGCCGACGCGGCTGATCATCAGGAGCAGGAACCAGCACAGGAAGGTCACGACCGACAGCCAGAACCACGGCTTCATCGCCGGGTCGAGCGTGGCGACGTTGCCCTTGCTGCCGGCCTGCGGGTGGCGGTCGCTCTTGTCGACCATGATGTAGATGAACGGGATGAGGACCGAGGCGAACACCGCCAGGCCGGCCGCCATCCGCTCCGAGCCGAGGCCGGCGAAGCGGCGCACCATGACGTAGCCGACCAGGGTCAGCCACAGGAGCAGTGACATGGTCAGGCGCTTCTCCCAGCTCCACCAGATGTCCCACGCCGCCTTGGCCCAGATCGAGCCGGTCACGAGCACGACCAGGCCGAACACCGCGGCGACCTCGGCCGCGGCCAGGGCGACGTCGTCCCAGCGCGGGTCGCGCTGCTTGAGGTAGCCGACCGAGGCGATGCCACACACGAACACGCCGAGGAACAGCATGAAGGCGTGGGCGACGTGGAAGTAGAAGATCTTCTGGTTGAAGAACAGCCCGCCGATGACGTTGCCGAGAGGATCCGTGTTGACCTGGAGCGGGGCGCGTACGAACACGCCCCACACCGCCACCACCAGGCCGACGGCGGCGAGCACGGACAGGAGGGGGACGGCGGCGCGCTTCATTCGATCACCAGGCTCTCGAAGGTCCACAGCGAGACTACCAGGAACACCGCGTCGTAGATTCCCAGGAAGCGGATCCAGTACCAGGCCGCGGCCGGATCACCCTCGGGCAGCCGCAACATGGCCGCGGCCGCGTTGGTGCCGCTGATGAACAGCGGGATGAGCAGCGGGAACAGCACGACCGGTAGCAGCACGTCGCGGCTGCGCACCTTGAGCAGCGAGGCCGCGAACACCGTGCCGACCAGGGCGAAGCCGACCGCGCCGAGCACGACCGAGACCAGCATCGGCCCCGGGTGGCGGAACACGTCGGCGCCGACGAACAGGGCCAGGAGCGGCAGGGCGACCGCGGCCACCACCAGCACCAGCACGGTCATGGCCGCGGCCTTGCCGAGGAACACCGCCAGGCGCGGCACCGGCGCCAGCAGAAGGGCGCGCATGGTGTCGTTCTCGCGCTCGCGGTCGAACGCCCGGCCCAGGCCGATGACCCCGGCGAAGGCCAGGGTGACCCACAACATGCCCGGGGCGGCGCCGGCGACCAGGCGCGGGTTGGGCGGGAAGGCGATGGCGAACACCACCACCAGCAGGCCGGCGAAGAAGGCCATCGTGTAGATGATCTCCTTGGTCCGGACCTCGACCATGAGGTCCTTCCAGGCCACCCGGGCGGCGTGGCGGACCAGGCTCACGGTGCCCCGTCGCGACGCGCCATCGGCGTCACCGGGGGCCGTCCGTGCTCGTGACCTGACGCCATGCCCGCCGCATTGTGCGCCGGGCCGCGCCAGGCCCGCAACTTCGCGCCGGTCCTCCGCTCACTGCGCGAACCGGTGGTAGAGGTCCTTGAGCTCGTCGTAGCCGAAGCCGGGGGTGCCCGCCTCGCGCCGCTGGTCGAGCACCAGCGCGCCGCCGCGCAGCACCGCGACGTGGTCGGTCACCCCGGCGATGGCCTCGAGGTCGTGGGTGACGACGACGATGATGGCGCCGCCGGCGCGCAGCGAGGCCAGGCGCTGACCCAGGCTGATCGCGCCGTCGCGATCGAGGCCGGTGAAGGGCTCGTCGAGGAGGAGCAGGGTCGGCCGCGGCAGCAGCGCCCGGGCCAATGACAGGCGCTGCCACATGCCACGCGAGTAGGTCCGGGCCGGCCGGGTCCGTGCCGCCGGCTCGAGCCCGACCTCGTCGAGCAGCTCGGTGATCCGGCGGTCGACGTCAGCCGCCGGCAGGTCGTACAGGCCGGCGAAGAAGCGCAGGTTCTCGACCGCGTCGAGCTCGCCGTAACACAGCGAGGCATGGGCCAGCACGCCGATGTCGCGCCGCAGGTCGTCGCCGACCTCGACCGGCTGGCCGCCGGCCTGGTAGTGCACCTCGCCGCTGCTGGCGCGGACCAGCGTCGACACGATGCCGAGCAGCGTGGTCTTGCCGGCGCCGTTGTGGCCGAGCAGGGCGCACACCGACCCGGCGCGCAGCTCGAGGCTGACCGCGGCCAGCGCGCGCTGCTCGCCGAAGCGCTTGACCAGCTTGTCGGTCCGGACCAGGTCGAGCGGCACGTCGGGTCTCGCGCTACGCGGCGGCCCGGCCGCGGCTCGACGCCGGCCACAGCCGCTCGAGCTCGGCCACCACCCGGCCCCGCCGCTCGGCGTCGGGGGCGGCGGCGCTGTCGATGCCGATGAGCTCCTCGAGCAGGGCCGCGACCCGGGCGTCGACCTTGGCCTGCTCGGCCGCGGGCGGCCCGTCGCTGCGGCGGGCGCGCACGGCGATGATCAGCCCACCGGTCAGCAGGCCGAGGACGAGCAGGCCGGCCAGGCGGGGCAGCCAGATCTTCCAGGCTGGCGGCACCGGCAGGCCGCGCACCTTCATCGCCATGCGCTGGCCCGGGCCGATGTCGAGGTTGCGCACGACGTAGAACGCCATGCCCAGGCCGTTGCGCTCGGTGGTCGACCGCACGCCGGCGGGGACGTCGACGATGAGCCCGGGCGTCTGCTGGATGGCGAGCTGGCTGTCCTCGGCGCCCCACGGCAGGTCCCAGTCCCAGCGGGTCACGCCGCCCTCGATGCGCAACGAGAACGCACCATCGAACGAGGCGCCGCCCGGCGCCAGCGGCCGGCGGATGCGGAAGCCTTCGGCCTTGTCGGCCGTCACCAGCTGCTGGTCCTTGTCGGCCACGACCGCGCCGACGAAGCCGCGCGGCAGCTTGATGAGCAGGCCGTCGGGGCCGTGCCGGTACGGGATCCACGACAGGTTGGCCAGGGTGAACCGGCCCTGGAAGCCGAGGTACTTGTCCTCGGCCGAGCCCGACAGCCCGAACTGGAAGGTCACCCGCGGGTAGGCCAGCACGGTGGCCGAGCTGCCGCGGTCGGGCACCGGCTGGAACGGCAACGAGCGGTAGACCTGGCCGCCGAGCTTGGCCTCGGCGTACACCACCAGCTGGGTGTTGCCGTCGATGCCGTCGAAGGCGGCCACCCGCGGCGTCGCGCCCTCGCGCCAGATGAAGCCCAGCGCCAGGCGCAGGCCCTCGGCGCCGACCGTGAACGGCTCCGACTTCACGTCGGTCCCCGACAGGCTGGCCAGGACCCGGTAGCGGCCAGGCGCCAGCGCGAAGCGGGCCCGGCCGGCGCTGTCGGTGGTCGCGGTCGGCGGCGGCGGTGCGCCCTCGGCGGGCTCCTCGGCCATGACCGCCAGCAGCACGCCGTCGACGGCCTGGCGGCTGCCGCCGGTGCCGCCGCCGGCCAGCACCTCGAGGGTGCCGGCCGGGACGTCGGGGTTGGCGGCGGCGGTGCCGAACTGGCCGCGGATCTCGACCCGGCCGATCTGGGTCGGGCCGATCGGCTGGGTGCCCAGGGCCTGCCCGGTCTCGGCGTCGACCAGGGTCATCGTCCCGCCCTGGTCGCTGTTCTTGCTGATCAGCCCGACGGCGACCCGGCCGACCGGGGTGCCCGGCACCTGGTTGTCGAGCCGGGCGTAGTCGTCGACCCCGGGCTCGCTCGAGGTGCGCTTGTCGCCGGACAGGATGACGCGCACGCCGGTCTCGCCGCCCATCAGGATCGGCACCGACATGACGCGGTCGAACGACGGCCCGCGCGCCAGCTTGGCCAGCGCGTAGTAGGCGGTGCCACCCGACACGTCGAGGCCGGTCGCCACCACGCGGCCGGCGGCGTCGGAGGTCAGGCGCTGCAGCGTGACCTTGCCGTCGGCGCCGTAGCCGACCAGCGCGACCGGCTGCTGCGCCGGCGGGGTGGCGTCGCCGAAGTCGTCGTAGGTCAGGCGCACCGTGAGCGACCCGGGCGGGTCGGCCATCTCCGGGCGCGGCTGCCCGCTCATCTGCCGCGGCTCGGGCATGCCGCCGGCGGCGGCCGGGCCCGCCCCGGGGTGCTGGCTACCGTCGGTCGGCTCGGCCGCCGCCGCGCCGGCCGCGCCAGCCTCGGCCAGCGGCTTGGTCGTGAGCATCAGGCGCACGCCGCCGCTGCTCGGTGCGGGGAAGACCTGTGACACGACCTCGCCGGCCGGGCCGACCAGCTTGGCCTGCAGGCTGGCGCCAGCCGCCACGCCGCTGAACGTCGCGCGGCCCTCGCCGTCGGTGGTGGCGGTGCGGGCGACGCCGTCGACCAGCAGGGTCACCTCGGTCGCGCTCGGCGTCTTGCTGAAGTCGCCGTCGACGACCCGGACCAGCACGGTGCCGGCTGGCAGATCGGCCGCCGGCAGCGGGCGGCCGATGGCGGCGGCGACCTGGGCGTGCGCCAGTCGCTCGGTGCCGGGGACGAGGCCGGCGGCCAGTCCGAGGGCGGCCACCAGCAGCAGCGAGCGGGCGCGGCGCGCGGGTGCACCGCGGCGCGAGGTCGTGGTGGTGGCGTTCATGACTCGGCTCCGGCGCCGGCGCGGGCCGGCGGGTCTGCGGGCGAGGCCGTCGCAGCGCTGTTCGCGCTGGCCAGCGCCTCGTCGGTCGGGTCGGACGACGAGTCGTCCTCGTTGGCATCGGCGTCGTCGCTCTGATCGGCCGCCTCGTCGTCGGGCTCGGCCGCGGTATGGGTCGCCGCGGCCGCGCTCACCGCGGTCGGCGCGGGCTTCTTGTCCTCGGTCTCGGTCGTGGCCTTCGCACCGTCACCGGTGGGCGTGGTCTTGCTCGTGTCGCCCTTACCTTTGTTCCCCTTGCCCTTGCTGGCCTTACCCTTGCCGGCCTTGGCCTTGGCCTTGCCAGCGCCCTGCCCACCCGCGGCGGCGAGCTCCCGCCGGGCCTTGGCCTCGCGCTCGATCTCGTCGCGCACGCTGCCGCCACCGTCGAGCGCGTCGAGCGCCTTGATCACCTCGATGGCGCGAGCCCGGTAGAAGCGCGACATCTCGTCGGCGTCGACCTTGGAGGTCTTGCCCAGCTCATGATCGAACTCGATCTCCTTGATCGCCTTGAGCAGGGAGCGCTTCTCCAGCTCGAGCTCGTCGCGCGCCCCGGCCGGCAGCCACCACGCCGCCTGCTCGTCGGCGGGATCGGCGGTGGCCACCGTGGTCTGCCAGACGTACAGCACGCCGAGCACCACGCTGAGCCAGCCCAGCGCCAGGAACAGCACCGAAGGCGTGAGGTGGAAGTGGTTGTGCCAGGCGATGAAGCCCCAGCCGACGGCGATCGCGCCGCCGGCGATGAGGCGGCGCAGCAGGGCCCAGGTCCGTTGCCGGGCCGCCTCTTGGTCGATCACCCGGGCCTGGGGCACGGCGTCAGTCGGTTTCGCGGAGCTCATCGTCCAGCCGATCGGCGTAGGTTTCGTCCTCGACAAGAGCGGCCGGAGCGGCCGCCAGCTTCTTCTGGCCCCGGGCGACCCAGCGCCGCCCCAGCGCGAGCAGGATGCCCAGGCCGCCGATGGCGGCGACCGCGGGCACCAGCCAGGTCGCCTTGCTGCGCGGCGTCGACAGCACGTGTTGCCCGCCGTACTCCTTGATGAAGGCGCTGACGACCCGGGAGGAGGCCGACTCCACCGTCAGCCCCGACGCCGTGAACTGGTCCATCAGCATCTGCACCTTCTCGCGCTCCTGCGCCGCGTAGCCGCACTTGCACTCGTACAGGTTCTCGCGCTTGCACCCCCCGCACATACACACCAGCTCCTTCATCAGGGCCTGCTCGGTGGCGTTGCGCGGGCGGAAGCGGTGGGCGTGACCGGCCGAGTCGTTGTGGTTCGAGAAGGCCTGGACCTCCTCCTCGTGTTCGGCCGGCGGACCGGCCTGGGCCACCAGCGTGCCGTGGTCGTCGTCGGCCGCGCCCACCGTGGCGCCAGCGCGCTCGGCGTCCCGGTCCGGCCCCGGCGCATCGGCCACCGCGACCGAGGCGGTGGCGGCCAGGAGGCCGGCCACCAGCAGCACCAGCGCGCCGACGTCGGCGGCCCGGCCGAGCCGGGTCTTGGGCCGCGGCGACAGCGACTCGACCACCCGGTTGGGCACCAGGGCGATGAGGGTGCCGAACGCCAGCAGCAGGTACCCGATCCACACCCAGTTGATGAGGGGGTTGATGTAGATGCGGAAGTTGGCCAGCTTGCGCGCGGCGTCGAACCCGGTCAGCACCAGGTACACGTCCTCGCCGTTGCGCAGCTGCGGTTCGATCGCCACCTCGGTGGTGGGCTGCTCACCGCGGTGGAAGTCCCACCGCGCCGGGTGCATGGTGGCGAGCTTCTTGTTGCCCCGCCACAGCGTGACCCGGGCGGTGACCGAGCTCTTGTTGTCGTCGTGGTGCTCGACCAGGTCCTCGTAGACGAACTTGTAGCCCTTGACCATGAAGATCGAGGGATGGTCGGCCGGCAACGCCGAGGCCCGGCCGACCACCTCGGCCGCCTTGCGGCCCGGGAAGGCTGGGGCCTCGATGGTCCGGTCGACCATGGTCTCGTAGGCCTTGCCGGCGAAGCCGATGAACAGCACGGCGATGCCGAGGTGGACGATGTAGCCACCATACTTGCGGCGCTTGCTCAGGACCAGGCCGGTCAGCGAGGTCAGCGGATCGCTGCCGGTCTGCTTGCGCCGGACCGACACGCCGCGCCAGAACTCCTGGCCGATCGAGGTGATGACGAACGCGCACAGGCCGAAGTTGGTGAGCGTGGCGACGATGGACGAGGCCTTGCGTGCGCCGGTGAAGACGAACACCAGCAGCAGCACGGTCACGGTCATGGCCGCGATCGGCAGGGCGAACTGGTTGATGAGCCGCTCGCGCGTGCTGCGGCGCCACGCCAGCAGCGGGGCCGCCCCGGCCAGGAACAGCAAGGCCAGGCCGATCGGCGTCATGATCTTGTCGAAGAAGGCCGGGCCGACCGAGACCCGCTCGCCGTCGAGCGCCTCGGAGATGGTCGGGAACATCGTCGCGAAGAAGACGAAGCCGGCGCAGCCGAGCAGGATCCAGTTGTTGAGGAGGAACGAGTACTCGCGCGACACGAACGACTCGAACTCGGCCCGCGCCACCAGCTTGTTGGCCCGGTACTGCAAGAGGCCGAACGACACCACCAGGATGAACAGCATGAAGACGATGAACTGCAGGGCCAGCTCGTTGTCCTGGCCGAAGGCGTGGACCGACTGCACCACGCCCGACCGCGTCATCCAGGTGCCGACGATGGTCAGGAAGAACGTGAGGATGACCAGCACCAGGTTCCAGCGTTTGAACATCCCCCGCTGCTCCTGGATGATGATCGAGTGCAGGAAGGCGGTGGCGGTGAACCACGGCAGGAGGCCGGCGTTCTCGACCGGGTCCCACGCCCAGTAGCCACCCCAGCCCAGCTCCTCGTAGGCCCAGCGCCCGCCGAGGATGAGGCCGAGCCCCAGGAAGAAGAAGCAGATCAGCATCCACGACCGGACCGAGGCCAGCCACATGTCGTCGAGCCGCCCCGAGGCCAGCGCGCCCATGCCGAACGCGAACGGGATGGTGGCGGCGACGAAGCCGATGTACAGCGACGGCGGATGGATCACCATCCAGTAGTTCTGCAGCAGCGGGTTGAGGCCCTGGCCGTCGGGCGGGGCGGTGGTCAGGTAGGTCGAGAACGGGTTCTTGCCGAACACCAGGAGGGCGAGGAAGAACACCTGCACCACCATGATGGTGGCGACGACGTAGCCGATCATGTCGCGGTGGCGCGAGAAGTTGCTCTTGATGGCCACCGTCGAGAACAGCGCCAGCACCACCACCCAGAACAGGAGCGAGCCGTCGAGGCCGCCCCAGAAGGCGGTGATCTTGTACCAGGTCGACATCGACGTATCCGACGTCATCGCCACGTACTTGATCGCGAAGTCGTGGGTGACGAAGGCGTAGATGATGAGCGCGGCGGCCAGGCCGGCCAGCGCGGCGAACGCGTACAGGCCGTACACGGCAGACAGCACCAGGCGGCGGTTCTTGCGCGCGTTGCCGGCGATGCCGGCGACGACACACCAGGCGGCGAGCACGAACGCCAGCAGGACCGTGATGGTCCCGACCACGGCGATCGGCGAGGAGGGGACGGACGTTGCCGTTTCGGTCACGGGGTACCTCGTGCCCGCGCTCGGCGGGGAGTGGTGGCGACGCTACCCCGAAAACCACCACCGCACGGGGCGGTGGCGCCGGGGATCACCGAGGCCGCGAGCGGAATGGCTCGCCCTCGGGCGCGGGGTGGGATCAGCGGAACTCGGGCTTGCTGCCCAGCGCCTTGTTGGAGGGGGCGCCCTCGTACTTCGACGGGCACTTGGCCATCAGCTCGGTGGCGTGGAACTCGTACTCGGTGCCGACCTGCTTGAGGGTGCCGGTGGCGACCACCTCCGACAGGTCCTTGAAGGTGTCGGGCTTGGGGCCTTCGTGCCGGACCAGGATACGCTTGCCACCCTTGGTGACCACGAAGGTCCGCTTCATCTGCTGGTCCGAGATGGTCTCGATGATGCTGCCGGCCTCGACGTCGCCGTGGATACGCATCTCCTTGCCGACGAACCGCTGCGGCTCGGTCATCAGCTTGTCGACCATCCGGTACGGCTGGGTGTGACCCAGCGACGAGTACACCAGGAAGCCGAGGCCACCGACCGCGACCGCGCCGGTGATGAGGAGCTTGCTGAGGAGGTTCTTGCGCATGGGTTCTCCGTCGGGGGTCCGGGCCTCAAGCTAGCATGAAGCGCGCCAGGGACGAGGCCGGCGCGCGATCTTGCCGCAGGCCCATCGCTGCACGATCATTGCGCAATGCGGCGGCGCAGCCGGTCGAGGTGGGGCGGCGCCAGCACAACCAGGGTGGCCGGGCCGGGGATTCCCGGCCCCCGCCTGGGGGTCATCCACCCGAGCGAGCTGGGGGGCAGCCACCCAGGGATCAGCCACCCAGGGCGATCATGTGCTTGTCGGGACCACCGGCCCCTGACGTCTCGAACTCGTGCCCGGCCCGCTTGCCGGCCAGGCTGGCGGCGATGGCTGCCACGATGCCGTCGTCGCCGGCCCCGCCACGCACCAGCTCGCGCAGGCTGACCGCGTCATCGTGCCCGAGGCAGGCGTGCAGATCGCCGCTGGCGGTGAGGCGGACCCGGTTGCAGGCGTCGCAGAAGTGCTCGGTCATGGCCGAGATGAACCCGACGGTGCGGGCGGGATCGCCGCCGACCCAGTAGGTGCGGGCCGGCCCCGGATCACGCCCGGCCGGCGCCGGCACCAGCGGCCCGAGCGCCGACGCGGCGGCGCGCAGCTCGGCGGCGGTGACCTGCTGGGCGGTGGCGTACAGCGCCCCGCCCGACATCGGCATGTGCTCGATGAAGCGCATGGTGGCGCCGCGGGCCCAGGCGAACTGGCACAGGGCCGCGACCTCGTCGTGGTTGACCCCGCGCAGCGCGACCGCGTTGAGCTTGACCCCCAGGCCGGCCGCGACCGCGGCGTCGACGCCGGCGACGACACGCTCGAGCTGCCCGCCACCGGTGACCTGGGCGAATCGGGCGGGGTCGAGCGTGTCGAGCGAGACGTTGACCCCGACCAGGCCAGCCGCGGCCAGCGGCGCGGCCAGCTCGGGCAAGCGCAGGCCGTTGCTGGTCATGACCACCTGCTCGATGCCCGGGATCCGGGCCAGCCGCCCGGTCAGCTCGACCACGCCGGCGCGCACGGTGGGCTCGCCGCCGGTGAGGCGCAGCTTGCGGACCCCGAGCCGGGCGAACACGGCGACGACGCGCTCGAGCTCCTCGAAGGTCAGGACGGCCTCGCGCGGGCCGTGGCTGTGGCCCTCATCCGGCCGGCAGTAGGTACAGCGCAGGTTGCAGCGATCGGTCAGCGACACCCGGAGGTAGCGCACCTGACGCGACAGCCGATCGACCAGCGTGGTCAGGTCGAGCCGCTCCCCGGGCGGCACCGGCGCCGCACCCGCGGCCGGGGCAGGCGAGCGCCCGGCCGCCGGGAGGACCGGCAGGTGGATACGGGCGGCGGGCACGAGGGCACCATACGGCAGGCCGCCGGCGTGGTCACGACCCGCCGGCCGGCCAGGGCCCCAGCACTGGCCCGACCGGCCCGGCCCGGAGGTTCTCGTAGGGGATCGGCACCAGGTTTCTCCTTGACATAATTGACGAAAGGCCGCATGTAAGCGCCGCGCCGACACATCTCCCCCACCCGGTCGAGCGCAGCGCGAAGCGCGAGGAGTCAGAACGAATGATGCAGTACGGCCAACGCTCCACCGCGGCCACCCCGCGGATGCCGGTCGATCGCTCCACCCTCGACGGCCAGTGGGTCGTCCTCGTCGCCAACGACGGCGAGCTGGCCGCGGCCGACGCCGACGGTCGGGTCCCGGTGATGGCCCTGGCCGGCAACGAGCAGCGCTACCTGCTGGTGTTCCGCAACGCCGCCAAGGCGCGCCAGTTCGTGGCCAGCCAGGACCTCGTCGGCGCCGAGCCGCGCATGGTCGTGCGCGGCAACCGCGACGAGCTGGTCCGCATCGCCCGCGCCGCCAGCGTGGTCGGCGTGCTGGTCGACTACGAGCCCGAGACCCAGCAGTACTTCGCGGTCACCGACCTGTAGTCCCGGCGCCGGCGCGAGCCAGCCCGGTGCCTACCGGCCCGGCCCGCCCGTGATGATGACCTCGTCGACGTCACCGCGCGCGCTGGCGATGCTGTTGATGGCGCGCGGGCAGCGCACGCGGTCGATCCGCAGGCCGTCGACGCCAAGGCCGCGGTACAGGCTGCGGATGAACGGCGTGTCGTGGTTGGACAGCATGACCGTGCAGCCGCGGCGGATCAGCGTACGCGCCAGCTCGGCCAGCGCGCGCTGGGCGTCGCGGCCGAACTCGCCCTGGGTGTAGCTGGTGAAGCTGGCGGTGGGTGTGAGCGGGTCGTACGGCGGATCGAAGTACACGAAGTCGCCGGCGCCGGCATCGGCCACCGCGGCCCGGAAGTCGCCACACCGCAGCTCGGCCCGGGCCAGGGCCCGGCCGGCCGGGTGCAGCGCCTCGGGCACGCAGATCGGCGGGTCGACGTAGCGTCCCATCGGCACGTTGAAGCCGCCCGACCGGTTGACCCGCCACAGCCCGTTGAAGCAGGTCTTGTTGAAGTAGATGAAGGCGGCGGCGCGGTCGACCCCCGACCACGAGACCGACCGGTCGTTCCAGCGCGCGCGCATGGAGTAGTAGTGCTCCTCGGCGTGGAGCCGGCGATGCAGCTCCAGGCGGCGGATCACCGCGTCGGCGTCGCTGGCCAGCGCCCGGTAGGTCGCGATCAGGTCGGGGTTGTCGTCGTTGAGCACGGCCTGGGTCGGGGCGACCCGGAAGAACAGGGCGGCACCGCCCGCGAACGGCTCGTAGTAGCGCGCGAACCGGACCGGCATGCGACTGACCAGCTCCCCCAGCAGCTTGGTCTTGCCGCCCACCCACTTGAGGACGGGGTGGGCGGTGGCGTCGGGCAGCGCGGCCGGGACCGGGCGACGGGCGGGCAGGGTGCGAGCGGGCGCGACCCGCACCGGCCGAGCCGGGGCGCGTCGCGTCGCCGCCTCGGCGGAGCGGAAGCGGGGAGCCATGAAAAGAATCGTCGAGGGCGCGCCGCGGCGCGGCCAGTTTTCGACACGCGCCAGCGCCACTTCGGTAAGTGGATACGCACCGTCGCCGCCGGCTGGGAGCGCGGCCGCGCGCCCTGCTACCATGACGTCGATGCGCACGTCGGCCGTCACGCTCCCCCTGCTGCTCTCGCTCGCCCTGCCCTCGCTCGCGTGTGGTGGCGCCCCGGCCGCCGCGACGGCGACGGCGCCGCCCCGGGCCGCGCCGACCGCGGCGACGGCGGCGACCGCCCAGGCCGTCGAGGCCACGCCGATCACCTTCGCCGGCGAGGAGGCGCTGCTGCGCCAGCTGGCCGCGCTGATCGACGGCCGCAAGTGGTCGTACTCGACGGTGCGCAACGAGGGCGAGCTGACCGCCCTCACCCTCGACTTCACGTTCGACGACGACGACGTGCCTGACGTGCGCACCACCGTCGAGGTCTTCTCGTCGACGCCGGAGAAGATGGTGGTGTTCGTGTCGTGCTACAGCCGGATGATGCCGAGCGAGGCCGGGCTCCCGGCCACGCTGGCGATCATCAACGCCATCAACCGCGATCTCGGCCTGAGCTGGGCCTTCGTCGACGACGATCGCGAGGTCGCGACCCGGATGGGGTTCCTGGTCAGCAAACACGCGCCGACTCCGGCGGTGCTGGTGCTCGACGCCATCAGCCGCGTCAGCGACGTCTGGCACGACGAGGTGTGGCCCAAGCTGCTGGCCTGCACCGCGTGTGCGCTCGACAAGCGCCCGGCCTCGCCCTGACCCCCGGCCTGGCAGGTCGCTACCAACGCGGCTCCGCCGCGTTTGCCAGCGTCCTGCTAGCCGCCGAGCGTGTCGTAGGCGTGGAACTGCATGGCGAAGGTGGCGCGGCCCTCGCTCAGGCTGCGCAGCCGGGTCGAGTAGCCGAACATCTGCCGCAGCGGGACGTGGGCGTTGACGATGCGCTTGGCCCCGCGCGAGCCGACGTCGTGGACCTGGCCGCGCCGCTGGTTGAGGTCGCCGATGATCGCGCCCATGAACTCGTCGTCGACGGTGACCTCGACCGCCATGATCGGCTCGAGCCGCGACGGGGTGGCGGCGGCGACCGCGCGCCGGCACGCCTCGGCCGCGGCCGCGCGCGCGCCGATCTCGCCGTTGGCGCCGTCGCGCAGCACGACCCGGGTCAGGGTGACGTCGACGTCCTCGAGGGGGTAGCCATCGGGGCCTGACGACGCGGCGTCGCGCAGGCCCTGCATCGCCGCGGCGACGACCACCTCGGGCAGGCCCGCCCCGGCCGGCAGCTTGCTGGCGAAGGTCATGCCGCTGCCGCGTGGCCGGGCCGCGACGTGGCAGGTCGCCTCGCCGTAGATGGCCTGCTCCTTCATGTCGCGCTCGAACACCGCGCTGCCGTCGCCGCTGCCACGCACGGTCTCGCGGTAGACCACCTGCGGCTTGCCGGCCACCGCCTGCACGCCGTACTCGCGCCGCATGCGGTCGACGATGATCTCGAGGTGCAGCTCGCCCATGCCGCGGATGATGGTCTGGCCGGTGTCGGCGTCCTCCTGGACCCGGAAGGTCGGGTCCTCCTCCGACATCTTGCCCAGCGCGAAGTCGAGCCGTTCCTTGGCTGCGGCGTTCTCGGCCTCGATGGCCTGCGAGATGACCGGCTCGTAGGTGTCGATGCGCTCGAGCAGGATGGGGGCCTTCGGATCGCAGATGGTGTCGCCGGTGGTGGCGTCCTTGAGCCCGGCCACCGCCACGATCTCGCCGGCGACCGCCTTGTCGAGCTTCTCGCGCTTGTCGGCGTGGACGCGGAACAGGCGGGCGATCTTCTCCTTCTTGCCGGTGCGGACGTTGAGGACCTCGCCGCCGGCCTCGACCGTGCCGGAGAACACACGCAGGAAGACCACCTTGCGGCCCTCGTCCATCGCGATCTTGAAGGCCAGCGCCGCCATCGGCTCGTTGTTCCTGGGCGAGCGCGCCAGCTTCTCGCCGGTGTTGCGCGGATCGACCCCGACCACCGGCGGCACGTCGGCCGGCGACGGCAGGTAGGCGATGACCGCGTCGAGCAAGGGGTGGATGCCCTTGTTGCGCAGCGCGGTCCCGGCCAGGACCGGCACCATCTTGACCGCCATCGTCGCCTTGCGGATGGCCGCGGCCAGGGTCGCGGCGTCGAGCTCGGCGCCCTCGAGGTACTTCTCGGCGATGCCGTCGTCGAGGTCGGCCAGGGCCTGGATCATCTGATCACGCGCGCTCGCCGCCGCCTCGGCCAGCTCGGCCGGGATGTCGACCACCGCCGGCGCGTCCTCGACGTCGCCCGAGAACTCGATGAGCTTCATCGCCACCAGGTCGACCACGCCGGAGAAGGCGTCCTCGACGCCGACCGTCATCTGGATCGGCACGGCGTTGGCGCCGAGCCGGTCGCGGATGTCGGCCACGACGGCGTCGAACGAGGCGCCGACGCGATCGAGCTTGTTGACGAAGGCCAGGCGCGGAACCCGGAACTTGTCGGCCTGGTGCCACACCGTCTCCGACTGCGGCTGCACCCCGGCGACGCCGCAGAACACGACCACGGCGCCGTCGAGCACGCGCAGGCTGCGCTCGACCTCGATCGTGAAGTCGACGTGGCCCGGCGTGTCGATGAGGTGGATCTCGTGCTTCTTCCACTCGAACGTGGTGGCGGCGGCGGTGATCGTGATGCCGCGCTCACGCTCCTGCTCCATCCAGTCCATCTGGGTCTCGCCGTCGTGGACCTCGCCGACCTTGTGGATCTTGCCGGAGTGGTACAAGAAGCGCTCCGACACGGTGGTCTTGCCGGCGTCGATGTGAGCGACGACGCCGATGTTGCGCACCTGATCGATCTTGGCCATGGCGCGGTCCGTATAACATGGCGGGTCGCCACCGGCCCACGGCCGCGGCGAACCGCGGGCGCTGTGTTTTCAGCAGGCTGCGAAATCGAAAGGGCCCGGCGGGATGCGGCCTCGGCATCCTGCTAGGCTGCCGCTCGATGCGCTCCCCTGCCCTCGCCGCTGCCCTCTGCCTGGCCGTGCCCGTCGCCACCGTCCTCCACGCCCCCGGGGTCGCCCAGGCCCAGCCGTCCAAGCCCGAGCTGCAGCGGGCGGCCCAGCTGTACCAGGCGGCCGAGGCGGCCATGGCCGGGCAGCGCTTCGACGACGCCGCGCGCGACTACGCGGTGGCCTACGACATCACCAAGGACCCGATCCTGTTCTTCAAGATCGCCGCGGCCCACCAGGGTGCCGGGCGGTGCGACATCGCGGTGACCTACTACAAGCGGTACCTCAAGGAGGGCAAGCCCGACGCCCGCTACACCTCGACCACCCACGAGCGCATCAAGACCTGCGGCGGCACGGTCGACCCGGTCGAGCCTGACCCGGTCGACGCCGGTGTCGGTGGCGGGGCCGACGGCGGGGGCGCGACCGACGGCGGCGGCGGGACCGACGCGGCCGGCGCTGGCGCGGTGGCCGAGCCGACCGGGCCGATGCCGACGCCCAGCCCGGCCTCGGGCGGCGGCAAGGCGACCGCGTGGATCTCGCTCGGGGTCGGGGTGGCGCTGGCCACCGTCGGCGGCGTGATGGCGCTGTCGGCCGAGGCGGCCGAGAAGGACCTGCAGGACCTGTACGATTTCCGCGCCGGCGGGCAGCCGCCGGCCTTCGACGGGGCGACCCGCGAGCGCTACGACGAGCTGGTCAAGCAGGGCGACCGCTACCAGCTGTACTCGTGGATCGCGTTCGGCGCCGCCGGCGCCGCCGCGGTGACCGCCGCGGTGCTGTTCGCCCTGCCGGGCGATGAGCGTGCCGCTCCGACCAGCGCGACCCGGCTGGTGCCGGCCATCGGCGACGGCCAGGTCGGCGTCCGCGCGGTCGGCCGGTTCTAGCCCGTGCCCGTGCCCGTGCCCTTGCCCGTGCCCATGCCCGATCGCTCGGGCGGTGCCGGTCGCGAGTCATCGACGAAGTCACGGGTGTCATAGCCGTGGTCGGCGCCGACGGTGGGCCGCGCGGTGCGATCCGCTGCTGCCAGCAGCCCGAGGGCCACCTCGCGCACGGGCACGGGCACGGGCACGGGCACGGGGCAGGTCGCTGCAAACGCGGCTGCGCCGCGTTTGTCAGCGGCCTGCTCGGCCGGGTCGGGCCGCACGGCCCTGTCAGCCGGCGACGGAGGTGGCGCCGGCCCCGGCGTCGGCCGGCATCACCGCGTCGAGCCAGCGCGCCAGGTCCTTGTCGGACGCGGCCAGGCCCTGGCCCCGGGCGATGGCGTCGAGCGACTCCTCGAGCACAGCGCACGAGGTCGGCCGCGCCGCCGGCTCCCACGCCAGCGCCTGCAGCAGGACCGGGTCGAGCGCGGGCGGCAGGTCGGCCCGCACCGTCGACGGCGGCGGCAGGTGCGGCCAGCCGTCGATGCCGCGCTGGGTCGCGAAGATCACGTCGAGGTTGACCTCGACGCCGCACAGCAGCTCGTAGGCCAGCGCCGCGACCGAGTACACGTCGGCGCGGGCGTCGACCAGCTGGCCCATGCGCTGCTCGGGCGCCATCACGCTCGGCGTGCCCTTGGTCTCGCCGATCTGCGTGACGTGGACCTGGGTCGCGGCCTTGGCGATGCCGAAGTCGACGATCTTGACCTGGCCCTGGCGCGACACCAGCACGTTGGCCGCCTTGACGTCGCGGTGGACCAGGCCGAGCGGCGTGCCGCCGGCGTCGACCGCGCGGTGCGCGAAGTCGAGCCCATCACACACCCGGCGCAGGATGGCCAGGCCGATGTCGAGGGGCACCTGCAGGCCGCGCGCGCGCAGCCCGGCCAGGACCCGCTCGAGATCGCAGCCCTCGATGTACTCCATGGCGATGAAGTAGTCGTCCTCGACCCGGCCGAGGTCGATGATCTGGGCGATGTTGGGGTGGGCCAGCTGCGACGCCAGGCGCGCCTCGTCGAGGAAGTGGTCGAGCGCGGCCTGCCGCCCGGCCAGGTGCGAGTGCATCACCTTGACCGCGACGCGCTTGGAGAAGCCGGCCTCGCCGTGCACCTTGGCCAGGAACACCTCGGCCATGCCGCCGGCGCCGAGCCGGCGCAGCAGCTGGTAGCGCCCGAGCATGGCGCCGCCCTGCGCGGTGGTGCCGACACCGCCGGGCTGGGCCGGCATCGGCACGCCGGGAAAGTCGGTCGGCCCGACCGCCAGGGCCGCGTCGTGCGACAGGCTGCGGCGGGCCGCGTCGAGGGCGCCGGTGGGGCGGCCGTCGCTACCGCCCGGCGCCGGGGTCATCGTGCTCGCCGGCGGCGGCGTGATCGTGGCCGGATGGGCCGGCGCTGGCGCGAGCCCCGGCGCGCCGGCCGTCGCCGGGCGCCGCCCCGGCACCAGGGCCGCGAGCAGGCCGAGCAGGGCCAGGCCGAGGCCGGGCCACAGCAGGACGCCGAGCCCGCCGCCGCCGCTGCCGGCCGGCAGGGCCGCGACCAGGCGCGCGTCGCCGACGCTGAGCGGGCGCGTGGTCGTGCCGGCGCTGCCTGGATCGTCACCGAGAGGCAGGCTGCCGCCATCGGTGTCGAGCCGGGCCCGGATGCCGGCCGAACGCAGCGCGGTGAGCTGGGCCGCGACGTCGACCGACCACGACACCGCGAGCGCGCCGACGATCTCGTCCTGGCGCTCGCTCGGGGTGACCTCCGACACCACCGTCACCACCAGCTGGTCGCCGATGACCCCGGTGTGTGATCCGGGCCGATCGAGGTACGGCGTGGTCCCGGCGCTGGCGGGGAGGCGCAGCAGGCTGCTGACCACCCCGCCGGCCTTGGCGCGCTGGCCGAGCTCGACCATCTCGTTGGGGCCGAGCGTGAATGCCAGCTCGGTCGGGGTCAGGTTGGCGACGGTGGCGGCGTCGGTCGCCACCGCCGGCCCCAGGCGCGGCAGCTGGGCCAGGGTCTGGCTGCGCGCCCCGACCGCGGCGCGGGTCTCACCCACCTTGCGATCGATCTCGCCGGCGACCCGGTCGAGCACGCTGGCCGCCCCGCCGCCGCCCTTGCCGCCGCTGGCCACGCCGAGGCCGACCAGGCCGAGCCCGATCACCGCGACCAGCGCGCCGCCGATCCTACGGCCGCTTGCCACGGGTGCCTCCGAACTTGTCTGGCAGCGGGCCCTTGCTGGCGTCGGCGGCGACGCCCACGGTCACGCTGTTGCGACCGGCCTTGACCTCGACGTCCTGGGTGATGGGCGCGGCGCTGGCCTCGCTCCAGGCGCGCAGGCGGTACTTGCCTGGCGCCAGGCTCTTGAAGGCGAACGCGCCATCGGCGCCGGGGATGACGTAGTGCGGCTGGCCGACGACGACGATCGTCGCCGACATGTTGGCGTGCAGGTTACAGCCGATGCGGACGATGCCCTCCTTGCCGAAGCTGACCTGCCGGGCCTGGCCCTGCTTGTACAGGCCGAGGTCGAACTTGGCCACCGCGTCGGTCGAGAACACGTTGTGGAAGTACGAGTCGTAGTTGGGGAAGCCCACCGTCGATCCGACCGGGATGATCATCAGGCGCGGCGCGAACTGGCGGTCGCGCTGCTCCATCACCCGGACCTTGGCGGCGCGCCCCCGCCCCTTGCGGCCGAGCGGCTCGAGCGTGACCATGGCCAGCGCGCCGCCGGCCTTGCCGCCGACGGTGAGCGTGCCCTGCAGGCTGCCGCGCTGCGGCTTGGCCGCGCCCTCCGCCGCGTCCTCGTCGTCGGAGCTACCGACCGCCTGCGGCTGCTTGCCGGCGTCGGGGATGGCGATCACCGGGGTGTCGACCCGGGGCGGCGCGCCGGCCCGGAACAGCTGGGCCAGGTCGGCCACGGTGGCCGCGCCGGCCAGCAGCTCGGCCGACGAGAACAGCAGCTCGGCCAGGTTCTTGTTGCCGCTGTCGAGCGCGCGCTGCGCCTTGTCGAGCAGGTCGGCCGCCTCGCGCAGGCCCGACGCCCGTTCGACCACCGGCCCGGTCGCCTTGGCCGGCAGCGGCGCCTTGCCCGGCACCTTGGGCGCCGGCGCTTTGGCCGGGGCCGGCGCCTTGCCCGCCGGCTGGCCCCAGGCCGGTCCTGGCGCGACGAGGGCCACGGTCGCGGCGGCGGCAAGACACAGCGATACCCTGCTCATCGGTAGCGATGATACGACGGCCGGTTACAGGTGGATCAGTTCTCGGCCATGTCTCGTGCGAGATCATGGGGTTGCCGGCCCGGATCGGCGCCCCCGGCCGGGCGCCCGCCCGATCGGGCCGTGGTGGCCCGCCCGGGCCGGTGGTAGGGTCCGCCCGCACCATGTTCGGACTGTTCTCCAAGGAAAAGACCCGCAAGCGGCTCATCGAGAAGGCCACCAACAAGCACGGCCAGCAGCCTGACCGCTGGGGCGCGCTCGAGAAGCTGTTCGAGGATGGCTCGGAGGAGGCGCTGCTCGGCATGTGCAAGCGCTTCGCCGTGACCTCCGGCAAGTCGTCCGAGGACGAGGCCGAGAAGTCCTGGGTGGTCGACCGCCTGGCCGAGAAGGGCGCGGTCGTGCTGCCGCCGCTGCAGGCGTACATGGCCGAGGCGCTCGAGCTGGCGCTGGCCCTCACCGTGCTGGGGCGGGTGGCCCAGCCGCCCCAGGTGCTCGAGGTGGTCGACGCGGTGCTGGCGCGCGAGAAGCCCGGCTACACCCGGCACCCGGAGCGGCGCATCGACCTGTTCCGCTGGCTCGGCGAGTACCAGGGCGCGACCGACGCCCAGGTGGTCGACCGCGTCGCGCCCTACGTCGACGACTTCGACGAGAACGTGCGCTTCGTGGTGGCCGACGTGCTCGGCGCCCACGATCCGGCGCTGGCCGGGCCTCACCTCATTCGCGGCCTGACCCGGCCCGAGGAGGAGTCGGGGCGGGTCAAGCGCCGCATCGCCGAGATCCTGGCCGAGAAGAAGGTGCCGCTCGGGGACACCAGCGCGGCGGTGGCCGCGGCGCTGACCGGCACGGTCGCCAGCTTCCGTGTGCGCGGCGACGTCCTCGTCGGCGGCTGAGCGCCGGCGCGTCGCTCGATCCTCAGGGCATCGCGTCGTCGGACGCCTGGTCTTGCGCCGGCTTGAACGTGTCGAGCGCGAGCGGACCGACGCGCCGGCCGAGCTGGTCGAGCGAGCGCTCGAAGTCGGCCAGGTCGCCCGCCTGCTGGGCGCAGCGATCGACCTTCTTGCGCCGGCGCTGATGCTCGGTCACCAGGCGCAGCGCTCCACCCGCTCCGACCTCGAGCGCGAGGACCACCCCGAGGTGGTTGGGCGCCGCCTGGTCGAACAAGCGGTCGTGGCCCACCCACATCAGCTGGCCGACCTCGACCTGCCCCACCTCGCTCAGGCGTCGGGTCGCCGGGTCGCCACGCAGGAGGTGGAGGGTGATCGTCTCGGCCCGGACGCAGCCCTCCTTCGTGTACGCCCCGAGCCGGATCACCAGCGACGGATAGCCGGTGGCCGCGGTGGTGTCGTGGGCGCCGTAGAACAGCGGCGCCGGCGACTTGCCGCCGTCGAAGACCGCGTCCGACACCCACCAGGCGTCGGCGCGGCGGACCGCCACCGCCGTGCCCTCGTCGAGCGTGGAGATCAGCAGCACCGGCTGCGCCGCGTCGGGCTCGGCGACG
This sequence comes from Kofleriaceae bacterium, assembly GCA_018058095.1. Taxonomy (GTDB): domain Bacteria; phylum Myxococcota_A; class Polyangia; order Haliangiales; family Haliangiaceae; genus JABFXX01. The sequence continues at coordinate 32,205 of JAGPCO010000009.1, forward strand.
AACTGCGGCACCTCGGCGGAGGCGAGGACGACGCGGGCGATGGTCGTGGCCCAGGCCGGGGTCGCGATCGCCTTGTGCTCGCGTGGCGGGCGGCTCAGGACGCCGCCGAGGTGAGCGGGGTCGAGCCCTGCGAAGGCGATACATCGCGGGCGGTCGGGCTCGAGGGTGCAGGTGGCGGGCTCACCAGCGGCGGGCAGCGCCGACAGGACCCAGCGCGGCGGCGCCGGGTCGTCGGCGTCGTCGAGGCGGAACAGGGTGAACGTGGTCAAGCCGGCGGCCGCGGTCAAGACCGAGGCCAGCGGTGACGGCGCGGGCGGTGACGGCGCGGGCGGCGCCGGCGCGGGCGGGGCCGGCGTGGTGGTGGAGGCGGGGCTCGGCACGGCGACGGGCGCGGGCGTCGTGACCGCGGCCGGCGCCGGGGCGCGGGGCCCGGGTCCCCCGCACGCGCCGGCGAGGACCCAGGGGAGGTACCAAGCGTCACGCCCGCGCATCGGCGCCCGGTGTATCACGGGCGTGCCCTTCGCCGGCCACCCACCGCCGGCACGGCGATCGCGGCGGCCGCGACCCGGCACCGGCGGGCGAACCCCGGGTATGCTCGGGTCCGATGTCCGACCCCGCCGCCACCTCGCCCGGCCCGCTGGCGCCCGACCGGCTGCTCGCCATCATCGAGCTGCAGAACGCGATCGCCGCCACCTCGCTCAGCGGCGACGGCGTGCTCCGGCTCGTGGTCGAGCGGGCGCTCGGGCTGACCGGGGCGAGCGCCGCGCTGGTCGCGGTGGTCGAGGGAGACCACGTGGTGTGCCGGGTCGGCGCCGGCGCCAGCAAGCGCGCGATCGGCCAGCGCTGGCCGCTGACCGGCGCCATCGCCGCCTGCCTGAGCGAGCGCCGGCCGCACCGGGCCAGCGCCGGCCAGGCCGAGCTCGACGACGCGGCCCGGGCCCGGACCGGCGCCGGTGACCTGCTGTGGGCGCCGCTGGTGTTCGGCGAACACGCGGTCGGGTTGATCGAGGTGGTGGCGCCGACCGGGGCGCTGACCGGCGACGCCGGCGCCGTGCTGTCGCTGCTGGCGCACATCGTGGCCATCGCGCTGCACCGGGCCCAGACCTACCCGCGCGCCAAGCTCGACGAGCTGCACGACACCATCTCCGGCCTGGGCAACCGGCGCGCCTACGACGACCGGGCCGCGGCCGAGCTGAGCCGGCTCGAGCGGTATGGCCACGCCTTCTCGCTGGCGATGATCCGCCTGGGTGAGCTCGAGAGCGTGGTCGATCGCCACGGCCAGCCGGCCGCGGACGACGTGGTGCGCGAGGTCGCGGGGCTCCTCGAGCAGGGCAGCCGAGCCATCGACGCCTGCTTTCGGGTCAGCGCTGGCGACTTCGCGGTGGTCATGCCCGGCACCGGGCTGGTCGGGGCCCAGGTCCTGGCCGAGCGCTTCCGCCAGCGCATCACCGACGCCGTGCGCGCCCACGCCAGCATCGCGCCGCGGGTCGGCGTCATCGAGGCCGGGCGCGAGGCGGCGGCCGACCTGACCGATCGCGCCATCGCCGCGCTGCGCTAGCACGGCGGCTCGGGCACGCGCACGGGCACGGGCCCGGGCCGTCAATGGATGCGATCGGCGATGAGCCCGTGGAACGTGGGCGCGTGATCGCCGGCGGTCGGCACGAAGCGCCAGCCGACGTGGGTGGTGCAGCCGCCGCACCCGGCGAACTGCCAGGCCCAGCCCGGGAACCACGAGAAGGCCGGATCGAGGTCGCCGCTGACGTGCGCGCCCGGCGCGGCCCGGTACAGCACCACCTCGAACACGAAGCCGCCCGGGTTGACGAAGGTGTGCCGGTGCGCGCCGCCCTGCGCGCAGGCCTCGGCCCGCTGGCTCAGCACGTGGTCACAGCTCCGGCACCGCACCGCTGCCTCGCCGTCGGGCTCGAGCTCGGCGTCGGCGCTGCGCCGCTCGGGATCACCCTGGCCCAGCAACGAAGCGTCAGGATACCGCGCCCGCGCCGGCCCCGGCAGGCCCAGGTGCCAGGTTCTCGTCGACGAACCGGCACGCGGGTGATCACCCGGTGGCGGCGCCGCGGCCGGTCGCCGCGCTTCCCCCGCGGGCCCCGCCTTGGTACACGAGCCCCATGCCGAAGCGCGCCGATCTTCGCTCCATCCTGATCATCGGCTCCGGACCCATCGTCATCGGCCAGGCCTGCGAGTTCGACTACTCCGGCACCCAGGCGGTCAAGGCGCTGCGCGAGGAGGGCCTGCGCGTCATCCTGGTCAACTCCAACCCGGCCACGATCATGACCGACCCGGAGATCGCCGACGCCACCTACGTCGAGCCGCTCACGGTCGAGGTGCTCGACAAGATCCTCGGCATCGAGAAGCCGTCGGCCATCCTGCCCACGCTGGGCGGGCAGACCGGCCTCAACCTGGCCCTGGCCGCGCACAAGCAGGGCGTGCTGGCCAAACACGGCGTCGAGCTGCTCGGGGCCCAGGTCGCCAGCATCGAGATGGCCGAGGACCGCGACCTGTTCAAGCAGGCCATGGCCCGCATCGGCCTCGACTGCCCGCGCTCGGTCCTGGTCCGCTCGGTGGCCGAGGCCCGGGCCGCCGTCGACGAGATCGGCTTCCCCGCCATCCTGCGCCCGTCGTTCACGCTGGGCGGCTCGGGCGGCGGCATCGCCTACAACCTGCGCGAGCTCGACCGCATGATCCAGTTCGGGCTCGACCAGAGCCCGGTCCACGCCGTGCTGCTCGAGCAGTCGGTGCTGGGCTGGAAGGAGTTCGAGCTCGAGGTGGTGCGCGACGGCAAGGACAACTGCGTCATCATCTGCTCGATCGAGAACCTCGATCCGATGGGCGTCCACACCGGCGACTCGATCACCGTGGCGCCGGCCATGACGTTGACCGACAAGGAGTACCAGCGCATGCGCGACGCCGCGTTCGCGATCATGCGCGAGATCGGCGTGACCACCGGCGGCTCCAACGTGCAGTTCGCGGTCGACCCGGCGACCGGCCGCCTGCTGGTCATCGAGATGAACCCGCGGGTGTCGCGCAGCTCGGCCCTGGCCTCGAAGGCGACCGGCTTCCCCATCGCCAAGATCGCCGCCAAGCTGGCCATCGGCTACACCCTCGACGAGCTGCACAACGACATCACCAAGGTCACGCCGGCCGCGTTCGAGCCGACCATCGACTACGTGGTGGTGAAGTGGCCGCGCTTTGCCTTCGAGAAGTTCCCCGGCGCCAGCCGCGCCCTCGGCCCACAGATGCGCTCGGTCGGCGAGGCCATGGCCATCGGCCGCACCTTCCGCGAGGCGCTCGGCAAGGCCATGCGCTCGCTCGAGACCGGGCGGGCCGGGTTCGACCTGCCGGCCAGCGCCGCCGGCGGGCTCGACCTCGACGATCTCGACTCCCTGTCGCGCGCCGTCGCCGTGGCCGGGCCCGACCGCCTGTTCCTGCTCGGCCGCGCCTTCCAGCTCGGCCTCACCGCCGAGCGCGCGCACGAGCTGACCCGCATCGACCCGTGGTTCCTGCACCACGTGCGGGGCCTCGCCCTCGACGAGCAGGCCCTGGCCGGGGTGGCGCTGGCCAGCCTCGACCGCGCCGCCCTGCGCCAGGCCAAGCGCGGCGGCCTGTCGGATCGCCGGCTGGCCGCGCTGACCGGGGCCAGCGAGGACGCGGTGCGCGCCGCCCGCCACGCCGCCGGCGTGCGCCCGGTGTGGAAGCGGGTCGACACCTGCGCCGGCGAGTTCGCCTCGCACACCTCGTACATGTACTCGACCTACGAGGACGAGGACGAGAGCGCGCCGACCACGCGCAAGAAGGTCATCATCCTCGGCGGCGGCCCCAACCGCATCGGCCAGGGCATCGAGTTCGACTACTGCTGCGTACACGCCGCCATGGCCCTGCGCGACGAGGGCGTCGAGTCGATCATGGTCAACTGCAACCCGGAGACGGTGTCGACCGACTACGACACGTCCGACCGGCTGTACTTCGAGCCGCTCACGCTCGAGGACGTGCTCGAGATCTGCGATCGCGAGCAGCCCGACGGGGTCATCGTCCAGTTCGGCGGCCAGACCCCGCTCAAGCTGGCGGTGCCGCTGACCCGGGCCGGCGTCAAGATCCTCGGCACCAGCGCCGACGCCATCGACCGGGCCGAGGACCGCGAGCGCTTCGGCGAGGTCATGGCCAAGGTCGGCCTGCACGCGCCGCGCTGGGGCATCGCCCGCAGCCTGGACGAGGCGCGCGCGGTCGCGCGCGACATCGGCTTCCCGGTCATGGTCCGGCCCAGCTACGTGCTGGGCGGCCGGGCCATGGAGCGGGTCTACGACGGGCGCGGCCTCGAGGACTACTTCGCCCGCCTCGGCCTGACCGCGGCCGACGGCGGCGGCGGCGGCAACGACGAGGGCGCCACCGTCGGCTTCCCGCTGCTGATCGACCAGTTCCTGGCCGACGCGGTCGAGCTCGACGTCGACGTGCTGGCCGACCGCACCGGCGCGGTCGTCGTCGGCGGCGTGATGGAGCACATCGAGGAGGCCGGCATCCACTCCGGCGACTCGGCCTGCGCGCTGCCGCCGTACTCGCTGCCGGCCGACGTCATCGACGAGTGCCGGCGCCAGGCCAAGCTGCTGGCGGTCGAGCTCGGCGTGGTCGGCCTGATGAACCTGCAGCTGGCCGTGCTGGGCGGCGAGGTGTTCGTCCTCGAGGTCAACCCGCGCGCCTCGCGCACCGTGCCGTTCGTGTCCAAGGCCATCGGCCGGCCGCTGGCCAAGCTGGCGGTCAAGCTCATGCTGGGCAAGACCCTGGCCGAGCTCGGGGTGACCGAGGTCGAGCCGAGCCACGTCTCGGTCAAGGAGGTGGTGTTCCCGTTCGTCAAGTTCGACGGGGTCGACACCATCCTCGGGCCGGAGATGCGCTCGACCGGCGAGGTCATGGGTATCGACCGCGACTTCCCGCGCGCGTTCGCCAAGAGCCAGCTGGCGGCCGGCATGAAGCTGCCGGTCGGCGGGACCGCGTTCCTGTCGGTGCGCGAGCAGGACAAGCCGGTCGCGGTCGAGATCGCGCGCCGCCTGGTCACCCTCGGCTTCTCGCTGGTGGCCACCCACGGCACCGCCGCCACCCTGCGCGCGGCCGGCCTGACCGTGGAAGGCATCAACAAGGTGCTCGAGGGCCGGCCCCACTGCGTCGACGCCATGGACTCGGGCGAGATCCACTTCGTGGTCAACACGACGGAAGGGGCCCAGGCCATCGTCGACTCGCAGTCGCTGCGCCGGGCCGCGCTCATGAACGGCATCGCCTACTTCACGACGATCCGTGGCGCCCGCGCCGCGCTCGAGGCCATCGCCGTGCAGAAGCGCGGCGAGCTGCGCGTCGCCTCGCTCCAGCACTACGCCCCGCCGGCGTGAGGGACCGCCCGCGGTGGGCGCCTACGGCGGGTTTGTGCCGGGCCAGCAATGCCCGTATGATCGCGACGTGACCCGGCCGTTCGTCGACCACATCCGCATCGAGGACTACCGGTGCGTCCGCAAGGTCGACGTCGCATTGACCCGCCTGCACGCCTTCATCGGCCCGAACGACAGCGGGAAGAGCACGATCCTGCGGGCGGTCGCCGAGGAGTGGGCGACTCGCTGGGTCGGAGACGCGGCCATCAACAAGCGTGAGGGCTTCTGGGGAGACGGTGCGTACCCCCAGCCGCCCGCAAAACGCGTCCTGCCCGACTCGGTCAAGATGGGCAGGCTGACCGACGCGACAGCCCCCGTGCGACTGCTTCGACTCGATCCCGACGCGCTCCGGCATCCTGCGTCGCTCATCGCCGAGAACCAAGAGCTGTGGTTCCAGGACGAGCGTGGCGCCGGGCTCCCGGCGCTTTACGACGCGCTCGTGTCTCGGGACCTCGCGTCTTACGTTGCGATTGGAACTGAGTTCAAGCGCCTGTTCCCACACGTGACTCAGCTTGGGCTCTACAACGTCGACCACCAGCGGAAGCAACTGCGAGTCCAGCTCAGCGAAGGGGCATGGGTGGACCCAGCGCACATGAGCGAAGGCATGCTGTACTGGCTGGCACTTGCCGTTGTGGAACGACTGGCGCCCCCGGCCATCCTGCTGATCGAGGAGCCGGAGAACGGGCTGCATCCTGCACGGATCACGGATGTAATGCGGATGCTCCGACGCTTCTCGGAGCGAATGCAGATCCTGCTCGCCACCCACAGCCCGCTGGTCATCAATGAGCTGGAGCCGGACGAGGTCACCGTGGTGACCCGGACCGCCGAGCGGGGCACGATCTGCACGCCGATGCGCCAGACCAAGAACTTCGACGAACGCGCCGAGGCCTACGCGCTGGGGGAGCTGTGGCTCAGCTACGCCGATGGCGACACCGAGGCGGAGCTCGTCGGGCCGGACGCCGCGCCGCCGACCGCCAAGGCAGGCTAATCACCATGCTGAGAGTCGTGATCGCGGGCGAAGGCACCTGCGAAGTAGGCCATCGTGTCGAGGGCAGACTCGGCGTGGTCGAGGCGCTGCTACGTCGAATCGCGCCCGCCGGTTGGGAGGTCGTTGACACGATCCTGTGGAAACACATCCACAAGTTCGCCGGCGCCGGAGCTGGGATCTCGCCCGGCCAACACGGTGACTTCAAGAACGTGCTCAAGCTCGTCCTCGAGGCGAAACGGCGCAGCGCGGACGTACTCGCGTTCGTCCGTGATGTCGACAACGAGGACGCACGAGGAGATGCGGTCCTCGGCGGCCTGGCCAAGGCGAAGTCGGACGCGAAGTTGCCGGGAGGCATCGTCGGCGGGGTGGCACGGCCGGTCCTCGAGGGCTGGATGCTCGCCTTGCTCGGCCGGCACAACACGGACGAGCTACGCAAGGCCGCCGCCCTGCGTGAAATGGCCGAACGTGGCTACGCCAAGCAGGCTGCCGCCTATGTCGAGATCGTCGACGCGTCGGACATCAGCCGGATCCCCGCGGGTGCGCAGTCTCTGCACGACTGGCTCGGCGATGCCCGCAGCGTGTTCGCCCCGCTGGACGGCGAGCGCTGAACCCGCGGCCCAGGCTGGAGCCCGGACAGGTGCCAGGCCCCGTGCCCTGCCTTGCGCCGCCCGGCGCGGCGCAGTACGACTAGTCCTCCATGAGCGACAAGTACCCCATGACCCCCGCTGGCCTGGCCAGCCTCCGCCGGCAGCTCAAGCAGCTCAAGGAGGTCGATCGGCCCGCCAACAGCCGGGCCATCGAGGTCGCGCGTGGGCACGGCGACCTGTCGGAGAACGCCGACTACAGCGCCGCCAAGGAGGAGCAGGGCATGATCGAGGCCAAGATCCGGGACTTCGAGGCCCGCATCTCGCTGGCCGAGGTCATCGACCCGACCCGGCTGTCGGGCAGCAAGGTCCGGTTCGGCGCCACCGTCACGATCGAGGACTCCGAGACCGGCGACAAGCAGACCCTGACGATCGTCGGTGACCACGAGGCCGACATCAAGCGCGGCCGCATCTCGATCTCGGCGCCGCTGGCGCGCGCGCTCATCGGCAAGGACGAGGGCGAGACCGTGACCGTAACCACGCCCAAGGGCAAGCGCGAGGTCGAGATCGCGGAGGTGCAGTGGCGGGCGATCCCCGACGAGGGCGGCGACCCCGCCTGAACCGGCGACGGCGCTTGGGACTGGCCGAGGCAACCGCCCGGGCCCGCGCGCGGTCGAACCCGAACTCGATCCCTGCCGTGCTACAAGAGGTCCCCATGCGCCGCGCCGTCGTCCTGTCGCTCCTCGTCCTGATCGCCGGTTCCGTCACCTTTCTGGCCTGCACCCAGGGCGAGGGTGGGCGGTGCCAGATCAACGACGACTGCGACGAGGGCCTGGTCTGCAACCAGGTCACCAACACCTGCCAGACCACCACCGGCGGCGGCATCGACGGCTCGCTCAGCCCGGACGCGCGTGGCCCCGACGGCGCGCCGATGGGCGACGCGGCGGTCGACGCCGGCGTCGACGCCAGCGTCGACGCAACGAGCCTCTGACCCGGCCCGGGTCCGGATCAGGGCCGGCCCCCGTACCCGATCTGGATCTGCCGAACGCCCTGATCGGGCACGGGCAGCGTGACCTCGCGGCGCCTTCGGCGTTTCGAGGTGACCCGCTACCGCACCGAGCGCGCGCAGCGAAAACCGATGTACGCGGCCGCGTAGGCCGGCCCGTACGCCAGGTTCCACGGGTCGCGCATGTCGACCCGACCCAGGTAGGGCGGCTGCCGCCACGAGCCGCCACGGACCACGTGGCGACCGGCGGCGTCGACCACGCCCTGGCGGACCGGATCGACGGCGGGTAAGCCGGTGTAGCCCTCGGCGACCCATTCGTCCGCGACCCATTCGGCCACGTTCCCGGCCTGGTCGAACGTCCCGTGCGGGCCCTGGCCCCACGGGAAGGTGGCGACCGGCGCCGCGAACATCGCCCCGTCGCTGCCGTCGGGATGACCGAGCATGTCCTCGTCGAGGTTGGGCGAGTTGACCTGACCGACCCGCTCGAGGGCACGCAGCGCCGGGTCGCGCACCTTGCCGTGGTTCCAGTCGGCCTCGCGCAGGGCCCCGCCCCACGGCCAGGGCCGGCCGTCGGTGCCACGCCCCGCCCGTTCCCATTCGGCCTCGGTCGGCAAGCGTCCGCCGCGCCACCGGCAGTAGGTCTGCGCCTCGCCCCAGGTGACGTTGACCATCGGCAGGTCGGGCCCGCCCGGGCCGGCCGGGACGGCCTGGGCGCCCCGGCCCGGCGCCCCGGCCCGCCCGCCGGTGGCGGCGCGTCCAGGAGCGACCACTCCAGCCAGGTGGCGCTCGTCACCGGCGAACAGCGGATCGATCGGGCACGCCCCGGCCTGCGCACAGGCGCGGTAGTCCTCGACGGTGACCTCGGTCCGGTCGATCGCGAACGTGCCGAGCTGGACCTCGCGCGGCCGCATGCCCTCGAGCTGCTGGCGCAGCCCCCCCTCGCGGCACAGCCAGTCGTACCGCGCCGGGTTGTCGACCGGCAGGCTGAGCTCGCACTGCCCGACCACCTCCTCCGCGTCCTCGGCGGCCACCCCCATCGTGAAGGCGCCGGCCGGGATGACGACCTCGCCGCGCCGGCGCTCGACCCGGACCACCCGTCCCGCCTTGCGCGAGCGCGGTGCCGGCCGGGCCTGGCCGTCGCGCTCACCCGCCTCGGCGCCGCCCGGGCGCGGCGGGGTATCCCCGGCGCGCGCCGGGGTCGCGGTCGCCCCGGCGACCAGCAACACGAGCACGGGCGCGCGAGCCATGCCCCCAGCTTGACCGCGCCGGCCCCACCGATCAAGCGGCGTCGGCGACCGGGCGCGCTTCATCGTGGGGCGACCAGACACACTAGCCGGGGTGATGCGTCGCACTCGCGGGGGTACTTGCTCAGGCGCTCCGGGTAGTACGCGGTGTCGTTGACCGCGACCGCGGTCAGCAGCGAGCCATCTGTCCAGTCGGCGCAGGTGGTCGCCTGCGGCCGGTTGTCCTGGCCGCGCCCGGTCAGGTACTCGGCGAACCCGGCGTCGCCGCCGAACACCAGGGGATCGTCGTAAGCGCGATCGTCGTCGATGAGGAAACCCGCGCCGTCAGCGACGAAGCTGGCCCCGCCCCGGGTCGTGTTCACCGTCGAGGCGTACCGGTAGCGCCGCCCCGGCGCCAGGTCGCGGCAGGTGGCCTGGGTGCACAGCCAGGCCTGCACGCCCGCGGCGTCCAGGCGGTCGGCGGCCTGATCCCGCCCCAGCCAGGGCCGCCTGGTCAGCGCGCTGAGACAGCGGGCGTCGGCCTCGGCCAGGCCGCCGGCGAGGGGCGCGCCGTCGAGGGAGACCTCGACGAAGAAGCCGTCGGCCGCACCGGCGTCGACCACGCCGCCGACGTCCGCCCCACTGGAGGTGAACCCCACGCGCCCGCAGGCGAGCAGGCCCACCGCGAGCGCGGCCGGGGCCCACGGACTTGGCGCCACCCCCACCGCACGAGCATACCGCGCCCGGCTTGCGCGGCCCGGCTCAGAGCGCGTCGACGCTGGCGTCGACGCTGGCGTCGGGCGGCATGGCCGCGTCGGGCGGCATGGCCGCGTCGGGCCCGGGCACGTCGAACGACGCCTCCGGGTTGTTGGTGGTCGCGCCGACGAAGGTGTCGAACTGGCCGCGGTACTGCTCGACCCCGGTCGCGGTCAGGCCGCGCACGGTGAAGGTGGCCGGGCCGAACGGCAGGTCGTTGATGACCTGCGGGAACTGGTCGGTCGACGGCCGGCACGGCTTGGGGTCGGCGCCGTCGACGCGCTGGCCGGTATCGGTCACCTGCGTGACCGGCAGCCCGCGCACCAGCAGGGTCAGGACCTGCTGCGCCACCACCGGGCTGGCCGCCGCACACGGCTGGCCGCCCCACAGCAGGCGGAAGTAGAACGACCCGGTCAAGGTCGCCGTCCACCGGTCCCATGGGATGACGACCTCGTGCAGGGTGTTGCTGGCCAGCACCTCGATCGGCGCGGTGACCGGCGCGTTCACCAGGGACGCCCCGGCGGTGTTGAGGGGCGTCACCGTCGCCGTGTACGCACCGGGCGGCAGATCCGGGAACACCGCCTCGCGGTTGCCGCAGGACGGCTCCTGGCTGGCGCTGGCCGGACCGCTCATCTCGACCCGGACCTTGGACACCCGCAGGTCACCACACGAGTCGCCGTCGAAGCCGCGGCTCGGGTCCTTGTTGAACTCCCACTTCACGGTGGTGCGGGGCGGGATGTACGCCATACACACCCGGCAGCTGTCGAGCTCGTCGGCGTTGCCGTCGTCGCACTCCTCGCCGTCCTCCTCCACCCCGTTGCCGCACTCGGCTCCGCCGCCGCAGCCGGCGCTGGTCAGCACGTGCCAGCCGGCGGCCACGGTCAGGCCGACCGCGCCGAGCGCACCCAGGCGGCGCCACCGCTGTGGAGTCGCCGGCGCGGTCACGCCTGCGCTCCGTCGCGGATGACCACGCCGAGGTGACGCCGCACCTGGAAGTAGCTCTCCGACACCGCGTACGCCAGCAGCTCGCGCAGGCGCTCCTTGACCGGCAGCGTCGACTGCGCCGCGTTCTCGGTGGCGATGACCCGGGCCGCGGTCTCGAGGTCGCCACACAGGATGAAGCCGGCGCGGTTGGCGGTGTGGTCGGTCGCGCTCTGCCAGCCGGTGATGAGGCCGTTGCCGACCCGCCCCGACAGCTTGGCGCCGAAGTCGCCGACCTGCTCGAGGATGGCGCTCGGCACCTGGCCGCGCACCAGCTGGGCCATGCGACGGGCCTCGTCCGAGGTGGCCTCGAACGGCTGGCCGTCGTGGCCGCGCAGGCGCGCGCCCGAGGCGGCGATGGCGCCGGCGAAGGCCGCCTCCAGCTTGGGCAGGGTGCCCAGGGCCATGGTCACGAACCGCTCGGGGCGGAGGTAGGCCATACGCTTGCCGATCTCGAACACCAGCTCGCGCTCGTCGGCCTTGCCGACGTGGGGCGCGCCGATGAGCAGCGACGGCACCAGCCGGCCGCGATCGGCGCCAGTGGTGTTGGCGACGCGCAGGCCGTCGCCGCCCTCCTGCAGCCAGATCATCGGCACCGGGTCGAGCCCGAGCACGCTGGCGGCGTAGCGGGCCGCGCGCGGGGCCGGGCGGCCATCGCGGTCGAGGTCGACCCGCCCGCCGAGGTCGAGGCCAAACGCGGTCGGCGGCTGCGCGGTCGAGCCGGCCAGCGCGCCCAGGGTCGACGCGAAGATGGCGCCGACGTGGCGGTCCTCGCGGCGGTGGATGATGGCCTTCTGCCACAGCTCCTCGGTCAGGCGCCGGCTGGCCGGGACGAACTGCGGCGCCCGGTAGCGGGCGTACATGGCGCGCTCGCTGTCGTCGGCGGCACCGAGCAACACCAGGGCCTGGCTCACGCACCAGGCCTTGTCGAGCTCGTGCTCCTCCCGGTACAGCTGGGCCAGCGCCTTGTAGTACTCGACGCGGTCCGGGCTGTGCTCGATCAGCACCTGCAGCTCGGTGATGGCGTCGCCGCGGCGGTCGGCGCCAGCCTCGAGGTACAGGTCGGCCAGCTGCTCGTGGCGCGACATGTCGTCGGGCGCGAGGTCGCAGGCGACCTGGAAGGCGGCGGTGGCCGACTCGTGGTCGCCGAGGTGGTCGAGGTAGATCTCGCCGATGCGGGTCCACAGCGGCACGAGCTGGGCCGGCTCGGCGTCCTCGCCCAGCCGCTTGAGCTGGCGCCGATAGGCCCGGGCCAGGTTCTTCCAGTCCTTGCGCTCGGTCAGCAGCTTGTCGATGGCCTCGAACGCCCGCGGCGTGGTCGGCGCGTCGTCGAGGGCCGCCCCCAGCTTCTCGACCGCCAGGTCGGCGTCGCGCAGCTCGTCGCGGGCGATGACGCCGGCGGCGTAGTGGTAGCGGGCGCGGAACGCCACGTCGTCCTCACCGACCGCGAGCTGGTCGAGGGTCTCGACCGCGCGCCGCCACTGCTTGGACTCGGTGTACGCCTCGAGCAGCTTGTGCAGCAGCACGTGCGAGCCGGGCTGGACCTGCAGGCCCTCGAGGTAGGCGCTGACGGCGTTGGTGGTGTCGCGCAGCTTGCCGTGCAGGAGGTCGCCGACCTCCTCCAGCACCTTGGCCTTGGCCCCACCCTCGGTGGTCTCGGCCAGGGCCCGCTTGCAGTCGACCACGGTGCGCCAGTCGGCCCGGGCCGCGGCGGCGTCGGCCAGCGCGACCAGCGTCGGCACGTGCAGCGCCTCGCGCTCGAGCGCGCGCCGCCACGACAGCTCGGCCTTGCGCTCGTCGCCCAGGGCGCGCGCGCACTCGCCGAGGTGGAACCAGATCTCGGCGACCTGGCCGTCGGCCAGGCCGGTGCGGTGCCGGGCCAGGATCTCGCGATAGCGGCGATCGACCTCCTCCCACGCCTCGCCACCACCAGCCTGGCCGTCGCGGGCCTTGGCCAGGGTGAGCAGGACGCGGGCCAGGCCGAGCGAGGCCTCGAGCGAGTCGGCGTCGGCCTCGACCGCGGCGCGGTAGGCGGTGGCCGCCTTCTCGCTGCGGTGCAGGGCCTCGTAGGCGCGCCCGAGCTGGGCCTGCCGGCGCGCCTTCTCGAGGCGCTCGCCGCTGTCGGCGCGGCGGGCCAGCATCTCCAGCACCGGCAGGGCGTCGTCCCAGCGGCCGCTGGCGACCAGGGTGTCGGCGATGCGCTCGCCGGCCTCGACGTGGTCGGGGTCGAGCTTGAGCACGCGCTCGTACAGGCCGAGCGCACGCGGCTGGTCGTCCAGCTCGTCGCCGGCCATCTGCGCCGCGCGCCACAGCAGCTCGACGCGCTCGAGCCGGTTGCCGCAGGTCGCCTCGGCCCGGAGCAGGCCGTCGACGGCCGAGGCCCAGCTGCCGCGGCGGCCGTGCAGGTCGGCCAGGGCCCGCAGCGCGTCCTGGTTCTCGGGGTCGAGCGCCAGCGCCCGCTCGAGGTGGCGCTCGGCCAGCTCGGGATCCATCAGCTGCTCGAGGGCGAGGCGGCCGGCCTCGGCCAGCATGGGCGCGCCGCCAGCGCCGTCGAGGCCGGCGTGCCGGACCAGGACGTCGACCGCGCGGTCCCACTGCTCGGTCCGCTGGTACATGCGGGCCAGCGCCGACAGCGCCTGCTTGTTGCCGTCGTCGAGCGCCAGCGCCTCGAGGTGAGCGTCGATGGCCCGGTGCGGGTCCGACAGCTCCTTCTCGTGGACGTGCCCGGCCTCGAGGTACAGCTCGACCCGCTGGGTCGGGCTCTTGGCCGCGGCGACGTGCTTCTCGAGCACCGCCACCAGCTCGTACCACTGCGCCTGCTCGCGCAGCAGCCGCTCGAGCCCGCGGAAGGCGTCGTCGGCCGACGGCTCCAGCGCCAGCAGCTGCTCGTAGGCCGCCTTGGCCCGGGCCGCGGCGCCATCGCGATCGGCCAGCTCGGCCGCCAGCTTGCGCAGGGTAGCCGGCCGCTCGCCGGCCGGGCCGACCTGACCCAGCCGCTCGAGCGAGCGCAGGTAGTCGTCGGTGCGGCCGGTCTTGTCGTACAGGTCGACCAGGGCGCGCAGCGCGACCACGTCGGCCCCGTTCTTGGTCAGGGCCTGCTCGTGGCGGCTGATCGCCCCCTCGAGGTCGCCCAGCTTCTCGGCCCGCAGGGTGCCGAGCTCGTGGCGCAGCGCGGCGGCGCGGCCGGCGTCGCCCTGGTGCTCGCACACCTCGGCCCGGCGCTCGAGCACCTTGGCCAGGTTGGCCCAGCGCTCGCCCTGCCGGTACAGCCGCTCGAGCGCGGCCAGCGCGTCGTCGCTGTCGGCGTCGAGGTCGGCCGCAGCCTGGTAGGCCTCGATGGCCTTGGCGGTCGAGGCCAGCTGGCTCTCGCTCAGGTCACCCAGCGCCAGCAGCAGATCGACCTTGCGGCCGTCGTCGATCTCGACCGCGACGTGGGCGGCCAGCGCGTCGGCCAGCTCGGCCCACTTCTGCTGCTTGCGCAAGAGGTCGGCCATGGCGACGTGGGCGTCGCGGTTGCTGGCGTCGAGCTCGAGGGCCCGGCGCAGCGACGGGGTGGCGTAGTCGGCCCGGTCGAGCTTGCTGCCGTACCAGCGGCCCAGGCGGGCCCACCAGGCCGACGCCACCTGCGGATCGGTGACGTCGGTGGCGATCTGCGAGGCCTCGGCCACGAGCGCAGCCCAGCCGCCGGTGGCCGCGGCCAGCCGCTCGGCGTGGCCGGCGATCTCGGTCGAGGCCGGGTCGACCGCGCACGCGGTGGTCAGGGCCTCGAACGCGCGCGGCAGGTCGCCCATGCCGGTCTCGTAGGTGTCGGCCAGCTGCCGCAGCAGCGCGGCGCGCTCGGCCGGCTCCTCGGCGTGCTCGATGCGGCCGAGGATGACCTCGGACACACGCTCGTGGTTACCCGCGCCGCGGGCCTGATGCTCGATGAGATCGATGGCGTCGCGCGCCTCACCCGGCTGGTCGGCCATGAGCGCGAGCCAGCCGTCGAGGTCGTCGGCGTCGGGCCGGGCCTGGTGCAGGGTCAGGCCGGCGGTGCGGCAGGCGTCGCGCAGGCTGGTCAGCCAGTCGATCATCGCCTTCTCCGACACCTCGTCCCCGGACTTGCCGGCCAGGTTGATGACCTGGATCTGGTGCTCGGCCATCAGCTCGTCGACGGTGACCGGCCCGAGGCCGGCGCCGAGGAAGTAGTGGGTGCCACGCGGCGGCTCGAACATGCCGAACAGACGGTCGAGCACGGCGGCCAGGTCGGGGTCGCCGAAGCGGAACCCGACGAAGACCAGGGTGCCGTCGACGTACTGCTCGCGCGCGTAGTCGCGCAGGTCGACGGCGTGGGCCAGGGCGCGCCGGACCGAGCCCGGGGTGACGACGTAGCGCTCGAAGTCGCCCAGCACCTTGATCAGGGTCCGGCGACGGGTCGACAGCGCGCCGAGGTCGGCGTAGGTCGCGACCCGCGCCGCCGGCCAGTCCTCGGGCGAGGCCAGCTCGAACGCGCGCTCGATCACGTCGCCGGGGAACGTGGTCCACACGTGGCGGAACGGCAGCTCGGCCAGGATCTTGGCCATGAGCGGGGTCTGGCCGGGGTGAGCCCACAGCTCCTGGACGATCCGGTCACACGCCTCGCCGCCGAGCGAGCGGGCGAGGAAGCCCACGGCGCGGACCAGGCTGCCCTTCGACAGCAGCTTTTCGAGGTCCTTGACCGCGGCGTCATCGCCGTCGCGGCCGCGCGCGGCCAGCTCCTGCGTGAGGCGCTCGAGGAGTTGCTTCCAGGAAGGGACACCGACTCCCGCACCGACCACAAGGACGGCGCGACCAGACCTGATCTGGTCGATGAGGGACTCGGGGATCGTGTGCTCGTGCATCCTAAACCCCCTTTTGGGCTCGTAACTTGGACTACCAACGTGGGCTACAAATCGCCGCGCAACCTAGCGGGGGCCCCCCGGGGGATCAAGGGGAAACGCCCCGGCTGGTTGGTACTTCGGTGGGTCGTCCGGCCCGAGCCTGGGCCGGGCCAGGGGTACGGCGGTTGACCTGGTGCGGACCTCGCGGTCTCGCGATTCGAGCCATCGGGCTACTCGACCGCGACCTCCAGGCGATCGCGCGGACCCGACTCGGTTACGCTCCGACTCCGGCGTCCGCGAGCCCACGGCCGGTCGCCGAGCCCGACCAGGTCGGCGTGGGCACGGGGCGGCGTGGCTGTGGACTCAGCGAGCCATCGGCGGCGGCGGCGTGCCTGGCTCGGCGGACGAGATCAACAAGCCCCGGTCAGAGGACTAGGCCCAGCCCATGGCGACGCAGTACGGGCAGCGCCCATCGATGTCGTCATCCCCGAACGCGTTGGAGTAGCCGCACACGTCACAGCTGGCGTACCCGTAGCGCACGTAGGCGCCACCGGCGACCTGCTTGATCTGCTGGCTGCCCAAGGTCCTGACCGCCAGCCGACGCCCCTTCTTCATGGCTCCTCATCGAAGCAAGCCTGGTGCCAGGGGGTTCGTCGCCTGTTTCCGAGCGGTTAGCCCCCCGAGCAGGGTCGACACGTGCACGTCATGTCCCCAGCGGGGCGGGCCGCTGCTCACATCGTGCACACGCTCGGCACCCCGATACACATGAACCCGGCCTCGACCACGCAGCCGCCGTCGCAGCCGTCGCCGGCGTCGGTGTCGCCGTCGTCGCACGCCTCGGTCACCGGCCCCTGGCTGTCGATGAACCCGTCGCCACACGTGGCCGGGCGGCACTGCCCGAGCAGGTCGACGCAGTCGTCGGCGTTCGAGCCGTTGCCATCGTCGCAGGTGTCGGTCCGCGGACCTTGCAGGTCGCGCACGCCGTCGCCGCACACGTTGGCCACACACGCGTTCGGGCAGTCGTCGAGGTTCGAGCTGTTGCCGTCGTCGCACGTCTCACCGAGGCCGGTGCTGACGAACAGGTCGCCGCAGGTCGGCAGCTCGCAGCTGTTGCGGCAGCCGTCGGTGTCGACGGTGTTGCCGTCGTCGCAACCCTCGCTGACCGGCCCCTGGTTGTCGATCACGCCATCGCCGCAGGTGTTGTCACGGCAGGTGTTGAGGCAGTCGTCGTCGT
The DNA here is from genome assembly GCA_018058095.1 of Kofleriaceae bacterium. GTDB lineage: Bacteria > Myxococcota_A > Polyangia > Haliangiales > Haliangiaceae > JABFXX01. Next base: position 49,241 of record JAGPCO010000009.1, read on the forward strand.
TGTTGTTGTTGCCGTCATCGCACTGCTCGCCCGGGTCGGGCGCGCCGTCGCCGCACTGCTCGACCAGCGTGCAGTTGTTGCGGCAGCCGTCGGTGTTGACCGCGTTGCCGTCGTCGCACTGCTCGCTGCCGGCGCCGAGGAACCAGGTGATGCCGTCCCCGCACGTCGGGTCCTGGCAGGCGTTGGTGCAGTCGTCGCCGTTGACGGTGTTCAGGTCGTCGCAGCCCTCGAACAGCGACTGGGTCACGCCGTCGCCGCAGCTGCCCACGCGCAGGCACCCGGCCGAGCAGCCGTTGCCGCTGGCCACGGTGTTGCCGTCGTCGCAATCCTCGAAGTAGCTCTGCACCGTGTTGTCGCCGCAGCTGCCGACGCGACCACACGTGGCCGAGCAGCCGTTGCCATCGGCCGTGGTGTTGCCGTCGTCGCACGCCTCGAACAGCGGCTGGACCAGGCCGTCGCCGCAGCTGCCGACGCGGGTGCACGTGGCCGAGCAGCCGTTGCCGTCGGCCGTGGTGTTGCCGTCGTCGCACGCCTCGGCCAGGGTGTTGATCACGCCGTCGCCGCAGGCGGCGGTCACGCAGGTGGCGCGGCAGCCGTCGGTGTCGACCGTGTTGCCGTCGTCGCAGGTCTCGACGCCAGGGCTGGCGCCGTCGATCACGCTGTCGCCGCAGCGCGCCACCACGCAGGTGTTGCGGCAGTTGTCGGTGTCGACCGCGTTGCCGTCGTCGCACTGCTCGCTGCCGCCGCCCTGGTTGAAGGTCACGCCGTCGCCGCAGGTCGGGCTGCGGCACGCCGTGGTGCAGGCGTCGTTGTTGTTGCTGTTGCCGTCGTCGCACTGCTCGCCCGGTTCGGTCACGTTGTTGCCGCACCGGGCCAGCTGGCAGCCGTCGTCGCAGCCGTCGTCGTCGACCAGGTTGCCGTCGTCGCACTGCTCGCCGGCCAGCAGGTTGAGCTGGCCGTCCCCGCACTGCGGCGCGGTGCAGTCGGCGTCGCACCCGGCGGCCAGCCCGCCGGCGTCACAGGTCTCGCCCCGGGCCGGGTTGACGTGGCCATCGCCGCACAGGCCGGGCGTGCAGTCGCTGTCGCACGCCAGGGTGTGGCCGCCGACCGTGCCCGGATCGCAGGTCTCCGGGCTCGGGCCAGCGCCGTTGACGAAGCCATCACCGCAGGTGCGGGTGGTGCAGTCAGCGTCACAGCTGGCGCTGTTGCCGCTGTCGTCGCAGGTCTCGCCGGCGGCCGGGTTGACCGTGGCGTCGCCACACCGGGCGATCGTGCAGTCGGCGTCGCAGGTGGCGGCGAAGCCACCGACGCTGCCGGGGTCGCACTGCTCCGGGCTGGGGCCGGCGCCGTTGACCAGGCCGTCGCCGCACACCCGGAGCGAGCAGTCGGCGTCGCAGGTGGCGCTGAACGCGCCGACCGCCCCCGGGTCACACGCCTCGCCGGCCAGGGTGTTGACCCGGGTGTCGCCGCACACCGGGACCGAGCAGTCGCCGTCACAGCTGGCGCTGTCGACGCTGCCGAGGTCGCACTGCTCGCCCGGATCGACCAGGCCGTTGCCGCACCCGGTGCCGCCGCGGCAGTCGTCGCGGCAGGTCGGGTCGCCGGGGTCGCCGTCGTCGCACACCTCGTGCAGGGCCGAGTCGGGGTCGTGGATGCCGTTGCCGCACGCCTCCTCCGACAGGCAGTTGGCGCTGCAGCCGTCGCCCGAGTTCTGGTTGCCGTCGTCGCACACCTCGGCGCAGCCTGTGCCCTGGGCCGACGCGGTCAGGCAGGCCGGGTTGTCGCGCCCGAGCGGCAGGTGGTCGTCGAGCTCGCCGTTGCCGCACGTGTTGTCCGACTGGCAGTCGTTCCGGCACGCATCGTTGGGGTCGGTGTTGCCGTCGTCACACACCTCGCCCGGGTCGACCACCATGTTGCCGCACTGCTCGAGCCGGCACAGCGGGCTGCAGGTGTCGCCCGGGTCGTTGTTGCCGTCGTCGCACTGCTCGCCAGCCTGCATGTTGACCTTGCCGTCGCCGCACCGGCTGGTGCTGCAGTCGCGGTTGCAGTCGGCGCTGTCGGCGCCGCCCATACCGTTGTCGCACTGCTCGCCGGCGACCAGGTTGAGGGCGCCGTCGCCGCACTGCGCCGGGGTGCAGTCGTCGTCGCAGCTGGCCGACGGCCCGGCGTCGTCGCACGCCTCCGTGGTCGGGGCCTGGCCGTCGACGTGGCCGTCGCCGCAGCGCGCCGCCTGGCAGGCGGCGCAGTCGTCGCCATCACTCATGTTGCCGTCGTCGCACTCCTCGCCGGTGTCGACCGCGCCGTTGCCGCACTTGCTGGCGGTGCAGCCGGTGCCGTCGGCGGTGCACGAGAACCCCTCGGGGCACACCACGCCGGAGCTGCACTCGAGCGTGTTGCTGCCGTAGCAGCCCACCGACGCCAGGGCGGCGGCGGCGAGGGTGACGAGCGCGGCGCGCATCAGAACGACCTCCCGGCGGCGACGCCGCCGCCCTCGCTGGAGAACACCGGCACGACCGACCAGCCGGCCACCGCGCCTGCCCCGGCGCCGGGCGCCTCGGGGACCTCGATCCGGTACGACGACGGCCGGTTGAGCACGACCAGCGCGGCGCCGGCGACGAGCGCCGCCCCGCCGAGCGCATAACCGGCGTAGGCCAGGTTCTGCTTGGTCTCGGCCGAGCTCTTGCGATCGAAGATGGCCGAGCCGGGCATGGAGCAGCCGCCGGTCGGATCGGTCAGCGCGCACACCCGGATGGCCTCGTCGTAGTCGGCGAAGCCGCGCTTGGCCGCGCTGTGCAGGATGGCCCCGGTCGCCAGCACCGCCGCCCCGGCCCCGGCCACCGCGTACGGCATCCAGGCCGGGAAGCGCCGCTTGTAGCGGGTCAACTCGGCGTCGGTGAACAGCTTGAGCACCAGGCTCGACTTCTCGCCGCCGCCGAGCTTGAGGTTGAGCTGGTTGGGCACGTAGCCCGGCGCCTTGGCCAGCACCGTGTGTTCGCCGGCCCGGACCAGGGCCGACCAGGTGCCCGGCCCACGCTGGACCTCCTTGCCGTCGAACACCAGCACGGCGTCGGGAACGTCGACCGCGTACTCGACCCGGGTCAGCTGCTTCTCGACCAGGATCTTGTAGCCGCGAGCGCGGTCGAACTTGTCGGTATCGAGCGGGGCGTCGCCGTAGGCCATGGCCTTCTCGAGCGCCAGGTACATCTCGACCGGCTGGTCGAGGTTCACCAGCGCCAGCGCCAGGTTGTAGTGGATGGCGGGGTGGTCCCAGTGCGCCAGGGCCTGCCGGTAGGTCTCGGCCGCGCGCGGGAACAACGCGTCGCGCAGGTGGGCGTTGCCCTGGTTGAACAGCTCGAGCGCGACCCGCTGCTCCTCGGGCCCGACCCCCTTGGCCCACGGTCGCACGTCCTCGCGCTGGGCCTTGGCCAGATCGGCGTCGGTCAGCTCGCGTGGCGGCGCCTTGGGGTCCGGCGTCGGCGCCGGCGCGCCGCCTGGGCCGGGCGCGGGGCTGGGCTGCGCCAGCGCCGGCGCGGCGGCGGCGGTGGTGGCGACGAGCACGACACACAGAACCTGGCGCGACGACGCGCCGAGCAAGCGAGCACGCATGGCGGGACCCCCTCCCAAGGAAAAAATCGTACACCGATGGCGGCGGCCACGAGGCGGCGCGGGTGGTCAACCGCGTGGCCAGGACCGGGGTCGGTGTACGTGGACGTGGGCAAGGCCGAGGCGCGCGCCGCCTGGCCAGGCCGCGCCGTCACTCGATGATGGGGCACGACGCGCCGGTGGCGACGTCGTCGTTGTTGTCGTCGTCGCACTCGGCCACCACCCCGGCGCCGCCGCCGCCGTCGACGGTGACGAAGTAGTCGGCCCGGGCCCCGGTCGGGACCGGCACGACGGTGGTGACGCTGGTCGACTGCCCGGGCAGGAGCGGGATGGTGGTCATCGTCGTCGCCAGCACCGCACCGGTGGCGTCGGTGCCGGCGTAGAACACCACCGGGATGCCGGCCGGCACGCCGAGCGCGCCGAGGTTGGACACCCGCGCCCGCAGGATGAACTCGCCGCGCGCGCACTCGGCCAGGGCGATCGACAGCTCGACCGCGAGGTCGGGCGCGTTGAAGATGCCCTCGCCCTGCACGTTCTGGCGGTAGTTGTTGAGGCCGGCCGTGGTCCAGTTGGCGGCCTCGACCAGCGGCACGTTGCCGACCGAGTCGGTGTTGGTGACGTGGTAGCTGTGCTGGGTCCACACCCGCCGGGTCGGCACCCACTCGTCGTTGGCGTCGCCGTACACGTACAGGCCCTGGCGTGGGCTGACGCCGGCGCCGCAGTCGGCGCTGGCGTTGGTGTCGTTGGCGACCACCAGGATCTCCGAGTTGCCGTCGGCGTCGACGTCGACCACCAGGGGGTACTCATGGATCGTGCCGGTGGTGTTGGGGGTCTCGAGCTGGACCGCGCCGGTGCGGCCGTCGTACACGCGCAGGAAACACTCGTCGGCGTACACCACCTCGGCCGCGCCGTCGCCCTGGAAGTCGAACACCGAGGAGCCGGTCGCGTTGGACGACAGGTCCTGGGTGGCTTGCTGCCAGCGGATGAAGGTGGCGCCCAGCGCCGGCGCCGGGCTCACGCCGGCGATGTCCTCACCCGGGCGGTTGAGATCGAACACGGCGTAGGCGTAGCCGCCGGCCACGCCGATCTCGGGCCGGCCGTCGTCGTCAAAGTCGGCGATGGTGGGCGGGCCGCCGCGGTTGCTGGTGGCCTGGCCGGGCAGGTTCCGCGCGGCCGAGCGCAAGGCCGGGCTGGTCGTACACAGCGCCTCGGTCGGATCGACCCCACACCAGTACCGGCCCGACTGGCCGTGCAGGACGTGGACCTGGCGGCTGGCCACCAGCACCACCTCGGGTTTCCCGTCGAGATCGAGGTCGGCCACCGCCGGGTAGCCGTCGGCCGCGGTCGAGGTCCAGTACGGGGTCACCACCGCGCTGGCCGGCGGGCCGGCGGTCCACGCCACCTGCCAGGCCTGGCGGCCGGTCACGATCTCGTTGTCGCCGTCGCCGTCGAGGTCGGCCGCCACGGCGATGCCGCCGGTGTAGCCATCGTTGGTGCCGACCAGGGTGCCGGCGCCGCTCCCACCCTGGTCCCACAACACGGTGCCGTCGTGGTCGAGCAGGGTGCCGCCCACCACGACCTCGGCCATGAGGTCGGCGTCGAAGTTGGCCAGGGTGACCGCCATGTTGTCGCCCTGGAAGCCGTAGTCGGCGCCGGCCGGGCTGTGCGAGCGCCACAGCAGCGCGCCGGTCCGATCGATGGCGACGATGAGGCTGCGCGCCGCGCCGCCCGAGCCGTAGCGCGCGACGTACACCACGTCGGGCAGGCCGTCGCCCGACACGTCGCCGGTGGCGATGGTGGCGCGGCCGTGTGAGCCGTAGCTGGTCGGCGGCGCGTGCGGCAGCGGGGCCAGCTCGATCGCGCCGGTGGCGCCGTCGAGGATGGCGATGCGACCACCAGGATATCCGAGCCCGTCCATCTGCGTCACGTTGACCACCACCTCGGGCGCGCCGGCGTTGTCGAGGTTGGCCACCACCGGGATCGAGATGATCTCCTCGGTCACGTAGCTCCACTCGGTCACCACGCTGAGCGCGCCGAAGCTCGGCACCAGCTGGCAGGTGAGCGGGTCGGGCTGCGGCAGGCACTGGCCCAGGGTCGGCTCGCAGAACTGGCCCGGGTCGCAGTCGTACGAGTCGGTGCAGGCCCGCCCGGGCACGGTGCAGGTGTTGCCGAGGCACACGGTGCCGGCGTCGCAGCACACGGTGAGATCGGCGCCGCAGCGGACGCCGCTGGCGCACGTCGGCAGGCAGCGGTCGTCGACGCACTCGTTGCCGGCGTCGCAGCAGGTCGCCGGCTGGCCGCACAGGGTGCCGCCGGTGCACACCAGCGCGTCGGGCCCGGCCAGGCCGTCGACCAGCGCGTCGGCGCCTGCGCCGGTGGCGTCGACGCCGCCGCCGGCGCTGTTGGGGCCACAGGCGGCGGCGAGGAGCGCGAGCAGCGCGAGCGAGGACGGAGCGGAGCGGGTCAGGGTGGTGCGAACACGAGACATCGCCGCGAGCGTACGCGATCGCGCGGGGCGCGGGCAGCCGGCGCGGCGCCGATGCGTCCGTCGTCACGCCTCGATGTAGCGAGGCCGACCACACGTGGGACGGCCAGGGCCGATCAGGTCGGCCGCCCCGCGCCGGCGCCGGCCGCGGCGCGCAGGGCGGTGGCGAACGCCCGCGCGTTGGCCGGCCGGCCGCTGGGGTCCTTGGCCAGCCCGGCCAGCACCACCACGTCGATCGCGGCCGGCAGGTCGACCAGGCTGCTCGGCGCGGGCGCCGCCTGGTGCACGACCGCGTACAGCACCTGGGCCAGCTCCTGCCCGTAGAACGGCGGGCGCCCGGTCAGGCAGCGAAAGGCCACCGCGGCCAGGCCGTACACGTCGGTGCGGTGGTCGACCACGCCGCCCTCGGCCTGCTCGGGCGCCATGTACTGCGGCGTGCCGACGACGTGGCCGTGGGTCAACGTCGCCCCGTGGTCGACCATGCGCGACACCCCGAAGTCGAGCAGCTTCCACACCACGGAGCCGTCGACCTCGGCCCGGAACACGTTCTGCGGCTTGAGGTCGCGGTGCACCACGCCGGCCGCCTCGGCCGCGGCCAGGCCCTCGGCCAGCTGACCGACGATGGTCACCACCTCCGCCACCGGCAGCCGGCCGCGCTTGCGCAGCAGCGTGCCGAGATCGATCCCGTGCAGCCGCTCCATCGCGATGTACGGCAGCGGCGCGCTGGCGTCGGCGACCTCGAGCACGGTGACCACGTGTGGCGAGCGCAGGGCGGCGACGATGCGGGCCTCGCGCTCGAAGCGCAGCACCGCGCCGCGATCGCTGGCCGCGGCCAGCTGCAGCAGCTTGACCGCCGCGGGCGCGGCGGTGGCGACGTGCTGGGCCTCGTACACCTCGCCCATCGCCCCACGCCCGAGCAGGTGACCGAGCTTGAACGACCCGAGCTGCTGGTCGGTGAACCGGCCCGGCCCGCCGATGCGGACGGCGCGCTCCAGATCCTGGCGGACCTCGAGCAGGATGGCCTCGCGCTGGCCGATGGCCCGCACCGCGACCGCCAGCTCGTCGACGACCCGCTGGGTGGTGGCACGAGAGGCCCGGGCCAGGAGGAACGCGGCCAGCATCACGCCCTGCAGCAGCCCGGCGCACAGCAGGCGCACCGCCGGCGTCAGCCCCTCCGCCGACAGCAGGCCGCGATCGGCGACCAGCCCGGACACCCCGAGCACGACCAGCACGAGGTTGCCGACGGCGAGGATGAGGTAGATGGCGATGGCGACGGCCCGGGACAGGCCCAGGCTGATGAAGTACAGGCCGATGATGCCGGCGGCGATCGCGCCCGACAGCGGGCCGAAGTAGTAGACCGCGGCCTGGTACGACAACGCCCCGAGGATCCAGGCGATCGAGGCGTGCTGCCGCCGGTAGCGAGCCGGGTCGCGCGCCAGCCACAGCAGGACCAGGTTGGCCAGCAGCAGCACCCCCATGCCCGCCAGCAGCACGGCGCGCGCGACCGCGTCGCCGCCCAGCCACGGGCTGGCCGCGGCCACGGCGATGGGCAAGGTGCCGCCGACCAGCGCGACCTGGCGGGTCCGGGCGATCTCGTCCCGGTCGAGCGCCTCGGCCGACGACGACACGGTCGAGCGCGCGGTCAGCCCCGGGCTGGGTCCGCTGCCCGCGCCCGCCCCTGCCCCCTTGCCCGCGCCGGCGTGGCCGGCCGCGCCGGCGCCGGAGCGGTCGGGCCCGCTCGCAGGCGGTGAGGTCGGCGCCTCGTGCACCAGCTGGCCGTCGTCGACCGGCTCGCGCCGGGCCGCCGGGGACTCGGCCACGGTCGGGCTGGCGTCCGGATCGGGTGGGTCGATCGGCTCACCGGCACCCATCCGACCTCGACGGTAGCACGACCCGATCGGTCGGAATTTGCCCGCCCAGATTCGCGTTGTTACGGTCCCATGATGATGACCCCGCGCGGCCTGGTCGGCTCGGTGTGTGTGCTCGCGCTGGCCGCCTGCTCCGGGGACGATGGCCATGGCCGCCACGGCGCGACCACGCCGACGCCGCGGCCGTCGGCGCCCACCGACGCCAGCACCAGCACCAGCGCCGACGCCGGGCCGGTCGCCGCCGCCGGCGCCGTCGCCCTCGACGAGGACATGGCGGTCGGCTACTTCGCGACCGGGCCGGCCGCGCCGGCCGCGGCCGCCTACGCCGCCGGCGCCTGGGCCGAGGCGCGCGCCGGCTTCGCGGCGGTTGCGGCCGACCGCAGCCAGCCGCAGCCGCAGCGCGACCGGGCCGGCCTGATGGCGGCGCTGGCCGCGGCCGAGCTGTCGCAGTGGAAGGCCGCCGCCAGCGAGCTGGCCCTGGCTCGGGCCGCGCTGCCGGTGCTGGTCGACTGGATCACGTACCAGGAGGCGCGGGCGCGCTACTTCGCGCGCGAGTTCGACGCGGCCCTGACCCTGGCCCGGGCGGTCGGGCCCGACTCCATCGCCGGGGCCGACGCCGCGCTGCTCGTCGGCGACATCCTGCGCGGCCGGCCCGATCGGGCCGCGACCGCGGCCCACTACCGCGCCTACCTCACCGCGCGCCCCAAGGGCATCCGCCGCTCGGAGGCGCGCTTCCGCCTGGCCGAGGCGCTGGCCGGCGACGCCGGGGCCGGGGTCGCCGGCGCCAGCGCCGAGCGGCTGGCCCTGCTTCGCGACATCCTCATCGAGGACCCGCTATCGTCGTGGGCGACCAAGGCGGCGCCGGCGCTGACCTCGCTGACCGTCGTCCCGCCCGGCCCGGTGCGCCTGTCGGCCGGCGAGCAGATCACCCGCGGCATGGCGCTGTTCGACGCCATGCGTAACCCGGAGTCGGAGGCCGCGTTCCGCGCCGCCCTCGCCACTGCCCCGACGGCGGTCGAGGCCTGCGTCGCCGGTTACCACCTGGCGCAGTCGCGCTTCAAGGCGCGCGATCGCAAGGCGGCCGGGCCGCTGTTCGACGACGCGGCCGCGCGCTGCCGCGCCGCCGGCAACGCCGACCTCGAGATCAAGAGCGCGTACCAGGCCGGCCGCGCCTACGCCTTCGTCGGCGACCGCAAGACCGCGATCGCCCGCTACCAGGCGGCGCAGCGGGTCGATCCGGCGCACAGCTACACCGACGACGCGGTGCTGCGTGAGGCCGAGGAGTACGCCGACCTCGGCGACGACGAGGCCGTGCGCACCACCCTGGCCCGCATCCCGCGCGAGTTCCCGGCCGGCGACATGAAGGCCGAGGCGTTGTGGCGCCTGGGCTGGCGCGCCTGGCGGGCCGGCTCCATCACCGAGGCGATCGACTGGTGGAAGCAGCAGATCGCGACCACGCCGATCGACGACAACTACTGGGCCGAGGGCCAGCCGCAGTACTGGCTGGGCCGGGCCTTCGCCAAGGCCGGTCAGGCCAAGGCCGCGCTGGCGTCGTGGGAGGAGGCGGTCCGGCTGTACCCGATGCAGTACTACGCGCTGCTCGCGCTCAACCGCATCCGCGAGGCGGCCCCGGCCCGCTTCGAGGTGCTCATGCGCGAGCTGGCGGCCGAGCCGCCCGGCGGCCCAGCCCGGCTGGTGTTCCGGCCGCGCCCGGAGTGGGGCGCGCCCGGCTTCGTGCGCGGCATGGAGCTGCTGCGCCTCGGCCTGGGCGCCGAGGCCGAGGCCGAGCTGCGGGCGATCGGCCTGACCGCCCCGGCCGACAAGAAGCGCGTCGACGACCCTGACCTCGTCGACAAGCTGTGGGCGATGGCGTTCCTGTACGACCGGGCCGGCCGGTACGCCACCTCGCACTGGCCGACCCGCTGGCACATCCTCGACTACCGCCGGCGCTGGCCGGTCGGGGCCGACCGCCTGCGCTGGCAGATCGCCTACCCGCGCGCGTTCTGGCCACTCCTGACCGACCACGCCACCCGCAACCAGGTGCCGGTCGCGATGCAGATCGCCATCGTCCGCGAGGAGAGCGCGTTCGATCCGTGGCGCGAGTCGTACGCCAACGCCATCGGCCTGACCCAGATGATCCAGTCGACCGCGACGCGGTTCGCCAAGGGCACCGGCATCGACCCCACCCGCGACAGCCTGCGCGACCCCGAGAAGAACGTGACCATCGGCTCCCGCTTCCTCGGCTTCCTGTTCCAGCACTGGAAGGGCTTCACCATGCTGGTGCCGCCCGGCTACAACGCCGGCGAGGGCGGCGTCGCGCGCATGCTGCGCGTGCGTGGCGGCTGGGACGCCGACGAGTTCATCGAGGGGATCGTCGACGACCAGGCCCGCAACTACAGCAAGCGCGTGCTCGGCTCGTTCTTCACCTACACCTGGCTGTACCAGCAACAGGTCCCGGTCATGCCCAACCTCATCCCGCCCGAGCTGGTCGCCCGCGCAAACCGCCCGTAGCAGGCTGCCGCTCCCTGGTTCCGGATCAGAGATCGTCGCACAGCGTGCCGAGCGCGCCGTACACGCCGAGGTCGCGGTAGATCAGGTAGACGTTCTCCTGCACCGGCAGCAGGACCAGCTCGAACTTCTTGCGGCCACGGACCCAGTACGCCGTGTTGTCGCTGCGGGTGACGATGCGGATCTCGCCGCGCTTGGTGCCGTAGATCTTGCCGGCGCTGTCGTCGACCAGGTTGGTCATGGCCAGCTCCTTCATCGCGCCCTTCTTGCCGATGAAGACGCGGTGACCACCACGGCCCTCCTCCTCGCGGAAGCGGTCGACGTAGTAGTAGGTGCCGACGTCGTCACGCGCCAGCAGCTCGCCCTGGCGCTTCCACAGCGGGCGGCGGAACTGCGCGGTGGCGAGGATCCGCTCCGACTCCTTGGCCGGCAGCTTGCGCATCTCGACCTCGTTCTTGTCGAGCGTGCCGCAGGCGAGCCAGTACTTCTTGTCGCTGCGCAGGCTGAGCGAGCCAAGCCGGTTGTTGGCCCGGGGCGCCCACGTCGTGTAGTCCCAGGTCCCGCTGGTGCCGTCCATGCCGCCGCCGACCACGCGCTGCTGGTACATGACCTTGCCGTCGCCGGCGAACACCTCCTTGTCGCTGAACTTCGGGTCGACCACCACGACCAGGCCGTCATCGTTGGTCAGCACGATCAAGCGCGACCGCGTCTCGCTGATGTCGATGACCTCCGGGTCGGCGCCCGGGTCCGGCTTGGCGCTGGCCGGGCCGGTGGCGGCGGCGGCGGCGGCCGCGACCAGCACCGCGGCCGCGGCGCGGGGGAGGGACATGATGGTGGCGGGGCGGGCTGCGCGCTGCACGGGTTCATTATACGCTGGGAGGCGATGGCGCATTCACTGGCGCGGGTGGCGATCGATGTAGGGATGGTCATCGCCGACACCTACACGGTCGAGGCGCTGGTCGGTCGCGGCGGGATGGGGTCCGTGTTCCTGGCCAGCCACACCCGCCTGGCCGGCAAGAAGGTGGCGATCAAGGTGCTGCACACCGAGGTCGCCGGCGACGAGGCGCTGGCCCGGTTCAAGCGCGAGGCCGACATCGCGTCGAAGCTGGGCCACCCCAACATCGTCGCGGTCCACGACTTCAACACCCTGCCCGACGGCTCGCCCTACGTGGTGCTGGAGTACCTCGAGGGCGAACCCCTGTCGGAGCGGGTCGGGCGCGGCCCGCTGCCTGTGACCGAGGTGTTCTCCATCACCCGGCAGATCGCCAGCGCCCTGGCCGCCGCCCACCGCGCCGGCATCGTCCACCGCGACCTCAAGCCGCACAACGTGTTCCTGTGCCCGACCGAGATCGGCGGGGTCCACGTCGAGCAGGTCAAGGTGCTCGACTTCGGCATCTCCAAGGTGCGCGGCTCGTCCACCGTCCAGACCCAGGACTCGACGCTGCTCGGTACGCCGCAGTACATGGCGCCGGAGCAGGCGACGGGGCAACACGCCTTGATCGACGAGCGGACCGACCTGTTCGCGCTCGGCTCCATCGTGTACGAGCTCCTGTGCGGCAAGCCGGCGTTCATCGGCGACTCGGTGCCGGAGGTGGTGTTCAAGGTCGTGTACGAGGAGCCCATCCCGATCGAGCAGCGGGTGGTCGGGCTAGCGCCGGGGATCGCCGCCGCGGTGCGCAAGGCGATGGCCAAGAAGCCCGACGAGCGCTTCCGCACCGTGGCCGAGTTCGTCCAGGCCCTGACCGGGGACGCCCTGTCGACCGGCCGTGGCCCCGTCCCGGCCAGCGTCGCCGCCGCCCGGGATGCGCCCAGCCAGCGCGGCGCCGCCGGGGATGCGCTGGCGCGCACCGTCGACTCCGGCAACCACGGCCCGATCCCGCTCGGGGTCGCCGCCACCATGGCCTCGGGCGACCACAGCGGCTCAGCCGAACGGGCGCGCCAGCAGCTGGCCGCCAGCGCCGCCGGGGCGACGCCCCCCACCGCCCCGATCGCCAGCGCGCCGACCGCGCCCACCCCGGACGGTGCTCGGCCCGGGCGCCGGACCGGCCTGCTGGTCGCGGTCGGGCTATTGCTGGCCGGCGGCGCGGTCGCCGCGCTGGTGCTGACGCGCGGGGCGGCGGGCCCAGCAGCGACGACGCCCGGCGCCGCGGCGGCCGTGGCCGACGCGGCCCTGGTGGTCACCAGCCCCGGCATCGACGCCGCCAACCCCATCGGCGCGGACGCCGGGGCCGCCGACCCGACCGCCGTCGACGCCGCGGTCAAGCCAGCCGGCGTCGACGCCCGGCCCGGGCCGCGGCCCCGCCCCGACGCGGCACCAGCAGCGGGCGACGGCGACGGCGACGGCGATGGCGGGGGCGATGGCGACGCTGGAGGCCGCGCGCTCCGGCTCGAGGCCGAGGCGGCGCTGCGGGCCGGCAACACCGACCGGGCCGACAAGCTGGCCAAGCGCATGATCGACGCCGGCAAGCCCGGCCTGCGACGCGCCGGGTACCTACTGCAGGGCAAGATCGCGTGCTCGCGCAAGCAGTTCGAGGTGGCCCTCACCGCCAGCAACGCGCTCCGCGGCACTCCGGCGCACCGCCAGCTGGCGACCTACTGTAGCGGCAAGGGGATCGAGCTGTAGCGGCCACGCCCGCCCCGCCGCTCGAGCCCTCAGGGCTCGACCAGCACGACCACCTGGCCACCGTCCGCGAGATCGATCCGCATCGACGCGCCGACCGCGCTGGTCGCCCACCGGTCCACCACGTCGGCCAGCTCGGCCGGCCGGCGATCGAGCGTGACGACGCGGTTGCCGGGCTGCAGGCCGAGCGCGGTGGCGACCAGGCGCGGCGACACCCGCGGCAGGACGGCCTGGCGGGAGATCGTCACCACCCGCGCGGCCTGCACCTCGGCGGCGACGGCCGGGCAGGCGGCCGGGGCGCAGCGCGGGGCCTCGGTGTGGATCACGATCGCCGGCGGCCGGGACGCCAGCACGCCCAGGGCCAGTCCGACGGCGCCTCCGATGACAAACCTTGCTCGCATGCAGGTGGGTGCTGCAAGGTCGACGCCAGGGCGGTGGCACCAGCAGACACGGCGTTACCGGCGGCGCGGGCCGTGCCGGGTGCCACCTCGGCGCCGCGACCAGGCCGGCGCTGCCAGGCTGGCACGTGGTCCTGCGCCGGCCTGCGCTACTTGAGCTGCTGTGCCAGGTAGTTCTGCTCGCCGACCTGCTTCATCAGCTCGAGCTGGCTCTCGAGCCAGTCGGCGTGTTGCTCCTCGCCGACCAGGATGCGCTTGAGCAGATCCTCGCTGCCGTTGTCGCCGACCTTGCGGGCGGCGTCGATGCCGTCGTTGAGGAACTTGATGGCGTGGATCTCGAGCTGGAGGTCGCTCTCGAACTGCTCCTTGACGGTCTCGCCGACGCGCAGCTTGTTGTAGCGCTGCAGGTTGGGGATACCCTCGAGGAACAGGATGCGGGTGATCACCTCGTCGGCGTGCCGCATCTCGTCGATGGACTCGAGCCGGATCTTGGCGGCGAGGCGCTCATAGCCCCAGTTCGCGCACATCTTGCTGTGCACGAAGTACTGGTTGATCGCCGTCAGCTCGTTGGTGAGCAGGTCGTTCAGGATGCGGAGAACGTCTTTGTTGCCCTTCATGCCGCCTCGCGCCGTCTGGTTCGGCCGGCGGACCTTACCGAGACGAGCGAGTCCCCACAACGACCGGGGCACGGGTTGTCTCCGTCGGCGCCACCACCGCCACACGCGGCCACCTTGTCGGCGATCTCGCCGAGGCAGGCGCCGCAGCTGGTGCCGGCGCCGCACCGGCCGCCGACCGCTTCGACCGAGTCCGCACCCTCGGCGATCACCCGCTCGACCTCGCGCTCGGACACGCCATGGCACAGGCACAGGAGCATCTTGAATTTGATAATGCCTTTCAAACCCGTTCTGATCAAGGCCGATCGCTGGGCCTGCAGGGGTCAGCGCACCAGGAATCAGGGACTTGGAGAGGGGCAACGCTTGACGATCGTGGCTCGCGAGGGCCAGCATGAACCCGATGTGGACGCGCGCCTGGCGAAGCGGGATCGCCGCGGTGCTGGTCGCCGCGGCCAGCTGCGGCGACTCGCGCCGACCGCCGCCACCGCTGGTGCTGATCGACGCGCCGCCACCGACCGTGCTGCCGGACCTGGTCGCGCCGCTGGTTCCGGCCACCGTCACGCTGCTGGAGCCCGGGGCCGAGCCGCGCCGCCCGCGCCGGTACGACTACGACGTCAACCGCATGCTCGGCCTCGAGCTCGAGCTGGCGTGGACGACCACCGAAGGGCCGGGCGGAGCGAGCACGCCGCCGGCGGTGCTGGTCCGGTTCGAGCCGGCGGCCAAGGCCCGCACCGGCGAGCTCACCCCGGTGATCCTGACCGCCGAGCTGGTGTCGGCCCGTGACGTCGAGGGCGGGGTCGCCCCGGCCTCGACCCTGGCCCAGGCCACCGCCGAGCTTCGTGGCGCCAGCATCCGGTTCGAGCTCGACGACCGTGGCGTGACCCGGACCCGCCACGCCGACGGCCCCCTCGGCAACCACCGCCACCCGCTGTGGGCCACCATCGCGCCCGGCCTCGACCAGCTGTGGCTGCCGCTGCCGGCCGAGGACATCGGCGTCGGCGCCCGCTGGACCGTCCACGAGGTGCGCTGGTACGGCGGCGCCCTGGTCACGATCGAGTCGACCTACCAGCTCGACGCCGTCGACGGCAGCGGGCTCAGCGTGCGCGGGGAGCGCCGGCTGACCGGTCGGCCGCAGCGGCTCGAGACCGGCTCGGCGCCGGTCGAGGTGTCCGACATCGAGGGCACCGGTGCGATCGACGCCCAGGTCCTGCTCGGCCGGGGCGAGGTGCGGGCCACCGGCACGCTGGCCCTGTCGCAGACGATGACCACCATGGGCCAGACGATCCGCGTCGGGTCCCAGCTGCGCTTCACGATCACCCCGCGCTGAGGTGGAGGCTCAGCGCCGGCGCAGGCGCGCCGCGAAGAACCCGTCGGCGCCGCCGGCGTGGGGCCAGGTGCGCAGCGCCGCGCGCCCCGGGCCGACCGGCTCGGCCACGAAGGCCGGCTGCTCGGCCAGGAAACGCTCGACCTGGGCCTCGCCCTCGGTGACGGTGACGCTGCACACGCTGTAGACGAGCACGCCCCCCGGCGCCACCCGGGGCGCGACCGCGGCCAGCAGCTCGTGCTGCAGCGCCGCCATCCGATCGACGTCGGCCGGGACCAGCCGCCACTTCGCCTCGGGGTGGCGCCGGAGCACGCCGAGGCCGGTGCACGGCGCATCGAGCACCACCACCGGGTACGCGGCGGCCAGGGCCAGGCCGGGCGCGCGCAGGTCGCCGACCACGGTGCGGACGTTGCCGAGGCCGAGCCGGCGCGCCGAGGCCGCGGCCAGCTCGAGCTTGCCGGCGGCCAGATCGACCGCGTCGATCGACACCTCCGGCCCGGCCAGCTCGGCCAGCTGCGTCGCCTTGCCGCCGACGCCGGCGCAGGCGTCGAGCACCGGGCCGGCGCCGAGCGGCGCCGCCAGCGCCACCACCTGCTGGGCGCCGAGATCCTGCACCGTCCACCAGCCGGCGCGGAACGACGGTGACGCCGCCGGATCGCCGAGCCCGGTCACCGCGAGCGCGCCCGCCAGCTGGTCGGACGCGACCACCTCCGCGCCCTCCTCCACCAGCGCGGCGGCGACCTGATCGGCGCGCGCCCGGGTCGGGTTGACCCGCACCCACAACGGCGCCGGCGTGCTGAGCCCGGCCGCGGCCGCCGCCACCGTGGCCGCATCACCCCCGTCGGCCGCGACCGCCAGCGCCAGCTGATCGACGATCCAGCGCGGCAGGGAGTGCTCCACCACGATGCGCTCGAGCCCCGGCGGCGGCAGGGCCGGCTCGCCGACGCTCGACAGCTTGCGCAGGACCGCGTTGGTGAAGCCGGCCAGCTTGGTGCTGCTGGCCCGCACTGCGCCGACGGCGTCGTCGACCGCGGCGTGGGCCGGCACGCGCAGGAACAGCAGCTGGTAGGCCGCCACCCGCAGCGCCAGCAGCACCATCGGCGGGGTGCGCCCGAGATCCGCGAGCGCCGCCAGCGCGCGGTCGATCCGGGTCCGGTGCCGCAGCACGCCGTACACCAGCTCGGTGGTCAGGCGGCGGTCGCGCCCATCGAGCCCGCTGCGCCCGAGCTCGCCGTCGAGGGCCAGCGTCGCCCACGCGCCGTCGCGCTCGACCCGCGCCAGCACGCGCCGCGCCACCTCGCGCGCGCCGACCGGCCGGCTCACGCCCGGGCTCCGGGTGCGTCGGCGCGGCCGGCGCCGGTGACGGCGGCGCGCGACGCCAGGCCGGGGCAGGACGCGATCGTCATGGTGTCAGGGCGCGCATAGCTCGCCCCAGCGGGCGCAGGTCGCGCCGCGCTCGTCGAGGCAGCGCCGGTGCAGGCCATCACGGCGGTCGAACCGGCAGGCCGGGGCCGGGCAGGCCGCGCCATACCGTCGACATTGACCATCGCGGGCCTCGGCGCAGCGCTTGTAGGCGCCGTCGGCGGGGTCGATCCAGCAGTCGCCGGCCGGCTGGCACGGCGCCCCGAAGTGAAAGCAGGCGCCGGCGCCGCCGCTGAGGCAGCGATAGTACCCACCCGCGCCAGGGTGGTACGCGCAGGTCGGGGTGGCGCAGGCGACCCCGCCGGCCGCCAGCAGCGGCGTCCCCGGCGGGCCGTCGTCCCCGGCGGGTGGGGCGTCCCCGTGGCCGGAGCCGGAGCCAGCGCCGGCCCCCGACCCGCCGCCGGCCGCCGACCCGGCCGAACCCGCACCGGTCCCCAGCCGGCTCGGGCCGACCGGGCGAGACGCCCCCCCGGAGCAGGCCAGGCCCGCGACCAGGGTGATGGTCAGCGCGGCGATCCATCCGACGAACGGGGCGAAGTCACGGCGACCGGACACCGCGCGGAAGGTAGCGCGAGGTCGGCGCCGTCGCCAGGCGGACCGTGGTGTAGCGTCGACCCATGCGGACGATTGCCCTGGTGGCCGCCCTGGCCGCGACCCTCACGCCGATCCTCGCCGGCTGCGGCGACGACGGCACCGACGCCTTCCCCATCACCGACGGCTGCAACCCGCTGGGCGACAACCACTGCATGACGCCGTGGCCATCGTCGGCGTTCGAGATCGACGACGCGGCCGCCGCGACCGGGCGCCGCCTCGCCATCCCGGCCGGGACGCTGCCGACCAACATCGACCAGATCCCGATCGACCCGACGACGTGGAACTGGGCCGACGGGTTCTCGCCGGCCGCGCCGATCGTGCTGTCGTTCGCGGGCGGGGTGTCGGTCGCGGGCCTGCCCGGCCACGCTGACCCGGCGGCCAGCCTGGCCGCGGCCAGCCCGACGGTGATCATCGACATGACCACCGGCGAGCGGGTGCTGCACTTCGCCGAGGTCGACGCCCCGTCCGAGGCCACGCCCGACCGGCAGGCGCTGTACCTGCGGCCGATGCAGCGCCTGGTCGGCGGCCACCGCTACGCCGTCGCCATCCGCCCGACCGTGCTCGGCAAGGGCGGCGCCCCACTGCCGCGCCCGCCCGGCTTCGCCGCGCTCCTCGACGGCACGGTCACCACCCACCCGCGCCTGGAGGCGATGCGGGCCCGGTTCCCGGCGGTGCGCAGCGCGCTCGAGGCGGCCGGGGTCGCGGTCGACGAGCTGGTGCTGGCGTGGGACTTCACCGTGGCCAGCGACGAGTTCATCTGGCGCGACGCCCGGGTCACCCGGGACGCCGCCCGCGTCGCCCTGGCCGCGGCCGAGCAGACCTACGCGATCGAGCGCGACCAGGTCGTCGACGACGGTACGATCATCCGCCGCCGCATCGACGGCGAGCTCGACGCGCCGCTGTTCCTCAGCAAGGGCGGCATCTACGGCATCGAGGTCACCCTGGTGCGCGACGGCGCCGGCGACCCGGTCCT
The DNA here is from genome assembly GCA_018058095.1 of Kofleriaceae bacterium. Lineage (GTDB taxonomy): Bacteria > Myxococcota_A > Polyangia > Haliangiales > Haliangiaceae > JABFXX01. Next base: position 67,650 of record JAGPCO010000009.1, read on the forward strand.
GCAGGGCACCTACCGCATCCCGTTCACCGCCATCGTCCCGGCCTGCGCGTACACCGCGCCGGCCCCGGTCGGCATGGTGGTGTATGGCCACGGCCTGATGGGCAAGGGCGAGCAGGCCGCCAGCGGCGCCATCCGCGACACCGCGGTCGACCTGTGTATGGTCGTGGTCGGCACCGACATGCGCGGCATGTCGACCCCCGATGGCGCGGCCATCGCCCGGGTCCTCAACGAGATGTCGCTGGCCGAGGAGGTGATGGAGACCCTCAGCCAGGGGCTGGTCAACCACCACGCCCTGACCCACGCCATGAAGACGGTGCTGGCGCGCGACGTCTTCGTCGACGATCCCGACGGCGCCGGGCCGATGCCGGCGCGGTCGCTGGTCGACCCCACCAAGATCTTCTACTACGGGCTGTCGCAGGGCCACATCTTCGGCACGCCGGTGGTGGCGTGGTCCGACGACATCGTGCGCGGGGTGGTCGGGGTCGGCGGCGGCAACTACTCGCTGATGCTCGAGCGCTCGACCGACTGGCCGACCTACAAGGCCATCGCCCAGGGCGCCTACCCCGATCCGCTCGACCTGTCGCTGGCCATCGGCCTCTTGCAGATGCGGTGGGACAAGACCGAGACCTCGGGCGTCGCCCACGTCGTCACCCGCGGCGCCGGCAACGTGCTGGCCGCCAAGCAGCTGCTGGTGCACATGGCGCTGGGCGACGACGAGGTGCCCAACCTGTCGACCGAGTGGCAGGTCCGGACGATGGGCGCGCCGGTGCTCGGGCCGACGGTGAAGGTCCCCTACGGGATCGCCGAGCAGGTCGGCCCGCTGACCGGCGCCGCCCTGGTGGTGTTCGACGGCGGCGCGCCCGCCCCGCCGCCGGAGAACGTGCCGGCGCCCAGCACCGGGGCCCACTCCCTCACCCGCAACCAGCTGGCGACCCGCCGGCAGATGAAGACGTTCTACGAGACCGGGATGATCGTCAACGAGTGCACCGGCCCGTGCGTGTGCCAGGCCGGGCAGTGCGACTGAGCGCGAGCCGGCGGCCCGCGTGCCCATGCGGCCGCGGCCGTCGGGCCCGCGTCAGCGCTCGGGCGTGGACGTGGACGTGCGGATGATACGCGCCGCTCAGCCGGCGGCGCGCTTGCGCGCCTCGTAGTCCATCTTCGCCTTCTGGATGTCCTGCATCATGCCCAGCACCAGGCGCGGGTCGGTGAAGACGTTGAGCTTGGGCGCGAGCGCCTTGGCGTAGCGGTCGAAGTACAGCAGCTGCTTGGTGATGAGGATGAACTCCTTGGGCATCTTGACCCGGTGTCGGGTCGCGGTCTGCTGGATGGCCGGGAGGAAGTCGGCGTAGTTGACCTCGGCGAACGACAGCTTGAGCAACGGGCTGTAGGTCTCGCCCAGGTCGCGCACGAAGCCGTCCATGTCGAGGCCGTCGGGCTTGCCGGCCATCTCGACGATGATCTCGGCCAGGCGTTTGTAGTTGCCGGACGCGAACGCGATCATGTAGTCGGTCACCAGCCAGCGCTCCGCGTCGGCGAAGCGGCCGACGATGCCGAAGTCGAGGAAGCCGATGTCCTGGTCGTCGAGCAGCATCAGGTTGCCGGCGTGGACGTCGCCGTGGAAGAAGCCGTAGAAGACGACGCACTGGAACCACGCGCGCAGCCCGGCCACCAGCTTGGATTCGCCGTCGATGCCGCGGGCGCGGATCTCGTCGTAGCGGTCGACCCGCAGGCCGACGAAGCGCTCCATCACCAGGACCCGGCGCGTGGTCAGGTCCTTGTGCGGCACGGGGGCGCGGATGTTGCCGTGCCCGAGCTCGCGCATGATGTCGTTGAAGCGCTCGAGGTTGGCCGACTCCTTGCGGAAGTCGAGCTCCTCGCTCAGCGTGGTGGCGAAGTCGTCGACCACGCCGACCGGGTTGGCCAGATCGGCGCCCTTGCGGTAGCGGGCGACGACGCGGGCCATCACCCTCATGATCTTCATGTCGGCCACGCAGCGGGCGGCGATGCCCGGGCGCTGCACCTTGATCACCACCGACGTGCCGTCCTTGAGCCTGGCGGTGTGGACCTGGGCGATCGAGGCCGACGCCAGCGGCTTGGGTTCGATGTCCATGAGGGTGGCGGCCCGCTCCGGGCCGAGCTCGTCCTGGAGCGTCTTCTCGACCTCGGGGAACGGGAACGGCTTGACCCGGTCGAGCACACGCTGGAACTCCTGCACGTAGCGGTCGGGGAACATGCCGGACGACGAGGCGATGATCTGCCCGAACTTGATGAAGGTCGGCCCCATGTCCTCGCAGAACATCCGCAACAGGCGCGGCCGGTCGAGGCGCTGATACGGCTGGCCGCGCAGGCGGGCGACCAGGCGGACCAGGCCGAGCCGGTCGGCCAGCCACAGCCAGGTGTACTTCCAGGCGTTGATCGTGAAGGCCCAGATCCGGCGCGGCACCGGCAGCAGCACCGACAGCACGAACAGCGTGACGACGACGCCCAGCGCGACGTACCAGAACATGGCGCCCATGGTACCGCCGCCCAGGCCCCGGGCCCAGGGGCCGGCACCAGCCGTATGGCCCGGGCCCGGCCGGCAGCGGCCAGCAGACCTGGCCAGGCCGGGCGTCGCCGCTATACTGCGCCGGCCATGCGCCCGGCCCTGCACGACCTCCGTTCGCCCGCCACCGCGGTGGCCCTCGCCGCCCTGCTCGCCGCCTGCACCGACTTCGCCACCCCGGCCCAGCTGACCGAGCCACTGCTCATCGCCGTGGTGGTCGAGCCGCCGGTGGTGGCCCCGGGCGGCACCGCGCAGCTCACGGCGATCGGCGCCGGTCCGGACGGGTTACTCGCGGTCACCGCGCCGACCTGGTCCCTGATCGAGACCTACCCGGGGTATCCACCGTTCGGCGCGGTGGCCGCCGACGGGCGCTACCAGGCGCCGGCCCAGGTGCCGCCGCTGCCGGACGGCGCGCTGCCGATCGACAGCGTGCAGGTCGAGGTCGACCTGGCCGGTCGCCGCCAGCTGGCCATCAAGGCGGTCGCCGTGGCCGACCTGCCTGCGGTCAACCCGGCGGTCACGCTCACCGCCGATGGGGCCGCCGTGACCGCGCCACTACAAGTAAGCCCTGGCGCGACCGTGATGCTCGGCACCACGGTGGCGCCCGAGGCGCCGGCCGACCAGACGCGGTTCGCCTGGTACGCCACTGTCGGCACGATCGAGGCCTACCAGTCGAGCCCGGCGGCATGGGTCGCCCCGGCCGAGCCCGGCCCCGGCACGATCATCGTCGTCGTGCGCGCCGGTGCCGGCACCACCGTGGCCACGGCCACGGTGCAGGTGCAGTGAGCCCGGTCGGCCGATGCTGAGCACGCTGAGCGCCGGTCGCCTGACCGTGCGTGGCCTGTCGGTCGGCGGCGTGTACACCGCGCTGTACGTGCCCGAGCTCGACCTCGCGCTCGACGTCGGCCTGGCCCCGCGCTCGTTCGCCGGCGTGCGCACCCTGCTCCTGACCCACGGCCACGTCGACCACGTCGGGGCGTTGCCGACCCTGCTCGGGATCCGCGCCCTGCACGGCCACCCGACCCCGCTGCGGGTCGTGATGCCGGCGGAGATCGTCGACGAGGTCACGGCCGCGCTGGCGGCGATGAGCACGCTGCAGCACTGGCCGCTGGCGATCGAGGCGATCGGCCTGCGCCCGGGCGACGAGGCCGAGCTGCGGCCCGACCTGCTGGTCCGCGCCCACCGCGCGTTCCACCCGGTGCCGTGCCTGGCCTACCAGCTGATCCGCCGGGTCAAGAAGCTCCGCCCCGAACACCACCACCTGCCGGGCCCGGAGATCGGCCGGCTGCGTGCGGCCGGGGCCGACCTGTTCGACGTGGTCGACCACCTCGAGCTGGCCTACGCGACCGACTCGCTGGTCTCGGTGCTCGACCACAACCCGACCCTGTACCAGAGCCGGGTCCTGCTGCTGGAGGCGACGTTCCTCGACGGGCGCAAGTCACGCGACGCCGCCCGCGCCGGTTGCCACATCCACCTCGACGAGCTGATCGAACGGGCCGAGCTGTTCGGCAACGAGCACCTCCTGCTCATGCACGTGTCGCAGCTGTACCGGCCCGACGAGGTCGACGGCATCCTCGACGCCCGCCTGCCCCCGGCGCTGCGGGCGCGGACCCAGGTGCTGGTGCCGCCGGCCGGCCCGTGGTGGGGCTGAGCCGGCCTGACCCGGTGAGCAGGCGATGGACGACGACGATGACGACGATCCGGGGCTCGATCCCGAGGCGGTGACCGCGCTGGCGATCACCGACGAGCTCGACCTGCACCCGTTCCGACCGGGTGAGGTCGGCAGCGTGGTGACCGAGTACGTGGGGGCGGCGCAGGAGGCCGGCCTGACCCGGGTCCGGATCATCCACGGCAAGGGCGTGGGCCACCTGCGCCGGACCGTACACGCCGCGCTGGCGCGCCATCCCGCGGTGGTCCGCTTCGCGCTGGCCGACGAGCGCAGCGGCGGCTGGGGCGCCACGCTGGTCGAGCTGCGCGCCGGTCCCGGCGCCGGGCCGGCGCCGCTGTAAGGCGGGCCCGCCGGCTGCGTTCTCCCGACGTCCCCCGTCGTCGACCCACGCGGTGTGGTCGGCCGCTCCCCCCACGTCGGCGGGCCCGCCGGGCCCGCATGGAGGCCTCGCATGCGCGCGCTCGTCCCCTCGCTCCTGGTCCTGGCTGCCTGCGGTGGTGGTCACAAGTACATCGCCAGCCCGTCGCCGATGATGGCCGACCAGGGCGCCGTCGCGATCGCGTCCGAGCCGAGCAGCGGCGAGACCTACGCCGCCCGCACCGACAGCCCGATGCGGGAGGCGGCGAGCACGCCGCTGTCGACCTTCTCGATCGACGTCGACACCGCCAGCCTGGCCAACGTGCGACGCATGCTGCGCGACGGCCACCTGCCGCCGGCCGACGCGGTCCGCGTCGAGGAGATGCTCAACTACTACCGCTACGCCCTGCCGGCGCCGGCCCCCGACGCGGCCATCGGCCTCCTGGCCGAGGTGAGCGCCTCGCCGTACCACCCCGAGCGTCGCCTGATCCGGCTCGGCCTGTCGACCCGACCGATGGACGCCGGCGCCACGCCGCCGCGTAACCTGGTGTTCCTGATCGACACCTCGGGCTCGATGTCGGCCGCCGGCAAGCTGCCGCTCCTGCGCCAGGCCCTCGCCCTGCTGGTCGAGCGCATGCGCCCGGTCGACCGCATCGCGCTGGTGGTGTACGCCGGCGCGGCCGGGGTGGTGCTGGAGTCCACGCCGGGCAGCGACAAGGAGCGGATCCTGGCCGCACTCGACCGCCTCGAGGCCGGCGGCTCGACCAACGGCGGGGCCGGCATCGAGGCCGCGTACGCCGAGGCCGAGCGCGGCTTCGACCCGCGCGCCGTCAACCGGGTCATCCTCGCCAGCGACGGCGACTTCAACGTCGGCACGACCGACACCGCCGGCCTGATCGACCTGATCGGGAAGAAGCGAGCCAGCGGGGTGTACCTGACCACGCTCGGCGTCGGGGACGGCAACCTGAGCGACGCCAACATGGAGGCGCTGGCCCAGCACGGCAACGGCAACTACCACTACCTCGACAGCCTCGGCGAGGCGCGCAAGGTCCTGGTCGACGACGCCGCCGGCACGCTGGTGACGCTGGCGCGCGACGTCAAGGTCCAGGTCGAGTTCGACCCGGCCCAGGTCCGCGCCTACCGCCTGGTCGGGTACGAGAACCGCCTGCTGGCCGACGACGACTTCCGCGACGATCGCGTCGACGCCGGCGAGATCGGACCCGGCCACCAGGTCACCGCCGTGTACGAGGTCGAGCCGGCCGAGGGCGCGACCGGCGCCGCGCTGGCCACCCTGCGCGTGCGCTACCGCCTCCCCGACGGGGCCGAGCCGGTCGAGCTGCGCCTCGCCGTGCAGGACGCCGGGGCCGGCCCCGACGCGGCCTCGGTCGACCAGCGGCTGACCACCGCGCTGGTCGGGTTCGCCATGCTGCTGCGCGCCTCGCCCCACGCCGGCGCGGCCACCTGGCCCCTGGTGCATGGGCTGGCGCGCGACAGCGCCGGCGCCGACGCGCAGCGGCTCGAGCTGGTCGGCATGATCGAGCGGGCGGCGGCGCTGGCCGGGCAGCCGCTGGCGGACTCCCACCCCCGCCGCGCGCAGTAGTGATGAGGACGGGCGAACCCGGCGTCGGCCGGGCCGCCCCGGTAGGCCATCGTGGCCCGCCATGCGTGTAAACTGAGCGGTCCCAACCGTCACCCGCCGAGGAGCCCTGTCGATGTCCAAGCTCGTCCCGTCCACGCTCGTGCCCCTGACCGCCGCCCTGCTGCTTGGCTGCGGTGGCAAGGCCCAGCCGCCGCCTGGCCCTGGCGGCGGCGGCGGCGGCGGTGACGTCGCCGGCGGGGCCGAGGTCGAGATCGCGATCGCCTCGGTCACGCTGGCCGACGATTGCCCGGACGGGCGCGGCCCGGACTGGTCGCTGCCGCCGCCGGCCCCGGTCGCCTCGACCACGGCCGCCGACGAGGCACCGGCCCCCAAGCCGACCGCCGGGAGCATGCAGGATCCGTCGCTGGCTGGGCCCGGATCGGCCTCGGTGCGCAGGCTGTCGATGAGCGAGGCCGAGGCCGCGTGTGAGCAGTCGTTCGTGCAGCTGCAGGTGACCGGCAAGGCCGGCGCCGGCCGGTTCGCGATCCGCAAGATCGAGCTGCTCGACGACGCCGGCAAGGTGCTGGGCGAGCTGACCGCCCGCACGCCGACCCGGTGGCAGGACGATCATTACGAGCCGTGGACCGAGCAGGTCGAGCCCGGCGCCACCACCTCGGCCGCGTACGAGCTGAGCGCCCCCGACTGGAGCAAGTACGGCATGAGCCGGTCCGACGCCGAGGGCCGCGTGTTCAACGTCCGCCTGACCGTCAGCGCCGGCGACGACGAGCGCACCGTCGAGCAGCAGGCCACGGTGGCCGCCACGTCGGGGCCGGTCGTGCTGCCGCCCGGCGCCGTGACCTGAGCGTCACAGCGTGCTCAGGTAGGCCCGGAGCGCGTCGCGCTCGGCCGGCTCGAGCGAGGTCCCGAACTCGTGGCCCCGGACCGGGCCGGGCCCCAGCCGCCCCGCCGCGTAGTCCGGCGCCAGCCGCGCCGGTGCCAGCAGCTCGTCGAGGCTGCCGATCGAGCCGTCGTGCAGGTACGGGGCGGTCTGCGCCAGGTCGAGCAGGGCCGGGGTGCGGTAACGGCCGGTCCCACGCGCCTTGCCCTCGGCCAGCGCGCGATCGGTGCCGATCCGCGCCACCGGGATGGCGTCACCGCCGTGGCCGACGTCGCGATGGCAGTCGGCGCAGTGCTGGTCGAACAGCGCCTGACCGCGCGCGTGAGTGGTGACGCCGCCGCCGGCGTGGCGCGGCGGCGCCGGTGGTGTGAGGCTGTAGAGGTACATCGCCAGGGCCCACGCCAGCTCGCGCGGCGGCCGGGTCCGCTCGCCCCCGGCGTGCAGCAGCTGGGTCTCCTGGCGGATCGCCAGCGCGGCCGGGCCGACGTGACGAATGGTGCCGGCCTGGGTCAGGAAGCGGCGCTCGCGCAGCGCCCACAGCTCGGGGATGGCGACCGGATCCTCGTCTTCGTCCTCGGTCACGTCGGCTCGCCCCGGTCCCCAGGCGGCCATCCGCGCCGCCAGCGCCGGCGCCAGCGGCGCGCCGGTGTCGCGGTAGTACGCCAGCCGCAGGGCGCCGAGGTCGAACTGGCGACGCGCCGTGCCCTCGACCAGGGCCGGGCCGCGATGCGCGCTGTGGCACAGCGCGCAGGTGATGCCGACACGGGTCAGGCCGTCGACGGCGCGGAACACGACCAGCCCGGGGAACGTGCCGTCCGCGCCCCGCTCGATCCCGGCGGCGCTGGCGCGCACCAGGCGCTCGGTGGGTGTGGCCACGCCGGGGCCGGTCAGCAGGTGCTCGATCGCGAACTCCGGCCGCAGCGGATACTCGAAGAAGACCCGGCGGCCGAGCCCGATCCACCCAGCCTCGTCGCCTGGCCGCACGCCATCCCACAGCGGCGCGGGCGGGACGTCCGGGGCCGCCCCACCGGCCAGGGTGGTGATCGCGGCGTCGTCGAGCGTGCGGCTGCGCGGGTTCCAGACCGGCAGGAGGTCCCAGCCGACGGTGCGGAGGCCGTAGCTGCCGAGCCGGTGCTGCGAGTAGGTGTTGGTCGGGTTGGTCAGCGACGCCTCCAGCGCGGCCCGGCGCGCGGCGGCGTCGTCGAGGTAGGCGGCGCGCTCCGCCGCCAACCACGGCGGCGACCAGCGCGCGGGCGGAGCGGCGCGCCCGGGGTCGCGGCCGCCGCCGCACCCCAGCGCCAGCACCAGCACGACACCCCACCGCGCCGCTGCCGGGGCCAGGCTCAGCGCTGCCACGGCGACACCGAGGTCGGGAACACCAGGGCCAGCAGCACCGCGAACGCCAGCTCGACCGCCAGCGCCACCAGCGCGGCGCGGTCGCGCAGCGGCCGGCCACGCTGCCACGCGCCGACGGCGAGGACCAGGCCCGCGGTGACCGGCACGACGAGGAGCCCAGACCAGGACAGCCCGAGGACCAGGCCGACCAGCACCAGCGCGGACAGCACCACCACCACCGGCACGGCCACCGCGTGCTCGAGCAGGGCCCGCCCGGCCGATCGCGGCGTCGACGCGGCGGCCGGATCGACCACGAACACCACCGGCACCCACAACGCGGCCAGGCGGCCCAGCACCGGCGACAGCAACAGGAGGGCGGCCCACTGCGCCGGCGCCACCGCGATGAGCAGCAGCCAGCGCGCCAGCACCAGCGCCGGCGCCACCAGCAGCTCGCCGCCACGCTCGCGCTCGGCCACCACGGCCCGCAGCGACCGTTCGGTCACGCCGGCCCCGAGCCAGCCGACGATCAGCACCGCCGCCAGCGCCGCCAGCGCCGGGATGGCGCCCAGCACCCGCACCAGGTGCGCCGCCGCATACGCCGCGGCGCCGAGGACGGCGCCGGCCGCGACGACCCAGGGCGCCGCCCGTCCGTGATCGTCCGCCTCGTCGCCCGCGACCTCGGCCGCGACCAGCCGGGTGGTGCGGGCCAGCGCGACCAGGCCGGGGTACAGCGGGCCGAGCCGACGCATCCACTCGTCGCGGGTCATGACGGTCCCACGCCGCCGGACCGGCCCCGCCGCGCCGCGGTGGTCTCGCCGCGGCTCATGGCGCCCACGCCGCCAGGAACCTGGCCAGCGCCCGCGCCCGTTGCCCCACGGTGGTCAGCTCGATGTACTCGTCGTGGGTGTGGAAGCCGCGCCCGCGCGGGCCGAGCCCGTCGATGACCGGCACACCGACCGCGGCGACGGTGTTGGCGTCGGAGCCGCCACCGGCCAGCGGCGCCAGCCCGGCGCCGAGACCTTCGGCCCGGGCACACCCGCCGTAGGCCTCGGCCAGCGCCTCCGACGCCGGCGAGCACTCGAGCGCCCAGCGACGGACGCCGCCGCTGAGGGTCAGGCCGACCTCGGTGCGGGCGCTGATCTCGGCGGCGCGGGCGCGCACGGCGTCGATCCAGGCCCGGCCATCGGCCGAGGCGACGAAGCGCAGGTCGAACTGGCAGCTGGCCGCGGCAGGAACGGTGTTGGCGCTGGTCCCTCCGCTGATGAGCCCGGCGTTGACCGTGAGCCCCTGGTCGGGGCGAGCCAGCGCATGCGCCGCCAGCACCAGCTCGGCCAGGGCGACGATGGCGTTGCGCCCGGCCGCGAGATCGTTGCCGGCGTGGGCGGCCCGCCCGACGGCGTCGACGGTGAGCTTGCCGGTGCCCTTGCGCCGCACCACCAGCGCGTCGTTGCTCCGCCCGGCCTCGAACACCAGCGCGGCGGCGGCGCCACGCGCCAGCTCCTCGGTCAACCGGCTCGAGTCGACCGAGCCGGTCTCCTCGTCGGCGACCGACACCAGGGCCAGCGGCAGCGCGGCCAGCAGGCCGAGGTCCGACAGCGCGGCCAGGGCGGCCCAGATCACCGCCAGCCCACCCTTCATGTCGAGCACGCCGGGGCCGCGCGCGCGCACCCCGTCGGGATCGACCCGGTACCCGGTGAAGGTGCCCGGCGGGAACACGGTGTCGTGATGGCCCACCAGCAGCAGGCGGCGCGCGCCAGGCGTGTGCCAGGCCGGCGTGGTGACGACGACGTGATCCCCGCCGCCGACCCCGGCGCGGCGCTCGAGCCCGAGCCCGGGCAACGCGAAGGCGGCCAGCAGCGCGTCGGCGACCTGGTCGCAGCCGCCCACGTTGCCGGTGAACGAGTTGATCTCGACCCAGGACGCCAGCGCCGTCAGCGCCGCCGGCAGGCGGGCGTCGACCGCCGCGCGCAGGCTCGACGGATCGGGGCCGGGCGGCACCGGCCCGGTGCCCTGGGGCATGACCGACATCCTCGCCAGCATACGCCGGGCTCGCACCCGGTGCGCGCTCCCGCGCCCGGCCGTCATCGGCTGGAACTTGACGCCCGCGCCGGCGCGGCGGACAACCCTGGCGTGCCTCGACCACTCGCCGCGCCCTGCCCGTCCGTGCCGGTGATGCTGACCCTGGGCCTGCTGCTGGGCTGCGGCTGCGGGCGCAAGGACCCGGCCAGCTGCCGCGCCGTCGGCGCCCGGGTCGGGCTGCTGGCCGCCGCCGACGTCAAGGCGATGGCGCCCGGCCAGGCCCGGCGCGACGCCGAGCTGGCGGCCGGCCCGCTGGCCGAGGTGGTGACCCGCACCTGCGAAGAAACCCGATGGGACGCCGCGGTCCGGACCTGTCTGGTCGGCGCCAGCGACGGGACGGCGGTCGCCACCTGCGCTCAGGCGCTGGCGCCGGCCCAGCGGCTAGGCGGCCTGCCGGCGAAGTAGTAGAGTCGAGCCGATGGAGATCGACTTCCGGCACCAGCTTGCCGAGGACGACGCCCGCGCCCGCCTTCGGGTGCTCGGCGAGTATCTCGGCGCCAAGCACGGGATCAAGGTCTCGTGGCTCGACGACAACAAGGCCCGGTTCTCCGGCAAGTACCTGGTCGTGAGGATCGACGGTGAGCTCAGCCTGAGCAGCCAGATCGTCCGCTTTCGAGGCGAAGATCCGGGCTTCCTGTGGCGGCGCAAGGCGACCGACTACATCGAAGGCAAGCTGAGCAAGTACCTCGACCCGAAGGTGACGCTGGCCGATCTGCCGAAGGCCTGACGGCGCGGTCGGCGCCCGGGTCGTCAGCGGGCGCGCAGGGCGTCGGCGAAGGCCCGCGTGATGGTGGCGTCGACCACCGACTGCGGCAGGCCCTGCTCCTCGAGCCGGCGCTGCAGCCGCTCGACGATGTTCCACAACGAGATGTTGGCGTGGCGATTCCGGTTCATGGGTCCCTCCGACGGCGGCGGTTGCAGGTTCAACCGGGACGACCGGCACCTCATTCCCACCGCGGCTCGTGAGGAGACAAACGCACCACGGCGTGGTTGCGATCTACAGATTCCGCCGGGGCCAGGGCCGGCCATGTTATGAGGGCCCATGCGCAAGCTGGCGTGGTTCCTGTGCCTCCTGACCTGGGTGACGGGGTGTGGCGGCGACGACACAGCCGATCGACCCGATGGCGGCGGCGGCGGCGACGCCGCTGGGGCCGACGCCGCCCCGGGCGGCATGGTGATGCAGTGCCCCCGCACGGTGCCACCCGCCACCAGCGGCGCGTGTGACGTCACCGCGGGCTCCGGCTCGGCGGTGGTCGTGCGCGGCGACGTCCTGGCCGACGGCACGGTGTACGCGGACGGCGAGGTCGTCTACGACGGCGACGCCATCGTCTGCGTCGGCTGCGACTGCAGCGCCAGCGCGGGGTACGCCGGCGCGACCCAGCTCGACTGCGCCGACGCCGCGATCTCGCCCGGCCTCATCAACGCCCACGATCACCTGAACTACAACAACCGCTCGCCCCTGGCCTCGACCGCGCCCGGCGGCGAGCGGTTCGAGCACCGCCACGACTGGCGCGGCGGCGTGCCGACGCCGACCAACCAGCACGGCACCAGCCCGACCTCCGACGGCATGCGCTGGAACGAGCTGCGCCAGCTGATGGCCGGCACCACCTCGATGGCGGCGTCGACCGCGGCGACTGGCCTGGTCCGCAATCTCGACGAGCTCGAGGCGGCCGAGCGCAGCCGCGGCTTTGCTCCGGTCACCTACGAGGTGTTCACGCTGGGTGACAGCGGGGAGACCTTCCGGCCCAACTGCGGGTGGAACTACCAGTACTCCGAGTACGAGATGGCCCAGCTGCCCGGGGTGGTGACCCACACCGCCGAGGGCATCGACGACTATGCGCACGAGGAGTTCCGCTGCCAGTCGCGCTCGACCGACGGCGGGCGCGACTTCGTGCGGCCCAACGTGGCGCACATCCACGGCGTCGGCCTGACCACCGCCGACTACTTCAACATGGCGCGCGACCGCTCCCCGCTGGTGTGGTCACCCCGCTCGAACGTGTCGCTGTACGGCAACACCGCCGACGCCGCGGTCCTGGCTCGCCTGGGCGGGGTCATCGCGCTCGGCACCGACTGGACCTACTCCGGCTCGGCCAGCATCGTGCGTGAGCTGGCCTGCGTGGCCGAGCTCAACCGGGCCGCCTACGGCGAGGCGTTCTCGGCCGAGGACATGTGGAAGATGGCGACCAAGAACGGGGCCATCGCCACCGGCACCGACGATCTCATCGGCACCCTGGCCGCCGGCAAGCTGGCCGATCTGGTGGTGTTCCGCGCCACCCCGGGCGCCTACCACCAGGCGGTGATCGACGCCACCACCGACGACGTGGCCCTGGTGCTCAAGGCCGGTCAGGCGATGTTCGGCGAGGCCGACCTGATCGCCGCCCTGGCCGACACCGGGTGTGACCCGGTCGACGTGTGTGGCCAGGCCTTCTCGGTGTGCACCACGCGCGAGGTCGGCAAGGCCTACGCCGCCATCGCCAGCGCCGTCGCCGCCGCCCCCGCCGCCTACCCGGCCGTGTTCTGCGACACGCCGCCGAGCGAGCCGACCTGCGTCCCGTCGCGGCCTGGCGCCTACGCCGGGCCGACCGCGAGTGACCCCGACGGTGACGGCATCGAGGCCGGGGACAACTGCCCGACGGTGTTCAACCCGATCCGCCCGATCGATAGCGGCGCGCAGCCAGACAGTGACGACGACGGCATGGGCGACGCGTGTGACCCGACCCCGCTCGCGGCCGACCTCGACGGCGACGGCCGGGCCAACGGCATGGACAACTGCCCGTTCGACAGCAACGACCAGACCGACGGCGACGGCGATGGCATCGGCGACCGCTGCGACGGCTGCCCGATGCAGCCCAACCCCGACCAGGTGTGCGCCCCGGCCGCGACCTCCATCGTCGCCATCCAGAACGGCACCGTCGCCGAGGGCGCGGCGGTGACCGTGATGGGCGTGGTCGTCACCGGCGTCGAGGCGACCGGCTTCACCGCGCAGGACCCGACGGTCACCTCCGGCATGTACGCTGGCATCTTCGTGTTCACCGGCAGCGCGCCGACGGTGCAGCTGGGTGACGTGGTCACGGTGGCCGGCACGGTGACCGAGTACTTCCTGATGACCGAGCTGACCGGCGCCACCGTGCTGGCGCGCACCGCCGGGCCGCCGCTGGCGCCCATCGCCGTCACCGTGGCGGCGGCGGCGACCGAGCCGTACGAGGGCGTGCTGGTGACCCTGACCGACGTGACCCAGGTCGACAGCCCGCACGTGTGCAGCGCCGACAACCCGGCCTGCGCCGACGCCAACCTGTGGGAGGTCAACAACACGATCGTGGTGTGGGACCGGTTCTACGGCGACGGCGCCGCCAGCTGGACCGCCGAGACCGCCGCCGCCGCCGCCGACATGAGCCCGACCGTGACCGGCGTGATGTGGTTCCGTTTCGACCGGCGCCGCCTGGTGCCGCGCGGCGCAGCCGACATCACCCCGTAGCCTGGCGACCACACGCCGCCCTGCCCTCGCCCATGAAGCTGGTCACCTGGAACGTCAACTCCATCCGGGCGCGCCACGAGCGCCTGGTCGGCTGGTTGCGCCAGCACCAGCCCGACGTCGTGTGCCTGCAGGAGACCAAGGTCGTCGACGACACCTTCCCCACCGCCAGCTTCGCCGAGCTCGGCTACCAGGTCGCCACGCTCGGCCAGCGCACCTACAACGGCGTGGCGATCGCGGCCCGGTCCGAGCTGATCGACGTCGTGCGTGGCCTCGACGACGGCGACCCCGACGACCAGGCCCGGGCCATCAGCGCGACGGTCGGCGGGGTGCGGGTGGTGTGCGTCTACGTGCCCAACGGCCAGGCGGTCGGCACCGACAAGTACCGCTACAAGCTGGCCTGGCTGGCCCGCCTGCGCCGCTTCCTCGACCGGTCCGACCCGGCGCAGCCGCTGGTGCTGTGCGGCGACATGAACGTCGCCCCGGACGACCGCGACGTGCACGACCCGGCCCGGTGGGCCGGCGACGTCTTGTGCAGCGACGCCGAGCGCGCCGCGCTGGCCGAGGTGCTGGGCTGGGGACTGGTCGATCTGTACCGCGACCTCCACCCCGAGCCGGGCCGCTACTCGTGGTGGGACTACCGCGGCGTGTCCTTCTTCCGCGACTGGGGCCTGCGCATCGATCACGTGTTCGGGACCGAGGCGGTCCGGGCCCGCCTGGTGGCGTGCGACATCGATCGCGAGGCGCGCAAGGGCAAGGACGCGTCCGACCACGCCCCGGTCGTGCTCGAGCTGCGCGACCCGGCCTAGCAGGACGCGTTTGCAGCGTCCTGCCCCGTGCCCGTGCCGGTGCCCGTGCCCGTGCCCGTGACGATGCGGCGCGATCGAAGTGGTTGCCAGGCGGCGCCACCCCGTGCGACGACAGGCCATGCGCCGCGCTCGCCTCGTCCTGTGTACGTCCCTCGCCGCCGCCGCCGCCGGGCTCCCCGCCTGCCAGCCAGGGGACGACCTGGTCGAGGACGACGGCCTCGGCGTGATCGAACAGGGCCTGGTCGGGGCCACCCTCACCACCACGGATCCGGCGGTGGTCGCCCTGCTGACCGCGTCCGGCAACGTCTTCTGCACCGGCACGCTCATCTCGCCCCGCGTCGTCCTGACCGCGGCCCACTGCATCGACGACGGCGGGGCCAACTTCAGCGCGTACTTCGGTGACGACGTCGAGGCCAGCGGCGGTCGCCGCATCGCCGCCGACCGGGTCATGAAGCACCCGGGATGGACCGGCGACCTCAGCGGCGGCAACGACATCGGCCTGGTCCTGCTCGCCTCGGCGGCCGACCCGGAGCTGCCGATCGCCCTCAACACCGTCCCGCTCACGACCCGGGACGGCGGCCTCTACCGCGCCGTCGGCTTCGGCATCTACGACCGAGACACCCGCGCCCTCGACGGCAAGAAGCGCACGGCGATGTTCCGGATCGAGTCCTTCCCGAGCACCTACGTCGAGGTGACCGACCCGACTCCGGACGATGCGGTCAACACCGTGGTGTGCCAGGGCGACTCGGGTGGCCCGGGCTTCATCACGGTGGGCACGGACGAGGTCCTGGCCGGCGTGCACTCCTACTCGATCGAGGGCTGCTTCAACCCGTCCGGCGACACCCGGGTCGATCTGTTCGCGGCGGTGTTCGTGCAGCCGTGGATCGACGCCAACGATCCGTCGTGCGGCGTCGACGGGCTGTGTGCGCGCAAGGGCTGCAGCGCCGACCCCGACTGCGAGCCATGTGGTGCCGACGGCACCTGCGCCACCGATTGTGCCCTGCCCGACTGGGACTGCCCGACCCAGCAGCTCGGCCAGACCTGCCGGGCCGACAGCCAGTGCACCACCGGGCGGTGCGTGGCGTGGGAGGGCGACCCGCGGGTGAAGTACTGCACCGAGGCGTGCAGCGGCGACAGCTGCCCGAGCGACATGACCTGCCAGCTGGTCCAGCCCCTTGGCAACATCTGCTACTACCCGCCGGGGACGCCGCCGCCGGGTGCGCTCGACGACACCTGCGCCGGTCCGGCCGACTGCGCCGAGAACGTGTGTGAGGACGGCGCCTGCACCTACTCGTGCGACGTCCGGATCGACAGCCTGTGCCAGGCCGGGTTCGAGTGCGTCGACCGCGGCCAGGGCCCGCGCTGCTACGGCGAGCAGCCCGTCACCGAGGACAGCGGCGGCTGCGGATGTCGCACCGGCCCGGGTGGTGGCCCCGCCGGGGCGGTGGTCGGCCTGATGTTCGGCATGGTCGTGGTCCGGCGACGACGGCGCGATCGTCGGTCGTGTTAGCGTGCGTCGATGGCGCGCACCCCTACGCCGACCTGGTACTTCGCGCTGGTGGTCGTCCGCCTCGGCCATCGCTTCCTGCTGACCCAGGAGAAGAAGTACGGCAGCACCTGGTCGATCCCGGGCGGCCGGGTCGAGCCGGGTGAGAGCCTGACCGACGGCGCCATCCGCGAGGTGCTGGAGGAGACCGGCGTGCCGGTCACCCTCGAGGGCATCTACCGCATCGAACACACGCCGACCCAGTCGAGCGCCCGCATCCGCGTCATCTTCGCCGGCGTGCCGTGCGACGACAGCCGCCCGAAGGAGGCGGCCGACGACGAGTCGCTGCGGGCCGCCTGGCTCACCATCGACGAGATCGCCCAGCTCGGCCTGCGCGGCTCCGACCTGCGGCCGTTCCTCGAGAGTATCGCCCGCGGCCGGGCCTTCCTCCCGCTCGACGCGCTCGGGCGTGAGCTGAGCATCTGACCGGGCCGAGCCGGCGCGGGTAGGGCCCCTACTCCTCTTCGTCGGCCACCTGCGGGACGTCGACCTCGGTCCCGGCCAGGCGCGCCACCGCGGTCGGCAGGTCGGCCACCTCGACCCCGGGCGGCGCGTTGCGCTTGAGCATGAAGGTGCAGGTCCCGCACGAGGTCACGACCAGGCCACCGCCCTGGGCCTGGACCTCGGCCAGGCGGCGGCGCGCCATGGCGTCGGCCACCGCCGGCATCGTCTTCGGCAGCAGGCCACCGCCGCCGCAGCACTCGGTGTCGCCGTGGCTCCACGCGAACTCCCGGACCTCGGCCAGCTGGCCGAGCAGCAGGCGCGGCGCCTCGGCGATCCCCGCGTAACGCGCGTGGTGACACGGGTCGTGGTAGTAGACCGAGCGTCGGGTCCGCGACGCCGGCGCCAGGCGCGACCGCTGCGCCGCCAGGAACTCGACCAGCGACACGACCTGCCCGGGCACCACCAGCCCCTCGGCCGGGTACTGCGCCCGCATGGTGTACAGGCAGGCCGAGCAGTTGAGGACGACGGTGGAGAAGCCCCGGACCGCCTGCGCCACCTTGCCGGCGTGCCAGCGAAACATGTCGCGGTAGCCGGCCGCCAGCAGCGGGTACCCGGCGCAGGCCTGGTCGGCGTCGATCAGGACGACCGGCTGGCCGAGCTGGTCGAACAGGGCCAGGGCGGCGGCGATGTCCCCGCTGCCCTTGCCGACGCTGTCACAGCCCGGCCAGAAGCCGATCGCGCCCTCGGTCGCCATCCGCGTCGGGCCGAACAGGTCGCGCAGCTGCCCGGCCAGGCGCTCGTCGCGCTGCCGGAACCGCTCGGCGTAGTCGTCGAGCGCGGGCGGCGTGGCGCCGCGGCGCTGGGCCTCGGCCCGCCCGGCCAAGAGGACCAGGCCGGGCTCGTTCTCGTGCTCGCAGTAAGCGGTGCAGGCGCGGCACCCGGTGCAGGCCCACAGCGGATCGGCGGCGGCCTGCGACCACGCCGTGGCGCCGGTGCGCAGCCGGCCGAGCTGGGCCATCTTCGCCTGCGGGATCCACGTCTCGTGCCCGGTGGTGGTGGACACCGGGCAGGCGTGCCGGCACATCTTCGGGCAGAAGGTGCACGTGGCCAGCTGCGCCGCCACGCCGTCGGCATCGAAGGGGCTGCTCATGCGCCAGGCTCCAGGGCGGTCGCCGACCGCGTGACGAGGGCGTCGGGGTTCATCACGCCGCCCGGATCGAGCTCGCGCCGGACCGCCTCGAGGTAGGCGTCGAAGCGCGTGGCCCGGGCGCCGAGCAGCCAGCCGCCAGCCGCCTCGGCGGCCTGGCGCATCGCCTCGCACACCTCGTCGGCGCTGCCGGCCGCGCCCGCGCTGCCGTCGCGACCGAGCTCGGCGGTGAAGAACGCGACCGCGCCGTCGGCGTCGAAGCGCGACACGTGGGCTCGCACGCGGGCGCCGAGCCGGGCCCCGGCGGCGAGCACCTGGCGGTAGACCGGGCGCAGCCGGCTCGGGGTGGCCATCACCTGCAGCGTCGGCGCCGGCCCGGGCGTCACCTCGCCACCGTGCATGCGCGCCCACCAGCGCTCGGCCGGCTCGCTGCCGAGCTCGTGCCCACCCTCGGCGCTGACCGCGCTGGCGAGGAGGTTGCGGTCGGCCGCGGCCAGGTCGGTCGGGCCGGCGGTGCAGGCCACCAGCAGCGCCTCCCCGTCCGCCACCAGCGCGCCCCCGAAGTGCGCGCTGGCCTCGTGCGCGTCGTACAGGCGCAGGCCGGCCGGCGTCGCCTCCTCGCGCAGCGCCAGGTAGACCGCGGAGACGGCGTGCTCGAGGCTGGGCAGGGCGTAGGCCGCCAGCAGGCGGGTCTCGGGGCGGCGGTGGACCCGCAACACCAGCGAGGTGATGAGACCGATGGTGCCCTCGCTGCCGCACAGGGCGCGCGCCAGGTCCGGGCCGGAGGCGCGACGGGGCGCGACCCGGGTGTGCACGCTGCGACCGTCGGCCAGCACGGCCGACACCCCGAGCACCGCGTCCTCGAAGAAGCCGTGGCGCGCGCTCGACTTGCCCGGGGTGCGCACGGCGACGATGCCGCCCAGCGTCGAGGCCAGCACGGCGGGTGGGTAGTCGCCGATGGACAACCCGCGCACCGCCAGCGCCTGCTCGAGCATGACCCCGGTCACGCCGGCCTGGGCGTGGACGATCAGCGACACCTCGTCGATCTGCAGGATCTGGTCGAGCCGGCGCGTGCCGAGGAGGATACGCGGGCGGGTGCTGGCCACCGCCGGGCGCGAGCCCGAGCCGGCCGCGACCACGACCAGGCCGCGGGCGCCGGCGATCCGCACCACCTCGGCCAGCTCGCCGGCCGAGCCAGGATCGACCCGCACCACCGCCGGGACCCGGCTGAGCAACTCGACGTGATCGGCCCCGACCCGGGCGCTCAGCTCGAGCCGAACCGCCTCGACGTCGATCACACCCGGCCCGGTCACGACCCGACCCCATCGGCCGCGTCGTGGTCCGAGGCGAACGGCCCGGTCGGGCGCAGCCCGAGCTTGCCGGGGTTCATGATGCCGTCGGGGTCCATCGCCTGCTTGAGCGCGCGCAAGATGGCCATGGCCTCGCGGTGTTCGCTCACCATGTGTGGCGCCTTGAGCAGGCCGACGCCGTGGTGGTGGCTGATGGTGGCGCCGACGCGGCTGGCCGCCTCGAGGCCGTCGCGCCAGATGGCGTCGTACACCTTCTCCGAGGCGCGGGCGCCGTCGCCCCAGCCGGCGAAGGTGAAGTAGATCGAGCAGCCCTCGGCGTAGGCGTGCGAGAAGTGCGCCATGACCACGGCGTGCTGGCCGATGGCGGCGCGCACCTCGCGGTACAGCTCGAGCAGCCGGTCCCAGGTGGTGGCGACCTCCATCGTGTCGACGAACGCGCCGTCGCGGAACACCCCCGACATCCGGTACGACACCGCGTAGCGATGGGCCAGCCAGTCCCACCCGGGCTGCTCGCCCAGGTCGCGACCGCCGGCCGAGTCGAGCTCGGCGAAGGTCAGGGCCGCCTCGATCTCGGTGCGGATGCGCGAGCCCTCCAGGCCGATGACGCATCGACAGCCCCGGCGCGCCACCTTGTCGCTGACCAGGTCGAGGCCGCGGCCGACCCAGCGAGCGTGCCCGAGCGCGGCGCCGATCGCGCCGCCGCGCAGGCGCTTGCCGGGCGCACGCGCGAGCGCCAGCAGGCGTCCGAGCGGCCCGTCGTCGTCCGCGCTGGGCGGGCGCGGCCAGGCCGGCAGCGCGCCCTGCCCGGGCACCGGCACCGGCGCCGACATCGCTGGCCGGGGGGCACCGGCGAGCGGCTCGGGCCCGGTCGCGGCGGCGGCCTGGTCGGCGCTGGCCCCGGCGTGGCCGACCGCGTTGATGAAGGTGTCGAGCTCGTCGTACAGCCGCACCACGGCCGGGCGCAGGCCGCGATGCATGACGCGGCGGATGGCGGCCAGGCCGGTCGCGGCGTCGGGGAACTCGTAGCCGCGGTAGATGCGGATCTGCGGGGCCGGCGACACCCGCAGGCGGGCCGAGGTGATGATGCCGAGCGTGCCCTCGCTGCCGATCAGCAGCTGGGTCCAGTTCGGGCCGCGCAAGGCGCGCGACGGCCCGTCGGTCTCGATCAGCTCGCCGCGCCCGGTCACCACGGTCAGGCCCGCGACCCGGTCCTCGACCTTGCCGTACTTGGTCGACAGCTGGCCGGCGGCTCGGGTGGCCAGCCAGCCACCGACGGTGGAGCAGTAGATCGACGACGGGAAGTGGCCGAACGTGTAGCCGCGCCGGGCCAGCTCGCGCTCGAAGCGCTCGCCCGACAGGCCGCCATCGACGTCGACGATGAGCTCCTCGGGCTGGACCGCGCGCAGCTGGGCGATGCGCTTGGTGTCGATGGTGATGCCGCCGTGGATGGGGACCGCGCCGCCGCACACACCCGAGCCGCCGCCGTACGGCACGATGGGCACCCGCAGCTGGCGCGCGACCCGGACGATGGCCACCACCTCACGCGTGGTCTCGGGCCACACCACGATGGTCGGGCGATGGCGCGGCCGCTCGCCGGCACGCTCGGCGAACAGCAGGCGCGGCCACATGTCCTTGCTGTAGGTCTCGAGGTCCGGCTCGGTCGTCGACAGGCGCTTGCTGCCGACGATGGCCTCCAGCTCGCGTCGCAGCCGGGTCTCCACGATGCCTCGACGGTACCAGGCAGGCAGCGTATTGTCCGCCCACCATGCAGCCTCGCTTCTCCGTCGATCTCCTGCGCCGGGTCGCCGTCCTCGGCGCCGGCACCATGGGCCACGGCATCGCCCACGTCGCCGCCGCGTGCGGCCACCAGGTCGCCCTGTACGACGCCGCGCCCGGCGGCGCCGCCGCTGGCCGGGTCAAGGTCGAGCGCACGCTGGCCAAGGGCGTCGAGCTCGGCAAGGTCCGGGCCGAGGATCGCGACGGCGCGCTGGCCCGGCTCCACGTCGCCTCGACCCTGGCCGAGGCCTGCGCCGGCGCCGACCTGGTCATCGAGGCGGTGCCGGAGCGGCTCGAGCTCAAGCGCGCGCTGTTCGCCGAGGTCGACGCCGCGGCCCCGACCCACGCCCTGCTGGCCAGCAACACCTCGTCGCTGCCCGTCGCGGCCATCGCCGCGGCGCTGGCCGATCCGGCCCGGCTCATCGGCATGCACTTCTTCAACCCGGTCCACCTGATGAAGCTGGTCGAGATCGTGCGTCACCCGACGTCCGACCCCAGCGCGCTGGCGGCCGCGTCCACCCTGGCCGAGCGCTGGGGCAAGACCCCGATCACCGTGGCCGACAGCCCCGGCTTCGCGTCGAGCCGCCTCGGCCTGGTGCTCGGGCTCGAGGCCATGCGGATGGTCGAGCAGGGCGTGGCCTCGGCCGCCGACATCGACACCGCGATGAAGCTCGGCTACGGCCACCCGATGGGGCCACTCGAGCTGACCGACGTGGTCGGGCTCGACGTTCGCCTCGGCATCGCCGACTACCTGGCCGGCGCCCTCGGCCCGACCTTCACGGCACCGGCGGTCCTGCGGGCCAAGGTCGAGGCGGGCCACCTCGGGCGCAAGTCGGGCCAGGGCTTCTACCGCTGGGACCAGGCCGGCAAGCGCGTCGACTGAGCGTCGACCGGCGCCGGTGGGATCGGCCCGGCCAGCGCTACAGGTACGCCAGCCAGTGATCGTGCTTGCTGTCGCTGCCCTTGACCACGGCGAAGAACGCCTCCTGGACCCCGCGGGTGACCGGGCCGGCCTCGCCGCGCCCGACCTTGCGGTGGTCGATCTCGCGGACCGGGGTGATCTCGGCCGCGGTGCCGGTCAGGAACACCTCGTCGGCGGTGTACAGCTCGTCGCGCGCGATCATCTCCTCGCGCACCTCGACGCCCTGCTCGCGCAGCAGCTGGATCGCGGTGTCGCGGGTGATGCCGCCGAGGATGGCGGCCGAGGTCGGTGGGGTGCGGACCACGCCGTGCTTGACCACGAAGATGTTCTCGCCGGTGCCCTCGGCGACGTAGCCCTGCGGGTCGAGCATGAGCGCCTCGTCGAAGCCGCTCTTGAGCGCCATCCGCTTGGCCAGGACCGAGGTGACGTACTGGCCGCACACCTTGCCCTTGTTCATGATCGCGTTGCCGTTCGAGCGGGTGAAGCCCGACACCATGCAGCGGATGCCCTTCTTGAGCCCGTCCTCGCCGAGGTACGCCCCCCACTCGTAGCAGGCGACGATGGTGCGCACCGGCGGCTCGAACGAGCCCAGGCCGAGGGCCCCCGAGCCGAGGTAGACCAGCGGGCGCAGGTAGGCCGACGGCAGCTTGTTGGCGCGCACGACCTCCTGGCACGCGGCCATGAGCTGGTCGCGACCGTACGGGCAGTCCATCGTGCAGATGTGGCAGGAGTCGAGCAGCCGATCGACGTGCTCACGCAGGCGGAAGATGGCGGTCCGGCCGTCGGCCCGCTGGTAGGCGCGGATGCCCTCGAAGGCGCCGACGCCGTAGTGCAGCGTGTGGGCCAGCACGTGGTCGGTCGCGCTGTCCCACGGGACCAGCACGCCGTCGACCCAGATCGTGTCGAGCTTCTTGATGCCCATGACCCTGCTTACCAACCGGGGTGTCGCCGATCAAGGCGCTCGGGCGGCAGCCTGGGATCGACGGGTGCTCGCGCGCCCGCGTCACGCGCTGGGGCCCGGTCTGGGCGGTGCGTAGCCGCCGACGCAGGAGGGCAGCGCGGTGCGCACCTGCCTCCCTGGGTCGCTTGACAGCCCGGCGCGCGCGGCTTACCTAGGGCCCGGTCATGAACACCTCGTGCGTGTTGGCGACCGACCTGCTGATGATCGGGCCCTAGCGGCTTCCTTCTTGCCCATGCGCGACCTGTACGAAGTCCTCGGCGTGACCCGCGAAGCCAGCGCGTCCGACATCAAGAAGGCCTACTACAAGCTGGCCAAGAAGTACCACCCGGACCACAACCCGGGCGACGCCGAGGCCGAGGAGAAGTTCAAGGAGGCGGCCGGCGCCTACCAGGTCCTGGCCGACGAGGAGCAGCGCGAGCGCTACGACCGGTTCGGCTTCGACGGCCTGCGCGGCGGGGCCGGCGGCGGCGGCCAGGGCTTCTCCAACGTCGACGACATCTTCTCCGCCTTCGGCGACCTGTTCGGCGACTTCTTCGGCCGTCGCGGCGGCGGCGGGCGCCAGGCCTCGCGCGGCAACGACCTGCGGGTCGACCTGACGCTGTCGTTCGCGGAGGCGGTGTGGGGCGTGACCAAGGAGGTCAAGATCAAGCGCGACGTGGCGTGCACCACGTGCAGCGGCTCGGGCGCCAAGGCCGGCAGCAAGCCCGAGGTGTGCGGCACGTGCGCCGGCAAGGGCCAGGTCGTCCACGCCCAGGGCTTCTTCATGGTGCAGACGACCTGCCCGCGCTGCCGCGGCGAGGGCCGCATCGTCAAGGACCCGTGCGAGGCGTGTGGTGGGCGCCGCGTCCAGGCCGAGACCGGCACGCTGTCGGTCACCGTGCCGCCCGGCGTCGACGACGGCCAGACCCTGCGCCTGGCCGGCAAGGGCGAGGCCGGGCCCGGAGGCGCCGGCCACCTGTACGTCGTGCTGCGGGTGGTCGGCGACGAGCGGTTCCGACGCGACCAGGAGGACGTCCTGACCGAGGTGCCGATCAGCTTCGTCAAGGCCGCCCTCGGGGGCGAGCTGACCGTGCCGACCCTCGACGACAACTGCGAGGGCACCACGACCATCGAGGTCAAGGCCGGGACCCAGCCCGGCGACGTCGTGGCCCGCCGCGGGCAAGGCATCCCGCGCATCGGCGCGCCGGGGCGCGGTGACCACGTCTACCAGCTCAAGGTCGAGATCCCGACCAAGCTGACGTCGCGCCAGAGCGAGCTGCTGCGCGAGCTGTCGGCCGAGCTGGGCGAGGACGTCAAGGAGAAGCGCGGACTGTTCGGCCGGCTCAAGAAGTGACCGCCGCGCAGGTTGTCCCCCACGCCAGGCGCGGATGAGGGATACTGGTCGGGCGTGCGCGCGACCGACCTCGTCCTGGTCCTCACCTTCGGCCTCGGCCTGACCGGGTGCTTCTCGCCCGACGTCAGCGGCGGGCCTTCTGCCACGGATGGAGCTCCGCCCCAGGCGGACGGACCGGGTCGGGTCGTCGACGCCGCGCCACCGCCGATCGACGCGTGCCGCAGCTGCGCCGAGGCGGTCGCGGCCTTTCGCTTCCAGGGCACGGTCGACGACGAGATCGCCGGCCACCACGGCAACCAGGTCGGCGCCGGCCTGGCGTTCGTCCCAGGGCGGGCCGGCCTGGCGCTGCGCCTCGGCGACGATGCCAGCTACGTGCACGTGCCCGACAGCGACACCTTCGACCTGACCGCGGGCCGGGTCTCGTTGTGGTTCCGCCTGGGTGACACGCCGGCCGGCGACCTCGGCCTGCTGTCGCGCGACGCCAACGGCACCGAGCAGGGTGGCCACTTCAACCTCCGGGTCGGCCACGACCGCCGGGTGGTGGCGCGGATCCAGCAGCAGAGCTCCCCCACGATCGAGATGTACCGCTGCAGCACGACCACCATCGGCGACAACGCCTGGCATCAGGTCGAGGTCGAGTTCGGGCCTGGCGGGCTGACCATGTGGGTCGACGGCGCGGTCGCGGGCGGCACCAGCTGGACCGACGGTGGTGGTCAGGCTCACGACTGCGCCGGGACCTGGACCGGGGGCATGGCCGGCAACAACAACCCGCTGGTGCTCGGCGCCCTGACCGTCACGTCGAGCGAGGGCACCGGCCTGCCCGTGGTGGCCGTCGCCACCGGCGTCGACCTCGACGACGTCGAGCTGTGGCGCCTGCCGTAGCGTCCAGCCCCTAGTTCAGCTTGGTCCGCTTCGCCAGCGGATCGAGCACCTCGGCGATGAAGTCCTCGGTCGGCGCGAACTCGTACTGCTCGCCCAGGCGGCTGGTCGGCTGCGTGGTCAGCTCGCCGCCGCGCCACCAGAACACGTTGGAGGAGATCGCGCCGGGGCCATCCGCGCTCATGTCGTTGGCCATCACCACCAGCGCGTCGATCGCCCACAGCGCGGTCGGATCGACGATGGGGTGCATCACCAGCGTGTGGCGGTTGGGCACGCAGGCCAGGGCGCCGTACGGCAGGTCAGCCGGCAGGTAGTCGCCCAGCAGCAGGAGGTTGGAGGCGACGAAGAAGCTGTCCCCGGTCATCGCCAGCAAACGGGCGCCGCCGACGTCGATCGGCTCGGGCTCGAGGCGCTCGGACCGGCGCAGGTTGGCCAGCGCCTGGTACCAGACCTCGTCCTCGCTGCAGCCCCAGCGCGCCAGGGCCTGGGTGTGGACGGTGACGACGTTCGACGGCAGGTCGAAGCACAACACCGCGAACAAGCCGTCGGCGACCTCGCGCGCCACGAACTCCCGGCCGTGGCCGTCGAACGTCGTGCGCGGGTACAGGCGCAGCTTGAGGTGGGGCCGGGCCCGGGCCAGGTCGCGCACCAGCTCATCGGCCAGCTCGCGATCGCCGCGCCCGGCCACCAGCGCGTCGAAGTGCGCGGTGATGACGCGCGGGAAGGCCGGGACGCCGGCGGCGTGGCACAGCTGGGCCAGGTTGAGCAGCGACAGCGCCTCCTCGCGATCGCTGCCCCACGGCGCCCACACGTAGCCGTCGGCGATGCGATAGGTGACGCCTCGTCGCTGTAGCTCGGCCTCGACCGCGGCCACGAACTGCCGCCACTCGGCCGCCGGCATGAAGCCGGCCCAGGCAGGTGGCGGGTGCGGCATCACCGGCATCAACCGTCGACGAACAGGGTCGACACGGCCATGACGTCGGCGCGCGCGGTGAACACCGGCCGGCCCTCGTCGAACACGCAGGCCTGGGCGGTGCGGAAGGTGGAGAAGCCGGGGCGATCGACCAGGAAGGCGGCCAGGTTCGACACCGTCGGCTCGTGGCTGACCACCACCACGGTCCCGACCACCAGCTCCCCGAGCCGCTGCGCCGCCACGCGGGGCGACGCGCCCGGCTCGAGCGCGCGCCAGGTCTCGATCGGGCCGAGGTAGGCCAGGCCATCGGCCAGCAGCTCGGCGGTCTGGGTGGCGCGCGGATACGGCGACGCCACCACCACCTCGGGGTTGACCCCCTGCTCGCGCAGGAGCCGGGCCAGGCCGCGGCACGCCTCGCGCCCGCGCGCCGACAGCCAGCGGTCGCGATCGCTACCGGCCTGGTCCTCGCCGACGGCGTCGCCGTGTCGGACCACCACGATCCTCACGCGGCGACCGACCTGGCAGCGGGACAGCGCGAGGCCAACGCCATGGATCAAGCCTGCGGCCCGTCCATGACCAAGTCAATCGCGCGCGCGGCGCTCGTGCGGGTGCGCACCACCAGCGATGTAGGGCGGCCGCGCACCACGGCGGTTGTCACGGCGCCGTGCCGATCTCCAGCTGCCAGGTGCGCAGGGTGCCGACGTCCTGCCCGGCGCCGTCGACCACCTTGAGGCTCCATTCACCCGTCAGCGCCGCGCCCTCGAAGCCGGCCACGTCGAACGAGGCCTGCACGTTGTCGGTCGCGCCACCCTCCTCGGCGAAGAACGTCTTGGTGGTGGCGCCATGACCGAGCGTCAGGGTCAGGTCGCCGCGATAGGTGTGGGTGATGTCGACGCTGACCTTGACCGTGCCGACCGTGGCCAGGTCGGTCACGGCGATCGTGCTGGTGATGCCGGTCGGGTTGTTGTCGGGGATGGCCAGGTTGGGGCTGGCGGCGTACGTGCGGACCATCGGCACCGCCGCGCAGGCCGGGTGGCTGGCGCAGCCGCTGTCGGCGCAGTTGGCCTGCCCGTCGCGGTCCTCGTCGCGCATGCCAGCGTCGTCACACACCTCGGCGGCCTGCTGGTCGAGCCGCGGCAGCTCGGCCACCACCGCGTTGCCGTACTCACTCACGTAGCGCATCGACAGCCAGCCGTAGCCCGGGCCGAAGTCGTTGCCGGTGCCGAACGAGGCGGTGCCCCACGAGTTCTTGAACAGCCAGAAGCCCTTCTCCATGCGCGGGTTGCCGCTGCCGTCGAGCACCGGCTGGCCGGCCTCGTCGCGCATCGGCACCTCGAGATCGTCATCCCAGCCGATGATGAGGATGGCGTGGCCGGCCCGCTTGGCCAGCGACTTCTCCTTGTCGACGTTGTTGGGGTAGGTCACCACGCCCTGGTTCCACAGGGCCGAGTCGACCGGCAGCTCGGACCGGCGGTGGTTCCACGACTGGTAGAAGAACGTCATGCCGACCACCACGCCGGTCTTCTTGGTCGTGAGGTGGGCCTTGATCGAGTTGGTGTTGAGGTACCGCTTGCTCGGCAGCTTGAAGCGCGGCGCCGCCAGCGCGGCCGCCGGTGGCTCGCCGTTGGTGTAGCACTGGGTCGGCTTGGTCTCGCCGGTGCATGCCGGGTCGTTGCCGGTCGACCACGGCGCCGACTCGTACGGCCAGTCGGACTCGGCGATGGTGCCGAAGTCGACCACCGCCTCGAGGTTGGACGGGCCGCTCGAGCCCTCGGTGAAGGCGAAGTCGCCGACCTCGCGCTTGACCGACCACTGCAGGAACTGCTCGGAGAAGTCGGGGTCGGCCATGCCGGCGCGGATGTACAGGTTCTCGACCTGCGCGGTGGTGGCGAAGATGCTGCACACCCCGCGGCTGCCCTGGCTCTTGACCGGGCTCTGATCGGCGACCAGGTCGCTGTACTTCTTGGGGTACTGGGCGTCGGCCTTGTTCTCGTCCGGGAGCGAGTCGTTGTCGGGTGCGTCGCCCTTGATCTCGTCCTCGCCTGCCAGCGGGGTGTCGTTGTCGATGACGTCGGACGGGTCATCCCCCCCGGCGCAGGCAGCGGCGAACAGGGAGGCGGCGAGGAAGGGCAGCAGGCGGCGCTTCATGGGGCCGTCCGGATGCCGGATCTGTGCCACCCCCCGGACGTGGTAGACGGCCGGAATCGCAGGGCAGATCGGCCCACCTGGCCAGGTCAGTGGCCACCACCTTGGGTCGCCACCGGCCAGGGCATCCGCCGTGGCCAGTCGTGGGCACCTGGCCGGTCCCGTCGCCCGCCGCCGGGGTCAGCTGGCGCGGTCGTCGAACAGGCCGAAGAAGCCGCGGATGCGCCCGAGCAGGTCCTGCTTCTCGGTGTCGATGCGCCGCCGCGCCGCGTCGCCGCCTTCGTCCCGGGCGGCCTCGAGCGCGCCACGCCGGCTGGCCAGCACCCCGGCGACCTGGTCGGCCAGCTCGGGGTGCGCCCGCAGCAGCGCCTCGAACGCCGGCTTGTCGACCCGGTAACACAGCAGGTCGGTGGTCGCCAGCACCGTGGCCGAGCGGACCGCGCCGGTCATGAGCGACATCTCGCCGAAGAACTGCCCCGGGCCGAGCTGCGCGACCTCGCGCTCACCGAGCCGGACGACCGCGCCGCCGCTGACGATCATGTACAGGCCATCGTCGCGATCACCCTCGCGGGTGACCGCCTCGCCGCGCGCGAACGGGGCGTACACCAGGCTGCGGGCCAGCTCCTCGCGGCGTGGCGCCGGCAGGGCGCGGAAGATGTCGACTCGCTCGAGCGCGCTCTGGCGCTGGGCGTGCTCCTCCTCCTGCTTGCGCAGGGCGCGCTCGGGCGACTCGGCGGTGACGAACACCGCCTGGGCCGGGATGGCCATCGGGATGTCGGCCCGGCGCAGGGCGTAGAAGATCCGGACCCGGGCCTCGCTGTCGGTCGGGTCGTCGGTCGACAGGTCGTCGAGCCAGTAGCGCAGCTGGTAGTGCGCGTAGCTGTCCTTGACCCCGACGAACAGCAGCTGCGGCGCCGGATCGAGCGCCATCCGCTCGATCGGATCACGCTGGAGCGGATCGAGCACGGCGTGGATCACCTCGTTGGGCGGGGTGCGGTAGTCGACGAAGAAGCTGAGGTCGCGCCGCCAGCGTGGGGCCGCGCCGTCGCGCCGGCCGGCGATCGTGACCTGGCCCTTCATCAGGACCGCGTTGGGGATGATGATCGTCTCCCAGGCCCGGGTCTCGATCGCGGTGTAGCGCCAGCGGATCTCGATCACCTTGCCCTGGGGCTGGCCGACGCCGAGAGAGATCCAGTCGCCGACCCGGACCGAGTTGTCGAGCTGGACGGCCAGGCCGCCCATCATGTTGCCGAGGGTGTCCTGCATCGAGAAGCCGATGACCGCGGTCAGGACGGCCGAGGTGGTGATGAGGCCGGCGACCGAGAAGCCGGCGCGCTTGCCGACGGCGATCATCGCCGCCACCACGGCGACCGCGGTCAGGATGTCCATCAGGATGCGCGGGATGACCACGCCGAGCCGGGGCAGGATCACCCGGAACACGATCTGGTTGGCCAGCGCGATCAGGCACAGGAGCTCGCCGGCCAGAGCGATGACCTCGAGCACGTGGGGGTCGCGCCGGGCCGCCGCCAGCCCGGCGACGACGAGCAGGGCGCCGACGTGGACCAGCAGCAGCAGCCGGGCCAGGCGCAGGCGCGGGCGGTCGAGCTCGGGCAGCCGGCGCACCAGGAGCGCGGCCAGCACGAACGCGCCCAGCAGGTACAGCGTGCGGGCCTCGACCGTGTGATCCCACAGCGATCGGACGAAGGCTTCCACGGCACGGCATCGTAGCACTCCACCGCCGCGCGCGCGCGCGCGGGCGTGCGACCGGACGCCACAGCCAGCCGCGCCGGGCGACCGTCAGCGCAGGGCGATGACCGCGGCCCAGTCCAGGGCGACGGCCAGGTCCTCGACGTAGACCCCGCGCGCTCCGGTGGTCGGCTGCGGCGCCACCAGGGACAGGCTCAGCCGCTCGCCGGTCGACAGGCCGATGGTGCAGCGCACGACCCCTTTCGCCCCGCCCGGCTCCGACTGCGCCACCAGCTCGAACCCGCCCGACACCAGCGGCGCCGCCGGCACGCTGGTGACGACGTTGTAGTCACCCATGACGAACTGCTCGATCGCCACGATGCTCGCGCCGGTGGTCGGCGTGTTGTGGGTGCAGGTGAGGTAGGTCTGGTCGACCCCGACGCCCTGCTCGCCGACGCTCAGCCACAGGTATCGCCCGGTCCCACCGACCTCGGTCACCCGGCCGCCGACGGTCAGGGTCACCCCCGGCGCGGTGAACATGCTGGCCGGGAGGCGGGCCGAGGCCAGGTCCGTCTGCGACCGGCTCTGGGTCAACGACCCGCCGCCGACTTCCCAGTTGCCGCCCGAGTGGGTCCACTGGCCGTCGTCCACGCCAAAGCCGGTGAAGTAGACCCACTCGTGCTGCTCGGGGCCGGGGTCACACGCGTCGCCCACCCCGTCCCCGTCGGCGTCGACGTCGCCGCCTGCTCCCACCGCCCGGAACGGGCACAGGTCGCACGCGTCGCCGAGCTGGTCGAGGTCCTCGTCGAACTGCCCTGGATCGGCGACGCTCGGGCACAGGTCGAGGTGGTCCGGGATCCCGTCGAGGTCGCCATCGGGCCCCGGCGGGGCGTCGATCCCGCCGGCGGGTCGCGCATCCGCGGCGCCGGCCTCGACCTGGCAGGTCCCGGCGACGCAGCTCTCCCCGGGAGGACACGCGATGTCCGGTCCACACGGCAAGCCTGGCGCAGGCGTCTGGAAGCAGGCTCCACACAGGGTGATCGCCACCACCAGGACCCCGCCGGCGAGAGAGCCTGTTGCCATCACGACGGCAGTATCCCACAGGCCGCTGGCGACCGTGACGCGATCAGGCCCGGGCCGCCGCGGCCCGGACCCGGCCGAGCAGCGCCGCCTTCTCCGTCGCCGGCAGGAAGGAGGCCCGCACCGCGTTCTCGGCCAGGGTCACGACCTCGTCGGCCGTGAGCCGGAGCGCCTCGGCGGTGGCCCGGTAGTTCTCGCCGAGGTAACCGCCGAAGTAGGCCGGGTCATCGCTGTTGAGGGTGATGGCCACCCCACGCCGGAGCAGGTCGGCCAGGTTGTGGTCGGCCAGGCGCGGGAACACCCGCAGCTTGACGTTGGACAGCGGGCACACCGTCAGCGGGATGCGGCGCGCGGCCAGGTGCGCGACCAGCTCGGGATCCTCGCTGCACCGCACGCCGTGATCGATGCGCTCGACGGCGAGCAGGTCGAGCGCCTCGCGGATGTAGCTGGCCGGGCCCTCCTCCCCGGCGTGCGCGACCGCACGCAGGCCCAGGCCCCGGGCCCGGGCGAAGACCCGCGCGAACTTGCTGGGCGGGTTGCCGCGCTCGCCCGAGTCGAGGCCGACGCCGATGAACTCGCGCCGGAACGGCAACGCGGCGTCGAGGGTGGTCTCGGCCTCGGCCTCGCTGAGGTGGCGCAGGAAACACAGGATGAGCTCGGACGTGATGCCGTAGCGGCGACGGGCGTCGTCCATGGCCGCGCGCAGGCCGGTGAACACCGCGTCGAGCGAGACCCCGCGCGTGGTGTGGGTCTGCGGGTCGAAGAACAGCTCGGCGTGGACCAGCCCGTCGGCGTGGGCCCGGGTGAAGTAGCTCATCGCCAGCGCGTAGAAGTCGCGGTCATCGCGCAGCACCGCGCAGCCGGCGTAGTACAGGTCGAGGAACGACTGCAGGTCGGCGAACTGGTAGGCGGCGCGCACGGCGTCGACGCTGGCGTAGGGCAACGGCGTGCCGTGGCGGCTGGCCAGGGCGAACATCAGCTCGGGCTCGAGCGTGCCCTCGATGTGCAGGTGCAGCTCGGCCTTGGGCAGCAGGCGGATCAGGCGATCGAGGGTGGGGTCGAGGACCATGGCGCCGACGATATCAGGCCAGGCCGTGGGGCGCGTCTGCGCGGCGTTTGCCGTTGCGCGCCCCGGGGGCGGCGGCTACCGTCCCGCCCGCTCGCCATGCCCGACGAGAATCAACCCAGCGCGTCCGTCCCCTCCCCGCTCGTGTCGCCCGCCCCGGGCGCGACCGAGCCCGGCCCGTCCACGGCGGAGGCGGCGGCGTCGCCCGCGCCCGGCCCGGCCCCCGCGCCGGTCGACGCCGGGGCCGCCCGCGCGGGGGCGTTCGACGTCGCCGCCGCCGTGGCCCGCGAGCTCGGGCTACCGCCGGCCAGCGTGGCCGCGGTGGTCGGCCTGCTCGCCGACGGCAACACCGTGCCGTTCATCGCCCGCTACCGCAAGGAAGCGACCGGCGCGCTCGACGAGGTGCAGATCCGCGCCATCGAGGAGCGCCGGCAGTACCTGGGCGAGCTGGAGGAGCGGCGCAGTGCCGTGCTGGCGTCGATCCGCGAGCAGGGCAAGCTGACCGACGAGCTGGCCGCCCGCATCGCCGCCGCCACCGGCAAGAGCCAGCTCGAGGACCTGTACGCGCCGTACCGGCCGCGCCGCCGGACCCGGGCCATGGCCGCGCGCGAGCGTGGGCTCGAGCCGCTGGCCGCGCGTATCCTGGCCCAGCCGGCCGACGGCGATCCGCTGGCCGAGGCCGCGGCCCTGGTCGACCCGGCGCGCGAGGTGGCCGACGCCGCCGCCGCGCTGGCCGGCGCGCGCGACATCGCCGCCGAGGTGGTGGCCGACACCGCCGAGGTGCGCGCGTTCGTGCGCCAGGTGTTCGCCGACGACGGCGAGCTGGTCAGCGACGTGGTGCCGGGCAAGAGCGGCGAGCCGACCAAGTTCGAGCACTACTACGCCTTCCGCGAGCGGGTCGCGACCATCCCGTCGCACCGCTTCCTCGCCATCCGCCGCGGCGAGGCCGAAGGCGTGCTGCGGGCGCAGATCGCGGTCGACGACGCCCGGGTGCTGGCCGGCCTCGACCGCCTGGCCCGGCGCGACCCGGCCTCGCCGTTCGCCGCCGCGCTGGGCGAGGCCATCGCCGACGCCTACCGCCGCCTGCTGGCGCCGGCGGTCGAGAACGACGTGCGGGCCGAGCTCAAGCGGCGATCGGATCACGGCGCGGTCGAGGTGTTCGCCGACAACCTGCGCAACCTGCTGCTGACCTCACCGCTGGGCGCGCGCGCCGTCATCGGCGTCGACCCCGGGCTGCGCACCGGCTGCAAGTGCGCCGCCCTGTCGGCCACCGGCAAGTATCTCGACACCGTGACCATCTTCATCAGCCAGGGCGAGGGCCAGCTGGCCCAGGCCAAGGCCGCCTTCGCGCAGTTCGTCCGCACCCACCAGCCGGCCGCCATCGCCGTCGGCAACGGCACCGGCGGCCGCGAGGCCGAGGCGTTCGTGCGCAAGACGCTGGCGGCCGAGGGGCTGACCGGCATCTACGTGCTGGCGGTCAACGAGGCCGGCGCCAGCGTGTACAGCGCGTCGGACCTGGCCCGGGCCGAGTTCCCCGAGCTCGACCTGACCATCCG
Organism: Kofleriaceae bacterium; assembly: GCA_018058095.1. Classification (GTDB taxonomy): domain Bacteria; phylum Myxococcota_A; class Polyangia; order Haliangiales; family Haliangiaceae; genus JABFXX01. Next base: position 101,154 of record JAGPCO010000009.1, read on the forward strand.
CGGCGCCATCTCGATCGCCCGCCGCCTGCAGGATCCGCTGGCCGAGCTGGTCAAGATCGAGCCCAAGGCCATCGGCGTCGGCCAGTACCAGCACGACGTGCACCAGCCGCTGCTCGGCAAGAAGCTGGGCGACGTGGTCGAGAGCTGCGTCAACCACGTCGGCGTCGAGCTCAACACCGCCAGCGCCCAGCTGCTGCAGTACGTCGCCGGCGTCGGCCCGGCCCTGGCCGGCAAGATCGTCAGCTACCGCGACGCCCACGGCGGCTTCACCACCCGGGCCCAGCTCATGGCGGTGTCGGGCCTGGGGCCCAAGGCGTTCGAGCAGGCCGCCGGCTTCCTGCGCCTCCGCGGCGGCGGCCACCCCCTCGATGCGTCCGCGGTCCACCCCGAGCGTTACCCGCTGGTCGAGCAGATCGCGCGCGACCTCGAGGTCGAGGTCGGCGCGCTCATCGGCAACCAGGAGCTGGTCGACAAGATCGACCTGGCCCGCTACGTGTCGGCCGAGGTCGGCGAGCCGACCCTGCGCGACATCGTCGCCGAGCTGGCCAAGCCCGGCCGCGATCCGCGCTCGGAGTTCGCGCCGCCGGCGTTCCGCGAGGACGTGACCGCGCTCGAGGATCTCAAGCCGGGCATGACGCTCGAGGGCGTGGTCACCAACGTCACCGCGTTCGGTGCCTTCGTCGACATCGGCGTGCACCAGGACGGCTTGATCCACGTGTCCCAGCTGTCGAGCAAGTTCGTCAAGGAGCCGTCCGAAGTGGTCAAGGTCGGGCAGCGCCTCAGCGTGCGTGTGCTCGAGGTCGATCTGCCGCGCAAGCGGATCGCGCTGTCGGCTCGCCCCGATGGGGGCGGCCGCGGCGAGCGGGGCCCGCACCAGGGCCGCCGCGACGGCGGCGGTGGCCCGCGCCCGCCGCGCCAGGACGCCGGTGGCGGTGGCCCGCGCCCGCCCCGCCAGGACGGCGGCGGTGGCCCGCGCCCGCCGCGCCAGGACGCCGGTGGCGGTGGCCCGCGCCCGCCCCGCCAGGACGGCGGCGGTGGTGGACCCCGTCCGCCCCGCCAGGACGCCGGCCGTGGTGGTCCACGTCCGCCCCGCCAGGACGGCGGTGGTGGTGGACCCCGTCCGCCCCGCCAGGACGCCGGTGGTGGTGGACCGCGCCCGCCGCACCAGGACGCCGGCGGTGGTGGCCCACGCCCGCCGCGCCACGACGGAGGGGGCGGTGGCCCGCGTCCGCCCCGCCAGGACGGCCCCGGCGGCGGCAATCGCCCGCCTCGGCAGGACGGACGTGGGCCGCGACCAGGTGGTCCCGGCCCCGGCCCTGGCGGACGGCCCGATGGAGGCTGGCGCGGGGACGGCGAGCGCCGCGGCGACCGTGGCCCGCGTGACGACCGGCGCAGCGACACGCGGCCCGACCCACGCGAGGCCGCGCCCGCGGCCGGGTTCGGCATCTCCGGCTTCGTCAACAACCCCTTCGCCAAGCTGGTCCAGGGCAAGGATGGGAAGTAGCGCCGCGCTGGCCACGCTGGCCGCGCTGGTGCTGGCGCCCGGATGTGGTGACCGGCGCGCGCGACCGCAAGGGGCCACCGGCGCCGACGCCAGCACCGCCCTGGCCACGCCGGCGGACGGCTCCGCCAGCGGCGACGCCAGCCCGGCTGCGACGCTCGCCCTCGACGAGGGCGGCCGGCTCGATCCGAGCACGAGCACCTCGGCGCGGCTGGTGTGGTCGCTCGGCGCCAACCGGCTCCTGCTCCACCGCAGCGTCGACGGCGAGCTGGTCGCCGACGGGCGCGGCCACGCGCTGTCGCACTACACCGGGTTTGGCCCCCACCCGGGGCGCTGGCGGCTGGCCGTCCCCGTCGCCGGGCAGACCGCGGCGATCGCCGGTCGCCAGGCCGAGCTCGAGCTGCCCCTGACCGCCGACCAGGCCGGCGCCATCGTCGAGCTGCAGGCGCGGGTGCACGTCCCGGCGGCGCGCACGATCACCATCAAGCTCGACGGGCGCAAGGCCGGCCCCGGCGCCCGCGCCGCGCTCGTCCCGGGCTGGCAGGACCTGCGCGTGCCGGTCCCGGCCGGCCTGCTGCGCGCCGGCGACCACCGGGTCGCCCTCGATGGCGGCGGCGGCGTGCTGGCGCTGCGCTGGCTGCGCCTGGCCCACCGCGCCGGCGCCGACGCGCCCCTGCCCGACCCGCTCACCGCCGCCGGCTACGACGCCGAGCACGATCGCTTCACGCTGCGCGCCGGGGCCGGCCTGCACACCCACGTCCTGTTGCCGGCCGGGGCCCAGCTGGTCGGGACCGTCGGCGGTGGCGCCGGGTGCGCGCTCGAGGTCCGGGCCACCACGTCCGACGGCAGCTTCGCTGGCGGGTTGCTCAGCGCCGACGTCGGCCGCGTCGATCTGTCGACGGTGGGCGAACGCGCGGTCGCGCTGAGCCTGGTCGCGCGCGACTGCGGCGAGCTCACGCTGGACGCGGCCGGCGTCGAGCTGGCCGGGCCGGCGCCGGCGCCGCCCGCGCTGGCGCCGCCGCCGCGTTACGTCGTGTTGTGGGTGATGGACGCGCTGCGGGCCGACCGGGTCCGCACCTTCACCCCCGGCGCCCGCGCCGAGACGCCGACCTTCGATGCGCTGGCCGCGACCGGGGTGATCTTTCGCCAGTTCTACATCGGCGGCAACGAGTCGCAGGCCAGCCACTCGAGCCTGTGGACCTCGCTGTACCCGGCCCGGCACGGCGTGCGCACCGCTGGCGACCACCCGCACCCGCACCTCTCTGCCTCGTTCGCCACGCTCAGCACCGAGCTGAGCGCACACGGCCTGGCCAGCCACGCGGTGACCGGCAACGGCTTCGTCGTCGACGGCAACGGCTACCACCGCGGCTTCGCCAGCTTCCGCAACCTGATGCGCGAGAAGAACCACGGCCCGAACGGCGTGCTGTACGGGGCCCAGGTCGTCGACGCCGCGCTCGCGGTCCTCGACAAGGCCCGGTCGGGGCCGGCGTACCTGTTCCTCGGCACGGTCGACACCCACGGCCCGTGGATCGCGCGCAAGCCGTGGATCGATCGCTACAGCCCGGGCCGGTACGACGGCCCGTTCCAGCGTCACGGCACGATGGCCGAGCTCGGCATCGTCCGCGGCAAGATGGGCTGCAGCAAGGTGCCGCCGCCGCGCGACGTCGAGCGCCTGCGCGCGATCTACGACTCGGCCATCAGCTACCAGGACGCCCAGCTCGGCCGCTGCGTCGAGCAGCTCAAGACCTGGGGCATCTGGGACCAGACCCTGCTGGTGGTCACCGCCGACCACGGTGAGGAGCTGTTCGAGGAGAGCCGGTGTGGCCACGGCGGCACGCTGCGCGAGTCGCTGGTCAGGGTCCCGCTGCTCTTGCACTACCCGGCCGGCCTGCCCGGCGGCGTCGCCATCAGCGAGGGCGCCGACGGCGTCGACGTGCTGCCGACCGTGCTCGAGCTGCTCGGGCGGCCCCCGCTCGAGCAGGCCCAGGGCGAGAGCCTGCGCCCGATCGCGCACGGGGTGGGCCGCGGCTGGGTCCGGCCCTCGGTGGCGTCGCAGTACGAGTACGCGCACGCCCTGCGGCTGGGCCGATGGAAGCTGCGCGCCAACCGGCAGGGCCGGGCCGCCCTGTACGACGTCGTGGCCGACCCGGACGAGCGGGTCGATGCGGCGGTGACCAGCCCGGTCGAACGCCGGGTGCTGGTCGATCACCTGCGGCTGTACCTGGCGACCCGAGCCCGCTGGCGCAAGGCGCGCTGGGGGGTGGTGTCGAACATGAGCGCGGCGGCGGCGGCGGAGATCGACGCGCCATGAGGCCAGGCCGCGCGATGCTGACGATGCTGGCGGCGCTGGCGGCGACCGCGACCGCGGCGCGCGCCGACGACCCCGACCCGGTCACCGGCGAGCGCTGGCTGCGCGGCTCGACCCACGTCCACGCCAAGCCGTCGGGCGACAGCCGCACGCCGGTCGACGAGGTGATCACCTGGTACGAAGAGGCCGGCTACGACTTCATCGTCCTGTCCGATCACAACCGGGTGTCGGAGATCGCGCCGGCGCGGTCGACCGCGGGCCGGCCGGCGGTGCTCGACTCACCGGCCCGGCTGCTGGTGATCGCCGGCACCGAGCTGACCTTCAACCCCGACGTGTGCCTGCCGTCGCCACCGGAGTCGGGCAAGCGCTGCCGCATCCACGCCACGGTGATCGCCGCGACCGCACGCCCGGCCGGGCGGCTGGAGTGGGCCGACCGCCAGACCGACCAGCGCGAGCTGCAGTACGCGCGCGCGCTGACGACCGCGGCCGAGCTGGGCGGCGTGGCGCAGGTCAACCACCCGCTGTGGCACTGGGGCCTCAGCAGCGAGGTCCTGGCCAGGCTGGCCGGGCGCGGCCTGCGCCTGGTCGAGATCGCCAACGTGCAGTTCGACAGCTGGAACGCCGGCAAGCCCGGCCAGCCGTCCATGCTCGCGGTGTGGGACGGCGCGCTCCGCCTGGGCGCGCGGGTGTGGGGCGTGGCCAGCGACGACGCCCACCACCACGACGAGGACGGCCGCGGCCAGTACCCGGCGGGCGGCGGCTGGGTCGTGGTGCGGGCCCGGCGCGACGCCGGCGCCATCCGCGACGCGCTGCTGGCCGGCCGCTTCTACGCCTCGACCGGCGTGGCCCTGACCCGGGTCGAGGTGGTCGACGGTCAGCTCGCGATCGACGTCGCCGACGAGCCGGGCACCCACGTGACCCGGCTCATCGTCGACGGAGCGGTGGTGGCCCGGGTGGCGGGCCGGCAGATCCGCTTCCCGCTGCCGAGCGCGGGCTACGTCCGGGCCGAGGTGGTGCGTGACGACGGCGCCCGCGCCTTCACCCAGCCAGTGTGGGCGGCGGCCGGCGCGCCCCGAGGCGCAGCTCAGGGCCCGTAGCCGAACGCGACCCGGCCGAGTCGGCCGAGCAGCACGTCGAGGGCGATGCGGTTGTCGCCGCCCTCGGGCACGATGAGGTCGGCCCAGCGCTTGGACGGCTCGACGAACTCGAGGTGCATCGGCCGCACCGTCGCGTAGTACTGGTCGCGCACCGAGGCGAAGGTGCGACCGCGATGCTCGAGATCGCGGCGGATGCGGCGCATCAGGCGGATGTCGGCGTCGGTGTCGACGAAGATCTTGATGTCCATCTGGTCGCGCAGGGCGGCCTCGACGAACACCAGGATGCCCTCGACGATGATGACCGGGGCCGGCTCGACCCGGCGGGTCTCGCGCCGGCGGCTGTGGGTGACGAAGTCGTAGATCGGCACTTCGACCTCGTGCCCGAGCCGGAGCAGGCGCAGGTGCCCGGCCAGCAGCTCGTTGTCGAGCGAGGCCGGGTGGTCGTAGTTGACCCGGCCGCGCTCGGCCACCGGCAGGTGGGCCTGGTCGCGGTAGTACGCGTCGTGCTCGATGGCGACACACCGGCCGCGCGGGATGGCGGCCGCCAGCTTCTGCGCCACCGTGCTCTTGCCCGAGCCGGTGCCACCGGCGATGCCGATCACGAGAGGGCGTTCGGTCGTCACGGGTCGGAGCTATCGCACACGGCGGCGCCCGTCGGCAACCGTGCCCGCGACGCGCCGGGCCGGGATCCGCCCGCGCCCGGGGCGGCCGCGGTAGGCTGCCGGCGATGCCCTCACCACGTCCCATCGTCGCCGTCACCGGCGGCGCCGGCTTCATCGGCTCGCACACCGTCGACCGGCTGATCGAGACCGGGCACCGGGTCATCGTCGTCGACGACTTCTCGACCGGCAAGCGCAGCAACCTGGCCCGCTGGGCCGATCGCGACCGCCACGGCTTCGCCGGGGCCGAGCCGGCGCTCGAGGTGGTGGTGTGCGACATCAGCCATGGCCTGTTCCCGGCCCTGGCCGACCTGACCGCGCGGTTTGGCCCGGTCGAGCGGATCGTCCACCTGGCGGCTCAGGTCTCGGTCATCCACTCCCTGGCCAACCCGCTGACCGACGCCCGCGTCAACTACGGCGGCACCGTGCAGGTGCTGGAGTACGCGCGCACCACCGGCGTACGCAAGGTGGTGCTGGCGTCGTCGGCGGCCGTGTACGGCGACGTGGCCCAGCTCCCGGTCGACGAGGACGCCGCGACCAACCCGGTGTCCCCGTACGGGATCCACAAGCGGGCCAGCGAGCTGGCGCTGGCCATGTACTCGTCGGTGTACGGCGTCGCCAGCACCGCGCTGCGCTTCTTCAACGTGTACGGCCCACGCCAGGATCCGAGCAGCCCGTACTCCGGGGTGATCTCGATCTTCGCGGACCGGGCCCGGGCCGGGCGCGACCTCACCATCTTCGGCGACGGCGGCCAGACCCGCGACTTCATCTACGTCGGCGACGTGGCGCGGGCCCTGGTCGCGGCGGTCACCGGCGACGCCGGCGACCGCGCCGCCATCAACCTCGGCACGGGGCGGGAGACCTCGGTGCTCGAGCTGGCCCGGCAGGTCGTGGCCACCTGCGGCAGCCGCGCCCGCATCGTCCATGCCCCGGCCCGGGCCGGCGAGATCCTGCGCTCGGTCGCCGCGGTCGATCGGGCCCGGTCCGTGCTCGGCGTCACCGCCGAGGTCGGCCTGGCCGACGGCCTGCGCGCGACGCTGGCGCCGTGACGCGGCGGCCGTCCCGGCCCGCCCCGCCGTGGTGCCCTCCCGCCGGAGCCCGCTTCGGGCTACCCTGCGGTTCATGCGTACCCTGACGTTCTTCTTCGCCACCGTCGCCGCGGTCACGGTGGCCGCCGCCTGCAGCAAGTCCGAGCCCAAGGCCGGCGCCAGCGCCGCCGCCCACCAGGTCGCCTCGGCCACCGTCGACGAGCTCGACGGCTGGCTGGCCGCTGGCCAGTGCACCGCGGTCGACGCCAACGGCGACGGCACCCGCAAGAAGCTCGGCACCGTCCCCGGCGCGACGCTGCTGAGCGAGTACGACACGTACCCGATCAGCCAGCTGCCGCCCGACAAGCAGCGCCGCCTGGTCTTCTACTGCGCCAACGAGCAGTGCGGCGCCTCGCACGAGGCGGCCGCCCGCGCCATCACCGCCGGCTACAAGGACGTCCGGGTCCTGCCGGCGGGGATCGCCGGCTGGGTCAAGGCCGGCAAGAAGGTGGCGACGCTCTGAACCGCCTGCTCCTGCCGGCCGCGGCGCTGGGCGACGACGGCCACGCCGTGCTCGACCCCCGCCAGGCCGACCACGCGCGGTCGGTGCTGCGGGTCGAGGTCGGCCGCCGCCTCCGGGCCGGCCTGGTCGATGGCCCCACCGGCGAGGCCGAAGTGCTGGCGTGTGGTCCGGACCGGGTCGAGGTCCGGTTCACCCCGACCGGCCCGCCGGTCGGCGCCGGGCCCGACGTGCTGGTGGTGGCGGTGCCCCGGCCCAAGGTGCTGGCCCGGGTCCTGCGCCTGGCCGCCGAGCTGGGGGTGGGCGCGCTGCACCTGTGCCGGTCGTGGCGGGTCGATCCAGCCTACCTGGCCAGCCCCGGGCTGACGCCGGCGGCGATCGCCCCTCAGCTCGTGCTCGGCGCCGAGCAGGGTGGCTGGACCCGGCTGCCACAGGTCACCGTCCACCCGCGCTTCATGCAGATGATCGACGCCGTCGCGGTGGCGGGCGGACAGCTCCTGGTGGCCCACCGGGTGGTGCTCCACGCGGGCGCCGACGTGCCCGTCCTCGAGCGGGTCGCCGGGAGCGGCGGACCGACGGCGCTGGCGATCGGGCCCGAGGGGGGATGGATCGCGCGCGAGCTGGACACCTTCGCGGCCGCCGGGTTCGCGCCGGCGTCACTCGGGCCGGCCGTGCTCAAGGTCGAGACCGCGATCGCCACCGGCCTGGCGCAGGTCAGTCTGTTGCGCCGGCTGGTCGATCATCGGCCTTCGTGATTTCAAACGGTTGAGCAGCGTCCCGGCCGGGTTACCCGACAGGCGCCCTACCCAGCCCGGCCGGACTCGCGCATAGTCAGAAGTGGACGATTCCCGTAGGCGGGGGGTTCATCTCTATGGACAAGCTACGCATCGCGATCGCCGACGACCACACCATCGTGCGCTGGGCCGTGCGGCAACTCCTGGAGGACAGCGGCGTCGTCGAGGTCATCGGCGAGGCCGGCAACGGCAACGAGGCGGTCGCCCTGGTGCAGCGGACCCAGCCCGACGTGCTCCTGCTCGACCTCAGCATGCCCGAGAAGGACGGCTTCGAGGTGCTGCAGGAGGTGACCGCGCTCGGGACCACGACCCGGATCCTCATCCTCACCATGCACTTCGAGCCGACCTACGGGGCGCGCGCGATCAAGGCCGGCGCCGCCGGCATCATGCACAAGACCACGGATCCGGTCGAGCTCCTCGGCGCCATCCGCACGGTCATGGCCGGCGAACGGGTCGCGCCGGCCGAGGTGCTCGAGCTGCTCGGGCGCCGCGACGGCACCCACGTGTTGTCGCAGCGCGAGCTCGAGGTCATGGAGTTCCTGGCGCGTGGGTTGTCCAACCGCGAGATCGCCGAGCGCCTGACCATCAGCATCAAGACCGTCGACACCCACCGTGGGCACGTGCTGAAGAAGCTCAAGCTGCGCAATAACTCCGACATCACCCGCTTCGCGATCCAGCACGGCTACGTCACCGCCGAGCATCACTAGCGGGCTGCTGAAAGACCCGTGCCGGCGGCGGCTGCCGACGGGACGGGCGTTGGGTTCTCAGCAGCCTGCTACGCCAGCAAGCGGCTGTCGGCGCCGTCGATCTCGGCCCGGATCTGATCGACCCCCGCGAGCGCGAACCGGCGCGCCGCCGCGGCCGCGCGCGGGCCGCGGCCGTGGTCGAGGCACCACTGGGCGTGACCACACAGGTAGGCCAGCTCGAGGGTGCGGCCCAGCGTGAGCGCGAAGCGACGCGCGCCGGCCTCGAGCCGGGCGCTGTCGGTCAGGGCGCCGGCGATCCACGCACCGGCGTGCCCGAGCGCCGCCCGCGCCGCCGCCACCGGCGCGGCCAGGCCGGGGTCGGTCGCGCCTCGCACCTGGGCCTCGACCTCGGCGGCGATGGCCTCGAGCGAGCCGCCCTTGGCCAGCGCGCGCAGGGTGTCGAGCGACAGCACGTTGGTGGTGCCCTCCCAGATCGGCAGGACCTGGGCGTCGGCCAGCACCCGCGGCAGGCCGGTGTCCTCGACGTAGCCGGCTCCGCCGCAGCACTCGATGGCCTCCGACGTCACCGCCACCGCCTGCTTGCCGGTGGTGAGCTTGGCGATCGGCGTGAGGGCCCGCCACAGGCGATCGTCCTCGTCGCTGGCCAGGCCATGCTCGTGCTTTCCGAGCAGCTCGGTGACCCGGAACGCGAGCAGGAACGCGCCGGCGTACTCGGCCTCGAGCGCGGCCAGGGTGTCGACGTGCAGCGGCTTGTCGATGAGCAGCGCGCCGAACGCGTGCCGGCGCCGGGCGTAGTCGCGGGCCAGGGCCAGCCCGCGCCGCATCAGGCCGATGGCGGCGATCGCGTTCCAGGTCCGGGTGATCGACAGCATGGGCGTGATGGCGCGAACCCCCTCGCTCAGCGCGCCGACCGGCGTGGCCGGGGTGCCGAGCAGGCTGAGCTCCGCGGTCGGGACCTTGCGCGTGCCGAGCTTGTCCTTGAGCCGGTTGACCTCGAGCTGACGCAGCCGGCCGGCGCCGTCGCGCAGCTCGACGTAGAACAGCGCCAGGCCGCGGCTGCCGGCCGGGTTGCCGTCGGGACGGGCCAGGGTGAGCGCCATCTGCGAGGTCGTGGCCGAGGTGAACCACTTGGTGCCCCACAGCCGCCAGCCGCCTTCGTCCTGGCGCGCCACCGTCTCCGTGGTCGACACGTCGGAGCCGCCGGTGCGCTCGGTCATCCACTGGCCGGAGGTCCACATGAGGTCCGGATCGCGGCTGATCAGCCGGGCCCCGGCGTGGTCGATCAGCGCCTGGTTGCCGCTGTCGCGCAGGGTGCGGGCGGCGCCGTCGGTCATCGCCAGCGGGCACGTGTACACGTCGAGCGAGGGGCCGAGCACGTGCACGACCGCGAACTGGTGGACCCGGGCCAGGGCGCCGTGGGTCGGCTCGTAGCCGGCGGCGACCATCCCGTGCCGGGCCGCCAGCGCCTGAGCCCGGACCCACAGCGGCGACACGTCGATGCGATCGACCCGGTTGCCCCACGCGTCCCACGCCGTGTGCACCGGATCGATCCGAAGCTCGGCCAGCTGCTGCTGGTACAGCTCGCCGCCAGCCAGCTCGCCCAGGGCGCGCAGCTCGTCGCCGACCCGGGCCCGCGCAGCTCCGGCGAAGTAGCGGTCGAGGTAGTCCCCCAGCAGGGGATCGTCGTCGTACTGGTTGCCGAGGACGGGCGGGCTCTGCAGGAACGCCATGCCCTGGATCTAACCCAGGCTGGCGGCCGGCCGCACCCGCCCGGCCGTCGATCCCGCGGCCGATCGGAGGTCGGTGCCGGGCCCGGCCCGGCAAGATGACACGATCGTGGTCGGGCGCCGGCCCCGGGCGGCGCACTGTCGGCCCTTGTCCAGCTCCTCGCCCGCGTCCTCCGCCGTCCCGCCCACCGCTGCCCCCCCCACGACGACCGCCGCTCCCGAGGCGAGTCCGATGTTCCTCGACGACCTCGATCGCCGCCACGCTGGCCTGCGCGCCGGCGCCGTGCGCATCGCCGACGCGCTGGCCAGCTGGCCCGAGCCGGCCGGCGCCGCCGACGCCGAGGCGCTGGCCGGGCTGCGCACCGCCTGGCTCGCGTTCCTCCCGCTGATCGAGATCGCCCCGGCCTGGAAGCTGCGCCGATGCCCGACGTGCGACGCCGTTGGCATGCAGGCCGCGACCGTGTGTGGGCGGTGCTGGTCGAAGCTGACGCCGCCGACCTGATCGGCACGCCGAAAACACCAACGCAGGACCGGTCGCCCGGCCCTGCGTCGTCGCTCGACCGGCTGGTCGAGCCCGTGGTCCACGGGATCCTCGAGGATCCCGGGGCCGCTCAGTACTGGCCCGGCGGCGGCGCCGGCGGCGGGCCCGGCGGGCCAGCGGGCGCCGGCTGCGGCTGCGCCGGCGCGCCGCCACACTGGTAGGTGACGCGCCACTCGGTCGCGTCGCGCGTGCTCGAGCCGGCGGTCTGGGTGACCGAGCCATCATCGTTGGCGGCGGTGTCGGCGCGCGCGGCGGTGTCCTGACCGACTACCACCTCGCCCTCCTGGACGATGGTGTAGTTGTTGGGACCGCAGTGCGCGGCCATCTCGCGGTGGGCGCCTTCCATCGCCTTACCGCGATCGCCGTTGAGCGCGATGGTGCCGCCGTACTGGGAGCGGTTGACGACCCGGGCCGACCCGCAAGCGGCGACCATCGCCAGCAACGCACCAAGGACAAACGTTCGAGTCATGGACAAGCCCCTTCTCTGAATTGACGGACGTTGAGGCCCGCACAGTAGTACGCAGGCCGGGAGCCTGCAACGCTTGACAGGTGACGACCTTCACGTCGAGGCTGCGGCCATGACCGCGCGTCTCGAGCAGGTCACCGTGTACGCGCGCGGCGCACGGGTCCGGCGCAGCGTGCCGATCGCCGCCGGGGCCACCGAGGCCGGCGCCCGCGCGATCCGGGTCGGAGGTTTGCCACTCGGTGTGATCGATGACGCGGTCCGGGCCGAGGTGCGAGGCACCGGCCTGGTCGCCGGCGTGCGGGTGGTGCTCGACCCGGCCATCGCCAGCCAGACCGGGCCGATCGGTGACGACCTGCACGCCGCGCGGGCGCGCCTGGCGGCGGCTGACGCGGAGCTGGCGGCCATCGACGCGGCCCTGACCGCGCTGGCCGCCCTCACCCCGTCGCCCCGGCGCGGCCCGCACGGCGGTGACGCGCCCGCACCCTGGGCCGAGGTGTTCGACGCTCGCCTGGCCCTGCACGAGCTGCGGCTGGCGCGCGAGGGCGCGCTGCGTACGCGCCACGCCGCCGCGGTGCGCGAGCGCCGGACCGCGCGCGAGCAGCTCGAGGCCGCGCTCGAGCAGGCCGCGCGGGCCGGGGCGACCCGCGAGGTCAAGCTGCACGAGCTGCACAAGGCGGTCGTGGTCGACCTGCTGCCCGACGCGGGGGTCCTGGCTGGCGAGGTCGTCGTCGAGTACGCGGTCGGCGGGGCGCGCTGGGTCCCGAGCTACGGCCTGGTGCTGGGGCGCGGCCCGGCCCGGCTCGAGCTGCGCGCGCACGTCGCCCAGTGCACCGGCGAGGACTGGCGCGGCGTCGCCCTCACGGTCTCGA
>JAGPCO010000079.1 GCA_018058095.1 Kofleriaceae bacterium
GACCCCGGCGCCACGCCAGCAGCCGGCGCCCCCGGCGCCGAGGCCCGGCCGGCCCGCCCACCGACGCCCGGCTCGGGCGCGGACGATCTCGACGACGACGACGATGACGATCTCGACGACGACGACGATCTCGATGACGACGACGACCTCGACGACGATGAGCTCGACGGCGAGCTCGAGGATGACGACGACGACGACGAGGAAGACGACGACGAGGATGACGACGACGACGACGAGGATGACGACGACTTCGAGGTGATCGACAAGACCGCGGCGGCGCTGGCCGAGGAGGGCGTCGAGGGGGGCGAGATCACGGTGCTGGCGCGCAAGCGGGTGCCCAAGCCGCCCAAGGTCCGTGGCAAGCAGGCGCTGCCGACCGAAGACCGCAGCGCCGCCGCCGCCGAGGCCCGCCGCCGCCGCCGTCGCCGTCGGCGCAAGCGGCGCGCCATGCTGCCGCCAAAGTCGGCGTTCACCACACCGGTGCTGACCACGTCGGTGGCGACCGAGGACGACGCGGCGCGCCCCCGCGCCAGCGTGGGTGGGCCGGTGATCGAGTACGTGCGGGGGCCGATGCGCATCGCCTCGGCGCCGGTCGCCTCGGCCAACCCCAACGACTCCAGTGGCGGGCCCAGTCGGCGCGGTGGCAACGGCCGCCGGCCGCGTGGCCGGGACCGATGGAGCGCCCCCGGTGGGCGCCCAGCCGCACGCCCGGACGGTGGCGGCGGCAACGGCGGGCGCTGGCAAGGGCCCGGCCCGGGGGCGCCCGCGCGTCCGCCTGAGGCCGGCGCGGCCGGCGCGGCGGGGGCCGACGGCGAGCGCAAGCGGCGCCGGCGCCGGCGCCGCAAGCGCGGCGTGGGGCCAGGCGTGGGGGTGGGGCCCGGTGGCGGACCGGCGCTGCTGGGTGGCGGTGGTGACGCCCCGGTGTCGTTCTTCCAGCCGTCGAACGCGCCCACGCCGGTGGTCGGCGCGTCCCCGCAGCTCGGCCCTGATGGCCAGCCGCTGCCGCGCAAGCGCAAGCGGCGGCGCCGGCGCGGCCGCGGCGGGCGCGGGCCGATGCCCTGGCGCACCGAGGGTGGCGACGGCGGTGGTGGTGGAGGCGAGGGCGGCGGTGGCGGTGGCGGCGACGGTGGCGGGGCCTGAACCCGGGAGATGGCGCCGCCTCGCCGCAAGACGGCGCTCGATCTGGATCGGGCGCGCAAGCAGCTGACCTGGGTCGACGAGGACGATCTCGACGAGCTCGAGCCTCGGTCCACGTTGGGGGCGACGCTGCTCGGCCTGTTCACCTGGGGTGGGGGGCGCTTCATGGTCGGAGACCGACGTGGTGGCGCGCTCGGCCTGGCCGCCCTGGTCGGGTGGATCGCCCTGTCACCGGTGATCCCGGCCGCGATCGGCGCCGCCGTCTACTGGGCCGGCGGCGCGGCCTTCGCCTACTGGGCGCACGACAGCAGCCGGCGGGTCCACCGGTTCGACGCCATCCGGACCCAGCTGGCGCTGCAGGCCGGGCCACCGCCCGACGCGTACCGGCTGCTGGCCGCCGCCAGCGCCGTCGATCCGTCCCTGGCCAGCGCACTGCCGGCGCCGCCCGACCCGCCGGCGCCGGGGCCCCACGCCGACCTGGTCGCGCAGCTGCGCCGGCTGGCCGCGCTGCACCACGCCGGCGTGCTCGACGACGGCGAGCTGGCCGATCGCAAGCTCGACCTGTTCTCCACCGCGGCGCCGACGAGCCGGGCCGAGCTCGACGACCTCCTGTTCGCCTTGCTGCCGCTGCGGGACGATGGCATCGTCAGCGACGAGGACGTCGCGTTCCTCAAGGGGATCACGGCGGGATGAACGGGCACGACGCAGACCAGGGCGCGGCCCGCGCTCGTGTGTCTCTACCGCCGCTGTCCGGCCTGGCGCGGGTCCGGCTGTGGATCAGCTACCAGCGTTATGCCGGCCTGCTCCTGGCTGGCCCGATCGCCGTCGCGATCACTACCGTGATGCTGGCACCGTGGTGGCTGACCGCGCTGACCAGCGCCGGCGGGCTGGTGCCGCTGCGGTTCGGCCTCGAGGTGGCCGGGCGGTGGCCGCGCAAGCTGCGGGCGACGCGCCTGGCCATGGCCCGCATCGCCCGCGGCCGGTTCGCGCCGAGCAGCGTGCGCGCGTACTGCGGGGATCCCTGCTTCCGGGTGGTCGCCGCCGAGATCCTGGCCCGCGCCGGCTACGACGGCGCGCAACGTCGCCGCCTGGTCGCCGAGTTCCGGCGCGAGCTCCGCGCGGCCGATCGTCAGGTCGTCTACTTCGACTACCAGAACCAACCGCTGGAGGAGCCCCGATGAACCCGCAGTATCCCGGTTATCCCAATCAGCCCGCCCAGGCGCCCTATGCCCCGGCGCAGCAGGGCCAGCCGGCCCAGGGAGCCGGCTACCCGGCCGGCCCGCCGGCCAGCGCCGCCCCGCCCTCGGCCCCCGGCATGAACCCGCGCGTGCAGGAGGCGCTCGGCATGGTCGACCTGCTCGCCAACGAGCAGATCTACTACGCCATCCAGGCCGACGGCTTCTTCGTCGGGTCGGCGCCCATCCTCAAGCTGATCGCCGCCATCTCGGCGTTCATGGTCACCATCACCGGCGGCTACATCCGCATCTTCCTGGTGGTCACCAACCAGCGCCTGCTGGTGCTCAAGACCACGCAGATGTGGTGCGGGTGTCAGCGCCTGCGTGCGGTCCACACCGTGGCCCTGGCCGGCATCAAGGAGGTCGGATCGAGCCGGGAGACCCAGCTGTGCTGCGTCAACACCCGCACCATCCAGGTCCAGTCGATGACCCAGCTGTTCAACCTGGTCATCAAGAAGCTGGGCGACGGCGAGGTCCGGCAGTTCGTGACCAACCTGTCGGCGGTGATCGTCGCCCACAGCGGCCGTTCGAGCGTGTGACCTGAGCGCGGCAACGCCCTCCCGGCCCTGGCCAGGTGCGGCTACACTGCGGGGATGCTCGACGGCCTCGGATCCCTGCGCTTGCGGCGACGTGACGCCCACCACGTCGAGCTGACCCTGTCGCCGCTGACCGGCCTGCTCGGCGGCGGCGTCGGCCTGCTCGGCCTGCTGGTGGTCGCCTGGCTGGCCCCGCTGTCGTGGGTGCTGGCGCTGGTGCCCGGCGCGGTCGCCGCCGCCGGCGTGGCCACCGCGACCCTGCGCCGGCGCCTGGTGTTCGATCGCGACGACGGCGTGCTGCGGGTCGAGCAGCACGTGCTCGGCTTCGCCAGCCGCGCGACCATCCCGCTGTTCCACCTGCGCGCGGTCGTGGTCAAGGCCCACCCGGGTGCACTCGGCCAGCCGCGCTTCGTCGCCTACCTCGAGCGCCGGGTCGGCCAGCCGATCCACCTCGAGGAGTCGCGCCGCTGCGCCTCCCTGCTGCGCATGGCCGAGGCGATCACCGAGCTGACCGGGCTGCGCCTGATCTACGACGCGACCGCGCGCGCAGCCGGCGGCGGCGTGTCGTGACCCGCGCCGCCCCGTGGGTGCTGGCCGCGCTCGGGCTCCTGGCCGGGGCCACGGCCTGCGGCGACAACCTCAGCCGGCCGGCCATCACCGTGGTCGGGGCCGGCACGCCGTTCGCGGCAGCGCTCGGCCAGCTGGTCGAGCTCACGCCCTACCCCACCATGCGCCTGGCCGCGACCGCGCCGGCGGTGGCCGAGGGCGCCTGCGTCGCGGTCATCGAGGTCGCGGTCGACGCCACGCTCCCGGCCGAGGGCTACCGCCTCGAGGCCGGGCTCGGTCGGTGCGGCCAGCGGGTCGCCGCGCCGGACGTGCTGGGCGCGCAGTACGGCGTCAGCCACGCGCTCGAGAACCTCGGCTTCCGCTTCCGCCACCCGTACGATCCGCTGGTGCCCGACGAGCCCGCGCTCATCGCCGGCGCGCAGCTCGGCCAGGTCCACAGCCCCGACATCCCGACCCGCGGCTTCCAGCTGCACACGATCCACCCGACCGAGGCGTACTTCGCGACGTGGGAGCCGGGCCAGGACAACCTCGACAACGCGCGCCGGATCGTCGACTGGCTGATCAAGAACCGGGGCGACTACCTGCAGTGGGTCGGGCTCGACGACATCATGGACCCGGCCCAGCACGCGGCGTGGAAGACGCACAGCCAGGCGCTGATCGAGGCCGCCCACACCCGCGGCGTGCGGGTCGGCCTCAACATCCAGCTGTTCGGGCAGTCCAACCTGCAGCGCGGGTTCGACCTGTCCGACGACGACACCGGCACCGTGCCGCTGGCCGACGAGCTGGCGGCCCGCGTCCCGCTCGTCACCGACGGCCTGTCGTGGGACGTGCTCGACGTCTCGTTCGGCGAGTTCTTCGACGCCGAGCCGATGCGCTTCGTCGAGGCGGTCAACCAGACCGCGGCGGCGCTGCGCGCCGGCGCGCCCCAGGCCGAGATCCACGCGGTCGTCCACGTCGGCGCCGACACCCGCGTCAGCTACATGGGCCAGGACCTCATCTACTACTTCCTGGTCAAGTTCGCCGACCCGGCCATCGTCCCCGACATCCACACGGTGATGTTCTACAACCTGTACGAGGACGCCGGTGGGGCCTACCACCACGACGACTTCAGCGAGCACCGCGCCTACCTGCTCGAGCGCACCTGCGCCGGGCTGCCGGTCGCGTACTTCCCGGAGACCGCGTACTGGGTCAACTTCGACGTGTCGGTGCCGCAGTACCTGCCGACCTACGTGCGCAGCCGCTGGCTCGACCTCGACCGGATCGCCCAGGAGCCGGGGCCGTGTGGACAGCTACCCAACCACCTGCTGTTCTCGAGCGGATGGGAGTGGGGCTACTGGCTGAACGACGTCGCCGCGCTTCGCGCCAGCTACGACCGACCGGCCCGCTACCAGGACCTCATCACCGCCGAGTTTGCGACCGACCTCGGCCCGGCCGCGGCGACCGAGGTGGCGGCCCTGGCCGACCTGCAGGCGCAGGCGCTCATCGACCAGCGGCTGGCCGCCTACGTCGCCGGCCGCGAGGTGTCGATCGACACCGGCGACGAGCTCGGCATCGTCGGCCCGCCCGACCGCACGACCTTCGCCGACCTGGCCGCGGCCACGCCGGCCGCGCGGCAGATGTTCGCTGACCAGGTGCTGGCGCCGCTGCGGCAGTACGGCGAGGCCCTGACCCCGATCCAGGCCCGGCTGGTCACCGCCCTCACGGGGCGTGACCACCGCTGGGCCCGCGAGCTGCGCGACGGGGTCGAGGTCACC
Source organism: Kofleriaceae bacterium (assembly GCA_018058095.1). GTDB lineage: Bacteria > Myxococcota_A > Polyangia > Haliangiales > Haliangiaceae > JABFXX01. Next base: position 5,230 of record JAGPCO010000079.1, read on the forward strand.
GCGGCCCGCGTCGCCTTCGTCGTCGCCCAGTACGAGGCGGCGCTGGCCCACCTCGCCGGCGACGGCGCGGGCGCCGACGCGGCGGTGACCCGGGGCGAGGCGGCGCTGGCGCGCGGCCGGGCCGCGGTGACCGCACGCCACCAGGACCTGCACGACCCCGCGCCCGAGCGCCTGCTCGCGCGCGGCCCGACCCGCACGTTCTACGGCTACGGCTACCTGACCATGGCCGACGAGCTGTGCTTCTGGGAGCGCGAGCAGGTCCAGGTCGCGCGCGTGCGCGGCGACACCAGCCGGCCGGTGCCGGACTGCCTGTTCTAGCGGGGCGCTGAGAACCGCCGCGCAGCGGCGTTTCTCGCGTCCTGCTAGTCGTTGATCGGACCGGGGCAGCCGTAGGCGAAGCTGACCTCGGTCACCGCACCGGACATGATCTGCTGGCAGTAGCTGCCGAAGAACGTGATCGTGTTGGCGTCCGGGTGATAGTCCCAGCCGTCGGTGTGCTGGGTCGAGCGCGGCACCAGGTTGCCGTTGAGGCTGACCGCGACCAGGTCCGGGTCGGGCGGCGGGGAGGCCAGCGCGTAGCTGCACGACGGGATGATGAGGCCGCCGGCGATCTGGGACAGCACGGCGTCGAGCTGGGCCGCGTCGTTGGCGACGTAGTACGGCGTGTTGCCGGCGCGCGGGACGCCGCCGGCGATGGCCGAGTTGCGCAGGACCGAGTCGTCGGTGAAGCCGCCGCCGAAGCCGAGCACGTAGGTCTTGATGCCGGCGCTGGCCAGCGCGGTCACCGCGGCCACCGTCTCGGTCGCGCTGCTGGCGTCGGGCACCCCGCCGGCGCAGTTGGGCTCGCCGTCGGTCGCGAACAGGACGAAGCGGCCCTCGGGGTTGACCGGGATCGAGTTGTAGTAGGTGAGCGCGCTGCCCAGCCCGAGGTGGGCCGGGGTGTTGCCGTTGGCGCTGTTGCCGCCGAAGTAGCTCATCACCTCGGGCGCCTGGCCGAGGTCGACCGGGACCTGGATGGTGCCGGCCGAGACGCCGCAGTTGTTGTCGCTTGGAAAGTGCATCAGGCCGAACCGGATGTTGTTCTGGCGGGCGCCGACCAGGCTGTTGAGCGCGTTGCGCATGATCGTCCACTTCGACACGAAGCTGGGCGGGAAGGCCGGGATCGGGCTGTTCATCGACCCGGACCGGTCGAGCACGATGAGCAGGTCGGGCGGGTCGCCCAGGTTGACCAGCTCGATCGGCTCGGTCTGCTGACCGCAGCTCGCCGCGTCGGGGAAGACCGGCAGGCCGCCGTCGTCGAGGACCTGCCCGGCGGCGTCGATGGTGCCATCACCACCGCCGTCGTCCCCGCTGCCGCTGGTCGGGCCGCAGGCGGCGGCCAGGGTCAGCGTGGCCGAGGCGACGAACGAGGCGCGGAGGATACGGAGGGACGGAGCCATGGGCAGGAGCAGACTCCGCCACGTGAGCCCTCGTCAAGGCAGGCCTTCTGTCGGCGCCTGTCGCGGCTGGGCCCTGGATCCGACGAGGCTTCACGGCGGCCCGCTCCGGCGCCGGCCCGCGCCGCACCGGGCCCGGGCGTGGCCCCGTTTTTCTCCGCCGGCTCACCCGCAGCGCCGCGGAATCAAGTTAGAGTCCGCCAGGATGCACACCCGCATGGTGGTTCTCTGCAGCTGGGGTGCGGTGGCCAACGGGGTCATGTTGGCGGCGCTTGGACTTGTGACCGCGGGCTGTGGCGGCGGTGAGGGATCGGACAAACCCACCACCAGCACCCCGAGCGGTCCGGTCAACAAGCTGGTCGGCGTCTACCCCGACAAGTTCCAGTGCGCGTCGATCGCCACCGCGGCGCAGATCGGCACCCTGCTCGGCGGCACCGCCCGCAGCCTCGACAACATGATGGCGGTGCCGCGCGGGGTGCCACAGCCGTGCAACTTCCAGGTCGACGTCGCCGGCGCGCCCGAGGCCTGGACCTTCGACATCGACTGCCGCGACGACGCCAAGAAGATGGCCGACAGGCTGTTCGCGCAGTACCTCAAGCAGAACGCCGAGTCGCTCGACCAGTACGCGATCATGATGGACGCCGGCTACCGGTCCCCGGCCGACGCCGCGCCGAGCCGGGCCCCGAGCGAGGCCCACGAGGTCCCGGTCGGCGCGCGTGGCCTCGACCACAACGGCCAGGGCCTGCTGTTCTGGGACGACGACGCACCTTGCTACGTCCGCGTCGTCGGCCCCAGCCCCGAGCGCCGCCTGCTGGTCGGCCAGCACGTCGCCAAGGCGTTGACCCTGGCCAACGCGCCGATGGTCCCGCGCGCCGCCCCCTGACTCCGACTACGCGCCGGGCACCGGACCACGGGCCGGGAACAAATCACTCATCGCCCGAGGTTGCCCGCCCATGTTCGTCCGCCTGACCGTGCGCTCGACCCTGAACACGCTGCTGGCCAGCGTGGCCCTCCTCGCCGGCGCTGGCGCGGGCTCGGCCCAGCCGGCCCCGGCCCCGACCCCGGCCCCGGCCGCGATCAAGGCGCCGGCGCTGACCATCGCCCACTACCGCCTCGGCAACGGCCTCGAGGTCGTACTCGCGCCCGACCCCGCCGTGACGTCGGTCGTGACCCACGTCTGGTACCACGTCGGCTCCAAGGACGAGGTCGCCGGCAAGACCGGCTTCGCCCACCTGTTCGAGCACCTGATGTTCAAGGGCAGCAAGCACGTGCCCGACGGCCAGTTCGACCTCATGCTGGAGACGGCCGGCGGCAACAACAACGGCACCACCGACAACGACCGCACCAACTACTTCGAGCAGGTCCCGGCCAACTTCCTCGAGCTGACGCTGTGGCTGGAGGCCGACCGCCTGGCCGGCCTGTGGGACGCCATGAACCAGGGCGTGCTCGACAACCAGCGCGACGTGGTCAAGAACGAGCGCCGGCAGAGCTACGAGAACGCGCCGTACGGGGTGGCCAACCTCAAGGTCCAGCAGGCCCTGTGGCCCGAGGGCCACGGCAACTACAACCTGACCATCGGCACGATGGAGGACCTGACCGCGGCGTCGCTGGCCGACGTCGAGGAGTTCTGGCGGACCTACTACCGGCCGTCCAACGCCACGCTGGTGGTGGCCGGCGGGTTCGACCTGGCCAGCGCCCGGGCCCTGATCGAGAAGTACTTCGGCTGGCTGCCGGCGCTGCCCAAGCCCAAGACCCGCACGCTCGACGCCCCGGTCGAGCCGAGGGCGACGCCGGTCCACCTCACCACCACCGACCGGGTGTCGGTGCCCAAGGTCATCTTCGCCTTCCGCGCCGACCACGCCACCGCGCGCTCGACCACCGACCTCGGCGTCGCCATGCAGGTCCTGGGCGGTGGCAAGACCAGCCGGCTGTACCGGCGCCTGGTCATGAAGGATCGCCTGGCCTCGCAGGTCTACGCCTACGTGTCGCCGCAGTTCCTCGGCAGCGAGGTCGCCGTCCACGCCATCGCCCGCCAGGGCGTGAGCGCCGACGCCCTGCGCGCGGCCATCGCCGAGGAGGTCGAGCGCCTGCGCACCAGCCCGATCAGCGCCGACGAGCTGCTGCGGGCGCGCCGCACGCTCGAGGCCGGCGCGGTCGGCGAGCTGGAGGACCTGGGCGCGCGGGCGGCGGCGCTGGCCAGCTGGACCGCGTACACCGGCACGCCGTACCACCTGGCCGAGGACCTGGCCGAGCTGGCCGCCGTCACCCCCGACAGCGTGCAGGCCCAGTGCCGCCGCTGGCTGGCTCCGACCGCGGCGGTGACGATGATCGTCAACCCCGAGGCGTCCGCGCCGGCCCGGCCGGCCACGGTCGGGGGTGGCTCGTGAACGCCCGCGTGCGCGCGCTGGCCACGCTGGCCGCGCTGCTGGGTGCGTGTTGCCCGCAGCCGCCGGCACGGATCGCCACCACCACCCCGGTCGAGCCACCGGACACGACGAGCCCTGGCGGCGAGGGCGGCGCTGGCGGCGGGGCGGCCACCGCGGCGACCCCGGCGCTCGACTGGGCCAAGGCCGGGCCCGGCTGGGCCACGGCCCCCGAGGCCGGCCCGGAGCCACGCTTCTCGCCGCCGAGCGCGACCAGCTTCCGCCTCGGCAACGGCCTGCAGGTCGTGCTGGTCGAGAACCACCGCCTGCCGCTGGTCAGCCTGCGCGTGGTCAACAGCCGCGCCGGCGCGCGCGAGGACGGGGCCCGGCCCGGCCTGGCGGCGATGACCGCCGACCTGCTCGACGAGGGCGCCGGCAGCCTGACCGCGCTGACCCTGCCCGAGGCGCTCGAGCGACTCGGGGCCGACCTGTCGGTGTCGACCTCGGCCGACGCCGCCATCGTCAGCCTGGACCTCTTGGCCAGCACGCTCCCCGACGGGCTCACGCTGCTGGGCGACGTGATGCTGCGGCCGACCTTCGCCGCCGCCGACGTCGAGCGCATCAAGAGCGACCGGCTGGCCGCGCTGGCGACCCGGCCCGACAGCCCCCGCCGCGTCGCCAGCCTGGTGTTCGACCGCGTCACGTTCGGCGCCCACCCCTACGGCCACCCCGGCGACGGCTTCGCCACGTCGGTCGGCAAGCTGGCGCGCGCCGACGTGCTGGCGTTCTGGCGCCGGCAGTACGCGCCGGCGGCGGCGACCCTGGTCATCGCCGGCGACGTCGACCGCGCCACCGTCGAGCCGCTGCTCGAGCAGACGCTGGGCGCCTGGAAGGCGCCGGCGCCGCGGCCGGCCAAGGTCGCGCCGGCCCGGGCCCACGCCGGGCGCCGCCTGGTCGTGGTCGATCGCCCCGACGCGCCGCAGACGGTCATCGTCGCCGGCCGCCTCGGCGTGAGCTGGGACGACCCGCGCTACGCCGCGGCCGAGGTCATCAACACGGCGATCGGTGGCAGCTTCGCCGCCCGCCTCAACAACCGCCTGCGCGAGCAGCTCGGCTACACCTACGGCATCTTCTCGTCGTTCTGGCGCGGTCGTCTGACCGGCGCGTGGTCGGTCACCAGCTCGATCAAGACCGCGGCCACCGTCGACGCGGTGCGCGAGGCGCTGGCCATCCTCGACGATGCCCGCGGCAAGGAGCTGCCGGCGGCCGAGCTGGCCAAGGCGCAGCAGCTGCTCATCCGCGGTCAGCCGCAGGACTTCGAGACCAACGCCGGCATCGCCGGCGCGTTCCAGCGCCTGGTCGTGGCCGGGTTGCCGCTCGACTGGTACGCGACCTGGGCCGACCGGCTGCGCGCGGTCGACGCCGCCGCGGCGCGGACGGCCGCGCACGAGCTGTGGGCCGACCTCGACCTCATCGTCGTCGGTGACTGGAAGGTAGTCGGGGCGGGGCTGAGCGCGCTCGGCGTGCCGGTGACCCGGGTCGACGCCGACGGCAACCCGGTCGCGCCGTAGCCAGCCCGTCGCGGCGCCGGCCGGTCACCACTCGCCGACGCTGGGCATCGACGCCCACGGCTCGATCGGCGTCAGCGCGGCGCCGCGCTGCAAGAGCTCGACGGAGATGAGGTCGGGCGAGCGCACGAACGCCATCCGGCCGTCGCGCGGCGGCCGGCTGATGACGTAGCCGAGCTCGACCAGGCGGGCGCAGGCGGCGTGGATGTCGTCGACCTCGTAGGCGACATGGCCGAAGTTGCGCCCGCCGCCGTAGGGCTCGGTCTGGTCCCAGTTGTAGGTCAGCTCCAGCTGCGGGCCGTCCGGCGGCGCGCCCGGCTCGGCCAGGAACACCAGGGTGAAGCGACCGGCCTCGTGGTCGCGCCGGCGCTGCTCGACCAGGCCCAGCCCGTCGCAGAAGAACCGCAGCGCGGCCGGCAGATCGCGGACCCGGATCATGGTGTGCAGGTAGCGCATGGACGCGGGCGTATCACGAAGATGAGCGGAGACAGGGCCGGCCCCGGCTGGTATGAAGCCCGCCGCATGCCCTTCCTCGGCGCCCACCCTTCGCTCCTGCAGGCGCTGATCGAGCGCGGCATCACCGAACCGACCCCGGTCCAGCGCGCCATCCTCGAGGTCGGGGACGCCAGCGCCGACCTGATGGTGTCGGCCCAGACCGGGTCGGGCAAGACGGTGGCGTTCGGCCTGGCCATCGCCCCCAACCTGCTCGGCGAGGAGAACCGGCTGGCGCCCATGCCGCGCGATCACAAGGTCGCGCCGTCACCCCACGCGCTGGTGGTGGCCCCGACCCGCGAGCTGGCGCTGCAGGTGGCGACCGAGCTGACCTGGTTGTACGCGCAGGCCGGCGGCGTCATCGCCACCTGCGTCGGCGGCATGGACCCGCGGCGCGAGCAGCAGGCGCTCGGGCGTGGGCCGCACATCGTCGTCGGCACGCCCGGCCGGCTGTGTGACCACCTCGATCGCGGCGCGCTCGGCCTGGCCACCGTGAAGGCGGTCATCCTCGACGAGGCCGACGAGATGCTCGACATGGGCTTCCGCGACGAGCTCGAGCGCATCCTCAAGGCCGCGCCCGAGCCGCCGGCGCGGCGGACCCTGCTGTTCTCGGCCACCATCCCGCCCGGCATCGCCGCCCTGGCCAAGCGCTACACCCGCGGCGCCATCCGCCTGCAGACCACCAGCGAGGCGACCGCCCACGCCGACATCGAGCACCGCGCCGTGCTCATCCGCCCGATCGACCGGGTCGGCGCGGTGGTGAACGTGCTGCGCCTGCACGAGGCGCCCAGCTCGCTGGTGTTCTGCGCCACCCGCGACGGCGTGACCAACCTGGCCGGCGAGCTGACCACGCGCGGCTTCGACGTGGTCGCCCTGTCGGGCGAGCTGAGCCAGCGCGAGCGCACCCTGGCGCTGACCCGCCTGCGCGAGGGCCACGCCCGCGTGCTGGTCGCGACCGACGTCGCCGCGCGTGGCCTCGACCTGCCGGCGCTCGAGCTGGTCATCCACGCCGACCTGCCGCAGAACCGCGAGGTCATGATCCACCGCAGCGGCCGGACCGGCCGGGCCGGGCGCAAGGGCACCTCGGTCCTGCTGGTGCCGATGGCCCGGCGCGGCTTCGTCGAGCGCGTGCTGGCGCCGCGCGGCACCACCCTGACCTGGTCACCGGCGCCGACCGCGGCCGAGATCGAGGCGCGGGACCTCGACCGCCTCGACGACGAGCTGGCGCGCGACCTGGCCGCGCTGGGCGAGCGCGACCGCGAGCTGGGCCGGGCCCTGGCCGCCAAGCACTCGGCCGAGGACCTGGCCGCGCTGGTCGTGCGCGGCCGGCTGGCGGCGGCGCCGGCCCCGGCCAAGGTGGCGGCGCTCGGTGACGGCGGCGGCCACGACGACCGCGGCGCGGGTAGTCGCCCGCGCACCGCCGGACCGCCGCCGCGTGGCGGGCTCGACCGTGCACGCGGCGACTTCCCGCGGCGCGACGACGCGCTGCGCGCCCGCGCCCACGCCGGCCCGGCCCGTGGCGACGACCGTCCCCCGCCGCGGCGCGGCGCCGACGATCGCGACGGCGCCGGCGACGGCGGTGACGACCGTCCGATGCGGCCGAGCGGCGACTTCGCGGTGTTCAAGGTCAACATCGGCCGCCGCGGCAACGCCGACCCGCGCTGGCTCATCCCGCTGCTGTGCCGGCGCGGCGAGATCGACAAGCGCGCCATCGGCAAGATCAACGTGCTCGGCAACGAGACCCACGTCGAGATCAGCAAGGCCAAGGCCGCCGCCTTCGCCGAGGCCGCCGCCCGCCCCGACCCGCGCGACAAGAAGCTGAAGATCACCCCGCTGTAGCCACCCGGCGACGCCGGCGACGCCGGCTTCGCCGGGTGTCAGGGAAACGCCGGTCGGAACGCCCACCCGGCGAAGCCGGGTGTCAGGGAAGGGCGAGCAGATCTCCCCAGACACCCGGCTTCGCCGGGTGGGTCCCCGGGTCAAAGAACCCGTCCGGGCCGCTCCCCAGGCCCGGGCGGACTGCTGTGGGCAGGCGCTCCCCCTGCTAGAGCCCTCCTCCCCTCGCGGCGAGCCCTGCGCCTGTCCACAGCAGGAGGCTTTAGCCGACGCCCGGGCCGGTCCTCGCCCCGCACCCGCCCTCCTCACGACCCGCCCGCCCCGAAAATCCACCCCGCCCTCCTCGAGAACCCTTGCTCACCTCGCTCAGTTCCTATATATGCCTAGAAATGCCAGCCGCCACCTTCCACCCCCGCAGCGACCGGCGCCGCCGCGCCCTGCTGCCGGGGGCCCAGGTGAGCTTTGACGACATCTTCTCCGGCATCACCACCCCGCCCAAGCGGCCGCGCCGGCCCCGCCGCGGTCGTCCGCCCCTGCCGCGCCGCAAGCTGATCATGCGCTGCAAGAGACCGCGCTTCGCGCGGACCACCGTCCACCACGTCAGCCTGCGCACCGTCGACACCCTGCCCAACCTGCGCTGCCGCGGCGGCCGCGAGGTCCTCGAGCGCGCGCTCCTCGGCGCGCGCGACCACACCCGCGTCACCGGCTTCCGGGTCCTGCACTACGCGCTCGAGGGCAACCACCTCCATCTCATCATCGAGGCGGAAGACCAGACCGCGCTGTCGCGCGGGATGCAGGGCCTGTCCATTCGCCTGGCCCGCGGCTGGAACAAGGCCTTCGGCCGGCGCGGGCGGGTCTTCGCCGACCGCTACCACGCCCGCCCGGTCACCTCACCGACGCAGATGCGCAACACGCTGCGCTACGTGCTGCTGAACCACGTAAGCCATTCCATCCGGGATTGGCGAGCCAATCCCGGCCAGCTCCGCCAGCGCCTGCGCTTCTTCGAGCCCGACCGATGGTCGTCGGGACACCCGGCGAAGTCCGGTGTCTGGGTCATCGACGGGTCGCCGCCTCCCGCTGGCTCCCCCGTGTCCCCTGCAACGACCTGGCTCGCCCGCGAAGGCTGGCTTCGCGCCGGTGGGCCGATCGACCCGGCCGAGCTGCTGGAGCGCCGGCCCCATGCGGCCCGCGCGCGCCGACGATGACCGCAGCGGTCACGCTGCCGACGTGATCAGGCTCCGCGGCCGCCGCGTTCGCCGCCGCCGTCGCCCTCACCCTCGCCGCCGGCGGGGCCGGCGCCGACGTACTGCCAGCCGAAGCGGCCCTTGATGCACAGGTTGCCGGCGGTGACCGAGGAGTCGAGCGGCGAGGTGACCCGCACCACCTGGTTGTCCTGGCTGCGCAGGGTCAGCACGCAGCCGACGCCGCAGTACGGGCACACCGTCGACACCTCGCGCTGGCGCGACTCGTCCCACTGCCCGGCCTGGCGCAGCTGGTACTCGCGCGAGAACACCAGCGCGCCGGTCGGGCAGGCGCCGATGCAGTTGCCGCAGAACACGCAGGCCGAGTCGGGCAGCGGCGTCGACAGCTCGGTCGAGATGCGGGCGTCGAAGCCGCGGCCGGCCACGGCGATGGCGAACGAGTTCTGGGCGTCGGCGCCGCACGCCTCGACGCACTTGTAGCAGAGCATGCACTTGGCGTAGTCGCGCACGAACAGGTCGTTGTCGATCACCGCCGGCTGCGCCACGGTGGCCGCGGTCGCGCCGTCGCCGTGGTGGTGGTGGCCGGGCGCGCGCGCCTCGCGCTCACCCGCGGCGGCCGGCGCCGCAGGCGGACCGAACCGGTCGGGCTCGGCGCCGTACTGAGCGACCCAGGCCGGCACACCCGGCGTGGCCGACAGGTCGACCGACGAGCCGAGCAGCTCGAGCACCAGCTTGCGCGAGGTCCGCACCCGCGGCGAGTCGGTCTGCACGACCATGCCGGCCTCGGCCTTGCGCGAGCACGACGGCACCAGCGTGCGGGCGCCATCGAGCTCGACCACGCAGATGCGGCACACGTTGACCGGGGTCAGGTTGCGCGCGAAGCACAACGTCGGCACCTCCACGCCAGCCGCCGCGCAGGCGTCGAGCAGGGTCGAGCCCTCGGCCACCGCGACGGCGCGGCCGTCGACGGTGAGCTCGACCGTCCGCGCCACCCCGGCCGCGGCGCCGTCGGCCGGCCGCGGCCGGTCGGCCGGGTACAGCGGCAGGCGGATCACGACGCGCCTCCACCGGCGCCGAGCTGATCGAACACACCGAGCCGCGCCACCGCGCTCTCGATCGCGCTCGACGCGGTCTGGCCCAGCCCGCAGATCGACGCGTCGCGCATCACCTGCCCGAGCTCGCCCAGCAGCGCGCGCTCGGCGGCGACGCCGCCGCGCGGCTTGCCCAGGCCGATGCGAGTGATGAGCTCTTCCTGCCGGACGGTGCCGACCCGGCACGGCACGCACTGGCCGCAGCTCTCGTCGCGGAAGAAGCGGGCGATGCGGCCCAGCACCGGCAGCAGCGGCACGGTGCGGTCGAGCACCAGCACCACACCCGAGCCGAGCGTGGCGCCGACGGCCCGGGTGGCCTCGAGCGACAGCGGCAGGTCGAGCTGGTCGGGCCCGACGAACGTGCCGGCGGCGCCGCCGAGCAGCACCGCGGACAGGGCGCCGAGGTCGGCGCCGGCCAGCTCGAGCAGCGCGCGCAGCGGCGTGCCGTGCGGCAGCTCGTACAGGCCGGGCGCGGCGACGCGGCCGCTGACGCAGAACAGCCGGGTCCCGGCCGAGCCGGCCGTGCCGATCGCGCGGTAGGCGGCGGCGCCGTCGGTCACGATCGACAGCACGTTCATCAGCGTCTCGACGTTGTTGATCACCGTCGGCCGCCCGAACAGGCCGGCCTCGACCGGGAACGGCGGCTTGGTGCGCGGCTCGCCGCGGAACCCCTCGATCGAGGCCAGGAGCGCGGTCTCCTCGCCGCAGATGTACGCGCCAGCGCCGAGCCGCAGCTCGAGCTCGAACCGCACCCCGCGACCGAGCACGTCGGCCCCGAGCAGGCCGCGCTCACCCGCGACGGCGATGGCGTGCTCGAGCCGGGCCCGGGCCCGCGGGTACTCGCCGCGCAGGTAGATGAAGCCGCGCTCGGCGCCGACGGTGACCCCGGCCACGGTCATGGCCTCGACCAGCGCGAACGGGTCCTCCTCCATCAGCACCCGGTCCTTGAAGGTGCCGGGCTCCGACTCGTCGGCGTTACACACCACGTACTTGGGCCGCGCCGGCGCCGCCGCCACCGCCGCCCACTTGCGCCCGGTCGGGAACGCCGCGCCGCCGCGGCCGGACAGGCCGGAGTCGGTCAGCTCGCGCAGCACGTAGGCCGGGCCGCGCTCGAGCGCGACGCGCAGCGCGCGGTAGCCGCCGGCGGCGCGGTAGGCGTCGAGATCGTCGGGGGCGACCTTGCCGACCCGGGCCAGCAGCCGCTCGGGGAAGCGGCCGGGCCCGCGCGTGCGCTGCGGCACGGCGTTGCCGATCGCCGCCGCCGCCGGCGCGCGGCCGGTGGACACCGCGTCGACACAGGCCGCGGCGTCGACCGGGCCCCACGCCGCGGCGACCGGGGCCGGGCCGGCCACCGTCAGCATCGCCGCCGGCGCCCGCTCGCACAGGCCCAGGCACGGGCTCGGCAGCCAGGTCGCCCCGGCCCGGGCCTGGTGAGCCGGGCCGAGCCGCGCCGCGAGCTGCTCCTCCAGCGCCGGCGCGCCGGCCAGGTGGCAGGCCACGTCATCGCACACGTGCAGCACCGTCGGCGGCCGCTCGGCCAGCGCGAACAGCGCGTAGAACGAGGCCACGCCGTAGGCCTCGGCCGGCGGCACGTGCAGGCGCTGGCACAGGTAGCCGAGCGCGCCGGCCGAGACCCAGCCGCACCGCTCGGAGATGGCGTGCAGCCCGGGCAGCAGGAGGTGGCGGCGCCCGAGCGCCTCGCGCAGGCCGACCGGGGCGGACAGGTCGGCCTCGGGCGGGCCGAGCACGGCGTCGATCGCGGCGCGCTCGTCGCCCGTGGGTGGGGTCGTGATCGGCTTGAGATCCACGGCGGCGAGACTGTATCAGGTCCGGTCGATCAAGGCGTGAGGCGCTCGAGGCGCACCGCCGCCGCCTTGAACTCGGCCGTGCCCGAGCGCGGATCGGTCGCGTCGATGGTGAGCTGGTTGGTGTCGACCTCGTCGGGGAAGTGGAAGGTCATGAACACCAGGCCGGCGCGCAGGCCCGGATCGATGCGGACCGGGACCTCGACCGCGCCGCGCCGCGACGCGACCCGGACCCGCTCGCCGTCGGCGACGCGGTAGGCGGCGGCGTCGGCCGGCGACAGGTCGAGGGTCTCGCCCCGGCGCAGCGGCGACGGGAACGAGCCCGACTGCACGCCGGTGTTGTACGAGTCGAGCCGGCGCCCGGTGGTCAGCCGCAGCGGGTAGTCGGCGTCGGTCGCCTCGACCGGCGGGTCGTCGTGGGTGACGGTGAACGGCGCCGGCGGGCCGCCGCGCGGCTCGTCCCACAGGCGGGCGTGCAGCAGCGGCGAACCGCCGTGATCCTCGCTCGGGCACGGCCACTGGATGCCGCCGAGCTGCTCGAGCCGGCCGTAGCTCATGCCGGCGTGCATCGGCGAGACGGTGCGCAGCTCGTCCCACAACGCCTCGGGCCGGACGTCGCCCAGGTCGGTGCCGAGGCGCCGGGCCAGCTCGGCCAGGATGTCGAGGTCGTCGCGCGCGCCAGCCGGGCGGTCGACCGCGCGCCGGACCCGCTGGACCCGGCGCTCGCTGTTGGTGACCGTGCCATCGGACTCGGCGAACGCGGCCGAGGCCGGCAGCACGACGTCGGCCAGCTCGGCGGTCGGGGTCAGAAACAGATCCTGCACGATCAGGGTGTCGAGCCCCTCGAGCAGGCGCACCGCGCGCCGGCCGTCGGCCTCCGATCGCGCCGGGTTCTCGCCGATGACGTACAGCGTGCGCAGGTCGCCGCGCTCCATGGCGTGGAACATGTCGGTCAGGTGCCAGCCCGGTTCGGGCGGGATGACCACGCCCGGCACGTCCTTGGCCCAGGCCCGCTCGAACTTGGCGCGCGCCGCCGCGTCGGCCACGTCCTGGAAGCCGGTCAGCTTGTGCGGCAGCGCGCCCATGTCGCCGCCGCCCTGCACGTTGTTCTGGCCGCGCAGCGGGTTGAGGCCCGAGCCCCACCGGCCGACGTGGCCGGTGAGCAGCGCCAGGTTGATGAGCGACAGCACGTTGTCGACGGCGTTGTGGTGCTCGGTGATGCCCAGCGTCCAGCAGATCATGGCGCGGTCGGCCCGGGCGTAGGCGTGGGCCATACGCTCGATCTGCGCCGCCGGCACCCCGGTGATGGCGGCGACCCGATCGAGCGGGTAGTGCGCCAGCACGTGGTCGCGGTAGGCGGCGAAGCCGGAGGTGGCGCGCTCGATGAACGCGCGGTTCTCCAGGCCAGCGGCGAGGATGGCGTGGGCCACCCCGTTGGCCAGCGCCACGTCGGTGCCGACCGCCAGCGGCAGCCAGTCGTCGCCCCACTGCGCCGAGGCGGTGCGGCGCGGGTCGACCACGTACATGCGGGCGCCGCGGCGGATGCCCTTGAGGACATGGTGGAAGAAGATGGGGTGGGCCTCGCGCGCGTTGCTGCCCCACAGGAGGAGCACGTCGGTCTCCTCCGCCTCGCGGTACGAGCTGGTGCCGCCACCCGCTCCGAACACCGTCGCCAGACCGACGACGCTAGGGGCGTGTCACGTTCGGTTGCAGCTATCGATGTGGTTGGAGCCGATGACCGCACGCATGAACTTCATCGACAGGTAGTTGACCTCGTTGGTCGCCTTCGAGCAGGCGAACATGCCGACGCTGCCGGCGCCGTGGCGGGCCACCCCGGCGCGCAGGCCGGCGGCCGCGCGCGTCAGCGCCTCGTCCCAGCTGGCCGGGCGCTGCGGCCCACGGCTGCCGTCGGCCAGGCGGTCACGGACCAGGGGCTGGGTCAGGCGCGGCAGGGGCGTACGCATGGACGGAGCTTACACCGGAGCGGCCGGAGAGGCCGGGGCGTCGCCACCCCTCGCCGAGCGGCCCGAGGTGCGCTATCCGGGTGGATGCCCACCACGCCGACGAGCCGCCGCCCTGCCCTCGTCAGCCTGGCCGCGTGCCTGGGCGTCACCTTCCTGGCGCCGCTGGCCGGAGCCTGGACCCCTCCCAGCGCCTGGTACGCCGGCCTGGCCAAGCCCAGCTTCACGCCCCCCGGCTGGCTGTTCGGGCCGGCCTGGACCGTGCTGTACGTGCTGATGGCGGTGGGGGCGTGGATGGTGTGGCGCCAGGCCGGGCCCGGGCGGCGGGCCCGCCCGCTGGCGCTGTACGGCGTGCAGCTCGCGCTCAACGCGGCGTGGACGCCGGTGGTGTTCGGCGCCCACCAGCTCGGCTGGGGCCTGGTGACGATCGTGGCGATGTGGCTGGCCATCGCGCTGACCATCCGCGCGTTCTGGCAGGTCCGCCCGCTGGCCGGCGCGCTGCTGCTGCCGTACCTGGCCTGGGTCACGTTCGCCACCACCCTCAACGCCGCGCTGTGGCGGCTCAACGGGTGAGCGGGGCCCGTGGTCGTGGCCGTCGTCGGCGACCTGGGCACGTGGCCGTGGCCGCGATCACGTCGACGACCACGATCACGTCGCGGTCGGCGCGGGCCGGCGACGGATGGGCGCGCGAGACGACGGCGCCCGCCTGGTGGTGAACGGGACATGCTTGGTGGTAGACCGTCGCGGTGGCGACGCTCCTGACCGTGCAGCACCTGGCCAAGCGCTATGGCACCCGCCAGGTGCTCGACGACGTGTCGTTCGTCGTCGACGACGGTGACCGCATCGCCCTGGTCGGCGTCAACGGCGCCGGCAAGTCGACGCTGCTCCGCTTCCTGGCCGCCGACGACGTCACCGTCGGCCGCGACAACGGCCCCGACGCCGGGCTCATCACCCGCCGGCGCGGCCTGACCATCGAGTACGTGGCGCAGGAGCCGGCGCTCGACCCCGACCAGACCGTCGGCGTCACCCTGCGCGAGGGCCTGCGCGGCCACGCCGAGGCCATCGCCGCGCTGGCCCGGGTCGACGCCCGCCTGACCGCGCTGGCCGAGGCCGGCACCGACGCCGGCGCCGAGCTCGACGCCTCGCTCGAGGCCCAGGCCCACCTGCACGAGCGCATCGCCGCCCTCGGCGGCTGGGACCAGGACCACGAGATCCGCGGCCTGTCGGCGGCGCTGGCCATCCCGCCCGAGACCGCCCGGGTCGGCGCGCTGTCGATGGGCGAGCGCCGCCGCGTCGCCCTGGCCCGCGCCCTCCTGGCCCGGCCCGAGCTGCTCGCGCTCGACGAGCCGACCAACCACCTCGACGCCGCCACCACCGAGTGGCTCGAGCAGCGCCTGATCGAGCGCGGCGGCGCCCTCTTGCTGGTGACCCACGACCGCTACTTCCTCGATCGCGTCGCCACCCGCATCATCGAGCTCGACCGCGGCCGCATCCACGGCCACGACGGCGGCTACCGCGAGTTCCTGGCCCGCCAGGCCGAGCGCTGGTCGACCGAGGACGAGGGCCGGCGCCAGCGGGCGGCGTTCGTGCGGCGCGAGCTGGGCTGGATCCGGCGCCGGGCCCCGGCCCGCACCACCAAGCAGAAGGCGCGCATCGACCGCTTCGACGCCGCCGTCGACGCCGGCACCGAGGAACTCGACCGGACCCCGCCGGCGGTGCTGCGCCTGGGCAGCGGCAGCCGGCTCGGCGGCACCATCCTCGAGCTGCTCGAGGCCAGCAAGCGTGCGCCCGACGGCCGCGTGTTGTTCGAGGACCTGACCGTGCGCTGGAAACACGGCGACCGCATCGGCGTGGTCGGCGTCAACGGCGCCGGCAAGACGACCCTCATCCGCGCCATCCTCGGCCAGCAGCCGCTCGACGCCGGCCGGGTCGTCGTCGGCCAGAACACGCGTTTTGCCTTCATGGACCAGGCTCGGACCAGCCTCGACGACGCCCACACGGTGCTCGAGGAGATCGCCGGCGACGACGAGGAGATCGCCCTGGCCGACGGCAGCGTGCACGTCCGCACCTTCCTGCGCATGTTGCTGTTCGAGGACAGCCTGGCCGACGCCAAGGTCGGCGTGTTGTCGGGCGGCGAGCGCAACCGGGTCCAGCTGGCCAAGCTGCTGCGCGACGCCGGCAACTTCCTCATCCTCGACGAGCCGACCAACGACCTCGACGTGCTCACCCTGGGCGTGCTGGAGGAGACGCTGGCGCAGTACGCCGGCTGCGCGCTCATCGTCAGCCACGATCGCTGGTTCCTCGACAAGGTCGCGACCGGCATCCTCGCCTTCGAGGGCGACGGCCGCGTGGTGTTCTACGAGGGCTCGTGCACCGACTACCTCGACAAGCGGGCGGCCCGAGCCGAGGCGGCGGCCGCCGCCCTCGCCGCCGCCGCCGCGCCGGCGACGAGCAAGGCCGCCGCGCCGGCGCCGGCGCCCGCACGCGCCCGCAAGCGCACCTTCAAGGAGCGGCAGGAGCTGGCCGGCATGGAGGGCGCCATCGCCGCCGCCGAGGCCGAGGTGGCCCGGCGCGAGGCCGAGCTGGCCGACCCCGACCTGTACGCCCGCCGCGGCGCCGAGGTCCCGGCCCTCACCGCTGGCCTGGGCGCGGCCCGGGCCGAGGTCGAGCGCCTGTTCACCCGCTGGGCCGAGCTCGACGCGCTGCCGGAGTGACGTCGGGGACGCGGCGCGGGACGCCAGCGCTGACGCCCCGGGAACATGGGCGCGGCCGCGGTGTGATCGATCACCACCGGCAGGACCGCCGCCGCCGATGCGCGATCGAGCGGCGCGGCGGCCATGGTATGGACGGCCATGCGCTGCGTCCGCTGCCTCGTCGCTCCGACCTCCACGCTCGGCCTGCTCGTCCTCGCCGCCACCGGCCTCGGCTGCGGCGGCGACGATGACGCGCCGCCGCCGACCGGGCCGATCGACGCCCGCGTCGATCACTACGACTACCGCATCGACCTGGCGACCCGGCGCGCCAGCGTGGTCATCACCGCCACCGTGGTCACCGCCGGCGACTGCCTGACCCTGCCCTTCCGCGGCGACGACCTCGGCGCCGACGTCACCATCAACGGCGCCCCTGCCGGGGGTGAGGTCGGCGGCGGCCAGCTCACGCTGTGCGGCGACGGCTACCCGGCCGGCACCACGCTCACGCTCGGCGCCAGCATGACGGTGCCAGCGACGACGTGGGGCCCGACCCAGGTCGGCTTCTCGACCACCACCGACCGCGCCGGCAACGACTTCGTGTACCTGGTGTCGTGGGTCGGCGGCTGCGACCGCCACGGCGCCTGCGACAACCGGCCCGATCAGTTCGCGCGCTACCGCTTCACCGTCGATCACCCCGAGGCGCTGACCGTGCGTTGCCCGGGCGACGTGACCGAGCCGAGCCCGACCCAGACCGTGTGTGCGTTCGAGCACGACGGCGGCCCGACCTACAGCACCTTCGGCATCGTCGCCAGCAGCGGCTGGACCACGACCGACAAGGGCCTGTGGGACGGCGTCGCCACCACGGTGTACGACCGCACCGGCAGCGGCGTGGCCGGACGCATCGACCCGGTCTACCACGGCGGCATGATGGCCTTCATGTCGTCGACGTTCGGGCCGTACCCGTACGGCGACGAGCTGCGCCTCCTGACCGGGCCGACCTACTGGAACGGCTTCGAGCACCCCGGCAACATCGTCCTGTCCGACGCCCTGGCCAACCCGCTGTCGGGCTCGGCCTACCGCGATCCGGTCGCGCACACGCTCGACCACGAGCTGGCCCACCTGTGGGCCGGCGATCAGACGACGCTGGCCGGCACCTACGACTTCGTGTGGAAGGAGGCCATGGCCGAGTACCTCAGCTACCTGCACGAGGACAGCGTCGACCCGGCGGTGGCGCTGGCGACGGCGCGGGCGTGGAAGCTGTTCTCGCGCGGCGTGCTGGCCTACCCGGTGCCGGGCGAGCGCCCGCCGCTGGTCGACTACTACGGCGACGTGTACGGGCCCGGGCCGATGGTGCTGTTCCGCCAGCTCGAGGTGCTGTCGTCGCGGGCCCAGGTCATCGCCGCGCTGCAGGCGCTGCTGGGCCAGGCGCGCGCCATCGGCGTGGCCGACGTGACGGCGGCGCTGGCGAGCGCGACCGGGCTCGACCTCACCGCCTACGTCGCGGCCTGGGTCACGGGCGAAGGCCCGCCGGTGTGGCCGGAGTTCACCGCCGTGTTCACGCCGGGCGCCACCGCCGGCAGCCCGGGCTCGCTCCAGGTCGACCAGACCAACGCGGCCGCGACCGGCGACAAGCGCTGCCGCTTCAAGATCGGCCTCGAGGGCGCGGACACCGCGCAGAACGTCAAGGTGGTGATCGACACCGTGGCCGGTGGCCCGAGCCAGACCCTGGTCGTGCCCGATCCCGGCTTCGCGGTGGTGCGCACGGTCATCGACCCAGACGCCGAGTGCCTGGCCTTCCCGACGGCGTCGACCCTGGTGCGCGCGCCGAGGCCACAGCCGTGGGTGGCGCCGGCGCGCTGACGGCCTGGTGCCGAGTACCCTGGCGCTACCGGCCGCCGGCGTGGGGTCGCCCGTTTTTTGCTGCCCGCCCGGGCCCCATCCGGCGGCGGGGTTTGTTATGCACCCCACACCAACGGAGGACTAATCGCATGCGTTTGCTCTCGTCTCGTAGCCTCGTCCCGGCCCTCGCCGCCGCCGCCGCCCTCGTCGCCCTCACCGGTTGCCCCAAGGGCATCCCCGGTCGCGGCGGCTCGGGCAAGGTCGACCCCAACTCGTGCGGCAACTACGCCGTGTCCGACGCCGGCCGCAAGCTCAAGGCGTTCTTCGAGGCCACCGTCAAGCTCAACGACACCGTCGTCGAGACCGAGCAGGTGGTGAAGACCAGCTGCAAGATGATGGGGACCGAGCTGGGCATGGCCCCGGGCGACCTCGAGGGCACCACCAACGACGTGTGCGCCCGCGTGATCACCACCATCCGCGACAACCTCAAGGTGTCGATCAAGGGTGAGGCCGGCCTCAAGGTCGACTACAAGCCGGCGGTCTGCACCGTCGACATCCAGGCCACCGCCCGCGCCGCCGCCGAGTGCGAGGCCAAGGCCGAGGCCGACATCGCCGTCCGCTGCGAGGGCAGCTGCACCGGCACCTGCAGCGGCGCGTGCGACGGCACCTGCCACGCCGAGGGCGGCACCGGCGGCTCGAGCGGCCAGTGCAACGGCCACTGCGAGGGTTCGTGCGGCGGCACCTGCTCGGGTGGCTGCGACGGCCACGCCGACGTCGAGGCGTCGGCGCAGTGCAAGGCGCAGGCTGAGGTCAACGCCTCGGTCGACGTGCAGTGCACCGAGGCCGAGCTCAACATCGAGGCCAAGGCCGACGTGATCGTCGACGCCAGCAAGGCGGAGATGACCATCAAGGCCCTCAAGGCCGGCCTGCCGAAGATCCTCAGCGTCAAGGCCCGCCTCAAGCCGCTCAAGGCCGCGGTGGCGACCTGGGCCCGCTCGGCCAAGGAGCTGGGTGAGTCGGCCAGCGACCTGGCCGGTTCGTTCAAGGACCAGGCGCTGTGCATCTCCGGCCAGATCGCCGGCGCCGCCGCCATGGTCGCCAACATCCAGGCGTCGGTCGACGTCTCGGTGTCGGTGTCCGTCGAGGCCTCGGCCTCGGCTGGCGTGAACTGACCTCGGTTCGCCCGGACCACCGCCGCGGGGAGCTGGCCACCGGCCACGCTCCCCGCGCGCGTTTTCGGCGCGGACGATCCGACCGATCGAGCGACCGGTGAGGTGGGCCGAGGCCACAGCGTGTGAACCTGACTTCACGCGATCGGCGGTGGGCACCGCGTGATTCCAGGTGCCTGCGCCGAAGCGGGCGCGCCGCCCGCACCCGGCCCCGGGGTTGCTACCGTGGCCGCCATGGTCCGCGTCCGCCCCGTTCGCTCCCTGCCCTGGCTGCTCGCCGCGCTGTCGCTCCCCGCGTGTGGTGGCAGCGTGCGCCGGAACCTCATCTTCGATCAGCAGGTCCGCCTCGGCCACGGCCGCTTCGTCGGCCCGATCGAGGTCGACGTGCCGCGCCGGGCCGATCACCAGGAGCGCGACTTCGAGATCGTGGCCGAGCTGACCACCGGCTGCACACCACAGCTGACGCTGGTCTTCCCCGACGGCGAGACCCGCCCGATCGGGGCGGCCGATGCGAGCTGGCAGGACCTGCTGGCGCGCCGCGCCGCCGCCCCCGAGCCGGCCGCCGTGGCCGCGCCGGCTGCGCCGGCGACGAGCAGCCCCGACGCCGCGAGCGACAGCGTCGCGGCCGAGGCCGCCATCACCCCGGCCGGCCCTGGCGTGGTCGCCGCCGCCCCGGTCGCGACCGGGCGATGGCAGGCGGTCACGACCGAGTCGTGGCCGGGCCAGCTGCAGTTCCAGGCCGAGCGTGAGCGCCGGTGCGCCGGCGAGCGCACCTACCGCCTGCGCTACGTCAGCGCGCTCGACGAGCGCGGCGCGATCGGGGTGTGGGCCGAGGTGCCGCAGGAGCTGGCCGAGGCCCGGCTGCGCCTGCGCGTGTTCGAGCTGATCGACGCCGGCGCCGAGGCCGAGGTGGCGGCCGAGCGCGAGGCCGAGCGGACCCGGCTCGCGGCCGCCGCGCAGGCCGAGGCCGAGCAGCGGGCCCGGGCCCAGGCCCAGGTGACGATCAACGCCGAGGTGGCGGCCCGGCCGCGGCCACCCGAGCCACCGCCGAAGACCGAGCGGCCGCGCCCGGCCAAGGTCGAGGGCGCGCGCTGGGTGCCGGGGCGGTGGAGCTACGCCGAGGGCGCCGGCCGCTGGGTCTGGATCGACGGGCAGTGGGCGGCGCCGGCCGATCGCCCGCCGCTGCGGGCCGAGGGTGGCACGCCGCCGGTGCCTGGCGCCCGCTGGGCCACCGGCCACTGGGAGTGGCAGGCCGGCCCCGGCGCGTGGAGCTGGAGCCCGGGCCACTGGGAGGCGCCGCCGCCGCGGATCGAGCAGCCCGGGCCGCCGCCGATCGCCGGTCAACCGTGGTTGCCCGGCCGCTGGCTCGCCGTCGGCGCCAGCTTCCAGTGGGAAGCCGGGCGCTGGGGCGCGCCGCCGGCCAAGGTCGAGCTGCCCGGGGTGCCACCGGTGCCCGAGTCGGCGTGGGTCGCCGGCTACTGGGTCGAGGGCGCCGGCGGCTTCTCGTGGGTCGCCGGCCACTGGGGTCGGCCGACGCCGCGGGCCGAGACGCCGCCGCCGTCACCTGGGCGCGGCGCGCGCTGGATCGCTGGCACCTGGATCCAGAACGCCGGCACCTGGGTGTGGTCGCCGGGGTTCTACGACGTCGCCGGTCGGCCGCCGCCGCCGCCGCGACGCGAGCAGCCGGGCGCGGCGCCGGTCGCCGGCGCGGTGTGGCTGGCCGGGTTCTGGCGCTGGTCACCGGCGCAGAGCCGGCACGACTGGGTGGCCGGGCACTGGGAGACGCCGCCCGGCGTGGGCTACGAGTGGGTGTGGGACGCGGCCCCGATCGCCGGCGGTGGACGGACCGGGCGCTGGCTGCTGCGGGTCGACGTCCGGGTCGACGTGCGCGGGGGCCGGCGATGAGCCGGGCCGTCGGCACCCGCCCACGCCGCGCGGCCCTCGCCGTCGTCGCGACCCTCGTCGCCACCAGCGCCGGGTGCGGCGCGATGATCGACACCGCCTACCTGCTCGGCGACGGCCGGCGCCACGAGTCGACCGAGGAGCGGCGCCCGACCGCCGAGCAGCGCACCCGGATCGAGCACCAGGCCACGGTCACCGCCGCCGGCGACCTGGTGCTGACGTGTGAGGAGCGGACCCGCACGGTCGAGCGAACCTGGCAGGTGCACAAGACCTTCAAGCAGCGCGGCGGCTACGATCGCGGCACCTACCTCGGCGCGGCCTCGGTGTCGGGCCTGTTCACCATGATCATCGGCGGCGCCGCGCTCGGCATCTGCCTGAGCCAGGACGACGTCAGCTGCTGGCACGTGGCGTGGGCCACGCCGTACGCGCTCGACGTGGTGTGGTCGGGCATCCGCGCCGGCGGTGCGCGTGACCCCGTGCTCGTCGCCCGCGAGCCGGGCCCCGAGCGGCTCGAGCTCGGCCGCACCCCGATGGCGCAGGCGCCGGCAGTGTGCCCGGGCACCAGCCTGGTGGTCGGCTTCGCGACCGGCCCGTCCGACGACGACGAGCTCAACGGTCGGGGCGGGACCGGGCCGCGCCGCCCGGCCCCGGGCGCGGCCGCCCTGCTGCCGACCGCCGCCGCCGGCACCTTCACCCTGGCCGGCGCGCCCGAGGCGCTGGCGGCCTGGACCGGCGCTGGCACCGGGCTGTGGGCGGTCGACGCCGAGGGGGCCGCGCACCCGGTCGAGGTCGATCGGTGCGCGGCGCTGCGCCCGCACGTGGCCAGCCTGACCGGCCCGGCGCTGGCGTCGATGCAGCGAGCCTGCCCGCCACCGGCGCAGCCGGGCGCCCCGGCCAACCCCTGAGCCGCGGCCAAGGGAATTCCAGGCGTTGCCGGGGGTGGCGGGGCTCGGCCCGGCCTCTGGTCGGGCGGCCTGCCGGCACTGGTGACAGGCCCGCCGAGGTGGTGTAAGTACGCCTCCCCATGAAGACCCTGACCGAGTTTTCCAACGTGATGCTGCGCCGCGCGGCGGCGGCGATGTCGGCCAAGACGGCCGAGGGCGTGGCCGCCGAGGCGCTGGCCGAGGCCATCGCGACCGACCTGGCGGTGCCGGCCGATCGCGCCGCCCGCCTGATCGAGGCGCTCGAGGTCGTCGCCGGCGACCTCGACAACGCCCGCCTGGTCCGGGTGTTCCAGGGTGAGAAGGGCCCGTTCGGCGCGGTCGCCAAGGGCGAGTTCCACTACGTCATCGACCGGGTCAAGACCGGCGGCGGCGCCCGCCGCGACGACGACCGCGGCGCCCGGCGCGGCGGCGGTGGTGATCGCGGTCGCGGTGGTGATCGCGGCCGCGGCGGTGGCGGCGGTGGTGGTGGTCCCGGTGGTGGTGGTGGTGGTGATCGCGGCCCGGCCAAGCCGCGTGGCCTCGGCTCGCTCAAGCCGCCGGGTGATCGCGGCCCGAGCGAGCGCAAGGACGACGATCGTGAGCACCGCGGTGAGGTGCCCCGGGCCGGTCTGGGCTGGGTGCTGACCGCCGCTCCGCGTGATCCCCGCGGCCCCGGTCGCGGTGGCCCGGGCGGGCGCGGCAAGCCGGGTGGTCGGCGTGGCCCGGGTGGCCCCGGCGGCGGGCCGGGCGGGCGTGGCCCGGGTGGCGGCCCCGGCGGTGGTGGCCCCGGCGGTGGTCGTGGCCCGGGTGGCCCTCGCGGCGAGCCGCGGTTTGGCCCCGACGGCCAGCGCCTTGGCCCCGACGGCACCCCGTTCGATCCGAACCGCGCCCGTGGCCCGCGGGGCCCGCGCGGCCCGGGTGGCCCGGGTGGTGGCGGTCGTGGCCCGGGCGGCGGCGGTGGTGGGCCCCGCCCGCCTCGCCCACAGCCGCCGGTGAATACCGGGGCCGCGCCGGCCGTCGAAGCCGCACCTCCGCCCGCCCCCGAGGCGCAGGTCGCCGACGACTCGAAGGCGTGAGTACTCGGGGGGCTGGCTCGGCCCAGGGCCAGCATCAGCAACAATCCGCTCGCGCCTGGTGTCTTCCCGGCGCTAGGCTGCCCTCAGCCCCCCCGCGTCCCCCCGAGGTCCCCATGAAGCGCATCGTCCCCACCGTCCTGCTGCTGGTTGCCCTGGTCGCCCTGCCGGGCCTGGCCGAGGCCGACCTGTCGAAGAAGGTCATCGCCAGCTTCAAGGGCCAGATCATCGTGTCGGACGCGCCGCTGCCCGAGGGCGGCAAGAACGACAAGGCGACCATCGCCGCCATCAAGAAGGCGCAGGTCACCGCGGTCAAGGGCACACCCAACGGCTCGGACGTGATCGTCTGGCAGTGGCACTACACCGCGTTCCTCAAGCAGCTCGGCGCCAGCAACCTCAAGTTCGAGTTCTACAGCGGCGACAAGTACGTCGCCGACAAGCGCCTCGAGGGCGTCGACCCCAAGGACCCGGTCCTCGAGGGTGACCTCACCATCGACGAGGACGAGGGCCCGGCCAAGGGCAAGACCTACACGGTCAAGCTGGTGGCGGTGAAGGGCTCGAAAGAGGTGGTGGTGGCGACGACGAGCCTGGCCCTCAACTGAGCGTCGGCGCCGCGCGCGCCCGCGCTCACACCACCACGGTCGGCCGGCGCCGGCGCCAGCACACCAGCGCGAGCACGGCCAGGCCGGTCAGCACCAGGCCGGCGCCGATCGCCGGCCAGCGCAGGCCAGGCGCGGGCCCGAACCGGCGCGCCCGGTCGAACTCCGGCGCCGGGCACTCGTCGGCGAAGGTGACCGCGAAGTCGACCGCCGGGCCGCGGTCGACGTACCGCTGGTACAGGGCGGCGACCCGGTCATCGTCGACGTTGCGGACGTAGCGGGCGGCGTGGCACAGGGTGGCGGCGAAGGCCTGGCTGCGCTCCGGCAGCAGGTCGGCCGCGGCCTCGGCCAGGAGGGAGGCGACGACGCGGTAGTGGTACCGCGCGCCGACGGATGGCGCCGTCGCCAGCAGCCGGGCTCGCTCGCCGGGGTGGACGAACGCCGCGTCGGCGGCGACCGGCGGGATGCAGCCTTCGGGTTCGATCCCGCCGCCCGGGTCGAACCCGAGCGGCGTCGTGCACGTCGTCTCGGGCGCGTAGCTGCCGCCCCACAGCGCCCAGTCGGGCGCGTGCTCGGTGCCCATCAGCTCCATGCCCGAGCGCCGGGTGATGGCCGCGGCGGTGAACAGCGCCTCGGCGCGCACGAAGCGATCGGCGGCGTGGGCCGCGGCGGCGTGGGCCGCCGCCAGCGTGTCGAGCTCGGCTCGCAGCGGCGGCGCGAAGTACGGCGCCGCCTCGGCGTGCCGGCCGAGCCGGACCAGCCGGTGCGCCAGCGTGCGCGCCAGCGGGTCGGCGGCCCACGGCTCGGCGGTGAGGGTCGCCGCCGGCGCCGGCGCCAGCGCGCGCAGCTCGTCGATGGTGAGCAGGCGATCGGCCAGGCGGGCCAGGTCGATCGACGACACCGGGCCGTCGGTGGTGGTGCCGAGGGCGTGGCGGGTGGCGGACGAGAAGTCACCCACGGCGGTGGCCAGCACCATGCGCTCGCCCTGGATCCTGGCCAGGCCGAGCCGGTCGCCGGTCTGGGCGCAGCCCGCCTCGACCGCGGCCAGGAGCGGCGCGGCCGGGGCGGTGGCGCCCCGGCGCAGGTGCAGCTTGGCCGCGACCCACTGCGCCAGCAGGCCGCGCCCGCCGGCGGCGAGGCGCGCGGCATCGGCCCAGTCGCCGGCGCGGTAGGTGATGGCGGCCAGGTACTCGCCGGCCGGGTCGGCGGCCTCGGGGTAGGTCACGGACCAGCGCAGCTCACCGCGCAGCTCGTCGGCCGCCGCCTCGGTCAGCTCGCCGGCCCGGGTGTACAGGTAGGCGGCGAGCAGGCGACGGGCGACCGGGTCGGCCAGGAGCTCGCCGTCGCCGCGCAGGGGGCGATCCTCGGCGGTCACGATCGCCCGCGCCACCTCGAGCAGGGAGGCGGCGCCGCTCATGCTGCCGCGCGCGGCCTGCTCGGCGTACAGGTGGATGGCGGCGATCTCATCGGACGGACTCGAGCCGAGGCGCTCGTCGTAGGCGGCGGCGCGCCGGTGCACCGCGGCCTCCTCGCCGAGGGAGGCCATGGCCAGGCCGAGGTCGTCGGCGAAGCCGGCCCGCGCCAGCGCCCGCACCTGCTGGAAGTACGTGATGGCCAGGTCGTGACGGCTGGTGTGGATGCGCCCCAGCATGTACGCGGCCCAGGTCGAGCGGTGCGCGCGCGCCGCCGCCGGCAGGGCCAGGAGCGTGTTGAAGGCGGCGATGGCGTCGTCCGACTCGCCGCGGTGGAAGGCCTCGGCGCCGCGCTGGTACAGCGCGCGCTCCTCGGCGCCGCCGCGGTCGCGCACGCCGTCGGGCTCGCCGACGACCTCGGGCGGCAAGGGGTCGCGCGGCGCCGGCACCAGCCGGCCGGCCTCGACCAGGAACTCGCCCTCGCGCAGGTCGAGCAAGGTGGCGGCGCGGTCGCGCAGGTACTCGACCGGGAAGTCGGGGCCGCAGGCGTGAGCGGGACGCGCCGGCGTGGTGATGAGCGCGGCGGCGAGGATGGGCATGGCCGCGCTGGCCAGCCGGCGCGCGGCGCGGGCGCGCCCACGAGCGGGGGTCGACACGTTCACGGGCTCACTCGACATGGACATGGAGCTCCTGGCCGGTGACCCAGCCGATGGTGAGGCGGGCCCCGGCCGGCAGCACGCGCCGCGGCGGAGCCCACGACAGGGCCGTCGATGACGGGACGGAGGACGGCGCCGGGTGGTACCCGGCGATGGCGTCGGCGGCGGTGATGCGGCCGCTCAGGTGGACGATCGGCAGCGGGGCCGGCGCCAGGCCGGGGTTGTGGACGACCACGTCGCGCGCCGCCCCAGCCTCCGCCGCCGGCGCGAGCGTGGCGATGGCCTGGCTTGGCGCGGGGGCGTGGCCGGCCATGACCGCGGCCAGGGTCTGGGCCGACCACGCGTCACGGTCGCCGTCGACCGGGAGGCGGAACCACACCACGCCGACCAGCCCGGGCACCGGCGCCACCGCCAGCGCGCGCACCAGGGTCGACACGGCCGCCGGGTCGGCGGCCCGGACCACGCCACCGACCCGGACCTGGTAGGTCGGCAGCGCCACCCGCAACGCCGGCGCCGGCGCGGTCGACGCCAGCACCGACGCCATCCGGCCCAGGTCGGCCAGGGCCTGGTCCGGCGCGAACAACACCGGGGCGCGCACCGCGTGGACTTGCACCACCACCTCGTCGACGCCGGCGGCCAGCGCCGGCAGCGCGGGCGCCGCGGCCCAGGTCGGCAGCGCGGTGATCGACAGGCCGAGGCCGGCCGCCGCCAGCGCCGGCCGCTGCGCGGCCAGCCAGGCCGCGTAGTCGCCGACGGCCGCGGTGGCCGCGTCGTGATCGACCTCGACCGCCCGCACCGGCACGCCGGCGGCGCGCCAGCGCGCGGCCAGCGCCAGCGCCGGCGCCAGCGTGAGCGCCCCGGGCAGGCGGCTACCGTCGATCCGCACCACCAGGGTGACCGGCCGACCGGCCGCGGCCAGGCTGGCCGGATCGACCGCCACGACCACCGGCGCGGCGCCATCGCGCTCCAGCTCGAGGGCGAGCACGCGCAGCCCGCTCAGCGCCGGCGGCGCGGCGGCCACGCTGGCGCGGACCGCCGGCGTCCAGGCCCGCTGCCAGACGTAGGCGTCGTGGTGGAGGGTGGCGGGCGCCGCCGTCGCCACCCCAGGCCCACCGTTCGGAGCGGGCGTCGGCGCCGGCCCGGCGCAGGCCAGCACGAGCGCGGCCACGATGACCACCACGCATGGCGTGGTGTCCCTGCTGATGGCGACGCGCATGACTCCCCGTCGCACGAACGCGCGGGCCACCGCCACTATTTCGCGCGCGCGGTCGGCGCGAAATATTCCGCCGGGTCGACGTTCGCGCCAGCGCCACCGCTCGCGTACCGTCCCGCCCCATGATCGCCCTGCTCGGCACCGGCCTCCTGGGAACTGGCTTCACCCGCGCGCTGCGCCGCCGCGGCGAGGCGGTGACGGTGTGGAACCGCACGCCCGCCAAGGCGGCGGCGCTGGCCGAGGTCGGGGCGATCGTCGCGGCCGACCCGGCCGCCGCGGTGCGCGGCGCCAGCCGGGTCCACCTGGTGCTGTCGGACGACGACGCGGTCGACGCCGTGCTCGAGGCGGCCCGGCCGGCGCTGGCCGGGGACGTGCTGGTGATCGATCACACCACCACCAGCGCGACCGGGACCCGGGCCCGGGCCGAGCGCTGGGCCAGCCGCGGCGTCGCCTTCCTGCACGCCCCGGTGTTCATGGGGCCGCAACACGCGCACGACAGCACCGGCCTCATGATGGTGTCGGGCGCCCCGGCGCTGGTGGATCGGGCTCGCCCGCACCTGACGACCATGACCGGGTCGCTGATCGAGCTCGGGCCGGGCGCCGACACCGCGGCCGGCTACAAGCTGCTGGGGAACCTGTTCTTGATGTTCCTCACCTCGGGCCTGGCCGACCTGCTCATGCTGGCCGGCGCGGTCGGGCTCAGCCCCGACGACGCGGCCCGCCTGCTGCAGTTCTTCAACCCTGGCGGCAGCGTGGCCGGCCGGCTGGCGCGCATGAGCAGCGGCGACTACACCGAGCCGTCGTGGCAGCTCGAGACCGCGCGCAAGGACGCCCGCCTGATGCTGGAGGAGGCGGCCCGAGCCGGCCGCCCGCTCGCGGTCCTGCCGGCCATCGCCGCCCGCATGGACCACGTGCTGGCGACCGGCGCCGGCGCGCTCGACTGGACCGTGCTCGGGCGCGACGCCCTGGCCGCCGGCCCGGTGCGACCATGAGCGACAGCTATCGCCCGGTGCCGCTGCGGTACCCGCGCCGGCTGCCGACCGAGATGGTCGCGGCGGCGCGCGCCTTCGCCGACGCCATGGCGACGCGGCGATCGGTCCGGCACTTCTCGCCCGAGCCGTTCCCGCTCGAGATCGTCGATGACGCCATCCGCGCCGCCGCCAGCGCGCCGTCGGGTGCGCACCAGCAGCCGTGGACCTTCGTGGTCGTGACCGACCCGACGCTCAAGCAGCAGCTCCGGGCCGCCGCCGAGGAGGAGGAGCGCGTCAGCTACGCCGGCCGCATGTCGGAGGAGTGGCGGGCGGCGCTCGCCCCGCTCGGGACCGACTGGGAGAAGACCCACCTGACCGACGCTCCGGCGGTGATCGTGGTGTTCGCCCAGCCGTACCGGATGGGGCCGGGCGCCGACGGCGCCCTGGTCAAGCGCAAGCACTACTACGTCGACGAGTCGGTCGGCATCGCGGTCGGCCTCCTCCTGGCCACGCTGCACCTGGCCGGCCTGGCGACCCTGACCCACACCCCCAGCCCGATGGGCTTCCTGCGTCAGCTGCTCGGCCGGCCCGACCACGAGCGGGCGTTCGTCGTGATCCCGGTCGGCTATCCCGCCGCGGGCGCCGAGGTTCCGGACCTGGTCCGCAAGCCGCTGGCCGAGGTCCTGGTCCGCCGCTGAGGCGCGCGCATGAGCACCTCGTCCGCCATTCGCGCCGCTCGCCGACGCGGGCCCTCGGGCCCGACCCGGGCCGAGCTGCGCCTTCAGCTCGCGCTGGCGGCGCCGCTGGCGCTGCAGCAGATCGGCCTGCAGCTGATGGGCGCGGTCGACACCGCCCTGCTCGGCCGCTACCACCCCGACGCGCTGGCCGGCTCCGGCGTGGCCAACGCGCTGGTGTTTGCAATCACCTGCATCGGCATGGGCGTGGTCATGGGGCTCGACGCCCTGGTCCCGCAGGCGCTCGGCGCCGGCGAGCCAGGCCGAGCCCGCGCCCTCCTGCGCGACGGCGTGCGGGTGGCGATCATCATC
>JAGPCO010000179.1 GCA_018058095.1 Kofleriaceae bacterium
GCTCGGGCGGGCCGCGGTGCTGGCGCAGGATCCGCTCGACCGGCCGACGCGCAGCAAACACGGCGCGGCGCCGCCGTGCCACACGACGGAGCGCCACCGGCGCGACGCGTTCAAGGCCGGCCGCGAGTACCTGTGCGCGGCGTTCGCGGCGGCGCGCGAGCGGCGATGGCGGCGCGAGCACGAAGCGCCGGCCTTCCCGGCTGGCTGCTTCCCCAGCCCGCCGCGCTTCGTCGCCCCGGTCGACTCGGCGTCCCGGCGGGTTCGGGCGCGGGTCCCCCTGGCCGCGGCGGGCCTCAACGCGGAGCTGGCAGGGCATCCACCGTGGTGAGGAACCCGTCAGCAGGATAGGCACCTCCGCACGTCACTGGGCGAGTTGGACTGAGGCGACGCCGTGCCTGACCTCCGCAGCGCGGACGCCACCACCAGCGTCCCCGCCACCCTGGGTGACGCGTCGGCCAGGCCGCGGGGTCGCGGCGGCGTCCCGACCGTGCCTCCCCCGCCGCCGCGACGAGTCGCCGCGGTCACCCGCCCCTCGCCACCCCGCGCCGGCTTGCTATCGTCGCGGCATGAGCCGAACCGTGCTGACGATCGACGGGATGACCTGCGGCAACTGCGTGCGCCACGTCGGCGACGCGTTGCGGGCGCTACCCGGCGTGACCGGCGCCGACGTCCAGCTGGCCAGCCGGTCCGCGACGATCGACCACGATCCGGCGCTGGCGCCGGTGGCGGCGCTGGCGGCGGCGATCGAGGCCGAGGGCTACGTGGTCGTCGCCGCGCCGGCCGCCTCGCCCGCGCAATAGTTGCTCCGTGCCGCCGGGCATGCTTGGGTGAGGCGATGCTCCGCCTCAGCGCTCACCTCACCGTCGTCACCGCCCTGCTCGCCGCCGCTTGCGCGTGTGGCAAGGGGGGCGACAAGGCCCCGGCCAAGGCCGGCGAGGGCCCGACCGGCCCGGGCTCGGCCGGGTCCGCCGGTGGCTCGGCCGCCGCCCCGCCCGGCAAGGCCCCGGTCACCGCGCCGTCGCGTGGGCCCGAGCGCGTCGTGTACTCGCTGGCCGACAACCGCCTGGCCGCCCACCTCGGCCGCGGCGGCGGGCTGCTGCTCCCGGCCGGCTCGACCGGCTTCGCCAAGTACGTTCGCTTCGGCAACACGCTGCGCGGCAGCAAGGCGCCGTGGGAGACCCGGCAGCGCCAGGGCGAGGTGCCGGTGGCGCGGATGCTCGGCACCAGCGGCGCGCTCGACGTCCCGGTCGGGGCCAGCGAGGCCGCGGCCTCGGTCGTGCGCGTGCGCGCCTTCTCGGCCGGCGCCGGCCCGCGCGCCTACAGCCTGCGCGTCAACGGCAACAAGGACGTCGCGGCCCAGGTCGCGCCGGGCTGGAGCACGGTCGAGTTCACGGTCCCGACCGGCCAGCTCAAGGACGGCGAGAACGAGCTGCTGTTCTTCGTCGGCGGCGGCGCCGGCCTCGACGTGGCGTGGATCCAGGTCGGCGGCACCGCGCCGACGGCGCCGGAGGCCGAGGTCACCACCTTCTGGTCGAGCGCCGATCGCGCGCTGGTGCTGCCGCAGGCCGGGTCGATGAGCTGGTTCGTGACCGTGCCCGAGCAGGGCCGGGTCACCGGCAACCTGGCCGACGGCGCGTGTGAGGTCGCGGTGCTGGCGACCGGCGCCGACGGCACCACCATCGACGGCAAGCTGACCGGGCTCGGCTCGGCCGTGGACCTGTCGGCCCTGGCCGGCAAGGCGGCCCGGCTCGACCTGACCGCGGCCGGCTGCGCCCGGGCCCAGCTGACCGACGCCGCGCTGGTCGTGCCCGGCGACGCGCCCAAGGTGGTGCGCGGCGAGGCGCCCAAGTACGTCGTGTTGTGGATCATGGACTCGCTGCGGGCCGATCGCATCAAGACCTTCAACCCGGAGGCCCGGCCCGACGTGCCGACCTTCGAGAAGCTGGCCGAGACCGGCGCGGTGTTCCTGCAGAACTACGTGCAGGGCAACGAGTCGCGCGTGTCGCACGCCTCGATCTGGAGCGCGCTGTACCCGGTCAAGCACAAGATGGTCGGCGAGAAGGACCGCCTGGCCGAGGCGTGGACCACCATCGACGAGGTCGCCAAGAAGGCCGGCAAGTTCGTGGCCGGCGCCTCCGGCAACGGCTACATCCGGCCCAAGCGCGGCTTCGGCACCGCCTGGGACAAGTTCAGCAACCACATCGAGGAGGAGCTGCCGCTGCGCGGCCAGGACCTGCTCGACAAGGGCCTGTCGTTCATCGACGGCAAGAAGGAGCCGTGGTTCCTCTACGTCGGCACCATCGACACCCACGTGTCGTGGCGGTCGAAGGAGCCGTGGATGAGCAAGTACGACCCGGGCTACACCGGGCGCTTCGCCGACCAGTTCAGCGGCGCCGACGCCGCCGCCTCGGCCGGCGGCAAGCTCACGCTGACCGAGCGCGAGAAGGACCACGTCCGCGCCATGTACGACGCCAACGTCAGCTACCAGGACGACCTGCTGCGCCAGCTCATCGAGAAGCTGACCACCTGGGGCATCTGGGACCAGACCATGCTGATCGTCACCGCCGATCACGGCGACGAGCAGTGGGAGGACGGGCGGGTCGGCCACGGCGCGTCGATGCGCGACATGCTGGTCCACGTGCCGCTCCTCATCCACTACCCGCCGCTGCTCCCGGCCGGCAAGTTCGGCGAGGGCACCGACGTCGTCGACATCGTGCCGACGGTGGCCGACGCGCTCGGGGTGGCGATCGACCCGGAGTGGCAGGGCGAGTCGCTCTTGCCGCTGACCCACGGCGTCGGCCGCGGCTACCCGCGCCTGTCGTTCAACTCGATGTACGAGGACCACCACGCCGGGCGCATCGGCCGGTGGAAGGCGCGGGTGTCGGGCGCCGGCGCGGTCCGCATCTTCGACGTGGTGGCCGACCCGGCCGAGAAGGCCGAGGCGACCGGCAAGGCCGCGGCCATCGGTGGGCGCATGGTGCTCGACGCGGTGTGGACGATGCGGCACTTCGGCGCCGACTGGAAGAAGGCGCAGTGGGGCAACGCCGCCAACGTGACCGCGCGCTTCGCCGCCGATCAGGGCGAGTGAGCGCCGGCCAGTGACCGACGCGCTGACGCCGACGGCCGGGGCCCGCTTCGCGCTGACGCGTGAGGTCGACGCCGGCGCGCGCGCCACCTACCGCTGCGTCATCGCCACCCCGACCAGCCGCCACCACTACGCGGCCGAGCTGGTCGACGACGGCGGCGTGACCCTGACGCCCGTCGCCGGCGGCCCCGACCAGGCCGACGACGGCGAGGCCAGCGCCGAGCTGCTCGCCGCCGCCACCATGGTCGCCCGCCTGCTGGCGCGGGCCGCGCCGGCCCGGCGCGCCGACGGCGTCACCGTGTGGCCGCCCCGCGTCGTGCGCTGGCGCGGCCCCGGCCGCGGCGGCTGACAGGCCGCTGACTAGCGCGGCGCCGCCGCGTTTGCAGCGATCTCCTCTCTGGGCGGTCAGGCTCCGGCCTCCGTCGCCCAGAGGGCCCACCACTGCGCCGTGACCGTGGCCGTGGCCGTGGCCCTGATCGCCCCCGTGGACGGTCCGGTGGGGGCCGGTCGGTGCAAACCGGGTACATGGGTGGCACTTCAAACCGGGCACATGGGTGGCACCTGCCATCCACGGCACGCTGGGTGCCCGGTGTCGATCACCGCAACGGTGTCGTTCCCGTTCACGTGCACGGCCACGGCCACGGGCTCGATTGCGATCACGGCCACGACCACGACCACGTGCCATCAGCGGTCGCCGTTCTCGCCGGCCGGCCTACGTCGGCCTCGTGCGGCCCGCCAGGCGTCGCGCGCCGCGCGGCGCGGGGCGCTACGGCCGCTGCTGCCCGGGTTATACTGGGAGGCCGTGGCCGGCCCCGACCGCTTCACCCCCGCGCCGGCTGGTTCCGCCACCACGCCGACCGAGCTGTACAACGACCAGACTCAGGTCGCCCACCCCGCGCGCTCGCTCGGGCACGAGCCGACGCTGCACACCGGCCCCGGCCCGGCCCCGGCGGCGCCCGACCAGGCTGCCGCGCCGCCCCGGCCCAGCGGCGAGCTGGCGCCGGGCGCGACGATCGGGCGCTACCAGATCGAGCGCCTGCTCGGCGAGGGGGGCATGGGTGCGGTGTTCGCCGCCTACGATCCCCAGCTCGACCGCCGGGTCGCCATCAAGGTGTTGCACGTGGCCGACGCCGGCGCGCAGCTGCGCCTGCTGCGCGAGGCGCAGGCGCTGGCCCGGCTCGAGCACCCCAACGTCGTCACCGTGTACGACTCGGGTGAGCACCACGGCGCGGTCTTCCTGGCCATGCAGCTGTTCGACGGCCACACCCTGGCCGACGAGCTGGCCGACGGCGGGCGCGACGCGGCGCGGGTGGTGCCGCTCTTCCTCGCGGCCGGCCGCGGCCTGGCGGCGGCGCACGGGGCGGGCCTCATCCACCGCGACTTCAAGCCGGCCAACGTGCTGGTCGACCGCGCCGGACGGGTCGCGGTCACCGACTTCGGGCTGGCCCGCGCCAGCGACGACCCCGACGAGGCGGCCGGGCTCACGCCACGGCCGGACCTGGTGGAGCTCGGGTCGGCCAGCCAGTCGGGCCGGCGCCGCCTGCCCGAGGCCCAGCTGACGCGGGTCGGGGCGCTGGTCGGGACCCCGACGTACATGGCCCCGGAGCAGCACGCTGGTGGCACGGTGACCGCACGCAGCGATCAGTTCGCGTTCTGCGTCGCCTTGTGGGAGGCGCTGTACCAGCAGCACCCGATCCTCGATCCCGCCGTGCACCAGAGCTCGCTGGCGTCGAGCGTGGCGATCATGGCCGGCGAGCTCCGGCCTGCCCCGGCCGGCGTGCAGGTGCCGCCCCGGATCGACCAGGCGCTGCGGCGCGGGCTGGCGGTCGACCCCGGCCAGCGCTGGCCGACGATGGAGGCGCTGCTGACCGCGCTCGCGCCGCCGCCGGCCCGGGCCCGGCGCTGGCCGTGGCTGCTGGCGATGGTCGGCGCGCTCGGCGTGGGCGGCGCCGCCGCCGCGCTGGTCCTGACCCGCGGCCACGCCGACGATCAGCCGTGCGCCGAGGTGGTGGCGGAGCGCCTGCTGCCGGTGTGGAGCCCGGCCGCCGCCGCCCAGGTCCGCGCGCGCCTGGCGACGACCGAGGTCGCCTTTGCCGAGCGCGCGGCCAGCCGGCTGGTGGCCCAGGTCGACGGGTTCACCACCCGGTGGCGACGGCAGGCGGTCGAGGTGTGCGTGGCCGGACGGGTCGCCACCGCGGTGCCGGCGCGGGTGCAGGCGCACCAGCAGGACCACTGCTTGAGCCAGGCCCTGGCCCAGGTCGAGGCGTTGACCGAGCAGGTCGGACGCAGCACCAGCGCCGAGGCGCTGGCCGGGCTCGACGAGCTGGCCGCCACGCTGCCACCGCTGGCGCGGTGCGCGCGCGCCGATGCCACCTCGCCGGTGCCGGCGCTGACCAGCGCGCCGATGGTCGAGGCGGTGACCCGCCGCCTCGACCGGGTCCGGCTGGCACTGCGGGCGGCCCACCTGTCCGAGGCCGAGCGCGAGCTGGGCCAGCTGCGGCCCATCGTCGCCCGGCTCGACTGGCGGCCGCTGCGCGGCGAGCTCGAGCGCCTGGCCGGCGAGGTCGCGGTCGAGCGCGAGCAGGCCCAGCCCGATCAGCTGGTCAGCCTGGCCGGTGACGCCAGCCTCGACGGTGATGACCACGTCGCCGCCCGGGCGTGGGGCACGGCGATGACCGCGGCGGCGCAGGCCGGCAACCACCTGGCCGCCCGCTCGCTGGCGACCATGGCCCAGGCCACCGCCGAGCGCGCCGGTGACGCCCGGACCCGGTTCGAGGTGCGCCGGACCGCCGCCCGGGCGCTGATGATCCTGCGCCGGTTCCGCGACGCCGAGCAGGTCTGCCGCGAGCTACCGGCGCTGGCAGGCGTGTTGCCCGAGGGCGCCGAGCTGGCCGCCGCCCAGGCCGACAAGTGCCTGCTCGACAGCCTCATCCCGCAGGGCGCCTGGGGCCAGACCCGGCCGCTGGCCGAGCGCCTGACCACCACCCTCGGCCAGGTCGTTGGCGACGACCATCCCCTGATGGCCAGCCTGCTGCACCAGCGCGCCGAGACGGCGTTGCGCGAAGGTCACCCGGCCGAGGCGCGCACCCACGCCGAGCGGGCCATGGCCATCGCCCAGGAGGTCTACGGCATCGACGCGCCGCGCTCGCTCGTGTTGCTCGACACGCTGGCCTGGATCGATCTGGCCGACAAGCAGGTCGCGCGCGCCCGCACCCGCCTCGAGCACGTCCTGTCGCGCGCGACCGGCGACGACCCGGGCGCGATCCACCTGCGCTACACCGCCCATCGGTCGCTCGGCTACGTCGCCTCCGCCGAGGGGGACATGGCGGCGTCGATCCGCGAGTTCGACGCCGCCATCCCGCTGGCGCGGCGGCTGGCCGGGCCCCGCACGGCCGAGGTCGCGCTGCTGATGCTGCAGGTCGGCCAGTTCAAGAGCATGCGCGACGTCGACGCCGGCCTGGCCCTCCTGGCCGAGGCGGTCGAGATCCTCGAGGAGACCGGCGACCGCCGCGCCGCCCTGGCCCGGGCCGCCCGCGCCACCGTGTTGTGGAAGCACGACCGCTGCGCCGAGGCGGTGCCCATCTACGAGCGGGGCCTGCGCGAGGCCGACACCGAGGACCTCGAGCCCGGTAACCGGGCCCGCCTGCGCTGGGGCCTGGCCTCGTGCCTCGACGAGCTCGGCGTCGACATTCCGCGCACCATCGAGCTGGTCGACCTGGCCCTGGTCGACTTCGCCCGGGCCGGCGAGGACTGGCGCCAGAGCGGGGCCGAGTTCCTGCGCGACCTTCGCAAGAAGCAGGCCGCGGCCGAGCGCCGGGCCGGCCGGCGTCGGCGCTGACCGCGGCCGGGCGCCGCGGCCCTTGCGCGCCGCCGCGGCGCGGGTATGTTCGCGCCACGTCGACGGCGACGCACCACCATCCACCACATCGGGGGAGCTCCGCGAACACCGGGGCTGAGAGGCGCGAGGCGCGCGCGACCCTTGGGACCTGATCCGGGTAATGCCGGCGCGAGGGAGCACGACATGAGCGACACGAGCGGCAACGGCAACGGCAACGGCAACGGCAACGGGCGGCGCGGGCTGCCGCAGGTGGGGCAGAGCCCGGTCGCGGCGCTCTCGCCGGAGACGGGCTTTCCGGCCTCGACCCGGGTCTACCTCGAGGCCGACGGCGTGAAGGTCCCGGTCCGGCGCATCGAGCTGTCGGGCGGCGAGCCGCCGCTCGACGTGTACGACACCCAGGGCCCACGTGGCCACGACCTGCACGTCGGCCTGCCCAAGCTGCGGAAGGGGTGGATCGACGCCCGCCTGGCCGACGGCGACACCGGCAACCGGACCCAGCTGCACTACGCCCGGCGCGGGATCATCACGCCGGAGATGCGCTTCATCGCCGTGCGCGAGAGCATGACGCCGGAGTTCGTGCGCGACGAGGTCGCGCGCGGTCGGGCCATCATCCCGGCCAACATCAACCACCCCGAGACCGAGCCGATGATCATCGGCCGCAACTTCCTGACCAAGATCAACGCCAACATCGGCAACTCGGCGGTCAGCTCGTCGATCGGCGAGGAGGTCGACAAGCTGCGCTGGGCCACCAAGTGGGGCGCCGACACGGTCATGGACCTGTCGACCGGCAAGAACATCCACGAGACGCGCGAGTGGATCGTGCGCAACTCGCCGGTGCCGATCGGCACCGTGCCGATCTACCAGTGCCTGGAGAAGGTCGGCGGCGAGCCCGACAAGCTGACCATCGAGCTGTTCCTCGAGACGCTGATCGAGCAGGCCGAGCAGGGCGTCGACTACTTCACGATCCACGCCGGCGTGCTGCTGCGCTACATCCCGCTCACCGCGCAGCGGGTGACCGGCATCGTCTCGCGCGGCGGCTCGATCATGGCCAAGTGGTGCCTGTCGCACCACCGCGAGAACTTCCTGTACACCGAGTTCGAGCGCATCTGCGAGGTGATGAAGAAGTACGACGTCGCCTTCTCGCTCGGCGACGGCCTGCGCCCCGGCTGCATCGCCGACGCCAACGACCGGGCCCAGCTGGCCGAGCTCGAGACCCTGGGCGAGCTGACCAAGATCGCCTGGAAGCACGACGTGCAGGTGATGATCGAGGGCCCGGGCCACGTCCCGCTGCACAAGATCAAGGAGAACGTCGACCTTCAGCTGCAGCTGTGCCACGAGGCGCCGTTCTACACGCTCGGTCCGCTCACCACCGACATCGCGCCCGGCTACGACCACATCACCAGCGCCATCGGCGCGGCCATCATCGGCTGGCACGGCACCGCCATGCTCTGCTACGTGACGCCCAAGGAGCACCTCGGCCTGCCCAACAAGGACGACGTCAAGGCCGGCGTCATCGCCTACAAGATCGCCGCCCACGCCGCCGACCTCGGCAAGGGCCACCCGGGCGCGCAGCGGCGCGACGACGCGCTGTCGAAGGCGCGCTTCGAGTTCCGCTGGCAGGACCAGTTCAACCTGTCGCTCGACCCCGACACCGCGGTGGCCTACCACGACGAGACGCTGCCGGCGCCGGCGGCCAAGGGCGCGCACTTCTGCTCGATGTGCGGGCCCAAGTTCTGCTCGATGAAGATCACCCAGGACGTGCGCGAGTACGCCCAGGCCCAGGGCCTGGCCGACGAGGCCGCGGTCGCCGCCGGCCTGGCCGCCAAGGCCGCCGAGTTCAAGGACGTCGGCGCGCGCATCTACCCCGGCGGCGACGATCACCACTGAGGAGGCGCCGATGCCGTGCAGGGTCTGTCAACAAGAGTACGCGCCTCGCGTCGGCGGTGGCGTCTTGCCCGAGCTGTGCGAGACGTGCCAGGCCACGCTCGAGGTCGCGCCGCTGCCACCGCCGCGCCGTCCGGCTCGACCGTGCCAGCGCTGCAACCACACCCGGTTCGTTCGGACCCTGCCGCGGGAGTATGCGGCGCGCGGCGGCGACTACGCCGTCGCCTACGCCCTGCCGATGTACGCCGCCTCGGCGGCGCGCGTGGGGCATACGCTCTGGAGCGGCAGTCCACGCGCCGAGGAGCCCCACACCAGCTCGGGGGTCGGGCTGCTCGAGGTGTACATCTGCCTCGGCTGTGGCCTGGTCGAGTGGTACTGCCACGGCGCCGAGCAGATCCCGATCGGCCCCGAGCACATGACCGAGGTCATCGACGTCGGGGCGGCCGGACCGTATCGCTAGCAGGGTGCTGAGAAACGCCGCGCAGCGGCGTTTCTCGCGCCCTGCTCCCGTGCCCGTGCCCGTGCCCGTGCCCGTGCCCGATCGCTCGGGCGGTGCCGGCCGCGACCGCCCGGCACCTTGGCGGTCTATGTGGCAGCTGGCAGGCGCAGCCGAGCGACGCGCAGCAGGTTGTAGGCGGCGACGTGGCGCGTTGTCCGTTCGTCGATCGCCGAGCGGCGGCGGGTCTGATGTTGCGCCACGTGCGGCGTCGTGCCGAGCGCTCGGCAGTCATCGACGAAGTCACGGGTGTCATGGCCGCGGTCCGCGCCGACGGTGGATCGGGCGGTGCGATCCGCTGCTGCCAGCATCCCGAGGGCCACCTCGCGCTCGGCGGAGCCCGTCGCTGGACTGACCTGCAGGTCGACGAGCAGGCCATGTCGGTTTTCAACCAGGGCGTGGCCCATGTGCGACAGCTTCGCCGGCTGTCCGGATCCCTTCCGCATGAGCCGCGATTCGGGATCGGTCTTGGACTCGTGCGTGTCGTTGCAGCGCCGCTGGCACGGAAGTCGCCCCAGCCGTTGTGGTCGCGATCGTCGTCGCCTTCATCCTTGGGCCGGAAGCTCTTGAGCGAGGCCCATGCCTCGATCAGCGTCCCGTCGACATCCTCGACCGCCGCCAGGCCGTCGCCGCCTCCGTCCTGGCGCCCGCGCTCGAGTTGCTCGAGCGGGTCGTCGCCATGCTGGCTCGTCTGGCCGGAGCCTGACCGCCCAGACTCGGGCACGG
>JAGPCO010000180.1 GCA_018058095.1 Kofleriaceae bacterium
GCCGACCTGTACGCCGTCGCCGTCGTGCTGTTCGAGCTGCTGGCCGGGCGTCCCCCGTTCGTCGGCGGCTCCGACTTCGCCGTGCTCGAGGGTCACGTCGATCAACCTCCTCCCGACCTGCGCGTGATGTGCCCGCACGTCGCCCCGGCGCTGGCGGCGGTGGTAGCGCGCGGCCTGGCCAAGGACCCAGACGGGCGCTGGCCCTCGGCCGAGGCGTTCGCGTCCGCCCTTGCGGCGGCGCCGGCGCCCACGCCACCGGCCGGTCCGGCCTCGCCGCGG
Source organism: Kofleriaceae bacterium (assembly GCA_018058095.1). Taxonomy (GTDB): domain Bacteria; phylum Myxococcota_A; class Polyangia; order Haliangiales; family Haliangiaceae; genus JABFXX01. The sequence continues at coordinate 280 of JAGPCO010000180.1, forward strand.
CGCACGCTGGCAGCGCCAGGGCGACAGCGGACCCTGCTCGCGCTGGGCATCGCCAGCCTCGGCCTGCTGGCGGCGGGGATCATCCTCGCCCGCGCCGGCGGTGAGGTGCCGGCCAGGCCCGCGCCGGGCACCGTGTCCGAACCCGCATACCTGCGCGAGGCCCGGCGCACGATCAGCGTCAACGGGCTGGCGGTCCTCGAGCACATGGTGACGACGTACACCACGCAGGCCGACGCCCTCCGGATCGGCGCGCTCGACCCGCTCGACAAGCTGGCCCGCGAGGACATCCGGCGCGACCTCCTCACGCCGGCCCAAGTGACACGGCTCGACACCGCGCGCACGCAGCTGGAGGACCTGCGGGACCGGCTCGCCCGTCACGACTCCCCGATCCTGGACCCGAAGCAGTGGACCCTGAGCCAGCAGGACGCCTTCGTCGACGGCATCACGCTCTCGCTCGCCGCCTACACGCGCGCGTTCGACTCGATCGCGCTCACCGTTCTCGACGCCAGCGTGACCTCGATCAACCAGGTCCTCCTGGCCGGGCGGGTCGACGCCGCCCACCGCGGCAGGCTGCTGAACCTGCGCGCCGAGCTGGACCTGCTGCGCCAGCGCAAGCTCGAGGCCGGCCCGCCGCCGCGCTGAGCCGCGGCCGCCGCGTCCGCGCGCCCATTGCCGGCCTGGCCGGCCTCGCCGATAGTCGCGCCATGAGCGCCGCCGTTCGCTACCAGTCGCGGGGCCCGGTCGGCCTGATCACGCTCGACCGCCCCGACAACCGCAACAGCATGACACCCGAGCTGCTCGACGCCTTCGTCGTCGCCAGCGCCGAGGCCCGCGCCGATCGTGCCGCCCGTGCGGTGGTGATCACCGGCACCGGCGGGTGTTTCTCGAGCGGGGCCGACTTCAAGGCCACGGTGCAGCGCGACGACGAGGGCGGCACGCGCACGCCGGCCGAGCGCTCGTACGCGATGTACCAGCCGTTCCTGTCGGTGCTCGATCTCGAGGTCCCGGTCATCGCCGCGGTGAACGGCCACGCGGTCGGCGGCGGCTTCGGCCTGGCCCTGGTGTGCGACATCCGCATCGGCGCCCGCGCCGCCCGCTACGGCGCCAACTTCGCCCGGCTCGGCCTGCACCCCGGGATGGCCATCAGCTACCTGCTGCCACGCCTCATCGGCGCCTCGCGCGCGGCCGAGCTGCTGTTCACCGGCCGCCTCGTCGACGGCGACGAGGCCGAGCGCCTCGGCCTCTTGTCGAGCGCGGTCGACGCCGCCGACGTGTTGCCGCGGGCGCTGGCGCTGGCCGAGCAGATCGCCGCCTGTGCGCCCATCGCCGTGCGCCTGGCCAAGCGCAGCCTGTACCAGGGCCTCGGCTGGGACCCGCGCCCGGCCGCCCGGGCCGAGGCGTTCGCCCAGGCCGTCACCCTCGGCACCGCCGACGCCGCCGAGGGCATCGCCGCCCTGCTCGGCAAGCGCGACCCGGTCTTCCACGGCCGGTGACGCCCGAAGGGAGTTGATCCCGGCCCGATCCGGCCGACCTGGGATGGAACGCCTCCCAGGAGAGACCGGATGAACTTCGACGACGCGATCAAGGCCCACTCGGACTGGAAGCTCAAGCTCTCGTCCTACCTGCGTAAACCCGACGGCTCGCTCAAGGAGGCCGAGGTGTGCCAGGACAACCGATGTGCCCTCGGCAAGTGGATCCACGGCGACGGTCGGCTCAAGCACCAGGCCCTGCCCGAGTTCAAGTCGCTCGAGCGTGAACACGCCGCCTTCCACCGCGCCGCGGCCGACGTGGTGAAGCTGGCGCACCAGGGCCAGAAGGTCGACGAGCAGGTCGCGATCAGCGGCACCAGCCCGTTCGCGACCGCGTCCAAGGCGGTGGTGATGGCCATCGCCACCATGCGCACCAAGGCCAAGTGATGCCGGCGATGGACTTCGATGGCGCCATCCAGGCCCACGCGGCGTGGAAGCTCAAGCTCGGCTCCTACCTGCGTCGCCCCGATCGGTCGATCGACCACAACGTGTTGTGCCGCGACGACCGGTGTGAGCTGGGCAAGTGGATCCACGGCGAGGGCCGCGTCAAGTACGCCGGCCTGCCCGAGTTCAAGACGCTCCAGCTCGAACACGCCTCGTTCCACCTGGCCGCGGCCGAGGTGGTCCGCCTGGCCGACCGCGGCGAGGCCACCGCGGCGGACACCTCCATCGGCGGTTCGAGCAAGTTCGCGACGGCGTCGAAGGCCGTGGTCGTGGCGATCGTCCGGATGCGCACCAAGACGGCCTGAGCGTGAGCCGGCCCCAGGTGCGAAGCCGGGGATCCAGCTGGACCGCCTCGATCGCGTAACCGCCTACGCACTGCCGGGATCTGCCGTGTGACGCACTGCGTCTTTCCGGGCACTTAGGGGGGGCCCGGTGCGCGCCCGCATCTTGCAGTCGTGGGGCCCGTTCCGACGGGGGCCCCACCATGGAAATCGGCGTCATCACCAACCCCAACAGCCGCAAGAACAAGCACCGGCCCGACCGCGCCGATCGGCTGCAGTCGATCGTCGGTGACTTCGGCGAGGTGCGCGAGACCTCGTCGCTCGAGGCGATCAAGCCGGTGCTGCGCGAGTTCCTGCGCAAGCGGGCCCGCTACTGGGTCGCCGACGGCGGCGACGGCGCGCTGCACTGGATGGTGCGGCTGGGCATGGAGGTGCTGCAGGAGGAGGAGTTCGCCGACCAGTCGCTGACCCTGCCCCTGACCATGCCGACCAACGGCGGCACGATCGACTTCATCGCCAACAACGTCGGCATCCGCGGCGACGCCGAGGGCCTGCTGACGACCCTGCGCGGCCAGATCGAGCGCGGGGCGACCATCGAGGACACCGAGGTCGACTCGATGGTGATCGACGGCGTCGAGGTCACCGCCGACGGCGACGTGCCGTTCCGGACCTACGGCTTCGCGGTCGCCGCCGGCGGCGTCGGCCAGCGCTTCTTCTCGAAGTACTACCAGGAAGCCGATCCCAACCCGCGCACCATCCTCAAGGTGTTCGCCAGCACGCTGGCGTCGATGCCGGTGGCGATGACCCCGCTGCGCCACCTGCCGGGCAAGCTCGGCGCCTACGCCCAGGAGATGTTCTCGCCGACCCGGGCCCGGGTCACCCTCGACGGCATGGTGCTGCCCGGCGACGAGTTCACCGGCATCCACGTCGCGTCGATGTCGATCAACCTCGGCAACGTGGTCCGCTTCTTCGGCAAGGCCGACCAGGCTGGCCTGATGAACGCCATCGTCGGCACGCCGTCGCCGTGGGTCATCGCCCGCAACCTGCCGCGCATGGCGCGCGGGGCCGAGATGGTCGGCCGCAACCTGCTCGACCGCCCGTGCCGCGAGCTGACCATGGAGGCCACCGGCGACGAGCTGCTGGCCCCGGTCATCGACGGCGAGATCTACCGCAACCTGCGCTCGGTCGCGTTCCGCCTCGGCCCGCGCGTGCGGATCCCCAAGGTCGTCGCGCCGGTCCGGCACTGACACCCCTCACGCCACCAGGACCGCCACCCCGTACGCGGCGAACGCGGCGTCCCGGGTGACGACGGTGTATCCACCCTCGAGCGCCTGGGCGATGAGCAGGCGGTCGAATGGATCGCGGTGGTGCCAGGCCAGCGTTCCAACCCGGAGCGCCGCGGCCAGGCCGACCTCGGCCACCTCGAACCCGCTCCGGCGCAGCACGTCGGGCAGCCAGACCTGCGCCGGCCGGGGCAGGTCGAGCTTGCCCAGCGATTGCTTGATCGCGATCTCCCATCCGCTGACAGCGCTGACGAACGCCGCGTTGGCGCCGTCCTCGATGACCCGGCGCGCCTCGGCGCCCAGGTGGTCCGGATCGGTCGCGCTCCATAACAAGGTGTGAGTGTCGAGCAGCAGCTTCATGGCCCGCTCAGGGCTGGCCGAGCGCCGCCAGCATGTCTGCCGGTAGCTCGTCGAAGTCGGCGTGGATGATGGCCTCGCCGGCGAACTGGCCGAGCCGGCGACGACGCACCGCGGCCTGGTACGGCGACAGCACCGCGACGGGTTCACCGGCGCGAGCGATCACGATCCGCTCACCGGCCTCGACCTCCTCGAGCAGGCGTGACAGCTGGGTCTTGGCCTCATGTACGTTGACCTGCTTCACACTGCCCATGTTAGCTAAGGTGGACCAGATTACAACGCCGATGTTCGCACGGCGCACGGGCCGCGACACACCCCTCACCGGCCGCGCCGATCGGCCGAACCACCCGAGGTGATGCCGCGCCCAGCGCCGCTGGATCCGGTCGTGTTGCGGCAGCGTCTGGCCGCGACCGCGCTGGAACGGCTCCGCATCGCCTGCCTCGGCGGGATCGGCTTCTCCGTGCTCGCCGCCGGCTACTTCGCGCTGGCCCACCCGGACGTCGCGTGGATCCTCAACGCCGGCGTCATCATCGGGTGTCTCTACTCGCTGGTGGTCTACGCCGCGGTGCAGCGGGGACGGGTTCCGGAGCGCTGGGCCTCGGGCCTGGCGACCGTGGCGTGGTCGCTCGGGACGGGCCTGACCGCGCTCGGCTTCGGGTTGACCGGGCGGATCGAGTTCACCGTGCTGGCCGCGATCCAGATCCTGCTGGCGAGCCTGCACCTGTTCCGGTCCTGGCTGCTGGGGTCGGCCGTGCTGTTCCTCGCCCTGTGGATGCCGATCGGCTTCGCCACCTACGGGGGCGATTTCGGGCTGCCGGCGGTCGCCTTCGGCGCGCTCTGGTTGATCACGATCATGACCTACGAGGCGTCGACCCGCTACTTCGCCCACCTCGAGGCGTTGCGAGAGCGCGATCGCCAGCACCAGCACGAGCGCGAGCTGCTGCAAGAGCAGCTCCTGCACGCGCAGAAGCTGGAGGCGGTCGGCACCCTGGCTGGCGGGGTGGCCCACGACATGAACAACGTGCTGGCCGCCATCATCGGCGTCGCCGAGCTGCTGCGCGACGACCTGACCAGCGCCGCCCGCGACGACGTCGACCAGATCCTCGAGTCGGCCCGTCGCGGCGCCGAGCTGACGCGCAACCTGCTCGGCTTCTCTCGCCGCGGCACCTACAGCTGCGCCACCTTCGCGGTGGCCGAGATGCTCGACGGGGTGGTCAAGCTGCTGCGGCGAACCCTGCCCAAGGGCGTGACCATCGACGTGGAGGCGCTCGGCGACGACCACGTCGCCGGCGACGCCGCCCAGCTCAGCCACGCGGTCATGAACGTGTGCCTCAACGCGGTTGACGCGATGGAAGGTGCGGGCCTGCTCCGCCTCGACCTCGCCACGGTCGAAGTCGAAGGCGAGCGGGCACGCGCCCTGGCGGTCGCACCCGGGCGCTACGTCCAGATCTCGATCCGCGACACCGGTTGCGGCATGTCCCGCGAGGTGCAGACGCGCGCGTTCGACCCGTTCTTCACGACCAAGCCCCAGGGCCGAGGCACCGGCCTGGGCCTGGCCATGGTGTACGGAACGACCCGCCGGCACGGCGGGGCGGTCACCATCGACAGCGAGGTCGGCCGCGGAACGACGGTGGCCATGCTGCTCCCGCCGGCGGCCGCGGCGCCGGCCGCGGTGACCTTGGCGCCAGCGCGGTCGGCCCCGGGTACGGGCCACGTGCTGGTGGTCGATGATGAACCGAGCGTCCGCGCGGTGACCTGCCGCACCCTCGAGCGCTCGGGCTATCGGGTCACCGGCGCCAGCAACGGCCAGGAGGCGCTCGAGCTCTTCCGCCAGCACGCCGGCGGGTTCGACGCGGTCGTCCTCGACCTGGCGATGCCGGTGATGGACGGCGCCGAGTGCTTCACGCGCCTCAAGGAGGTCGATCCTCGTGTCCGGGTCGCCCTCGCCTCGGGCTACGCGCGATCGGGTGCGGCCGAACGCTGCCTCGCGGGCGGGGCCGCGGTGCTGCTCACCAAGCCGTTCACGCCGCTCGAGCTGACCGAGGCGGTCGCCAGGATGCTGCGCGCGCCCGATCCCGACCGGTCAGGCTGACGCCGCGGCCGCCCGCAGCGTCAGCGCCGCGTCGTCCCAGCGCAGGACCTGCTGGGCCACCTCGGCCGCGCGCTCGGCGGTGGCCTGGCGCAGCGGGCGGTAGCCGTCGGTCATCGGCACGTCGTCGACGACGTACAGGCGGTGCGGGCGGGCCGACGGCGGCAGCGCGGCGATGGCGTCGGCCAGCGCGGTCAACGCGGCCGGGCCTGAGTCGGACAGCACGACCGCCGCGGCCACCTGGGCGCCGGCGTCGCCGGTCTCGGCGAAGGCCACGCACTGCCGCACCGCCGCGGCCTGGTACAGCGCGTCCTCGACGCGGGTGGCGGCGATCGGCCCGGCCGGGGTCGGGAACATGTCGCCGCGCCGGCCGACGAACCAGTAGTCGCCGTCCTCGTCGACGCGCAGGAAGTCGCCGGTGACGAACCAGGTGTCCCCCGGCGCGAAGGCGTCGGCCAGGAGGCGACGCGGGTCGATGTGGGCGATGTCGGCCCCGGGCTTGGCCCGGCGCGCGCCGCCGCCGGCGTCGAGGCGGGCCACCAGCATGCCGGGCTCGTCGAGGCGGGCCCGGACCAGGCGGCCACCCGCGTCGCGCACGAAGTCGCCGGCGCCGAAGTCCCACGCCGCCAGCGCCAGCTCGGCGCTGCCCGGCAGCGGCCGACCGACCGCGCCGATCTTGCGACCGGCGGCGTTGGCGAGGACGGCGCTGGCCTCGGTCGAGGCGTACAGCTCGAGCACCGCGACCGGCCCGAACCGGTCGACCAGGCGGCGCCAGGTGTCGGCGCGCAGGCCGCTGCCGGCGAACAGGCGGACCGGGTTGTTCTGCTCGCCCACCGTCGACGGTGCGTCGACCAGCGACCGGCACATCTCGCCGGCGTAGAACACGACGGTGGCGCCGTAGCGCCGCACCTCGGTCCAGAACGTGGTCGGGTCGAAGCTCGACGCCAGCGCCAGGCGGGTGCCGGCGACCAGCGCGCTGCCGGTGGCGACCAGGGTCCCGGCCGGGTGGTGCAGCGGCAAGCAGTTGTAGACCGTGTCGCTGCCGGTCAGCGTCGCCGCCGCCGCCGCACCCAGCGCCGAGAAGGCCCAGCGCCGGTTGGTGATGCGAACCGCGCGCGGCGGCTCGTGCACGCCGGACGACACGAACAGCATCGCCAGGTCGCGGGCCCGGCCGGGGTTGGCGCGGTACCACGACGGCAGCGACACGGCCGTCGGATCGATGTCCTCGAGGTCGATCACCCCGGGCGGGATGACGCGTGGACCGGGCGCGATCAGCGACGGCTCGCCGACGCCGCCGATGGCCAGCAGCTTGCCGGCGAAGGCCGCGCGCGCGCGTGGGCAACCCTCGGGGTCGGCGATCAGCACCTCGACCTCGCCCAGCTCGAGGCAGCGCCCGAGCTGGTCGTCGGGCGTGGCCGGCGACAGCAAGACGGCGACCGCCCCCAGCCGCGACAGCGCGGTCACCAGCGACAGGTGGCTCGGCCGCGAGTGCATCAGCACGCCGACTCGCTGGCCCGGGCGCAGGCCGACGGCGACCAGGCCACGCACGATGGCGTCGACCCGGCGGTTGGCCTCGGCGAAGGTGAAGGCGCGCCCGCGCCACAGGAAGAAGGTGCGCTCGGGGATAGCCGCAGCCTGGTCGGCCAGCGTCCGCCCGGGGGAGATCAGCGTGTCGTCGGTGAGGTCGCGCAGCCGGGTCAGGCGCGGCAGCTGCCAGCGCAGGTTGTCGACGTAGCCGCCCAGGTCGTCGCTCCAGTCGGCCAGGCGCTCCCACAGCGCGCGCGCGGTCTTGCCGACCACGTCCTGGGCCAGCGCGACGTCGAACGACAGCTCGCCGAACGCGCTGTCGACCTCCTCTGGGTCGAGGTCGTCGAGGTCCTCGTCGGCGTCGGCGTCGGCCTCCGCCACGCTCGGCACCGGCTCGATCGGCAGCGCGCGCACGTCGTTGGCCAGCGCCGGCACGGGCCCGGTGCCCTCGCGCCAGCGCATCCACGCCACCGCGGTCGGCCACGACACGGTCTGCGCGGTCGAGCCGACGACGAGCCCGAAGTGCCCGGCCCGCAGCGGCACCTCGTACATGACGTCGACCGCCGGTGCAGCCCGGCGGATGCCGCGCACCGCCGCCGGCCGGCCCATCTCGTCGCGGTCGCCGACGAAGTACAGCACCGGCACGTCGATGTCGGCCAGCGACACGGTCTGGCCGTCGATGACGAAGCCGCCGGCCGACATGCGGTTGGCGACGATCATGTCCTCGAAGAACTTGCGGAAGGCCGGGCCGGGCCAGGCGACGAAGCCCTCCCCAGCCAGGAACAGGCGCTTGGCCTCGCGCTTCTCCAGCGCCTGCCGGTCGTGCAGCTTGCGCACGAAGTCGACCAGGGCCTGGGCCTCCTTGCGCGCCGACAGCAGCTTGAACCCGGTCGAGGTGAACACCCCGGGCAGGCCCTCGATCTGCTCGAGCGGCCACGCCAGGGCGGTGCGCAGCCCGCTCGCGATCCGCTCGGTGACCCGGTCGGAGAAGCGCGGCAGGGTCCGGTGCAGGTCGACCGGGCTGCCGTAGGTGATGACCGAGGCCAGGCCGCGGCTGCGCCGGAACGCGGCGGCCTGGTAGCAGAACATGCCGCCCTGCGAGTAGCCGCACAGGTGGACGTCGCGGCCGGTGGCGGCGTGGACGCGGTCGATGGCGTCGGACACGGCCCGCACGTGGTCGTCGAGGGTGCGGTCCATGCCGCCCTCCTCGCGCTCGGGCGCGCCGAAGTCGACCATCCACACGTCGACGCCCTGGCGCTTGAGCAGGGCGACCGCGCTGACGTCGGGTGCGATGTCGTAGACCTCGGACGCGACCATCAGCGGCGGCACGAGCAGGAGCGGCGCCGCCACCGGGGCGACGCCGGCGTCGACGCCGCCGCCCGGCGCGTGGTCGTAGCGGCGCAGCTTGTAGACGCGGTCCTCGTGGACCAGGGCGAACGGGTGCCCGTAGGGGGCGGTCAGGCGACCCGCCCGGGCGATCTCGAGCGCGTTCTGCCAGGCCAGGCCGAACCGGCGCAGACGGCGGCCCCACCGGACCTGGCGCTTGCGCCGACGGGTGGCGGTGCCGGCGGGCGAGCGCGGAGCGGCGGGTGGCGTGGCCTCTGACATGGGCGCGAGTATAGACAGAGCCAGCCCGCCCCGTCGCCGCCGCCAGCCATCGCAGCTGCGCCGTGTCGCTGCCCAGTGTGCCCCTGCCGCGGCAGTGGTGGCTGGCTGCTGTGGCTGCGGCTGCGGCTGTTGCTGCTGCTGTTGCTGCTGCTGCTGCTGTTGCCGCTGCTGCTGCTGCTGCTGCTGCTGTTGCTGGTGCTGTTGCTGCTGCTGCTGCTGTTGCTGGTGCTGTTGCTGTTGCTGTTGCTGTTGCTGTTGCTGTTGCTGGTGCTGTACGGGGGCGGACGCTCGCAGATCGACCTCGACCCCTCGCGCGAGCACCCACGCCACCGGGCTGGGAGAGCTCGGGCACTGGCAACCTGTAACAGCAGCAGCAGCAGGTTCAGGATCAGCCACAGCCACAGCCACAGCCACAGCCACAGCCACAGCCACAGCCACAGCCACAGCCACAGCCACAGCCACAGCCACAGCCACAGCCACAGCCACAGCCACAGCCGCAGCCACAGCCGCAGCCACAGCCTCAGCCGAACCCGCAGCCGCAGCCCCCTAC
>JAGPCO010000080.1:0-30752 GCA_018058095.1 Kofleriaceae bacterium
CCGAGGCGGGCCGACAGCACCGCGTTGGTCGGCGCGGGCTGGCTGGCGTCGCCGCCGGCGCCGAGGTGCTCGAGCAGGGCGTGCGGCGGGTCCCAGGCCTGGGCCGCGGCGAAGACCAGGCCGGCCACCACCACGCCGACGATGCCCGACAACCAGCCACGACGCGCTGAGCTCATGCGTCGTCGTCGCAGGTCCGGCCCAGGCTGTCAACCGAGGCCGCGCGCGTCGACGCAGCCGGTGCGCACGCCTCGTACAGCGTGGTTGGCGGCGCGTGGCCTTGCCGCCCGGCCCGGCGGGCTGGCATCGTTCCGGCCGCCATGGCACTCAAGCTAGGTATCGTCAAGGAGTCGCGGGACGGGGAGTGTCGCGTCGCGGCCTCGCCGGCCACCGTCGGCAAGTGGAGCAAGGCCGGGTTCGACGTGCGGGTCGCGCGCGGCGCCGGCGTCGCCGCCAGCTTCCCCGACGAGGCGTACCAGGCCGCCGGGGCCACGCTGGTCGATCAGGCCGCGGACGTGTGGGGCCAGGCCGACGTGCTGGTGCACGTCAACCCGCCCGAGCTGGCCGAGGTCGACCTCCTGCGTGAGGGCGCGACCCTGCTGTCGTTCGTGTATCCGGCGCAGAACCAGCCGCTGCTCGATCGGCTGGCCGCGCGTAAGGTCACCGTGCTGGCCATGGACTGCGTGCCGCGCATCTCGCGCGCGCAGAAGATGGACGCGCTGTCGTCGATGGCCAACATCTCCGGCTACCGCGCGGTGACCGAGGCGGCCAACCGGTTCGGCAGCTTCTTCACCGGCCAGTTCACCGCCGCCGGCAAGGTGCCGCCGGCCAAGGTCCTCATCATCGGCGCCGGCGTGGCCGGCCTGTCCGCGCTCGGGGCCGCCAAGGGCCTGGGCGCCATCGTCCGCGCCTTCGACGTGCGGGCCGCCGCCGGCGAGCAGATCAAGTCGCTCGGTGGCGAGTTCCTCACCGTCACCATCGCCGAGTCGGGCGAGGGGCAGGGTGGCTACGCCAAGGAGATGTCGAAGGAGTTCCTCGAGGCCGAGTACGCCCTGTTCCGGGCCCAGGCCAAGGAGGTCGACATCGTCATCACCACCGCGCTCATCCCCGGCAAGCCGGCGCCCAAGCTGTGGTTCACCGACATGGTCGAGCTGATGAAGCCGGGCTCGGTCATCGTCGACCTGGCGGCCGAGCGCGGCGGCAACTGCGAGCTGACCCAGCCCGGCCAGGTCGTCAGCCACAAGGGCGTGACCATCGTCGGCTACAGCGATCTGCCCAGCCGCATGCCGATGGTCGCGTCCGATCTGTACGGCACCAACCTGTGGCACCTCATCGAGGAGATGGGCGGCGCCGCCGGGTTCAAGGTCGACCACGGCAACGACGCGGTGCGCCCGGCCCTGGTGCTCGAGGGCGGCGAGCTGCGCTGGCCGCCGCCGCCACCCAAGGTCGCACCGGCCCAGGACGGCAAGCAGGCCGGGGCCAGCACGCCGGCGCCGGCCACGCCCGCGCCGGCCGCGCCCGCCGCGCCGCCCAAGCAGGCCATGGCCAGCCACGCTGCCAGCGGGCACCACCACGGCGCCCCGGTCGCGGCCCCGTCGAAGACCACCGGCCTGGTCCTGGCCATCGTCGGCCTGGTCGCCGCCGCTGGCTGGGCCTACCTGCGCTGGGGCTCGACCGCGGCGCTGTCGGTCGGCACCGCCGAGCTGCTGCAGCGCCTGACCGTGTTCGTGATGGCGGTGTTCGTCGGCTGGCAGGTCATCTGGAACGTGGCGCCGGCGCTGCACACCCCGCTCATGAGCGTGACCAACGCCATCTCCGGCATCATCGTCGTCGGCGGCATGGTCGTCGCCATCGGCGCGCGTGGTGACCTCGGCGCGCCCGCGCTGGTCGCCATCGCCGCCACCCTGTTCGCCACGATCAACATCGCCGGCGGCTTCCTCGTCACCCGCCGCATGCTGGCGATGTTCCGCAAGTAGGGCGCAAGTCATGTTCACCCTCCGCAACGAGATCCTCGCCAACGCCGCCTACCTGGTGGCCGGCGTCCTGTTCATCCTCAGCCTCAAGGGCCTGGGCAGCCAGGTCACCGCGCGCCGGGGCAACCTGTACGGCATCGTCGGCATGGCCATCGCCATCGTCGTCACCCTGGCCCGCTTCACGTCGTGGCCGCACCCGCTGCTGCTGGCCGCCATCGGCGGGGGCGGCGCGCTCGGCGCGGTCATGGCGGCCCGGGTCGGCATGACCCAGATGCCCGAGCTGGTCGCCCTGCTGCACAGCTTCGTCGGCCTGGCCGCGGTCCTGGTCGGCGTGTCGCTCCAGCTCGAGGGCGGCGCCGGCCTCCCGCTCAAGACCCACATCGAGATCTTCGTCGACGTGTGGATCGGCGCCATCACCTTCACCGGCTCGATCCTGGCCTTCCTCAAGCTGCGTGGCTCGGTCTCGGGCAAGCCCATGCTGCTGCCAGCGCGCCACCTGTTCAACCTGACGATGCTCGGCGCCTCGGTCGTGCTGGCGGTGCTGTACGGCCAGGGCGGCGCGCTGTGGCCGCTCCTGGCCGGCGCGGCCATCGCCTGCGTGCTCGGCGTGCACCTGGTCGCGGCCATCGGCGGCGCCGACATGCCGGTCGTGGTGTCGATGCTCAACAGCTACTCGGGTTGGACCGCGGCCGCGGCCGGCTTCATGCTCGAGAACGACCTGCTCATCATCACCGGCGCGCTGGTCGGCTCGAGCGGCGCCATCCTGTCGTACATCATGTGCAAGGCGATGAACCGGTCGATCTGGAACGTCATCTTCGGTGGTTTCGGCGCGGCGCCGCCCAAGAAGGCCAGCGGCGACGCCCCGGCCCCGCCCGCCGGCGACGTGCTCGACCTCGACCACGCCACCCTGGCCAGCAAGCTGCTCGAGGCCAAGCACGTCATCATCGTGCCCGGCTACGGCATGGCGGTGGCGCGGGCCCAGCACGCCGTGCGCGAGCTGACCGAGGTGCTGCGCGGCAAGGGCGTCGAGGTCCGCTTCGCCATCCACCCGGTCGCCGGTCGCCTGCCCGGGCACATGAACGTGCTGCTGGCCGAGGCCTCGGTGCCGTACGACATCGTCATGGAGATGGACGAGATCAACCGCGACTTCCCGACCACCGACGTGACCATCGTCATCGGCGCCAACGACATCGTCAACCCGGCCGCCGAGGACGACCCGACCAGCCCCATCGCCGGCATGCCGGTGCTGCAGGTGTGGAAGTCCAAGCTGGTCATCGTCAACAAGCGCAGCCGCGGCGCCGGCTACGCCGGCATCGACAACCCGCTGTTCTACAAGCCGGTCACCCGCATGTTGTTCGGCGACGCCAAGGACGCGATCGAGAAGGTCGTGACCGCCCTGCGGGCCTGACCGATCGCGGCTCGATCGGGTCCCGAAAGGACCCGGGCCGGGTGGCGTATGGTCCGGCATGACCGCCCGCTTCCTCGGCTCGATCCTCGCCGTGACCTGCGCCCTGGCCGCCTGCCGCGACGAGCGCAAGGCCCCCGCCGCGGCGGCGACCACCACCGCGGCTGCGTCGACCGCGGCCGCTGGCGGCGGCGCCGGCAGCGCCGGCCAGCCGCGCCCTGCCGGCCTCGCGCCCACGCCGGTCAAGCCGGGGTCGGGCGCCGCCGTGCGCCTGCCCATCCTGCCGTCCCGGGTCGAGCTGGTCGGCAGCCGGACCATGCAGGAGTTCCAGCTCGGCGCCGACGGGGCGGTGCGCGTCGGCGAGCGCGAGGTCGGGCGGCTCAGCGCTGACGGGCGGCTGACCCGGGACGGCACGCTGGTGGCCGAGCTGGCCGAGGACGGCACCCTGCAGGTCCCGGGCACCGACGTCCCGGCCGACCGGCAGATCCGCATCGACCCCGACGGCACGGTGCTGGTCGGCGACGACGTGGTGTGGACCATCGACGAGGACGGCAAGATCAAGACCCGCGGCAAGGACGGGGTGCTCGAGGACGGCGGCCTGGCCGTGTTCGACGGCCCGTCCGACAGCCGCCGCGCCATCGCCATGTTGATGGCGCTGCAGATGCTGTCGTCGCGTCCGCGTGAGGTGCCGCCGGCGGCACGCCTGGAGACGCCGTAGCCGATCCCGTTGGTCGACATCAAGCCGACATCACTGCGACATCATTGGGTTTTCGGGTGAGAGAGCCCCGTCCAAGCGGGGCCCGTTCCCACCAGAGATGGTCGCCCTGGTCGAGGCGGTTCGAGCGCTTGCAGGTGGCCCGATCACTGCACTGAGCTCGCTCCGTCCACCCCTCGCGTTTGCTGGCGCTCCTTCTCTTGGCGCGCGGCCACGCCATGCCCAAGGAGCGTCCCATGTCTGCATCGATCGCGTCGACTCGCCACCTGCTGCTGCTCGCCGCCTCCAGCCTCGCGCTGGCCGGCTCCACCGCCTGCGTCGCCAGCGTCGACGGGATCGACGACGACGGCGGTGGTGGTGGCGGCGTCGGCGGCATCCTGTCCGAACCCCCCGGCGGCGCCGGCGCGGTCGCGCGTTGGCTGGTCGCGCCGGGTGATGCGGCGCGGGTGGTGCGGCCCGACTTCTTCGGCCTCCACGTCGAGCGCACCACCGGCTGGCCCGACTACCAGCCGGTGCCGCTGCCGACCTTCGGGTACGGGCTGGTGCGCAGCCTCGACCACAACAGCGTGACCACCGAGGTCGCGCTGCAGTGGGCTCGCATCGAGGTCGCGCCGGGCCAGTTCGACTGGAGCGCCGTCGACGCCTGGATCGCCGACACCGCCGGCCGCACCCGCATCTTCACCGTGGCCGGGACGCCGCCGTTCTACCAGAAGTACCCGGGCGAGCCGTACCGCTACCCCTACCTGCCGGGTGGAGCGTCCCCGCCGGCCGATCCGGCGGCGATGGCCAACTTCATCGGCGCCCTCCTGGCCCGCCACCCGGGCCAGATCCAGTACGTCGAGGTCGCCAACGAGCCCAACATGACCTGGGTCAGCAGCGACAGCGACGGCCGGTGGGACCCTGGCTTCGCGGCCGCCAACGGCCCCGCCTTCTTCGCCGGATCACCGTCGGACCTGGCCGAGCTGGCGCGGGTGGTGCGGGCCAGCCTGCCGGAGGGCGTACGGCTGATGGCCGGCGCGTGGGAGGGGCAGACCGGGGCCAGCGACGTGAGCTCGCTGCGCCGGTTCACCGTCGCGCCGGATCGTGCCGGCGGCATCGGCCGTGACGCCGCCGACGTCTTCTCGTTCCACCACTACATCTACCACAACGACCCCAACGGCTTCCTCGACAGCATCGACGCCTACCGCGCGCGGATGGCCGAGTACGGCTACCCGGCCGGCATGGAGTTCCACTGCTCGGAGATCGGCCACGAGTCACCCACGCCGGCGAGCAGCCTCAGCACCGACGACGTCGCCCGCAACATCCGGCGTGCGACCAGCCTCGGTGCCGCCGCCGGGCTGGCGACGATGTCGTGGTACCGGTACTCGAGCGCGGCCACGCTGGGCGCGCCGTTCGCCAACCCCGCCATCGAGGCGGCGCTGGCCGAGGCCGCCAGCCTGGCCGGTCGCACGATCGTGCAGGCCGCGGTCCTCACCGACGGCCGGGTCTGGGTCGAGCTCGACGACGGCAGCCAGCGCACCGACTGACGTGTCCCCCTCCACCACCGCAGAGAGCCCATCATGCGCACCCACACCCTCGCCCTCGCCCTGATCCTGCTCACCAGCGGCGCGGCCACCGCGGCCGCGCAGCCGCCTGGCCCGCCGGCGCCCGCGTCCACGCCGCCGGCCGGCGTCGACACCGTCGACGAGCAGGCGCTTCCGTCGCTGCGGGACTGGCGCCCGCTCGGGTTCGTCGCGCCGCCCGATCGGGCCAGCGCCCCGGGCACCAGCGCAGCTGTGCTGGCGCCGGCCGAGCGGCGCGGTCGCGGCCTGACCGTCGAGGTCGGCCTCGGCGTCGCGCTGATCACCTCGTCGGCAGGCGCCGACCTGTCGAGCAGCGGGATCAACCTCGCCATCGGCGGCTGGATCGGGGCGCGCACCGCGCTCACCGTGCGAGTGGCGGGTGGTCGCGCCGTCACCGGCGATGGCCAGCAGCTATCGGTCGTGGTGCCGGCCGTGCAGCACTTCGTCACGCCGCGGGTCTTTCTGGCCGGCGGGGTCGGCCTCGGTCAGGCCCAGGCCAACCAGGCCGTCGATCCGGATTTCGGCCTTGGCCTCGACGCCCGTGCCGGCTACCTGGTCCGCGACCGGCCTGGCTACACGCTGGCGATCGAGCTCGAGGGCAGCGCGACCGTGGTGGCCGGGGGCGGCGGCATGCTCGGCGCGCAGCTCGGCTGGCAGCTGCGCTGAGCAGCGGTCCGGCTGGCGCGATCGGCACCACGATTGGCGCCCGGCGCCAGTCCGGTTTCGACGATAGTGCGCGCATGTTCACCTCCACGTGCCGCGCCGGCCTGCTCGGCGCCGTCACCGCGGCGTCGCTCGCGACCGGCTGCGGCGGGTCGTCCACCCCGGCCAGCGTCGATGCCGCCAGCGCCGACGCGGCGCCCCAGGACCCGGTCGCCGCCGTCGACGAGGCCCGCTTCGCGGCCGACCTGACCGCGGTGACCGGGCCGCGCACCGTCGGCATGCCGCACTGGCAGGCGGTGCAGGACCTGTGCGCCGACCGGCTGGAGGCGCTCGGCTTCGTGGTCGAGCGCCACCGCTACGCCACCGGCGTCAACGTCGTTGGCGTGCGCGCCGGCACGACCGCGCCCGACCAGCACGTGGTGGTGTCGGCCCACTACGACAGCGTGCCGAGCTGCGACGGCGCCGACGACAACGCGACCGGGGTGGCGGCGGCGCTGGAGGCGGCCCGGGTGCTGTCGGCCGGCCAGCACGCCCGCTCGCTGGTGGTGGCATGCTGGGACGAGGAGGAGCGCGGGCTCATCGGCTCGCGCGCCTGGGTGGCGCGCGCCGCCAACGCCGGCCAGGTCATCACGTCGTCGCTGGTGTTCGAGATGATCGGCTACCGCAGCGACACGCCCGGCTCGCAGCAGACCGAGCCCGGGCTCGACCTGCTGTTCCCGGCCCAGACCGCGCAGATCGAGGCCAACGGGGCACGCGGCGACTTCCTGCTGGTCCTGCACGACGACGCCGCGGCGACCGACGCGGCGGCGCTCGACCAGGTCGCGCGCACGGTCGGCCTGCCCACCGTGGTGTTGCCGGTGTCCGACATGCTCAAGCGCTCGGCCCAGGCTGGCGGCCTGCGCCGGTCCGATCACGCGCCGTTCTGGGACGTCGACTACCCCGGGCTCATGGTCACGGACACCGCCAACTACCGCAACCCGAACTATCACTGCGCCGGCGGGCCCGACGCCGTGGCCGACCTCGATCTCGACTTCGCCGTGCGCGGCGTACAGGTCGTGGTCGGCGCCGCCGCCGCCGCGCTCGACCGGCCGTGACGGTCGGTTGGAGTGGCGGTCCCCAAGGCCGCGATCACACGTCGGCGGCTGTCAGGCCGATGAAGACCTGACACCCGGGCCCAGCAAGTCCGCACCCTTGGAGCTGGCAGGGCGCTTGCTCTATCCCAGGGCATGACGCTCACCTGCGACCGGGTCACGCACCTGCCCCAGGCCACCACGTTCTCGGGCCCGGTGGCCATCGCCATCGCCGCCTACAACGAGGCGCCACACCTGCGCGAGCTGGTCCGCCGCTGCGTCGCCACCGGGCCGGCTCGCATCGTCATCGTCGACGACTGCTCGACCGACGACAGCGCCGCGGTGCTGGCCGCGCTGCGGGCCGAGGTCGGCCCGGTCCTGGTCGTGCTGCGTAACGAGCACAACCTCGGCAAGCAGGGCTCGGTCCGGCGCGCGCTGCGCCACCTGCGGCGCGAGGCGGTCGACGCGGTCGCGCTGATCGACGGCGACCTCCAGCACGAGCCGGCCGAGCTGCCGCCGCTGGCCGAGCTGCTGCGCGACGTCGACCTGGTCATCGGCGCCCGCGCCACCACCGAGATGCCGGTCCAGCGCCGGCTGTCGAACTGGCTGGTGAACGGCGCGTTCCGCCTGCTGGCCGGCATCGACTTCGGCGACGTGCAGTCGGGCCTGCGGGTGATGCGCAAGGACCTGGCCGACGCCCTCGGCGCGGCGCTGCCCGAGCGCGGCGGCTTCGGCGTCGAGCACGAGTCGCTCGCCATCCTCGCCACCCTGTCGCGCCGGCGCCACGGCGGCGTGCGCGCGGTGGCCGCGCCCATCACCTGCCGCTACGGCGACGAGGTCAGCCACATCGGCGTGCGCGACATCGGCCGGCTGGCGCTGGCCACCGTGCGCCAGGCCGCCCGCCTGCGCCACACGCTGCGCGCGCCGGTGCTGCTGCCGGCGGCGCGGCCGGCCGCGCTGACTCGCAGCCTGGCGTGAGCCCTGGCGCTCCCTGTCACTGCGCCGGCTTGGTCGTGAAGACCTCGGAGCCGTGGCCGACGGAGGTCGGGTTGATCGCCTTGCTCTCGTCGACGAGGACGGCGACTCGGCTGTCGGGGAAGTGGTTGACGCCGGCGATACGCAGGCGCTTGGTCCGCTTGAGCTTGGTGAAGGTCAGCACCAGGAGGTCACGCTCGACGACCCATCGGCCGGTGTCCTCTTCGCCCTGGAACGCGGTGCCAGCGCCGAGGTTGGTCGCCGACGAGTGCCGGTACGCGAACGTGCCGTCGGCGCGCAGGTCGTACTCGCCGCCGTACGAGACCGAGTGGGTCGAGGTCGAGCCGGTGTAGATGTGCACGTACTGCTGGAACGCGCCGCTGCCGTAGTGGTAGTGGCCGGCCAGCGCGGGCGGGTCGACGATGGGCGGGTAGGTGGGGCCGGCGCAGCGCAGGCCGGCCAGGAAGCCTTCGCCGCGGCCGAGCGCGCGCGGCAGCGCCTGCTCGACCTCGATGAGGTCACCGGCCGAGCCCTCGCTCTCGGCGTAGGTCGAGGCGATCACCACCGGCTGCCAGGTCGCGCCGCAGTCGACCAGGTACAGCGAGAACCACGAGTCGTACTTGTGGCCCTTCTCCGTGCCGCGCCCGTGCACGAACTGGGCGACCAGGCCGTCGCCGACGTAGCGGCGGAAGGCCAGCCCGGACACCGTCCCGGCCAGCTCGGCCGGCGTGTGCTGCTGCCACGCCGCGCGCAGGGCCTGGCCGAAGTCGCCCTGCGCCGGCACCGCCGGCGGGAACCGCACGTAGGTGCCCTCGGTCCGCACGTTGCCGTTCCACTGCGTCTGCTGCGCCGTCGCCACGTACCAGGTGCCGTCCTGGCGGAACTCGGGCGGCGCCGTGATCCGCAGCGAGCCGGCCAGCGCTGGCGGCGCCGCCGCGGTCGGGCCCGGCGTCGGGGTGACCGGGCCCGCGCCCGCCGGCTCCACGTACGGATCGGCCGGATCCGCCGGGGCGCTCGGGTCGGCCGGCGCCGCCGCCGCGTTCGGGTCGGTCGGGGGTGGAGCGCCGCCCTGGCCGGCGAAGAACGACGGCTGGGTCGGGCCGACCGGGGCACAGGCAGCGGAGGCGGCCGCGACCGCCACGGCGACCACGGAGACGGCGAGCGTGCGTGACGGGATCATGGCTGGACCCTACCAGCACGGGTGGCTCGGATCGAACGCCGAATCGTCGCAGCCTCAGCGCCGGCCGCGCCGCCGGGCGGCGCGTGTTACACCCGCCCTCATGTGGCAGCCGCCCGAGCGTCGCAAGCACGACCTCCCCGTCGCCCACTGGCCCAGCGCCGACCAGGCGCGCGCTGCCGCGTTGTTCTCGCCGCGGGCCATCGGCGGGCGGACCGCCCGGACCCGGACCTGGGTCCCGGCCATGGTGCCCTGGCGCGCCAGCGACGACGGCCTGGTCACCCCCGACGTCATCGACTGGTACGCCCGCTTCGCCCAGGGCCGGCCCGGGGTCATCGTCGTCGAGGCCACCGGCATCCGCGACGTGCCGTCGGGGCCGCTCCTGCGCATCGGCCACGACCGCTTCGTGCCCGGCCTGCGCGACCTGGTGGCGGCGGTGCGCGAGGCGTCGGCCGGGCAGACCTTGCTGTTCATCCAGATCATCGACTTCCTCGCCATCCGCCGCCGGCCGCCACGCGACAAGTTCTTCGAGCGTTTCCTCGCCATCGGCGATCACCACCGCGCCGCCCTGGTCGGGCGCGGCGGCGACCCTGGCCTGGCCGGCGCCGACGAGGCCGCGGTGCGGGCCGCGCTGGCGGCGCTGCCCGACGCCGCGCTGGCCGAGGTGCTGACGGCGCGTGAGCTCGACGACCTCACCGTCGGCTACCGCGAGCGGGTCACCGACACCCACCTGCCGCACATCCGCGACCTGCCGGCCGTGTTGCCCGGCCTGTTCGCCGACGCCGCCGGCCGCGCCGTCGACGCCGGCTTCGATGGCGTCGAGCTCCACTTCGCGCACGCCTACACCATGGCCTCGTTCCTGTCGGCCCTCAACACCCGCACCGACGGCTACGGAGGCGGGCGCGAGCAGCGCGTGCGCCTGCCGCGCGAGGTGGTGGCGGCCTGCCGCGACCGCATCGCCGG
Source organism: Kofleriaceae bacterium (assembly GCA_018058095.1). Lineage (GTDB taxonomy): Bacteria > Myxococcota_A > Polyangia > Haliangiales > Haliangiaceae > JABFXX01. The sequence continues at coordinate 10,501 of JAGPCO010000080.1, forward strand.
CCGCGCCGTGCTCGGCTGCCGCTTCCTCGGCGACGACGTGGTCGAGGGTGGCAACCGGGTCGACGACGCCGCCTGGTTCGGGGTCGAGCTGGCCCGGGCCGGTCTCGAGTTCCTGTCGATCTCCAAAGGCGGCAAGTTCGAGGACGCCAAGCAGCCCAAGGTCGGCCAGGCCGCGTACCCGTACACCGGCCAGTCTGGCTACGAGTGTATGCCGACGATCTACTCCGACGCGCGCGGCCCGTTCGCGCGCAACCTGGCGCTGCCAGCGGCGGTGCGGGCCGCGGTGCGCGCCGCCGGCCTCGACGTGCCGGTGGTCGCCGCCGGCGGCATCTGCGAGTTCGACCAGGCCGAGGCGGTGTTGCAGGACGGCGTGGCCGACTTCGTCGCCTCGGCCCGGCAGTCGCTGGCCGACCCCGACTGGTTCCGCAAGATGGAGCTCGGGCGCGGCGCCGAGGTCCGCCGGTGCGAGTTCACCAACTACTGCGAGGCGCTCGACCAGCACCACAAGCAGGTGACCTGCAAGCTGTGGGACCGCGAGGCCCTCGACGGGCCCGACGTCACCCTGGCCGCCGACGGCAAGCGCCGCCTGGTCGCGCCGGGCTGGCGCTGACCGCCGCCGCCTGGCCCTACTGCCCGGGCGGCAGCTCGGTCAGGCTCAGGCGGTGGCACAGCTCGGGCGCGAACACCCCGCACCGGTCGTACGGCGCGACGTCGATGATCGGCCAGATCGAGCCGACCACGACGGTGTTGAAGATGGTCTCGTCGAAGCCGAACCCGCCGCGCCCGCTGCCGGCGTTGACGATGAAGCGCATCTTGGTCAGCTGGTGCAGCAGGTCGTTTCCGCTGGTGTCGTCGTCATCCCAGGCCTGGGTCCGCAGGTCGACCTCGCTCACGCTGGTGCCCTGGGTCCGGGTGATGTGCCAGTTGTCGTTGCAGGGGTCCGTGATCTTGACCCAGTCGTCGTCGGTGCACTCGGCCCCGACCTTGTCGAGCTCGGGCGCGGCCGGCACGGTCTGCGAGCGCAGGGTCACGTACGGGTCGACCGGGCCACACCCGAAGCAATCGCCGAAGCCGGTCGCGTTGAGCCCGGTCACCCGCAGCTCGACCTTGTGGGCCCAGGTCGGGTGGTACTTGGGCGGGTTGGCCAGCGGCGCGAAGGTCAGCGACGTCACCACCGGCTTGTGGTCGGACAGGCGGTCGGGCGGCAGCCCGGGCGCGCCGGTCGGGCTCGGGAACGGCGATGCCCACGGCGCGGCGCCCTTCACCACGACCCAGCGCGGGTCCTTGGTCGCGGCCGCCGGCAGCTCGGGCGGGCGGACCAGGATGTAGTCGAGCCGTGCCGTGCCGTCGAAGTTGCCGGCCATCGGGCAGCCCGGGTCGGGCGTGCCGCCGGTCTCGCCGATGTCGGTGCCGAGGCAGCGCCCGGTCGAGAAGTTCAGGCCGGTCAGCTCGCGCACCACGTCGCCGTGGTCGAGGTCCCAGCCGTAGGCGCCTGGGGTGATGGTCACCAGGTCCGAGCTCGGCGTGGCCGGCGCCGCGATCTTCAGGCGCTGCAACATGCCGCGGTACTCCGCGCCGGTGATGTCCCGGCCGTCGATGTTGAAGTCGCCGGTCAACACCACCGGCCGGTCGCGCGCCTCGCCCTGGATCGCGGCGACGAACGAGTTCATGAGGTCGAGCTGCTTGGCCCGGGCCTCGGCGTCGGAGTGGGCGAAGCAGTTGAGGTCGGCGTCCATCAGGGCGATGACCTCGACGATGAGCGCCTGCAGGATGGTGCTGAACGGCGGCACGATCTCGAGCGCCCACAGCGCGCCCAGGATGCCGAGCTTGATCAGCTGGAAGTCGGTGCTGCACAGCATCGGCTTGTCCGCCTGCAGGTGGGTCGAGAACACGTCGACGTAGTCGTCGCCGCTCGGCAGCTTCGGGCAGCCGGCGGTGCCGGCCACGCTGCCCTTGACGCAGGCCGGGTTGGCGGTGTCGGGGCTGTTGAGCGCCAGCCGGGTCCACAGCACCCCCTTGGCCTTGAAGCAGTCCTCGCCGCGGCAGGTCTTGGCCGGGAACGCCTGGTAGCCCTGGCTCACCACCGGCAGGTGGGACATCACGTAGATGCCGCCGGTCGTGCTCGACACCGTCGACACGACCTTGGTCAACAGCGCGCTCTTCTCCGAGCTGAAGTTGCCCGGGCCGGTCAGCTCGAACTTGGGCAGGCCGGCCGCGGTGCGGACCGCGTTGGCGCCGTCGAGCACCTTGAGGACCTCGTCGTGATCCCAGCCCTCCTGGATGGTGACGACGTCATTGAGCGCCAGGAACGCCCCGATCTTCGCCTCCGACACGGCGTCGAAGGCGGGGCTGAACGTGTCGCTTCCGAACCGGCGCACGTTCCACGACATGATGCGGAGCGGGAAGCCGCGCGGCGGCGCGAAGTTGATGGTCGGCCACTGGCTGCGGTTGTTGGTCGCGTCCGCCAGCGCGGTGACCGAGCGCTCGGGGCCCGAGGCACGCGTGCGCCGGTGCCGCACGAACAGGCCGATCCCGGGCGCCAGGCCGGCGCCCGGCGCGGCGGTGGCGGAGGTGGGCAGGGCCAGGCGCAGCTCACCCGAGCAGAACGCGACGACGGCGCCGGTGGTGACGGCGCAGCCGCCGGCGCTGAACTGGAACCCGGCCGGGGTCGCGATCGTCGCCCAGGTCGCGGTCGAGCCCGACCCCGACCCGGCCTGGACCTGGGCCACGCCGGTGCCGAGGTCGAACACCACGCGCCGGTCCTCGCTGCGGATGAACGCGTCGACGCCGTCGAAGCGGGCGAAGTCGAACATCGCGTGGTGGATGCGGTCCGGCCCGCCGCCACCGACGATCACCGGCGTCGGCAGGCGGTCGAAGAACAGGTACAGGAACTCCTTGGGGCTGGCGCCGGCCGTGGTGTCGGTGACCCGCTGCACCAGGACGCGGCCGTGGCCGCCCTGGCCGGGCGCGTCGAGGGTGTACGGGATCTCGGTCGCGCCCTCGTACTCGTGCAGCGCGGCGATGCCGTCGACGGTCCAGCGCGAGGCGACGGGCAGGCTGACCGGCGGCGCCTGCACGCACTGGCTGGCCTCGAGCCCCTGGTTGCAGCTGTTCGACGGCGGGATCACCGCGGTCAGGGCGGCCTCGGCCTCGGCCAGGTGCGGCGTGTCGTCGCCCTCGAGGCAGGCGGCGGTGAAGGCACCACACAGGGCGAGAAAGGGCAGGAGGGTGCGTGGGCGTGGTCGCATGTACACGCAGACGCCGCTCGGCCCGGATCTTCCCGGCCGGTCGTGCCGGGGCCCTACTCCAGGATCTTGATCGCCGCCAGCCCGCGCAGGTCCGCGCTGGTGGTCCAGCCGGTGCCGGTCTTGCTGTAGACGCGGAAGCGGATCGCGCCCGACCGGTTGAGCTTGAGGAAGGCGGTCGCCTTGCCCGGGGTCAGGTCGGCCCGGGTCAGCGTGGCGCTGACACCGGCGGCGTCGGCCAGCGACAGCCGCTTCCAGTCCTTGAGGCCGAGGCTGTCGAGCACGGCGATCAGGTCCCAGCCCTGGTGGTCGCCGCCGTCGGGCTGGGCCACGCGCGGCAGCGCCAGCAGGGCGGGGCCGGTCAGCTCGTGGGGCCCGGTCGGCGCGGTGATCGCGATCTTCAGCTGGGACGGATCGACGACCTCCCCGCCCTGGTGGTCGTTCTGCCCACGCAGGCCGTCGGCCAGGCGGGTGATGCGGATCTCGCGGATCTGGGTGTGCGCGACCCGGGCCGTGCCCTTCTTGGCCAGCTCGACCGGATCGAACATGCCGAAGGCCGGCGCGCCGTCCTGCACGAACACCGCCGGGATGAGGTCGGGGTAGGCCTGCGACGGCGCCTTGACCGCGTTGGCGCCGCTGGCACCGACGGTGGTCAGCTCGGCCCAGGTGCCGAGCCGGCGCGCGTCCTCGGGCAGCAGGCTGTCGAGGCGGGGGAACGCCGCCAGGTCGGCCTGGGCGATCTGCGCCACCGCCTGGTCGTCGACGAACACCCGGACGACGGCCCCGGCCGGGACCGCGCTGCCCGAGCCGGTGCCCGGGCCCGCACCCGCGCCCGGGCCGCTGGACGTCTTGTCGCCGCACCCCGTCCCGGTGATCAGCCCGGCCAGCACGGTGGCGACGACGGCGGCCTGGACGCGAAGACGACGACCCATGCCGCCCAGGGTGCCACGAGCGCGGCGCGGCTGTCACCCGGGCGGGCTTGAACCGCCGTCGCCGACGTGGCTATGGTGCGCCCCGCATGAACACTTCTCTGTGGCGGCGAGTCGGCACCTGGGCCGCGGTCAGCGTCCTGTTCGTGACGCTGGGCCTGGTCACCAGCTGGCGTGGGGCCTCGGCCCAGCCGGCGCCGCCGGCCCCGAGCGGCGACCGGCCGATGCTGGCGGACGAGGTGCGGCCGGCCCCGACCACGGTGCCGCCGGCCACCTCGTCGCCGTCGCTGACCGCGCCCGCCCCCAAGGGTGACGCCGCCGTCTGTGTCGACGCGCCGTCGACCGGCGGCGGGCCGAGCAAGCTGGTCGTCACCTCCAAGCGCAAGCCCAAGCCGATCTACGAGGAGCTCATCCCGATCGCCCTGCTGGTGGCGGTCATCATCCTGGTCATCGCCCGCCTGCCCAAGGTGGCGATCGACCACTCGCCGGCGTTCCGGCGGCGCCGCGTCCTCAACTGGCTGCCGCTCGGCCTCACCTACGCCTTCCTGTACATGGCCCGGTACAACATCACCGTCCTCAAGGACGCCGGGGCGCTGTCGGGGTCGGACTACGGCGACATCAACTTCTGGGGCGCGCTGACCTACGGCATCGCCTTCCTCATCAACGGCCCGCTGACCGACCGGTGGGGCGGCCGCACCACCATCCTCATCGCCGCCGCCGGCTCGCTCGCCACCAACGTGCTGATGGGCGTGCTGATCGCCACCGGCAACACCGGTGATCTCAAGCTCACGCTGTCGCTGCTGTTCTCGCTCAACATGTACTTCCAGAGCTTCGGCGCGGTGTCGATCGTCAAGGTCAACGCCGGCTGGTTCCACCTGCGCGAGCGCGGCACCTTCGGCGGCATCTTCGGCATCCTCATCTCGCTCGGCATCTACTTCGCGTTCGACTGGGGCTTCCGCATCGCCGTCACCTTGCCCGAGAGCCCGGAGGCGCTGTTCTTCATCCCGGCCGGCATCCTGGTCGTGTTCTTCGTCCTGTGTTTCCTGTACGTGCGCGACAACCCGTCCGACGCCGGCTTCGCCGACTTCGACCCGGGCGACGCCTCGTCGGGTCAGAGCAACGAGCGCGAGCCTGCCCTCAAGGTGATGAAGCGCCTCCTGACCAACAAGATCATCCTGATCATCGCCGTCATCGAGTTCTCGAGCGGCTTCCTGCGCCAGGCCATCCTGCAGTGGTACCGGGACTTCGCCAAGGGCGTCGGCGGGACCGACAGCTTCGTGTACGAGAACTGGGGCCTGGTGTCGTGCGTGGCTGGCATCACCGGCGGCGTGTTCGCCGGCCTCATCAGCGATCACCTGTTCCAGTCGCGCCGGGCGCCGATGTCGGCCGTGCTCTACGCCGTCATGCTGGGCGGCGCCATCGTCGTGCTGATGTTCATCGGCATGCCGGTGGTGGTGAGCTGGACCATCGCGGTCATGGCCATGGCCATCATCGGCGTGCACGGCATGCTGTCGGGCACCGCCAGCCAGGACTTCGGCGGCAAGAAGAACGCCGGCATCGCCGTCGGCATCATCGACGGCTTCGTGTACCTCGGCAACGCGTTCCAGTCGCAGGTGTACGGCCGGACCCTGCCCGAGAAGGGCTCGTGCGCGGCCAAGGACCTCGACAACTGGCTGGCCTGGCCGATCTGGATGATCCCGCTCGCGGTGCTCGGCTTCGTGCTCGGCATCGTGGTGTGGAACGCGCGACCGGACAAGCCGAAGCCGCGCTGAGGCGGAAGGCTCTGGCGATGGCCCGGCCCCGGCGCACGACGCTGCGACGCGACCAGCTCGACCTGGTGGCGCACCTCTTGTGGCGGGCCGGCCGGGTCCTGTTCGTGACCGGGGCCGAGGTGTCGGCCGAGTCCGGCCTGCCCGGCCACCGCGGCGTCGGCGGGCTGGCCAGCGCCCGCCCCGAGGACGGCGCCGACGGCCTGGCCGCGGTCGACGCCGCGCTCTCGGCCGAGATGCTGGCGCTGCGGCCACAGGTCACCTGGCGCCACCTGGCCGCGAGCGAGGAGCGCCTGCGCGCGGCCGCGCCCAACCCGGCGCACCAGATCATGGCCGCGCTCGAGGCCACGCGCGAGGTCGTCGTGGCCACCGCCAACGTCGACGGCCTGCACGGCCGGGCCGGGTCGCGCCGGGTCATCGAGCTGCACGGCAACCTGCGCCGCCTGCGCTGCGTGCGGTGCGACTTCGCGCTGACCGTGCCGTCGTACCAGGGCGTGCCGATCCCGCCGGCCTGCCCGCAGTGCCAGGCCCTGGTCCGGCCCGACCTGGTCCTGTTCGGCGAGCTGCTGGCGACGACCACGTCCGACGCCCTCGAGCGCGAGCTGGCGCGCGGCTTCGAGCTGGTCGTCGCGGTCGGCACGCGCACCGCCGCGCCGTACCTGGCCCGACCGATCCTGCTAGCCCGGCAGGCCGGGGTGCCCACCGCCGAGATCGGCCTCCTCGACAGCGAGCTATCGCCGGTGGTCGACCTGCGGCTGCGGGCTCGTCCGGCCCGGGTGATGGCGGCGCTGTGGGCGCGCCGGCCGTGACGGCCTGACCCGCTACTGGCTGGCGTAGACGACGATGGCCTCGATCCGGGCGGCGACGCCGATCGTCTCGATCGCCAGGCCACTGGGCGGCAGGATGCTCAGCGTGACCGGGCTGGTCTCGCCGCTGATGGCATTGGACAGGTAGCGCTGGCACACCGCGCTCCGCCCGGTCAAGGTCAACACGGCGCGGCGACGGCCGCCGGCGAACAGCTCGCCGACGTCGACGAACCCGCCGCGGTTCGGGCTGAGGTCGTAGGCCACGATCAGGTCGCGCTTGCCCTGGCCATCGTTCGCCACGTCGAAGGCCCCCTCGATGCAGGCGTGGCCCAGGCCGTCGCCCGTCCCCGACGCCGCGTAGCGGGCGACCACGCCGATCCCGTTGGTCGCGAGCAGGCGATCGAAGTCGGTCACCTCGTACACCAGCTCGAACGTGCCGTCGTCGACGGTGAGGCCGAGGTTGGCCAGGACCCGGGTCGTGTCGTCGTCGCTCGGCTGGAGCAGGGCATCGCCGCTGGTCACCCAGGTGTTGGCGCCGTCGATCCCGTTCAGCGTGGGCTGGGCCCAGCCGGGCGGGACGACCGTCGTGGCGAAGGCCTCGAAGTAGGCGATACGATCGGCCATGCCCGGGCGCGGGTCGCATTCGTCGCCGACGCCGTCTCCGTCGGTGTTGTCCTGGGCCGGGTTGGACCAGGTCGGGCAGTTGTCGCACGCGTCGCCGTCGCCGTCGGTGTCCTCGTCGTGCTGGTCGGGGTTGGCGAGCGAGACGCAGTTGTCGCTGCCGTCCTCGACCCCATCGCGATCGAGGTCGGGCAGCGCCGGGTTGGCGTCGACGCGGGCGTCGGCCGGGCTGGCGGCATCGGCGCGGGCGTCGGCCGGGCCGGCCGGGGCGTCTTCCACGGCCCCGTCGTCGGCCGGCGTGAAGCTGCAGGCGGCGCCAGCAAGCGCCAGGCCGGCCGCCACGGATACGATCGACGACGGCAAGGGCACCCGCACGGCGGCATGCTAGTGGCTCGAAGGGCCGTTGTCGATCCGCAACTGCGCGCCAGACCGGGCGCAAAAGGACCTGGGCGGGGCCACGTATGGACCTGCATGCGCACCTCCACTCGCCTCCTCCTCCCCTGGGTCAGCGCCGCCGCCCTGGCCGGTCTGGCCGTCCTCTCCACGCCCGCGCCGGCCCAGGCCTGCGTGGTCCGCCCCGAGGCCACCGCCGAGGCCCTCGGCCCCTCGCTCGGCGTGATCGGCGGTCAGCCGCTGCTGCGGGTGGCGCGCCTCCGCCCCGGCGAGGGCGCCCGCCTGCTCGGGCCGGGCGGTGAGGTGGCGCTCGACTGGGTCGGCGACCTGGCCCGCCCGCGTCAGTCGCTGGTGGTCGGCGCCGACTACCGGCTCGAGCAGACGCCGCCGCGCGGCCGGGCCCGGGTCCTGACCCGGTTCCGGGTCGCCTCGGTCGCGACCGCGGCGCCGGTGCTGCGCGCGGCTCGCGTCGTGCGGGTGGCCCGGGTCCGGCCGACCGACACCTGCGCCGTCGATGGCGTGCAGGTCACGCTCGCGCTCGACAGCGCGGTGCTGGCGACGATCGGGCGGCGCGCCGTCTTCGCCTACGTCTACGACCACGCGCCCGATCCGCGCCAGCCCCTGCGTGGCCTGCGCGGCGTCATGCCGGCGGCGAGCGAGCTGGCGCTCGGGCCGGGCCGGGCCGGCGCGATGTGGCAGGTGACCTGGTCGGGTGGCACGCCGCCGTCGCGCCTGTGGATCGCCCTCGGCGACGACTCGGCCCACCTGTCGAAGGCCATCGCCGTGTCGGTGCCCGCGGTGGGTGGGTCGCCCCGGCCGTGAGCGGGCACGGGCACGGGCATGGGCACGGGCACGGACCTGCTAGTTCGGCTTGGGCCCGACCAGGCTGCGCAGGGTGGCGCGCGCCACCACCTCGCCGGCGGCGTCCTTGATGACCACCGGGACGTCGTACTCGGCCCGCTGCGCCGAGCTGGGCACCGGGCACTCGCTCTCGGCCCGCAGCGTGCCGCGCGCCTTCTTGACGTACTCGATCGACAGGCCCGACACGATGAAGCGGGCGTCGTCGGGTAGCGAGTAGGCCAGCGCGACGTTGCCGGCCAGCTCGGCCAGGTTGACCAGGGCCACCGCGTGGACCGAGCGCAGGTGGTTGCGCACCGCGCGCCGGTCGTCCATCTCGACCCGGGCGTAGCCGGTGCGCAGCTCGACCACCCGGGCGTCGATGGTGCCGGTGTACGGCGCCAGCTGGCCGACCAGCCGCGAGAACAGGGTCTTGCCGGCCGGCACGCCGCGCAGCAGCTCCCACGCCTGCTTGATCAGGTTGCCGTCGGCGTCGAGCGAGGGCAGGAGCTTGCTCAGGGGGCGGGGCAGCATCGCCGCAGTCTGGCACAGCCGGCCGGGTCGGGCTTGACAGATGATTAACGAATGCGTTAATCAAATCTCCATGAAGGCACCTCCGGCCGGCTGGCCCCGGATCTCCAGCAGCATCTTCTATGACGACGCCGCCGGCGCCATCACCTGGCTGTGCGACGCGTTCGGCTTCGAGCTCCGGCTCAAGGTCGAGGGCGACGGCGGCGCGATCGTGCACTCCGAGCTCGAGTACGGCGGTGGGCTGGTCATGGTCGGCACCGCCACCAGCCGGGTCGACGGCCGCGGCGCGTACACCGACGACCAGCGCAGCCCGCGTAGCCTCGGTGGGGCGGTGACCCAGGCGATGTGCCTGCACGTCGAGGACGTCGACGCCCACCACGCCCGGGCCCAGGCCGCCGGCGCCCGCATCTTCCGCCCCCTGTCGACCAGCGACTATGGCGAGGAGTACTGGGCCGACCGCAGCTACGGCGCGCTCGACCCCGAGGGTCACCAGTGGTGGTTCATGCAGCGGATGCGGGGCTAGCGCCGTGACCGCGCCGGCGGCGTCGCTCGACGCCACCCTGGCCGCGCTGGCCGATCCGTCGCGCCGGGCCGTGGTCGGCCTGCTGCGGGCGGCGCCGCGCCGGGCCAGCGACCTGGCCGACGAGCTCGGCCTGAGCCGCCCGGCCATGAGCCGGCACCTGCGCCTCCTGCGCCAGGCCGGCGTCATCCGCGCCGGCGACGACGACGGCGATGGCCGGGCCCGGCCGTACCAGCTCGAGCTGGGCGCGCTGCTGGCGGTGCGCGACTGGATCGACGACGCGGTCGGGTTCTGGCAGGCGCAGCTGGCCTCGTTCGCCGGCTGGGCCGAGGCCTCGGCCAGCTCGACCAGCGCCGGCCGGCCCGGCGCCGCCGCCACGCGCCGGCGGCGCCGCGCGGGGCGCCGGCCATGACCAGCGCCGCCGCCACGCCCGGCGACGTCGCCGTGGTGACCGTCCGCGTCCGGGTCGATCCGCCCACCGCGTTCCGGGTCTTCACCGACGAGATCGATCGCTGGTGGCGGCCCGGCCTGCGCTTCCGCACCGGCGGCGGGGCGGCCGGTCGCAGCGTGGTCGCGCTCGAGCCGGGTGTCGGCGGTCGCCTGTTCGAGACCATCGGCGCCGGCCCCGGCGCGCGTGTGGTCGAGACCGGCCGGGTCCTCGCCTGGGATCCGCCGCGGCGCCTGGTCCTGGCCTGGCGCGCGGTCAACTTCGCCGAGCCCGACCCGTCGACCGAGGTCGAGGTCGAGTTCGCGCCGACCGCGAGCGGCACGCTGGTGACGGTGCGGCACCGCGGCTGGGCCAGCGTCCGCGCCGACCACCCGGTCCGGCACGCCCAGCCGGTCCCGGCCTTCCTCGCCGGCATGGGCCGGTGGTGGGGCGACCTGCTGACGGCGCTGCGAGAGATCGCCGAAGGGGTAGGCCCAGCCGGGCCGACCTGACCCTCGCGCCGGTTTTGGTGGCCCGACCGACGGCGGTGTAGTAGATGCGAGGGACATGCGAGCCCCCGTCGTCGTCGCCGCGCTGACCTGCGCCCTGGCCGTGGCCGCGATCGCTCCCGCACGCGCCGAGGTCCTCGAGCCGCCGCCGCCGGCGCCGACCGCGGTGGCCGACTTCACGGCCCAGGCCAAGCTGCTGTTCCGGGTCGCCGCCTGCGGCGGGACCGAGCCGGTGCCGGCGCCGTTCGACGCCAAGATCGTCGACGCCCACTGCGCCGAGATGCAGAAGCGGTTCGTGCGCTTCCGCCAGCGCTACGTCGAGCCGGCCCAGGCCCTGCTCGCCACCGTGCGCCCGGCCGGCCTGCCGACCCGCGTGGTCTACCCGTTCGGCGGCGGCGACCTGGTGTCGGCCCTGGTGGTGTACCCGGACGCGCGCGAGGTCACGACCATCTCGCTCGAGCACGTCGGCGATCCGACCCGGCTGGCCGAGCTCGACCGCCGCCAGCTGCGCGCCTCGCTGTCCCTGTTCCGCGAGGTGGTGCGTGGCCTCCTGGTCAACAACGACTCGGCCAGCGAGAACATGCGAAAGCTCGAGCGCGGCGCGGTGCCCGGCCAGCTGTCGTTCTTCCTGACCGGGCTGGCCGTGCTCGGCTACGAGCCGGTCGGCCTGCGCTACTTCGTGCTCGACGGCGAGAGCCCGCGTTACCTCACCAACGCCGACGTCGCGTCGCTGGCCAAGAGCCGGGCCAAGCGCAAGAAGGGCAGCTGGGTCGACACCGACTTCTCCGAGGCCTTCACCCACGCCGAGCTCAGCTTCCGCCGGGCCGGGGACGCGACCGCGCCGGTGCTGGTGCACCGCCACTTCGCCGCCAACCTGGCCGACGACGGCTTCGTCGGCTCGGCCCTGCAGCAGCACCTGGTGGCCAAGGGCAAGGTGGCGGCCATGACCAAGGCGGCCAGCTACCTGCTGTGGCTGGGCAGCTTCTCCGGCATCCGCGACTACCTCATGGGCCACCTGGCGTGGATGCTGTCGGACTCGACCGGCGTCCCGCCGCGCTTCGCCCGCAAGGCCGGCCTGGTGCAGACCCCGTACGGCCGCTTCACCGGCTCGTACCTGCCGGCCGGGCAGGGCGACAACGACGCGTTCCGGGCGCTGTGGGCCCGGCCGCCGCGCCGGCCGCTGCGCTTCCGCTTCGGCTACCCCGACGCCGCCGGCAACGTCCACATGCTGGTCACCGCGCCGGCGGTGGCGCCGGCCAGCCCGCCGACGCCATGAGGGCGCCGGCCTGCGCCGCGGCGCTCGTGTTCGGCCTGCTCGGCGTGGTCGGCGCGCCGGCGGCGCGGGCCCAGCCGGACGGCGGGTCGGAGCGGCTGCGCAAGACCGAGGACGTCGTCGCCGGCGGCCAGCACTGGCGCATCCAGACCCGGGCCGGCGCGCTGCACGTGTGGGCCCCACCCGGGTACGACCGCGCCAGCGCCGGCACCGTGGTGTACGTGCACGGCTATCACACCGACGCCGACGGCGCCTGGCGTGAGCACGACCTGGCCCGGCAGTTCCGCGCCTCGCGCCAGAACGCGCTGTTCATCGTGCCCGACGCGCCCAGCGGCAACGACGAGCAGGTCAAGTGGCCGGCCCTGACCGACCTGCGCCGGGCCGTGACCCGCGGCGGCAACATCCGCCTGCCCGACGGGCCGACCATCGTCGTCGGCCACTCCGGCGCGTTCCGCACGGTGATGAAGTGGGTCGATCACAAGGTCGTGGCCCAGGTCATCCTGCTCGACGCCCTGTACGGCGGCCAGCGCGCGTTCGACGACTTCATCTCGTCGGGCAAGCGGGCCGGCCACCACAAGCTCATCGTCGTCGGCTCCGACACCGCCGAGGAGTCGGTCTCGTTCACGCGGCGCTACCCGTTCGCGGTCACGCGCGACCGCATGCCCGGCTCGGCCGCCGACTTCAGCAAGCGTGAGAAGCGGGCCCGCCTGCTGTACATCCGGTCGCAGTACGGCCACATGCAGATCGTCGATGGCGGCCGCGTGTTGCCGACCCTGCTGCGGTTGACCCCGCTCGCCGCGCTGCGCTGACGGATCGGCTACCATGCCGGCGATGCGTCCCGTCATCCTCGCGTTGCCCGGCGGCGGGGCCCACGCCCAGCGCCTGGCCGAGCGCACCGGGGCCGAGCTGGGCCAGGTCCTGCTGCGGCAGTTCCCCGACGGCGAGATGTACGTGCGGATCGACACGCCGGTCGAGGGGCGGGTCGTGGTGCTGGCGGCCAGCCTCGACCAGGCCGCCAGCAAGCTGCTGCCGCTGGTGTTCCTGGCCGGGGCGGCCCGTGACCTCGGCGCCCGCGCCGTCGGCCTGGCCGCGCCGTACCTGTCGTTCATGCGCCAGGACAGCCGGTTCCACGCCGGCGAGGGCGTGACCTCGCGTTACTTCGCGGCGCTGCTGTCGAGCCACGTCGACTGGCTGGTCACGGTCGATCCGCACCTGCACCGCTGGCCGTCGCTGGGCGCGCTGTACACCATCCCGACCACCGTGGCCCACGCCGCGCCGGCCATCGCCGCCTGGCTCCGGCGCGAGGTCGCCCGCCCGGTCATCGTCGGCCCCGACGCCGAGAGCGCGCAGTGGGCCGCCGTGGTCGCGGCCGAGTGTGACGCGCCCTGTGTCGTGCTGGAGAAGACCCGGCGCGGCGACCGCGACGTGTCGGTCACCACGCCCGACCTGAGCGCCCACCTCGATCGCACGCCGGTCCTGGTCGACGACATCATCTCGACCGCACGCACGATGATCGAGGCGACCGGCCGCATCCGCGCCGCCGGCGGGGCGCCGCCGCTGTGTGTCGGCATCCACGCCGTGTTCGCCGACACCGCGTACGAGGACCTGCTGGCCGCCGGCGCGGTCCGGGTCGTCACCACCAACACCATCGAGCACCCGAGCAACCTCATCTGCGTCGCCGACGCGCTGGCGGCGGCGGTCGGCCAGCACCTGGGCTAGTTGGGCCGGGCCCGGCGATGCGCTTCGTCTTCACCTGCCACGTGCGCGAGCACGTCAGCGGCCGGGTCACGGTCACGCCGCTCGAGCAGCCGGCGCTGGCGGTGCACGCCGCCAGCCTCGAGCGCGCGGTCGAGGAGCTGACCCTGGCCCTCGACGATCAGCTCGGTCGGGCGCACCCCGGGCGACTGTTCGACCTGGCCCGGCACACGCCGACCACCGCGGCGGCGCTGGCGGTGCCGGCGCTGCGGGTGCACGGCGAGGCCGAGGCCGCTCCGGCCGACCTGAGTGTCCACGTCGTGGTCGGGCCGGCGCACCGGCCGTACCACGAGGTGCGGGCGCCCCGGCTCGACGTGCGGCTGTGGCTGGCCGGCAAGGACCCGGCGGCGCAGGCCACGCCGCTCCTGGCGGCCGAGCTGGTCGACCGCGACGAGGGCGCGGTGCTGGCGCTGCGGCCCGATGGGCCCGAGCGCTTCCTCGACCTCGAGCTCGAGCTGACGCCGCTGCGCCTGCGCGACCTGCGCCGGAGCGAGCTCGACCGCGACGAGCGCGCCGCGCCCGAGCTGGTCGGGCCCGACGAGCCCGACGGCGGCGACGCGTCGGCCCGGGCCGAGCTCGACGACGACTGGGACGACGACCCGCGCCGGCGCCGGGCCCGGGCTCGCCCGGCCGCGCGCCGCCCGCCGGCGACGCCGACGCTCGATCGCCTGGCCGTGCCGTGGCACCAGCTGGCGCAGGCCGGCGGGCTCGAGGCCGCGCACCACCGCGACGAGCTGGTCGAGCTGGTGCGGGCGCGCCTGGCCGTGGCCGAGCCCGAGCCGCTGGTGCTGGTCGGGCCGGCCGGCGCCGGCAAGACGGCCATCCTGCACGAGCTGGCCCGGCGCCTGGCCGCCGCCGCGCCAGCCGCACCGCCCGCGCCGGCCGCGTCGGCGGCGCCGTCCGATCCGGCGACCGCGCTGCGCCCGGTCCTGTTCCTCGACGGCTCGCGCCTGATCGCCGGCCAGGGCTACTTCGGCGACTGGCAGCGGCAGACCCTCGACGCCCTGCGCGAGGCGCGCGCGGTCGACGCGGTCCTGGTGCTGGGCCACCTCGGCGAGCTGCTCGACGCCGGCAAGTCGGCCCAGTCCGACGACAACCTGGCCCAGCTGCTGGCGCCCATCCTGGCCAGCCGCGAGGTCGCCATCGTCGGCGAGGCCACCGCCGAGGAGTGGGCGCTGGCCGAGCGCCGCAACCAGGGCTTCGCCCGCGCCTTCGCGGTGGTCCGCGTCGACGAGCCCGACCCGACCCAGACCCGGCGTATCCTCGGCGCGGTCGCGGCCGAGCTGGCGGCGCGCGAGCAGGTCGTGGTGCCGCCCGACGTGGTCGATCAGGTCTCTGCCCTGTGCGCCCGCTTCCTGCCATACGGCGCGCTGGTCGGCAACACGGTCACCCTGCTGCGCCGGCTGGTCGAGGCCCAGGTCCAGCTGGTCCGGCCGGCGCTGTCCCGGGCCGACGTGCTGGCCCGCTTCGCCAGCGAGACCGGCATCCCGCACCGCGTCCTCGACGATCAGCAGCCGCTGCGCGAGGAAGAGGTCGTCGCCTTCCTGGCCGCCCGGGTCACCGGGCAAGACGAGGCCGTGGCCCGGGTCGCGCGGGTGGTGTCGCTGCTCAAGGCCAACCTGACCGACCGGCGGCGCCCGGTCGCCAGCCTGTTCTTCGTCGGGCCGACCGGCGTCGGCAAGACCGAGCTGGCCAAGGCGCTGGCCGAGCTGCTGTTCGGCAGCCGCGAGCGTATGGTCCGGATCGACCTGGGCGAGCTGGCCGGGCCCGACGCCCTGCACCGCCTGCTCGGCGACGGCGTCCACCCCGGGCAGCTGACCGAGCCGGTCCGGCGCCAGCCGTTCTCGGTCATCCTGCTCGACGAGATCGAGAAGGCCCACCCGGTGGTGTTCGACGCCCTGCTCGGCGTGCTCGGCGAGGGCCGGCTGACCGACGCCGCCGGCCGCCTGGCCGACTTCCGCGCCAGCGTCATCGTCTGCACGTCCAACCTCGGCGCAGAGGCGCGCGCGGCCGGCGCCGGCACCGGCTTCGGCGCGCCGGGCGGGGCGGCCCGGGCCCGGCACCAGGCCGAGCACTACCGGGCCGAGGTCCAGCGCTTCTTCCGGCCCGAGCTGTTCAACCGGCTCGACGACGTCGTCGTGTTCGGCTCGCTCGGCGCGGCCGAGGTGGCGGCCATCGTCGAGCGCGAGCTGACCAAGGTGACCCGGCGCGATGGCCTGCGCCACCACCGGCTCGGGCTGGAGGTGACCCCGGCCGCGCGCGCGTTGCTGGCCGAGCGTGGCCTCGATCCGCGCTACGGCGCGCGCCCGCTCAAGCGCACGCTCGAGCGCCTGCTGGTGGCTCCGGTCGCGGCCTGGATCGCCGACCACCCGCGCGGCGGCGCCAGCACGCTGATCGCCGACGTCGACGCCCGCGGCCAGGGCCTGGTGCTGCGCGGCGAGGCGGGGCTCGACGCCGACGCCGGCCCCGCCGTGTCGGCCGCGCTGGCCCGGATCGAGCAGGTGCTCGGCCGCGCCGCCGCGGTGCGGGCCGAGGTCCGGCAGTGGGCGCGCTCGCCGGCGATGCGCCGGCTGGTGGCCGAGCTGGCCCTGTTCGATCGGTCGTCGCGCCAGCCGGCGTTCTGGCACGACCGCGACCTGGCCGACAGCCGGGCCCGCGCCGCCGCCGCCGCCCGCGAGCTGGTGGCCGGCTTCGCCGCCCTCGACGCCCAGGCGGTGACCACCGAGGACCTGGCGTACGAGGCGTACTACCGGCGCGAGCTGGCCGCGGCCGACGGCCTGAGCGCGGAGATCGCCCAGGTCGACAACAGCGTGGTGGGGCTGGGCGAGCGCCTGTTCGCCTCGCTGTTCCCGCCGCGCGGCGCCGTCAGCCTCACGCTGCACGCGGCGCGCACCGGCTGGAACGACCTGACCACCCAGGCCGGCGTGATGCGCGAGTGGGCGATGCGCCGCGGCGCCAGCGTGAGCTGGTACGAGCCCATCGCCGTGTACGACGGGCCGGTCAACACGCCGGCGAAGAAGGCGCGCGGCAAGGCCCGACCCGACGCCGCCGCCGACGACGGCGCGCGGGCCGGCGCGCGGGCGGCACCCAGCCGCCCACCCGATCGCTGGACCTGGAGCAAGGTCAGCCGGCCGAGCAACGCGCCGCCCGACGAGCCCTGCCTCATCATGGTGGTGTCCGGCGGCCAGGCCATGCAGCTGCTGGCGGCCGAACACGGCGCCCACCGCGTCACCCGCGGCGGCAGCACCGCCGTGGTCCGGGTCCGGTTCCGGCCCGAGGGCCTGCGCCCGAGCACCGAGGCGCCGGCCGCGCTCGACGAGGAGGCGCTGACCGAGGTGCGGCGCTGGTGGCCCGACAAGGGCGTGTGTTTCGACGTGCGCCTGCGCCGCAACTTCCCGCTCGGGCAGGGCGGTGGGCCCGACCTGGCGCCGATGTTGGGGGCGTACCTGCGCTGGCGCGTGCTGGGCGATCACGACGACGGAGGGCGCGGGTGAGGCTGGAGCTGCCGATGGTGGTGTGCGCCCACTCGTCGCGGGTCATCGAGGCCTGGTTGCCGCACCAGGAGCTGCGCCAGACCGGGTCGAGCCTGGCCGCGCTGCGCGACGACCTCGCGCTCGAGGTCATGCTGGCGTTCGAGCGTGGCCCGGTGGCCGAGCTGGCCCGCTACCAGCTGGCGCCGCACCTGCGCCTGGTCCGGATCGACGTCGACCTGCGCGTGGTCGACCGCGAGCGCGGCGTCAAGCGCACGCTGGCGGCGCCGATCGGCCTCCTGCTCGAGAAGTGGCCGGCCGACCCGTTCTGGCTGGCCACGCCGACACGCGCGCCGCAGCTGCGCTTCGCCGTGAGCGACGTCGCCGCGGCCGGCCCGGCGCTGCAGCGTCGCCTCCTGGCCTGGGCCCTGGCCCGCGACGTCGAGTCGCTGGCCGACCTGGCCTCGCCGCAGCGCGAGCACCTCGAGGTGCTCGAGGTCGACGCCGACCCGCCGACCATCCTGCCGCGCACGGTGCGGCGCGCGCCGCGCCGACGCCGGCCCGGCGCCAAGGTGACGACGCCGGTCGCGCCGGTGAGCGAGACCCCGGCCGAGCGCGAGGAGCGCCGGGCCCGGGCTCGCCTCGGCGCCACCACCCTGCGCGCCGCCACCCGCAACCTGTCGCACGGCGTCGCCGACGACACGCTCGACCGCGCCTTCGGCCGCGACGCCCTGGTCGACGAGCTGGTCGGCGCGCTGCTCGGCGACGGCGGCGTCGGCCTGGTCCTGGTCGGGCCGTCGGGCGTCGGCAAGACCGCGATCGTGCACGAGGTGGTGCGCCGCTTGACCGCCCGTAACCAGGCCGCCGGGGTCCGGCGCGACGTGTGGCGCATCGACGGCGCCCGCTTCATCGCCGGGCAGTCGCACGTCGGCCAGTGGGAGGCGCGCGCGGCCGGCCTCATCACCGAGCTGAGCGCGACCGGCGACGTCCTGTTCGCCGACGACCTGGCCTCGCTGGTGTACGCCGGCCGCACCCGCACCGCCTCGACCAACCTCGGTCAGTACCTGGTGCCGTCGCTCGAGCGCGGCGAGCTGACCCTGCTCGGCGAGTGCACCGACGCGCGCTGGGCCCAGGTCCGGCAGGAGGCGCCGGCGCTGGCGGCGCTGATGCGGGTGGTGCCGGTGCCGCCGCTCGATCGCGAGCGCAGCTTGCCGGTGGTGCTGGGCGCGCTGCGCGAGCTCGAGAGCCAGGCCGCCGGCGAGCTGCCGCCCCGGCTGTCGCCGCAGGCGATCGAGGTGCTGCTCGATCGCGCGACCCGGTTCCGCCCGCACGAGGCGCTGCCGGGGCGCGCCATCCGCGTGTTGCACCGGGTCCTCGGTGGGCCGGGCCAGGTCGACGACGAGGCCGGCGCCCGCCGGTTCGGCCCGGCCGAGGTGTGGGCGGCGCTGGCCAGCGAGACCGGGCTGCCCGACTTCGTCCTCGGCGCCGCGCCGCCGCGGCCGCGGGCCGACCTGGTGCGCGAGCTGGCCGAGCAGGTGGCCGGCCAGCCCGAGGCGGTCGAGGCGGTGGCGGACGCGGTCCTGGCCATGCAGGCCGGCCTGGGTGATCCCGACAAGCCGCTGTGCACCTACCTGCTGGTCGGCCCGACCGGCGTCGGCAAGACCGAGACCGCCAAGGCCCTGGCCCGCATGTTGTTCGGCAGCGCCGACCGGCTGCTCCGGTTCGACATGTCGGAGCTGGCCTCGGCGCATGGGCTGGCCCGCCTCATCGGCGAGCCGGGCGCGCCCGACGGCGAGCTGACCGCGGCGCTGCGGGCCCAGCCGCTGCGGGTGATCCTGTTCGACGAGATCGAGAAGGCGCACCCGCGGGTGTTCGACACCCTGCTCCAGCTGCTGGGCGAGGGCCGCTTGACCGACGCCGCCGGCCGCACCGCCGACGCTCGCCAGGCCATCATCCTCATGACCTCCAACCTCGGCGTGCGCGAAGCCGCGGCCCGGCCCGGCTTCATCACCGCCGTCGACGCCGCCGCCGCCCACTACCTGGCCGCGGTGCGCGCCTTCTTCCGGCCCGAGTTCTTCGGCCGCATCGACCGCGTGGTGCCGTTCCGCCCGCTCGACCGCGGCGCCCTGCGGGTGGTGGTCGAACACGCGCTCGGGCGCCTGCTGGCCCGGCGTGGCCTGCGCCAGGGCAAGGTCATGGTCGACGTCGAGCCGGCGCTGCTCGAGCTGCTGGTCGAGCAAGCGTACGACCCCCGCTACGGCGCGCGCCCGCTCGAGCGCCTGCTCGAGCGCCGGCTGACCGTGCCGCTGGCCCGCCACCTCGTCGGCAAGTCGGGCGCGCAGCGTGCCCTGGTCGAGCTGGCCCGGCGCGGCGGCGAGCTGGCCCTGTCGGTCCGGCTGCTGCGCGAGGCGGCGCCGGCGCCGACCGACGCGCGTGAGGTGGCGAGCTGGCCACACGCGCGCCTGGCCGAGGCGGCGCTGGCCCTGCGCGCCGACGTCGCCGCGCTGCGGGTCGACCCCGACCACCCGCTGGCGGCCGACCAGGCCGAGCTGGCCCGGCAGCTCGACGACCTCGACGACGAGGCGCTCGAGGGCGTGGCCTGGCGCGACGAGGTCGACGACACGATGAGCCCCGAGGAGCGCCCGCGCTGGAAGTCGCCGCGGGCCGGGTACATGGGCCTGCGCGCGCGCCCGACCTACCGCCAGGTCGCGACCGAGCTCGGGCAGGAGACCCTGGTGCGCGGCCTGCGTCTGGCCATCGGCGCCGCTCGCGACGGCCTGACCTTGCTGCGGCACCGGCTCGGCGCCGGGCCGAGCCAGCAGGGCGGCCTGTTGCTCGAGTGTGTCGGCCCGCCGTCGCGCGCCGCGTTGACGACGGTGGCCACGCTGGTGCCCAGCTCGGTGCTGGCGTGCGAGCGCTGGGACGACAGCGGCGGCGACTGGGCCGCGGTGCCGCACTTCAACGCCCGGTTCCGGCGCGTGGCCTTCGCGCTGCACGACCCCGGCCTGGCCGTCACCCTGGCGCCGCTGCTGGGCTGGGCCGTGGCCGAGGTGACGCAGGAGGGCCGCCCGGTCGAGGTCGCGGTCCGCATCAGCTTCCTCGACGGCCCCATCCCCGAGGCGGTGGCGGCGCACGACGCCCGCCTGGCGGCGATCCGGTCGGGCCAG
>JAGPCO010000080.1:30852-34091 GCA_018058095.1 Kofleriaceae bacterium
GGCCGGGGCCGCGGTCGCAGGGCCAAGCGCGCCGGTCGATCGCCTGGTCGCCCGCCAGCTCGGCGGCCCGTTCGAGCCGCTGGTCCACCTCGGCACCGGGCTGCCGGCGGTCGAGCACCTGGCCATCCTCGCCGCCTACCTGCGCGCGCCGGGAGGTGGCTGATGGAGAAGCGCTTCCACCTGTTCGTGCGCAAACACGCCGGCGGGGTGTCGGCCCAGGTCCTGGTCCACCCGCACCTGGCGACCATGGCCGACGATCTGGCCACCGCCCGGGCCGACCTGGCCCACGTGCTCGAGAAGCTGCTGGTGCGAGGCGAGCTGTGGGACCGGCCGGCCTTCTTCGAGGACGCCCACCTGCGCAAGGTCGATCTCCACATCCGCGCCGTGCAGCGCGGCCGCCTGCTCGAGGTGCCGATGCGCTTCTCGGTGCTGGTCCACGGCGCCGGTCGGGGCGCCGCGCGCCGGGCCGGGGCCGGGGCGCCGCGTGTCGGGCCGACCGGCGCGAGCGGCCGCGCCGCCGTGCGCGGGCCGGTCCACGTCCAGGTGCCGCGGCTGGGCGTCGACGGCGACCTCGACGACGTGGCCGACGTCGACGCCTACGTCGAGGAGCTCATCCGCCACGAGCTGTACCTGGCGCCGCTCGGGCGCCTGCTGGCCCTGGCCTACGTCGGCAGCGAGCAGCTCGATCACCTGACCGTGCAGGCCCGGCCGCGTGATCCGGCGCCGCGGGCGCGGCCGGCGCTGGCCGCGGTGGTGGCCAGCGCCATGCCGTCGGGCCTGGCCGAGGCGTGCCGCCGGCTCGACGACGACGCCGCCAGCGGCCACCTCGACCACGCGTTCCAGCGCGAGGCCGAGCTGGCCCGGCTGATCGAGATCGTCGGGGCCCGGACCCGGGCCAGCGTGCTGCTGGTCGGGCCGTCGTCGGTCGGCAAGACCACGCTGGTGCACGAGCTGGCCTACCGCGCGCGCGACCCCGGCTCGCCCGCGGCCGGGCTCGAGCTGTACGCCACCAGCGCCGGTCGCATCGTCGCCGGCATGCGGTACCTGGGTGAGTGGCAGGGCCGGGTCGAGCGCATGTTGCTCGAGCTGCGCAAGCGGCGCGCCGTGCTGCACCTGGGCGGGCTGGGCGAGCTGGTCGCGCTGGGCGACCGCGACGGCGCCGACCTCGGCCGCATGTTGCTGCCGGCGATCGAGGCCGGCGAGGTCAGCGTCATCCTCGAGGCCACCGCCGAGGAGGTGGCGCGGGCCGAGCGCAGCCACGGCGCGCTGGTCGCCGCCTTGCGCCAGCTGCCGCTGCCGCCGCTCGATCCCGAGCGCGCCGCCCTGGCGCTGGCCCAGGTCGCGGCCCGGGTCGGGCGCGCCCGCAAGGTCCGCTTCGCCGAGGGTGCGCTCGACCGCGCGCTCGACCTGAGCGAGCGCTTCGGCGACGGGCCGCTGCCGGGTGGCGCGGCCGCGCTGTTGCGCGAGGCGGCGACCGCGGCCGCGGCCGCGCGGCCGGCTGGCTCCGCCGACGCACACCCGCGCGGCGCCGGCGGTGCGGCCGGCACGGTCGCCCCGGCGCGGGCCCGGGCCGACGCGGCGTCGACGCCGCTGCTCGACGCCGACGCCATCACCACCGCGTTCTCGACCCGGACCGGCTACCGGCGCGATCTCATCGACCCGGCGCGGGCGCTCGATCCGGTCGAGGTGCGCGCGTTCTTCGCCGGCCGGGTCCTGGGCCAGGACCAGGCGACCGAGCTGTTCACCGAGCTCGTGCTCATGCTCAAGACCGGCCTGGCCGATCCGCGCCGTCCGCTCGGCTCGTTCCTCCTGCTCGGCCCGACCGGAGTCGGCAAGACCGAGTCGGCCCTGGCCCTGGCCGGCTTCCTGTTCGGCGACGATCACCGCCTGGTCCGGTTCGACATGTCCGAGTACGCCGCGCCCGGCAGCGCGGCCCGGCTGCTGTCGAGCGGCGGCGGGGCCGACGCCGGGGCGCGTGGCCTGGCCGGGCGGGTCGCGGCCCAGCCGTTCGGGGTGGTGCTGCTCGACGAGATCGAGAAGGCCGACGCCAGCGTGCACGACCTGCTGCTGCAGGTGCTGGGCGAGGGCCGCCTGACCGACCCGCGCGGGCACACCGTGTCGCTGCGCAACACGATCATCGTGCTGACGTCCAACCTCGGCGCCGACGGCGCCGGTCGGTCGCTCGGCTTCTCGTCGGCCCAGGCCGACCCGGGCGCGGCCGACGGCCACTACCGGTCGGCCGCCGCCGCCTACTTCCGGCCCGAGCTGCTCAACCGCTTCGGCGCGGTGGTGCCGTACCGTCCGCTCGGCCCCGACGTGGTGGCGCGGCTGGCCCGGCGCGGGCTCGACCGTGCCCTCGGGCGCGAGGGCCTGACCCAGCGCGGCGTGCGGGTCCGCTACGACGACGCGGTGGTAGCCCGGCTGGCCGAGCTCGGCTTCGACGCCCGCCTCGGCGCCCGCCCGCTGGTGCGGGCGATCGAGGCCCACGTCGTCGCCCCGCTGGCGCGCCTGCTGGCGGCGGCCGGGGCGCACCCGCCGGCCGAGCTGCGGCTGGTGGTGGCGGATGGCGTCATCGTGGTCGAGCCGGGGCCGTGATCGTCCGACGTCCACCTTGAACGACGACCTTGACGGCGACGGCGACGTGAACCTTGACGTTGACGGCTGCGTGGCGACCACCGGACCCGTCGACGTCGACCTGCCGCCGACCGGGGGTGGGTGCGAGCGGGGGCGTAGACGTCGATGTCGCCGTCGCCGTCAAGGGTCACGTCGACGTAGACGTCAACGTCGACGTAGACGTCAACGTGGGAGGCGCTTCGGCGCGCCAGGACCCTAGCAGGACGCTGACAAACGCGGCGCAGCCGCGTTTGCAGCGACCTGCCCCGTGCCCGTGCCCGTGCCCGTGCCCGTGCCCGTGCCCGATCTGGGCGGTCAGGCTCCGGCGAGACGGGCCAGCATGGCGACGACGCGCTCGAGCAACTCGAGCGCGGGCGTCAGGACGCTGGCGGCGACGGCCTTGTGCGCCTACAACCTGCTGCGCGTCGCCCGGCTGCGCCTCGCGGCTGCCACATAGACCGCCAAGGCGCCGGCCTGTCGCGGCCGCCGCCGCCCGAGCGATCGGGCACGGGCACGGGCACGGGCAAGAACGGATGTAGTGGCGGACGACTCGAGCGCCGGCGGGCCGCAAAAAGCGGCTGTCCCCCTGGGTTACGAGGTCACGGGCTACCGTGCCTCACGGAATA
>JAGPCO010000181.1 GCA_018058095.1 Kofleriaceae bacterium
GCCCGGGCCGGGACGGCCGGGGGCCCGCCCGGCGCGGCCTTGCCGTCGGCGCTGATCGCGGCGCGGGCGGGAGCGCCGCCGCCTGCCGGTGCGCTCGGTCCTGGGGCGGCCGGTCTGGGTGCGCTCGATCCCGGCGCGGGCGCCGGACCGCCAGGTCGGCGCTGGCCGCGATCGCGCGGGACGGTGGTGTCCTCGAACTCGCCCGACGCCGCGCCACCGGCTCCGGCGCTGACCGCGCGCCCGGGCTCGCTGCGGGCACCACCCAGCGTCCGCGGCGGATCGAGGATCGTCTGCGCGCCGCGCCCGGTCGGCTCGTCGACCGCACCGACGCCAGCACCGGCCGCCGTGCCAGGCGCGACCGCGGTGCCGGGTGAGGCCACGCTGGCGCCGCGGGTGTCGGGCCCGGCCACCAGGTCGGGCATGGCGGCCATGGGCCCGGTCGCCGTCGACGCGAACCGGGTGCGCAGCCAGGACCCGAGCTGGAGCGGGGTGGCGATGTCGGGCGAGGCCTTGATGTACTCCTCGAGCGCCTGGCCGAACTCGGCCGCGGTGCAGCGGGCCTCGCGCTTGTTCTCCATCGCCCAGGTGATGGCCCGGGTCAGCGGCGGCGGCACCCACGGCGCGACCTGGTCGAGCCGGGCCAGCCGGCCGTCGCGGATGGCGCGCATGGCGTCGGCCGCGTTGCCGCGCTCGACGATGACCCGGCCCGACAGCATCTCCCACATGCACACCGCGAGCGAGAACACGTCGGACCGACCGTCGAGCGGCGCGCCGATGGTCTGTTCGGGCGACATGTACGCGTACTTGCCCTTGATGACCCCGGGGCTGGTCTTGCCCTCCGACAGCGCCGCCGCCTTGGCGATGCCGAAGTCGACCAGCTTGACCACGCCGTCGAACGACACCATCAGATTGGCCGGGGACACGTCGCGGTGGACCAGGCCGAGCGCCTTGCCGCTGTTGTCGGTCTGGCCGTGGGCGTAGTGCAGCGCGGCGGCGGCGTCGGCGCCGATGCGGGCGATCAGCGCCGCTGGCAGCCGCTCGGTCTCGGCCAGCTTGATCAGGTTGCCGGCGTGGATGCCGTCGACGAACTCCATGGCGATGAAGTAGTCGTCGGCCACCTTCCCGAAGTCGTAGATGTGGACGATGTTGGGATGCGACAGCCGGGCCGCCAGCCGGGCCTCGGCCAGGAACATCCGGTTGAAGTCGGCCGAGTCCGACAGGTGCGGCAGGATCCGCTTGACCGCGACGCGGCGGCCCCAGCCCTCGACGCCGCGCTGCTGGGCCAGGAACACCTCGGCCATGCCACCGCGCGCGATGCGCCGGAACAGCGAATACGAGCCAAAGGGAATACCGCCGTCAGCGGACACGGGCAGCCAGTGTAGCAGCGGGGTCGATCGACCGGGCGCCGGCGCCACGACGTGGTCGAGGCGGCCAGGGCTGCAACCTGCTGGTTGCAGCAGCGCGGCAGGCCGTGCCAGTGGCGCGGTCCGTGCGGACGGCCGGCGCCCGGGCCGGATCTGGCACACTGCCGGCGGAGGTCCGGTCATGGCGAAGCGTCATCCGCGCGCAGGTCTCGGGGTCGGGTGGATCGTGGCCGTGGCCGTGGCCGCGGCCGGCCCGGCCCGCGCCGAGACGAGCGGCCCAGCCGCCGACGAGCTGCCGCTGCGCTGGCGGGCCGGGCACCCGGCGGCCGACCCGATCGACGACGGCGCGCTCCGGCCCGAGGCCCAGGCCTTGCTGCGAGCGGCCCGGGCCCACGCCGCATCCGAGCCCTTCACGATGCGGCACGCGCGCGCGCTCGGCCTGGTCCGGCCCGGCCCGGCGCTGACCACGCCGAGCTCGATCCGGGTGTGGCGGCGCGGCCTCGACGGCTCGACCTCGTCGTGCGCGGGTCGGGTCGACGTGATCCCGTTCGACGACTACGTGCGCGGCGTGCTGCCGCACGAGTGGATCCGGTCGTGGACCGACGAGTCGCTCAAGGCCGGCGCCGTCGCCATCCGCACCTACGCGGCGTGGTGGGTCGAGGCCGGCGGCAAGTACCCGTGCGCCGACCTCGACGACACCACCGCGTCGCAGGTGTACCGCGACGACACCTACCCCGAGACCGACGCCGCGGTCGCCGCCACCGCCGGCGCCTACGTCGTGCAGGCCGGGGAGCTGGTGTTCGCCGAGTACTCGGCCGAGAACAGCGACCCGACCGAGTTCGGCGTGGCCGAGCCGCTGTGCACCGGCCAGGCCCGGCGCGGCCACGGCCGCGGCGTGTGCCAGTGGGGCACGCAGCGCTGGTCGCTCGAGGGCCGGACCTGGGGCTGGATCGTCCCGCACTACTACCCCGGCTCGACCCTGTCGCTGGCGCCGTCCACGCTGGGCGCCAGCCTGGTCGGCGACGAGCACCAGGTCACGCTGACCAGCGGCGACGAGATGGTGGTGTGGCTCGAGTACCGGAACGACGGCGCGGCCAGCTGGGACCCGGCCACGGTGCGGGTCGGCACCACCGGCCCGCGTGACCGGGCCAGCCCGTTCTTCAAGGCCGACAACTGGATCGACCCGACCCGGCCGACCGCGGTCGACGCCAGCACCACGCCCGGTGCGGTCGGCCGGTTCAGCTGGGCCATGGTCGCGCCCGAGGTCGCGACCGAGACGGTGTTCACCGAGCAGTTCGCGCTGGTCACCGCCGACGCGACCTGGTTCGGCCCGGCCGACGACGCGGTGACCTGGACCATCACCGTGCGCCCACGCGGCGCCGGCGCCGACGCGGGCCCGGGCCCGGGCGCCGACGAGCCGGCCGGCTGCTGCGAGGGCGGCGGCGGCGGCGGCGGCGGCGCGGCCCTGCTCGGCCTGGCGCTGGCCGCCCTGCTCGGGCGTCGGCGCGCGCGCGTATGCCCGGTGCCGTGAGCGGCGGTGCTCGCGCTGCTCACCGCGCGGGCGTGACCGCCGCGCCGTCGAGCGTGGGCAGGCCGGCGAAGCCACGCGCGTCGTGGGCCGGCACCAGCACCAGCTCCGGGTAGCGCCGGGCGATGGCGCTGAGGTGGACCAGGGCGGCGCGGACCTGGGCCGGATCGTGGTCGGCCAGCCGGCGCACGAACCACGGCCGCTCGGCGCGCCGGGTGATGCCCTCGCGCTGCCAGGCCAGATCACCGACGAAGGCGTAGCGAGTCCCGGCCGGCACGGTCACGAACACCACGACCGAGCCGGGGGTGTGGCCCGGCGCCGGCACCACCACCACGGCGCCATCGCCGTACACGTCGTGGCTGCGCGGGAAGCCGAGGTACGGCCCGCCGGCGAAGGCCAGCTCCTCGAAGCGGGCCGCCGGCGCCGCGCGCGCCACCGCGGTCAGCCAGCCGCCGGTGCGGATGAAGGCGCGCTCGGCCGGGCTGACCAGCACCGGCACGCCAGGCAGCTCGGCCAGGCCGCTGGCGTGGTCCCAGTGGGCGTGGGTCAAGAGCACGCCGCGCAGGCGGCGCAGGTCGTACCCGGCCGCCGCCAGCTGCTCGGCCGCCGAGCGCCCGCGCTCGACGCGGGTGAGGAGCCGGAAGGTCCACGGCATGAGCGCGAGCTGGCGGTGGACGTCGCGCCCGAGCCCGGTGTCGAGCAGCAGGTCGCCGCCGGGGTGGCGCACCAGGACCGCGGTCATGGTGAAGGCGCGGGGGTCGTCGAGCCCGCCGCCGCGGTACGCGAACGCCGCCGTGCGCCGGGTCCGCCCGGTCGGCAGCTGGACCAGCGCCATCCCCGGCGGTGGGTGCGCGGCCGGTAGCGGCTGGTCGAAGGCCGGGCCGGGCGGCAGTGGCGCGGCGCAGTAGCTCCGCACCAGCAGGAGCAGGGCGAGGTGGCCGACCAGGGCGCCGCCGCCGATCCAGCGCCGCCGCCACGTCAGCACGCCAGCCGCGACGACGGCGACGGCGATGAGGCCACCGAGCAGGGCCGGCGACAGCGCCAGCCCGAGCGAGGTGGTAGCCACGACCAGCCCGGCCAGCGCCACCGGCGCGGCCAGCACCGCGCCGAGGCCGGCGCCGCGGGCCAGGCGACCACGCCAGCGCGCTGCGTTGGCCGGCGGCCGCACCGACGGCTCGCTACAGCGAGCCCTGGCCCCAGGACGACTTGGTCTGGAAGTGGTGGGTCGCCTCGATGACGCGGACCGTGCCCGACTTCGACCGCATCACGATCGACTGCGTCTTGGCGCCGCCGCCGAAGAAGCGCACGCCGTCGAGCAGGTAGCCCTTGGTCACGCCGGTCGCGGCGAACATCACGTTGCCGGCGGCCAGGTCCTCGGTCGAGTACACGAAGTCCTCGGGCTTGACCCCCATGCGCTTGGCCCGGGCCCGCTCCTCGTCGCTGCGGAAGCGCAGGCGGCCCTGGATCTCGCCGCCGACGCAGCGCAGCGCGGCCGCGGCCAGCACCCCCTCGGGTGCGCCGCCGATGCCGAACAGGATGTCGATGCCGGAGTCGTCGTTGGTGGTCATCAGCGCGCCCGACACGTCGCCGTCGGTGATGAGGCGGATGCGGGCCCCGGCCTGGCGCACCTCGCCGATGAGCTCGGCGTGGCGGTCGCGCTCGAGGATGACCGCGGTGCAGTCCTCGACCCGCTTGCCGCGGGCCTTGGCCACCACCTGCAGGTTCCAGGTCGGGCTCTGCCGCAGGTCGATCTTGCCGGCCGCCTCGCGCCCGACCGCGATCTTCTCCATGTAGGTGTCGGGCGCGTTGAGGAACTGGCCGTCGTCGGCGATGGCGATGACGCTGATGGCGTCGGGCGCGCCGGTCGCGCACAGGTTGGTGCCCTCGAGCGGGTCGACCGCGATGTCGACCTTGGGCGAGCCCTCGTCGGCCAGGGCCCAGCCGGCGCCGACGGTCTCGCCGATGAACAGCATGGGCGCCTCGTCGCGCTCGCCCTCGCCGATGACCACGGTGCCGCGCATGTCGATGTTGTCGAACGCGCGCCGCATGGCCTCGACCGCGACGTGGTCGGCCAGCTTGCGGTCACCACGGCCCATCAGGCGGGCCGACGCCAGCGCGGCGGCCTCGGTGATCCGGACGACTTCGAGTGCGAGGTTGCGGTCTTGCATCGGCGGCGATGCTACCTGGAACCGGCGTCGCCCGGCGGCTCGGGCGCCACGACTTGCGGCTCAGCGCAGCGAGGCGCAGGCGGCCACGGCCAGGTCGGCCAGGCCACGGGTCTTGGCCGACACGCCGCAGTCCCACCGCTTGCCGCCGACGGTCGTGCGCGTCGACAGCTCGAAGCGCGGCCCCCCGTGCAGCTCGGACTCGACGTGGTTGAGCACGACCCACCCGGTCGGGGTCTCCTTGGCCTCGAGCGACGCCAGCAGCTTGTCGCGCCCGCTCACCTGCTTGGCCTTGTCGAACGATGGCGTGCTGTACTCGTCGACGGCGGTGAGGTTGACCATGAACTCGCCCACCTCGAGGTGGGCACTACGCGCGGCGTCCTCGGCCGACCGCGCCGGCGTCACCACCGTGCCGGTCGGGGCGTCGAGGCGCAGGCCCAGGCCCGACACCGCGACCTCGACCTTGGCCAGCGCGCCGAGCGCGGTGGCCGGGTCAACCGCGGCGGCGGTGGTTGCGGCGGCCTTGCCAGCGGGGGCGGCCTTGCCCGCCGGGGCGGCCTTGCCCGCCGGGGCCTTGTCTTCGCCGCAAGCACCCAGCGCGAGGGCGGTCACGAGGGCGACGGCAGTGGAGAAGACAGGCGTGTTCATCGGGAGGTTCATGACCAGACTCCGGCTTCGTGGCGTTCGGGAGAGAAGATGTGGCCTCGCGCCATGCACAGGCCGGACCATCAGCTAACACGACCGATGGAGGCCGAGTCACGCCTCACCTGGCCCTCGCACGGCCAATCAGGCCGGGCCACGCCGGCGAATGGGTCTCAGTGCACCTGGGTGCACCTACCCTGCATGGGTGCACGCGCGCCTTCGCAGGGGCCGCCTACGCCGCCAGCGCCGCGACGGGCCATGGCCGTCAGCGCGCCGGGGTGCCGGTCGACAGCGGCCGTACGATCAGATCGGCGCGAAGATCGTCTGGCAGCGGGGTCGGCTTGCCGGCGGTGCTGACCACCGCGTGCCGGGTGTACCCGTCGGCCAGCACCTCGTCGCCGCGGCGGATGACGTAGCCAAACCGCATCGACACCGCGCGCAGCTCGGTCAGCTCGAGCTCGACCTCGAGCAGGTCCTCGTAGCGGGCCGGCCGCCGGTAGTTGCAGTGCGCCTCCACCACCGGCAGGCCGAGGCCGCGCGCCTCGACCTCGCGGTAGCTGCGGCCCAGCGTGCGCCAGTAGTCGGCCCGGGCCGACTCGAAGTAGCGCAGGTAGTTGGCGTAGTACACGACGCCCATCTGGTCGGTGTCGCCGAAGATGACGCGGATCTGGTGGATCATGCCGACTCCTCCCCGGCGGCCACGGCCGCGGCGGCGATACGCAGGACCCGGGTCGGCGCCATCACCGCCGGCAGCGCGTCGATCTCGGCCAGCGCCGCCCGCACCTGCCCCTCCTGCGCCTCGTGGGTGATGACCACGACCCGCGCGGTCGGAGCGGCGCCGCCCGGCCCTGGCTCGGCCTCCTCCTGGATGACCTGGGCCACCGAGGTGTGGTGCGCGCCGAGCACGGTCATCAGCTGACCGAGCACACCGGGGCGATCGGCCACCGCGAAGCGCAGGTAGTAGCGCGAGCGGATCTCGCGCGCTGGCAGGAGCGGCCGCCCGGCCGCGGCCTGGTGCCGCCGCATGGGCGGCGCCCCGGCGGCGCGGGCGGTGATGTTGCGGGCGATCTCGATCAGGTCCGAGACGACGGCCACCGCGGTCGGCAACATGCCGGCGCCAGCGCCGTAGTACATCGACGAGCCGAGCGCCCGGCTGTGGACGTACAGCGCGTTCTTGGCGCCCGGCACGTCGGCCAGCAGCCAGTGCGCCGGCACCAGGGTCGGGTGGACCCGGGCCTCGATGGCGTGGCCGTGATCGCGCGCCAGCGCCAGCGGCTTGATGACGTAGCCGAGCTTGCCGGCGTAGGCGATGTCGACGGCGTCGACCTGGTCGATACCCTCGGTCAGGATCGCCGCCGGGTCGACCAGGGCGCCGAAACACAGCATGACCAGGATGGCCAGCTTGTGGGCGGCGTCGCCGCCGCCGACGTCGAGCGTCGGATCGGCCTCGGCGTAGCCGAGCTGCTGGGCCTCGCGCAGCACGGCCGCGAAGTCGCGCCCGGCCGCGGCCATGGTCGACAGGATGTAGTTGGAGGTCCCGTTGACGATGCCGACCAGGTGCTCGATCCGATCCGACGCCAGGCCCTCGCGCAGCACGCGGATGACCGGGACCCCGCCGCACACCGCGGCCTCGTAGTAGACGTCGACCTGGTGGTGCTCGGCCGCGGCGAACACCTCCGCGCCGCGCTCGGCCAGCAACGCCTTGTTGGCGGTCACCACGTGCTTGCCGGCGCGGATCGCCGCCAGCACGGCGGTGCGGGCGGCGTCGGTGCCGCCGATGAGCTCACACACCACGTCGACGTCGGCCCGGCGCGCGGTGCCGATCACGTCGGTGCTCAGCAGCGCCGGGTCGACGTCGACCAGGCGCTTCTTGTCGCGCGCCCGCACCGCGACCGCGCGCACGACCAGGCGCGCGCCGAGACGCGCCTCGATGGCGGCGGCGTTCTCGGCCAGCAGGGTGATGACCCCGGCGCCGACGTTGCCGAGCCCGAGCAGGGCGACGCCGATGTCCGGCCCACGCGCGGCCGCGGGCGAGTCCGGTGGAGCTGACGACGCGGCGGCGCGGCTGGGCACGACCGCCGACCTCAGCGCGCGCCGTACGAGAAGTGCTCGGCGACGATGCGCCAGTCGGCGCCCTGCCCGATCAGCGTCAGGGTCAAGGTCCCGGCCTCGCTGACCGAGGTCACGCCGTCGGACACCTCGCGGGTCAGCTTGCCGACGACGATGGCGGTGCCGGCGCGCAGGTCGACCGCGGTCTCGGTCAGGCGCAGGTAGACCTGCTTGGCCCGGCCCAGGCGCTCGGTCAGGCCGGCGCGCACCGCGTCCCAGCCGCGCGTCGCCGCGCCCTGATCGACCACCGTCAGGTTCTTGCTGTCGAGGTAGACCGCGGCCAGCGCGTCGACGCTGCGCACCTCGTAGCCCTGGCGCCACTGCTCGACCACCCGCAGCACCGGGGCGGGGTCGTCGGCGTCCGCGCCGGTCGCGCCGCCCTCGGCGCGGGTCGGGTCGGCCGGGCACGGCGGGTGACCGCCGCAGGCGACCAGGGCCAGCCCGGCGAGCACGGCGAGGGACGTGAGCGAGAGGCAGGCGGGGCGGCGCATGGCCACGGGTCTAGCACGCCGGGCGGTGTCCCTGCCGCGCCGGCGCCGCCGGCCTGGCCGATCTGGTTTCGCGCCGGTGGTCGGTGGTCGGCCCCGGCCGGGTTCGTGTACAACCCGCGCATGACCGAGATCGTCTTCGTCCACGCCCGTGAGGTGCTCGATTCTCGTGGCAACCCGACCGTCGAGGCCGAGGTCGGGCTCGACGGCGGCGTGCTGGGCCGGGCCATCGTCCCGTCCGGCGCGTCGACCGGCGAGCACGAGGCGCTCGAGCTGCGCGACGGCGACGCCGGCCGCTACCTCGGCAAGGGCGTCGACAAGGCGGTCCGCCACGTGCGCGACCTCATCGCTCCGGCCATCGTCGGCCTCGACGCCAGCGACCAGGCCGGGGTCGACCGCACCCTGATCGAGCTCGACGGCACCACCACCAAGTCGAACCTGGGCGCCAACGCCATCCTCGCCGTGTCGATGGCGGTGGCCCGGGCCGCGGCCGAGGCGCACGAGCTGCCGCTGTACCGCTACCTCGGCGGCGTCGGCGCGGTCACCCTGCCGGTGCCGCTGATGAACATCATCAACGGCGGCGCCCACGCCGACAACGCGCTCGACATCCAGGAGTTCATGATCGCGCCTGCCGGGTTCGATCAGTTCGGCGACGCCCTGCGCGCCGGGGTCGAGGTGTTTCACCACCTCAAGAAGCTGCTGCACAAGGCCGGCAAGGCGACCAACGTCGGCGACGAGGGCGGCTTCGCCCCGGCCATCGGCACCGCCGACGAGGCCATCGGCTTCATCCTCGAGGCCATCGCCGCCGCCGGCTACAAGGCGGGCGAGCAGATCTTCGTCGCCCTCGACGTCGCCGCCTCGGAGTTCTTCGACAAGAAGGCCGGGACCTACCAGTACGAGGGCAAGGCGCGCAGCGCGGCCGAGATGGTCGACCTGTACGCCGGCTGGGCCAGCAAGTACCCGCTGGTGTCGATCGAGGACGGGCTGGCCGAGGACGACTGGGCCGGCTGGAAGCTCCTGACCGACAAGCTCGGCCGGTCGTGCCAGCTGGTCGGCGACGACCTGTTCGTGACCCAGACCGCGCGCCTGCGCCGCGGCATCGACGGCGGCATCGCCAACTCGATCCTGGTCAAGGTCAACCAGATCGGCTCGCTGACCGAGACGCTCGACGCGGTGCGCACGGCCCAGCACGCCCGCTACACCGCGATCATCTCGCACCGCTCGGGCGAGAGCGAGGACGCCTTCATCGCCGACCTGGCGGTGGCCACCAACGCCGGTCAGATCAAGACCGGGTCGGCGTCGCGCTCGGACCGGGTCGCCAAGTACAACCAGCTGCTGCGCATCGCCGACCGCCTGGGCGAGGACGCCCGCTTCGCCGGCCGCGCGGTCTGGCGACGCTGACGGCGCCGCCCTGGCAGGCTAGGAGTCCGACTCCGTAGCGACTCCGGATCGCCCCGGGGTCGGCCTTCGGCCTCGCGCTGTGGACAGGCGCCCGGCCAAGCCGGGCGTGAGTGCACGCCAGCCCCGATGGCGGCGCCTGCCCACAGCGGTCCCCCCGCTGATGATCCGACACATCTCTGGCCGTAGACAGGCGAGGGCCATCGTGATCCAACCTGGGGATGGCCCGACGTTCGCTGACG
>JAGPCO010000081.1 GCA_018058095.1 Kofleriaceae bacterium
GCGGCTGGAACAAGGCCTTCGGCCGCCGTGGCCGGGTCTTCGCCGACCGCTACCACGCCCGCCCGGTCACCTCACCGACGCAGATGCGCAACACCCTGCGCTACGTCCTGTTCAACCACGTGAGTCATTCCATCCGGGATTGGCAGGCGAATCGCGGCCAGCTACGCCAGCGCCTGCGCTTCTTCGAGCCCGACCGCTGGTCGTCGGGTCGATGGCACCCGACGAAGTCGGGTGTCTGGGTCATCGACGGGTCGCCGCCTCCCGCGGGCTCCCCGTTGAGCGCTCCGAAGACCTGGCTCGCGCGCGAGGGCTGGCTCCGCGCCGGCGGGCCGATCGACCCGGCCGAGCTGCTGGACCGCCGCCCTCCACGTCCTCCACGCGCGCGATGACGGTGCCCCGCCGCGATGAGGCCTGAGCGAGTGGCAGGATGCTTCGTCAGCATCCTGCTGGGCCTCAGGCCACGGCGGCGTCGAGGAACTCGAGCTGGCCGCGCCGGAGGTCGAGCGCGACCTGGCCGGCGAAGGGGACGGCGCGGTTGCGCGCGCCGTGCCCGACCGGCGCGCCGGCCAGCCCGGGCACACCGGCGGCGGCGAGGCGCTCGCTCACCACCACGTGGGCCGGCGCTGGATCGTCGGTGGCGCCGGCGACGTGGGGCGGATCGGTGCAACGGGTCAGGTCACCCACGACGGCGCCGTGCCAGCGCAGGCGGCCGGCCAGGGCCAGCTGGGTCAGGCACCGATCGATGGCGTAGGGCCGCTCGCCGACCTCCTCGAGCAGGCCGATGACGTCGACGCCCGGCAGCTGCCACGGCGTGCCGACCAGGCTGCAGGTGACGATCAGGTTGCCGGGGATGAGCATGCCGGCGAGCAGGCCAGGCCTGGCCGAGGCGTCGAGGCCGACCTGGGTCAGCGCCTGCCACGGCGGGCCGGGTTCGGCCCGGGTCAACGCCGCGATCAGCGCGGCGCCGTCCTCCTCCGGGAGGGTGGCCAGCTGGGTCACGACCGGGCCATGGATCCCGCACACGCCGTGGTGGAGCGCCCAGGCCAGCAGCGCGGTGGCGTCGGAGAACCCGATCAGCGGCTTGGGGTCGGCCGCGAGGGCGGCACCGTCGAGCGCGGGCAGGAGGCGGGTCAGCCCGTAGCCGCCGCGGGCGACGATGATCGCCCGCACGTCGGGATCGCGCAGCAGCGCGTTGAGCTCGGCGGCGCGGGCGGCGTCGTCGCCGGCGAGGTAGCCAGCCTGCTGGTCGGGACGGCCCGGCGCGCGGTCGGGGTTGGCCATCGCCGCCGCCACCAGCGGGCCGAGCCGGATCGCGAAGTGCTGGCCCAGCAGCGCCAGGCCAGGCCCGAGCCGGCGCGCCAGCACCGGCCCGGCCGGGGCACACACGCCGATGGTGTCGCCCAGGCGGAGGCGAGGCGGGCGGGTGGCGAAGGTCCGCGGCGGGCTGGTCACGGCCGGACTCTACACGGCCGGCCGCTGGACCGAAAAAGACAAAGGCGCTACCTCGGGGGGACGAGGTAGCGCCGGGCGCAGATCGCGACAGAGTACTTATTGCCTCAAGTAACGCGTAGTGATGAGGGGGAGGGGACTACGCGTCACCAAGTCGAAACGTTCTCCTGCCGTGTCGCGCGTGGGATCCTTTCGTGGGGGCAACCGGTGCGGCTCGGGGCTCATTCCTGTGGATGCGCCGAGGGGGGCGATGGTTGCGGGCTGGTTCTGACCAGAAACAGAGCAAGCGTCGGGCCAGCTCAGGACGCCCAGATCGTTTGCGCGCCTTCGCGGAGTTACGAGGCGGGACCGTGTCCAGGTGGCTACTGGTGTTGCCAGATTTGCCGACAACTCGTGGATTCTCTGGCTGGTCGGCTCGCCAGGTTGGCACCGAGGGTGGGGCCCTGAGGTAAAAGCCTGGGGTGCGCGCCCTCGGGTTGGACATCGGCAGCAAGACCATCGGCAAGGCGGTGACCGACGAGGTGGGGATCGCGGCCCACCCGGTCGGCGTCTGGCAGCGCCGCGGCCTGAGCGCCGACGTCGCCCACGTGCTGGCCGAGGTCGATCGCCTCGAGGCCGCCTGCGTGGTGGTCGGGATGCCGTTCGAGCTGTCGGGCCGGGAGGGGGTGGCGGCGCGCCGGGTCCGCCTGCTGCTGGGCGCGCTGCGGCAGGCCCGGCCGGCGCTGGTGATCCACGAGCAGGACGAGCGGTTCTCGACCGCCGAGGCCGAGCGCGTGCTCATCGCCGGGGACGTGTCGCGGGCCCGGCGCAAGGCGGTCATCGACCAGCAGGCGGCGGCGATCATCCTGCAGTCGTGGCTCGACGCGGCCCGGCCGCCGTCGTAAAGGAGACGTAGATGGCCAGCCGTTCGTTCCGGATCGCTGCGGGCGTGGTGCTGGCGACCCTGATCGTCCTCGCCGCCGCCGGGCTCTACGTGCGCGGCGTCGCGCTCGACTACCCCGACACGGCGCAGCCGGGGGCGGGCAAGGTCGTCGAGGTCGAGATCAAGCCAGGCATGAAGTTCGCGGCGGTGCTGGCCGAGCTCGGGCGCGCCAAGGTGGTGGCCCGGCCGCGCTGGTTCAAGTGGTACGCGATGTGGCGCGGCGCCACCAGCAAGGTCAAGCCTGGGCGGTACGCCCTGCGCGACGATCTGACGCCCAAGGTGCTGCTCGACACCCTGATGAAGGGGGTCAAGGACGAGACCACCAGCGTGACCCTGGTGCCGGGCAACAACATGCTCGAGTACTTCGCCGCGCTCGAGCGGGCCCGGGTCGCGCCGGCGC
This sequence comes from Kofleriaceae bacterium, assembly GCA_018058095.1. GTDB lineage: Bacteria > Myxococcota_A > Polyangia > Haliangiales > Haliangiaceae > JABFXX01. The sequence continues at coordinate 2,772 of JAGPCO010000081.1, forward strand.
GGGGGTTGCTCGCGCTGGCGCGTGACGCCGAGTTCCTGGCCGCGCACGGCCTGGCCGGCGACAGCGTCGAGGGCGCGCTGTTCCCCGACACCTACGAGTTCCGCGTCGGCGAGCAGCCGGCCCGCGTGCTCGAGCGGCTGATCGAGCGCCACCGCGCGGTGTGGAACCAGATCGCCAGCGCCAACGGCAAGTCGCTGGCCCGGCTCAAGGAGCGGCTCGGCTGGTCCGATCGCGACGTCCTCATCCTCGCCTCCATCGTCGAGAAGGAGGCGGTCAGCCAGGGCGAGCGCCCGCGTATCGCCCAGGTCTTCATCAACCGGCTGACCTCGCCCGACTTCAACCCCAAGCGGCTCGAGACCGACCCGACCATCCGCTACGGCTGCACCGTGCCCGAGGTGCGCTCGGCCGGCTGCAAGGCGTGGGAGCCCGACGGCATCTTCGAGCGCATGATCGCCGGGCAACCGTACGGCAGCAATCGGCTGCGGCGGGCCCAGCTCGACGACGCCGACAACCCGTACAACACCTACCAGCACGCCGGCCTGCCGCCCGGGCCCATCAGCAACCCGAGCCGGGCCTCGCTCGAGGCGGCGATGAAGCCCGACGGCTCGAACTACTTCTACTTCGTCGCCCGCAGCGCGACCGAGCACACCTTCTCGCGCACGCTGGCCGACCACCGCAAGGCGGTCGAGGCTTACGTCAAGAGCCAGCCGTAGCTGCTCGCAGGGCGCTGACAAACGCCCCGTGCCCGTGCCCGTGCCCGTGCCCGAATCTGGGCGTTCAGGCTCCGGCCAGACCAGCCAGCGTGCGACGACTCGCGGGTTGCCAGGACGGTGGCGGCGACGACGACGGCCTTGCGGCGGTCGAGGAGGTCGAGGATCGCCGCCCGAGCGATCGGGCACGGGCACGGGCACGGGCACGGGCACGGGCGCGAGGAACGCCGCTGCGCGGCGTTCCTCTGCCCTGCTAGGCCCCGGTCGGCATGACGACGAGATCGATGCGGTTACGGATGCGCACGCGCACGGTCGAGCCGGCGACGGCGCCGGCCGGGACGACGACGTCGAACCGGCGCAGCTCGAGCTCCTCGGTCTCGGTCTGGTCGGGCTTGGACTTGAGCGCCCCGGCCGGCAGCGAGTAGGTGCCGCTGTCGGGGATGGTGACCGGATCGGTCTCCTTGGTCTCGATGGTCGCGCTGTCGGCTGGCTCGTCCGACGACCACGCCACCACCAGCGGCATGGTCGCGTCGACCGTGGCCCCGGGCGTGGGCGAGGTGATCGTGTGCAGGTCCGGTCCATCGACGACGACGCCGTCGATGGTGTCGGTGCCCGACTCGACGTCGACCTGGTAGGCCTCGTGGTAGCCGTTCTGCTGCCCGACCCAGCGCCCGTTGTCGCGCGCCGGGTCGTACACCAGGTCGACCGAGCCGCCGAGGGAGGTGATCGTCACCGTGCCAGCGGTGACCGCGGCGCCGGCCTTGGTCAGGCGGACGCTGAAGCTGGTGGTGTACTGCGAGGGATCGGTGCTGTTGCTGACGATCGCCTCGGCGTTGAGGTCCGCATCGATGGACAGGGTCTGGGTCCCGCCGCCGACGTCGTCACCGACGCCCGGGGACAGCGGCCCGCCGCCGTCCCCGCCGCACGCCGCCAGGGCCACACAAAGGCTGGTCGCGAGGAGTCCAGAACAGGTGCTTCGCTGCATGTCGCCTCCGTATTCTTCGAGCATAGGCTCTGTTGCCAACCATACGCCGATCCGGTGCAGAATAGCAAGCAAAACCAATATATTACACGAACACACAGGTATTCTGTCAGTGTACGGATTTGTGACAGATGGGCTGCCCAGCCCGACCTGGGTCGCCTATCCTGGCGGGGTGCCGCGGGCCCTGGCCATCGACGTCTTCTCGTACCTGAGCTACCGCGCGTTCCTGCGTGATGCGTACGTCAACCTCAAGCAGAACCAGCGCGGCTTCTCGTTCCGCTGGTTCTCGCGCAAGGCCGGGCTGTCGTCGCCCAACTTCCTCAAGCTGGTGATGGACGGCAAGCGCAACCTGTCGTCGCGCGGCGCCCAGGCCTTCGCCACCGCGCTCGGCCTGAGCGGGCGCGAGGCGTCGTTCTTCTACGAGCTGGTCGACTTCGAGCAAGCCGACACCGCGGCCGACAAGAACCGGGCCTGGGACCGGCTGTCGTCCTACCAGGGGCACCGCCGGGTCCGCGCGCTCGAGCGGCACCAGTTCGACTACCTGTCGCGCTGGTGGAACCCCGCCATCCGCGAGCTGGTCGCGTTGCCGACGTTCCGCGACGACCCGGAGTGGATCGCGCAGCAGCTGCGGCCGGCGATCACCGCGGCCCAGGCCGCGTCGGCGCTCGAGCTCTTGCTCGGCCTCGGCTTCGTCGTGCGCGGCGAGGACGGCCGGCTGGCGCAGAGCGAGCCGCTGCTGTCGACCGGCCCCGAGGTGCGGTCGCTCGCGGTCGGCAACTTCCACCGGCAGATGATGCAGCGCGCGGCCGAGGCCATCGAGCTGGTCGATCGGAGCGAGCGCGAGATCTCGGGCCTGACGGTGGCGCTGTCGCACACGACCTTCCAGCTGTTCAAGGACAAGATCCACGCCCTGCGCAGCGAGCTGCTCGAGCTGTCGGGGCGCGAGACCGCGCCCGATCGGGTGATCCAGGTCAACTTCCAGCTCTTCCCGCTGGCGGTCGTGAACGAACCCGCCGCCGGCGACGACCCACCTTCCGGCCCCCGCCGGCCGCGGCCCAAGGAGCAGCCATGACCCCCTCGACCTCGCCTCGTGTCCGCGCCTGTCGCCTGGTCGCCGTCGGCGTGCTGGCCGGCGCCAGCGCACCCGGCTGCAGCGGCGGCACCGACGTCGGCAACCCGGTCGACCTCGGCGTCACCGGCTATCGCACCACGTCGGCCGCGGCGCCGCGCGCCAATGGCCTGGTCGAGATCGACGCGGCCTGGGTCGTGCTGAGCCGGCTCGACTTCCAGCCCGAGGGCACGTGCGGCCTCGAGGAGAGCGACGTCGAGGTCCCGGTCCAGGTCGCCGTCGACCTGCTCGCTCCGGTGGTGCCGGCGCCGCTGCAGGGCCTGCCCATCGGCGGGATGCGGTTCTGCCGGATGCGGCTGCGCTGGGACGCCCCGGACGCGGCGCCGGCTGGCGCGCCGCCGGACGTGGCCGGGGCGGCGATCCACCTCGCCGGCAGCCGGGCCGACGGCACCCGCTTCGTGATCCGGTCCGAGCGCGGCGACCGGCTCGAGCTGCGCGCGCGCGCCGGCACCTTCGCCATCGACGAAGGGGCGCGGCGGCTGTTCCTGGGCGTCGACCTGATGGCCTGGCTCAGCGGGGTCGATCTCGACGCCGCGGTGGTCGGCGGCGACGGCGTGATCCGCGTCGAGCCCGGCAGCAACGACGGCCTGCTCGACGTGGTCGAGGACAACATCGACGACGGGGCCAAGCTGTACCTCGACGGCGACGACGACGGCAGCCTCGACGACGGCGAGCGCGAGGACGCCGACGCGCTGGCCGACGGCGTCAGCCTCTGACCGGCGGCGCGGCACGCCCGGAGCGGCCCGGGGCCCGTCCCGTATTGCGCCTCGCCGCGCCGGCTTGCCGCCGCGGGGGCCGTGGTACCCTGCGGGCATGAGCCTGGTCGGACAGATCGCCGAGCTGCAGAACTACGCGACCTACAAGGAGCTGTCCTGGGAGGGCAGCTTCGAGGAGTACCTGGAGATCGCGCGCAAGACGCCGCAGATCACCCGCAACGCGTACCAGCGCCTGTACGACATGGTGCTGTCGCACGGCGTCGAGGAGTACATCGACAACAAGAAGAAGCTGGTCCGCTACAAGTTCTTCCGCGACGACCAGCACGGCGGGCGCGACGCGGTGTTCGGGCTCGACGTCCCGCTCATGCGGCTGATGAACGTGCTCAAGAGCGCGGCCCAGGGCTACGGCACCGAGCGCCGCATCATCCTCTTGCACGGCCCGGTCGGCTCGGCCAAGTCGACCATCGTCCGCATGCTCAAGCGCGGCATCGAGGAGTACTCGCGCACGCCCGACGGCGCGCTGTACACGTACTACTGGCACCTGCCGGGGCCGCTGTCGGAGCTGGCCGGCGGCGCCGAGACCTTCCCGTCGCCCATGCACGACGACCCGCTCCGGCTCATCCCGGCGGCGTGGCGGCCCGAGACCATCAAGAAGCTGCGGCTGGGCAACGACGACTTCAAGGTCAAGATCGACGGCGACGTCAACCCGGCCTGCCGGCTCATCTTCAAGGAGCTGATGAAGCACTACGAGGGTGACTTCGCCAAGGTCATGGGCCACGTCCGGGTGAGGCGCATGGTGCTGTCCGAGCAGGATCGCGTCGGCATCGGCACGTTCCAGCCCAAGGACGAGAAGAACCAGGACTCGACCGAGCTGACCGGCGACATCAACTACCGCAAGATCGCCGTGTTCGGCGCCGACTCCGATCCGCGCGCGTTCAACTTCGACGGCGAGTTCAACATCGCCAACCGCGGCATCGTCGAGTTCGTCGAGATCCTCAAGCTCGACGTCGCCTTCCTGTACGACCTGCTCGGCGCGACCCAGGAGCGCAAGATCAAACCGAAGAAGTTCGCGCAGACCGACATCGACGAGGTCATCATCGGCCACACCAACGAGGCCGAGTACAAGAAGCTGCTGTCGAACGAGTTCATGGAGGCGCTGCGCGACCGCACGGTCAAGGTCGACATCCCGTACATCACCCGGGTCACCGAGGAGGTGCGGATCTACGCCAAGGACTTCACGACCGAGCGGGTCGGCAAGCACGTCGCGCCGCACACCCTGTACGTGGCCGCGTTGTGGGCGGTGCTGACCCGGCTCGAGGAGCCCAAGAAGCACAGCCTGTCGGCGCTGCAGAAGGCCAAGCTGTACGACGGCAAGACGCTGCCCGGCTTCACCCAGGACAACATCAAGGAGCTGCGCAAGGAGGCCTACCGCGAGGGCCTCGACGGCATCTCGCCGCGCTACATCCAGGACAAGATCGCCAACGCGCTGGTGTCGGACAAGGCCGACGGGGCGATCAACCCGTTCATGGTCCTCAACGAGCTCGAGGGCGGCCTCAAGAGCCACTCCCTCATCTCGAGCGAGGAGCAGCGCAAGCGCTACGGCGAGCTGCTCAGCGTGGTCAAGCAGGAGTACGAGGACATCGTCAAGAACGAGGTGCAGCGGGCGATCAGCGCCGACGAGGACCTCATCGCCAAGCTGTGCGCCAACTACATCGACAACATCAAGGCGTACAGCCAGCGCGAGAAGGTCAAGAACCCGTACACCGGGCAGGACGAGGAGCCGGACGAGCGGCTGATGCGGTCGATCGAGGACAAGATCGACATCCCCGACAGCCGCAAGGACGACTTCCGGCGCGAGATCATGAACCACATCGGCTACCTCGCGATCGAGGGCCGGACCTTCAACTACAAGTCGAACGAGCGGCTGCACAAGGCGCTCGAGGCCAAGCTGTTCGAGGACCAGAAGGACTCGATCAAGCTGACCTCGCTGGTGTCCAACGTGGTCGATCGCGAGACCCAGGCCAAGATCGACGTGGTCAAGCAGCGCCTCATCAAGAACTTCGGCTACGACGAGGTGTCGGCCACCGACGTCCTCAACTTCGTGGCGTCGATCTTCGCCCGAGGAGACGTCAAGTCTTGATGGACCCGCAGGGAGTCGGTCCGGTCACGATCGAGCTCAACCGCACCCTGGCCGAGCTGCTGGCCCGGCTGTGCCTCGAGCTCGAGACCGACGACTACGCCGGCGTCATGTCGCGTGCGCTCGGGTTGCTCGACCTGGTGGCCCGGACCAAGCGGCAAGGCGGCCGGCTGTGCTTCGTCAACGAGCGCGGCGAGAGCGCGGACGTGGTGCTGTGAGGAGGTCGACGTGAGCCAGAAGATCGACCTCGACCACGGACGGTTCCGGCAGATCATCCGCGGCAAGATCAAGCAGAACCTGCGCAAGTACATCTCGCAGGGCGAGATGATCGCCCGGCGCGGCAAGGACACGGTGTCGGTGCCGCTGCCGCAGGTCGACATCCCGCGCTTCAAGTTCGGCGACAAGCAGCAGGGCGGGGTCGGCCAGGGCGAGGGTGACGTCGGCCAGTCGCTCGGCGACGGGCAGGAGCAGCCCGGGCAGGGCGAGGCCGGCGACCGGCCGGGCGAGCACATGACCGATCTCGAGGTCAGCCTGCAGGAGCTGGCCGAGATCATGGGCGAGGAGCTCGAGCTGCCCAAGATCCAGCCCAAGGGCACCGAGAAGATCGTCGCCTGGAAGGACAAGTACTCCGGCATCCGCTCGACCGGCCCGGAGTCGCTGCGCCACTTCAAGCGGACCTACCGCCAGGCCCTGCGCCGCCAGATCTCGATGGGCACGTACGACCCGGCCAACCCGGTCATCGTGCCGGTGCGCGACGACAAGCGCTACCGGTCGTGGCGGAGCGAGCCGCTGCCGCAGTCCAACGCGGTCATCATCTACATGATGGACGTGTCGGGCTCGATGGGCGACGAGCAGAAGGAGATCGTCCGGATCGAGAGCTTCTGGATCGACACCTGGCTGCGCTCGCAGTACCACGGCATCGAGAGCCGCTACATCATCCACGACGCGATGGCCAAGGAGGTCGATCGCGACACCTTCTTCCGCACGCGCGAGTCGGGCGGGACGATGATCTCGAGCGCGTACAAGCTGTGCGCCAAGATGATCGACGACGAGTATCCGTCGGACCGGTGGAACATCTACCCGTTCCACTTCTCCGACGGCGACAACTGGTCGGTCGACGACACCCACGCCTGCGTCGAGCTGCTCAAGAACCACGTCCTGCCGGCGGTCAACCAGTTCGGCTACGGCCAGGTCGAGTCGCCGTACGGGTCGGGCCAGTTCATCAAGGACCTGGGCGAGCACTTCGCCGACGACGAGCGGATGGTGACCTCGGAGATCAAGGGCAAGGACGCGATCATGGACTCGATCAAGGACTTCCTGGGGAAGGGCCGGTGATGCGCGTCCACGCCCTGCCAGCCCACCTGCTCGATCTGCAGGTCGACATCGAGACCCGGGCCCGCAGCCAAGGCCTCGACTTCTTCCCGATCCTGTACGAGGTGCTCGACTACAAGACCATGAACGAGGTCGCCGCCTACGGGGGCTTCCCGACCCGGTACCCGCACTGGCGGTTCGGCATGGACTACGAGCAGCTGTCGAAGAGCTACGAGTGGGGCCTGTCGAAGATCTACGAGATGGTGATCAACACCAACCCGTCGTACGCGTACCTGCTCGAGGGCAACTCGCTGGTCGATCAGAAGACGGTGATGGCGCACGTGTGCGCCCACGTCGACTTCTTCAAGCACAACTACTTCTTCTCCAAGACCAACCGCAAGATGATCGACGGCATGGCCAACCACGCTGCCCGGGTCCGGCGGCACATGGAGCGGCACGGCCAGGAGGAGGTCGAGAACTTCATCGACGTGTGCCTGTCGCTGGAGAACCTGATCGACCCGATGTCGCCGTTCATCGTGCGCACGCGTGACGAGCGCAAGCGCGACGGTGCCGAGGAGGACGAGCGACAGGACGAGGTGCCGCGGCTGCGCGCCAAGCAGTACATGGACCGCTTCATCAACCCGCCCGAGTTCCTCGAGGCGCAGCGCAAGAAGAAGGAGGACGAGCGCAAGAAGGCCAAGGGGCGCTTCCCCGAGGAGCCGCAGCGCGACGTGCTGCTGTTCCTCTTGCACCACGCCCCGCTCGAGCCGTGGCAGCGTGACGTGCTCGAGATCGTGCGCGACGAGGCCTACTACTTCGCGCCGCAGGGCATGACCAAGATCATGAACGAGGGCTGGGCCACGTACTGGCACTCCAAGCTCATGACCGAGGGCGCGCTCGACGCGTCCGAGATCATCGACTACGCCGACGCCTGCGCCGGTATCCTCGCCACCGCGCCCGGCCGGCTCAACCCGTACAAGCTCGGGGTCGAGCTGTTCCGCAACATCGAGGAGCGCTGGAACCGCGGCCAGTTCGGCAAGGAGTGGGAGGAGTGCGACTCGATCGAGCACAAGCGGACGTGGGACCGCCGGCTCGGCCTCGGCAAGAAGAAGCTGTTCGAGGTGCGCAAGCTGTACAACGACATCACCTTCCTCGACGAGTTCTTCACGCTCGAGTTCTGCCTCGAGCAGAAGTTCTACAGCTTCGGGTTCTCCGAGCGGTCCGGTAGCTGGGAGATCATGAGCCGCGACTTCAAGAAGGTGAAGGAGCAGCTCCTGCGCAGCCTGACCAACCGCGGCCAGCCGTTCCTGTACGTGGAGGACGCCAACTTCGAGAACCGGGGCGAGCTGCTGCTCAAGCACGCCCACGACGGCGTCGACCTCGACCTGGCCCAGGGCCGCGACACGCTGCGCAACCTGTGGAAGGTGTGGAGCCGGCCGGTCAACCTGCTGACCCGGGTCGAGGGTAAGGGCAAGCTGCTCCGGTGCGAGGACGGCACGCTGAGCGAACGGGCAGCCGAGGCCTGACGGTGCGGATGTCGGTGTGGTCAGCGACCGACCCCGGGCGGCGGCGGGAGCGCAACGAGGACGCGCTCCTGGTCGAGCCCGGGCTGGGCCTGGTCGCCGTCGCCGACGGCATGGGTGGCCATCAGGGCGGCGCGATCGCCAGCCGGCTCGCTCTCGACGTGCTGGCGCGGCGCATCCGCACCCCGCTCGAGAAGCGCGGCGCCTCCTTCGCGGACGGCGACACCGATCCGGCGGTGGCGACGCTGTCGGCCGCGGCGGCGCGGGTGACCGAGCCGATGGAGGCCGTCGATCCGATGCTGGACGGACCGGCCGCGGCGGCGGCGGCGATCCCATCGACCCTGCGGCTGCTCCGGACCGCGGCGGCCGACGCCGGCGCGGCGGTGTACCAGGCCTCGCTCGGTGACCCCACGCTCAGTGGCATGGGCACCACCCTGACCGCGGCCCTGTACGACGGCGACAAGCTGCACCTGATCCACGCCGGCGACAGCCGGTGCTACCTGTTCCGCGACGGCGCCCTGCGCCAGCTGACCGACGACCACACCTGGATCGCCGAGCAGGTCCGGACTGGCGCCATGACCGAGGCCGAGGCCAAGGAGTCGCGCTTTCGCCACGTCATCACCCGCTCGATCGGGTTCGAGCGGCAGATCGACGTCGACACCCGGAGCCTGGTGGTCGAGCCGGGTGACTGCCTGGTCCTGTGCAGCGATGGCATGTCGAACTACATCGATGGCCTCGAGCTCGAGCGCCTGGTCGCCACCACCTGGTACCGCAAGCTGCCGCAGCTCCTCGTCGATGCGGCCAACCAGCGCGGGGGGGATGACAACATCACCGTCGTGGTCGCGCTGTTCTCGAACCACGTGCCATGAGCGGGCCAGGCCCAGCACGCGCGGCGACCGCGGCCGTGGCGATCGGCGCCGCAGCGCTGGTGGTGACCGGCTGTGGTCGCGACCGCTCGGATCGACGGCCGGCGGCGCCGTCGGGGCGCGGCGACGCCGGGGCGATGGCCGCGCTGGACCGCGCCAGCCCGGCGGCCGCGCCGGCTGCGGTCGCGGCGGCGCCGGCGGCGACGAGCGGCCCGGCCAGCCCTCGGTGTGCGCTCGACGAGGTGCCGGCGCGGCTGCCGGCGCCGGCGCGGCTGGTGGCGATCGGCGACGTCCACGGCGATCTGGCGGCGACCCGGCGGGCGCTGCGCGCGGCCGGCGCCATCGACGACCACGACCGCTGGGTCGGCGGCGCGCTGGTCCTGGTCCAGACCGGCGACGTGCTCGACCGCGGCGACGACGAGCAGGCCATCCTCGATCTGTTCGAGCGGCTGGAGCGGGAGGCGGCCGCGGCGGGGGGGCGCTTCCTGTGGCTGCTCGGCAACCACGAGCTGATGAACGGCGCGGCCGACTTTCGCTACGTCACGCCGGGTGGCTTCGCCGACTTCGCCGACGTGCCGGGCCTGCCGCCGGCGCCGGCCGAGGTGCCGACCGTGGCCGCGGCGCGCTTCGTGGCGCTGGCTCCGGGCGGGCCGTACGCGCGGGTCATGGCCGGCCAGAACACGGTGCTCGTCGTCGGCGACACGGTGTTCTCGCACGCCGGCCCGGCCGGGCGCTGGGCTCAGCCCGCGGTGGTCGACGAGGTCAACCGCGACAACCGCTGCTGGCTGGCCGCCCCGGCGCCCGGCTCGCCGCCCCCGGCGGCGCTGGTGGCCCAGGACGGCCCGGTCTGGACCCGGATCTATGGCGGCGATCCGGTCGACTGCGAGGTGGTGGCGCGTGCGCTGGCGGACCTCGGCGCCGCCCGCCTGGTGGTCGGGCACACGCCCCAGCCGCGCGGGGTGAGCAGCGCCTGTGATGGCCGGTTGTGGCGGATCGACACCGGGATGGCGCGCGCCTACGGCGGCCCGACCGAGGTGCTCGAGCTCGCCGCCGGCGCCGCGCCCCGGGTGATCAAGGCCAACTGACCCTGCGACGGGGCCGTCACAGGGGACCGGCGGCACTCCCGGGGCCCCAGGTCGGCGGCCCCCCGGGTTGACCGCCGGCGCGGCGATGCCTTATCACCAGGGCATGGCGAAGAGCATCGAGTACAAGACGCTGGTGATGAGCTGGGGCCACGGCGACAACGGCGAGGCCATCGAGAAGGAGCTCAACCGGCTCGGCAAGAAGGGCTGGGACCTGGTCGGCGTCACCCGCGACGAGAGCCCGCAGGACGACCACGACGAGGAGGTCGTCCTGTTCGTGTTCAAGCGCAGCGGCAAGTGACCCAGGCCCCGGGCCCGACCGGCGCGGCCTGAACCGCCTGCGGCGGCGGCCCGCACCGCGCGCCGGGCGCCGCCGTTCCCATCGACGCTCGGCACGTCGTCGAGGCAACGCGCGCCGCCGCTGATCCGGCGGCGTGCTGGCGCGTGTGCTGGTCAGGGCGCCGGCGGGGCCGCGGGCGCCGGGCGTGGCGTGACCGCCGCGCCGGTCGGACACACCCCGACGGCGGCGTCGGGCTCGGCCCGGTCCTGGACGCGGGCGCCGAGGCGGGCCGCGCCGGCGGCGGCGAGGACGTCGAGGGTGGCGCTGACCCCGCGTGTGGTCAGCCGGGTCCGGATGAGCCCGCCCAGCGTGTCGGCGTCGGCCTTGCTCGGCGCCGCCACCGCCACCAGCCAGCTGGTGACCTCGGGGTGCTGCAGCATCACGAGGGCGACCTGGTCGACGATGAGCTCGCCGGCCCGGCTCAGGCCGCCGCGATCGAGGCTGACCCCGCGGTCGACCGCCAGCACGTCGCCGTCGAGGCGGGCCAGCTCGAGGCCACCCGCGTCGGGGCAGCCGTCGAAGTCGGTCACGCCGTTGATCGTCTCGGCCTGGCCCTGGCACTTGTCGGCGCTGTCGGGCACGCCGTCCTTGTCGTTGTCGAACTCGGGGCAGCCGTCGTCGTCCTCGAACCCGTCCTTGTCCTCGGTGCACACCGGGCACTTGTCGTCGGCGTCGGCGATGTTGTCGTTGTCCTGGTCGAGGTCGGGGCAGCCGTCCCAGTCCTCGAACCCATCCTCGTCCTCGGCGTCGTTGGCGCAGGCGTCGACGTTGTCCATCTTGTTGTCGCCGTCGGTGTCGGCCTTGCCGAGCGGGCAGCCGTCGGTGGGCGCGGGCTGGGCGCCGTCCTCGGCGTCGTTGGGGCAGCGGTCGTCGAGGTCGCTCAGCTTGTCGCCGTCGTTGTCGAGCTCGGGGCAGCCATCGTCATCGTCGAAGCCGTCGATGTCCTCGGCCTCGTTCACGCACTTGTCCTCGCGGTCGTCGCGCCGGTCACCGTCGTTGTCGAGCTCGGGGCAGCCGTCCCGATCGTCGAAGCCGTCGGCGTCCTCGGCCGCGCTCGGGCACTTGTCGCGCGCGTTGGCCAGGCCGTCACCGTCGGAGTCGCGGCTGTCGGGCGCGTACCCGACCGACAGGAACATGCGGGCGTCGGGCGAGCCCAGGCCCTCGAGCACGCCGGCGCCGCCGCCGGCGACCACCACCAGCGAGCGGCTGGCCGTGATGCGCAGCCCGCCGGTCACCTCGAGCGGGCTCTGGTCGAGGCTGAACGAGGCCAGGCCAGCCCGGCCGAAGCTCTCGGCGATGAGGGCCAGGCGATCGGTGACGCGGTAGGCGGCGCCCACGCCCCACGCCCACTGCTGGCCCACCTCGGTGGCGTAGATCTCGCGCGGCTTGCGCAGGATGACGCCGAGGTTGCCACCGGCGGTGACCCGGCCGTCGGGGCTCGACCACTGCGCCGCGATCCGGCCACGGAAGGCAGGCAGGTCGTCGCCGAGGAAGTGCGACTGCCCCGAGCCCACGCTCGACGGCAGGGTCAGGCCGAGCGCGGCGGCCAGGCGGAACGTGCCGTCGGACAAGAGCGCGAACTTGCCCTCGACGCGGAGGTCGCCAAGGCCGCTGATCTGCAGCGGCTCCATGGCCGGTCCGGCGGTGGCCGGATCGAGCCCGTCGCCGCTCATGGTGAAGATGAGGGGCAGGGCCGCGCCGACCTGGAGCTTGTCGGTCACCCCGTACGAGCCCGACAGCTCGCCGGCCAGGACCGACTTGATGACCGCGGTCCGCTCACCCACGATCATGTCGTTCTCGTCGACGTTGTAGACGGTGAACGGGTTGGTCAGGAACGTGACCAGGGCGTCGAACCCGAGCTGGCCGGCCACGCTGACGTCGGCGTCCTCGACGGTGAAGAAGCTCTTGGGGCCGATGGCGTACTCGAAGTTCTGCACGTCGATCTTGGGATCGAACGGCGGCGCCTCCTGCGCGGCGGCCGGTCCGGCCAGCAGGGCAGGGAGCGTGCAGACCGAAAGCAGCGCGGCACCGAGGCCCCTCATGGACGGCATTACGAGAATTGTACGCCGGGCGGCGCGGCCGCCGGTAGGGGGGCCGGAGGATTCGCGGCCGGAGCCGACGTCGCCGACCTGATCACTCGGGCAGGGTGAAGGTGAACGTCCACACCTCGACCGACGCCACCGCCTGCCCGGCCGTGTCTCTGGCCGGGGTGAACTGCAGCCGCTGGGCCCGGCTCAGCGCCAGCTCGTCGAGGCCGTGGCCGAGCTTCGACAGCAGGGTGGCGCGGGACACCTTGCCCTCGGCGGTGATGAGCAGGCGGACCCGGATCTGGCCCTCGACGCCGAGGCGTTTGGCCTCGGCCGGGTAGTCGCGGCCGGCGTCGAAGTAGCCGTAGTCACCGGTCGGCTTGGCCCGGTCCTTGATCATCGCCACCGACAGCGGCTGCGGCGCGCTGCCGGCGCCCGAGCCCTCACCGCTGCCGGTGCCGCCACCGCCGCCGCCCCGCCCCGTCGGCCCGCTCGGCCGGGGCCCGACCGGGACCGGCATGCCACGGGCCGCTGGCGTGACGTCGGGCAGGCTGTACACCGGGGCGCCCCCGGGCGGCCCCTGGGGCGGCGTGGGCGGAGGTGGTTCGGTCGGGGCCGGGGTGGGTGCGCTCGGGCGGGCCGCCGGGGTCGGGCGGACCCGTGCCTCGGGCATCGGTGGTGGTGGCGGCAGCGGCGCGGCCTGGGGTGGCTCTGGCGGCGTCACTGGTGGCGCCGGCGGCGGCGGATCGGGCGGGGGTTCGACATCGACCAGCTCCACCCGCGGAGTCGGCGGTGGTGGCGGCTCGTGGCCGACCACGCTCAGCACGTCGATCAGCACCAGCAGCAGCACGTGGACCGCGATCGCGCCGAGCGCGACGATCTCGGGCGCGGGCTGGCGGCGCTCGATCACGGCCCGTCGAGGGGGAGGTTCTCGAGGGCGATGGGCACCTCGGCGCGCTTGGCCAGGTCGATGGCGCGCATCACGCCGGCGTAGGCGGCCGCCCGATCGCCGGCGATGACCGCCTTGGCCTTGGGCATGGCCGCGGCCAGGGCCTTGATCTGGGCGATGGCGGCGGCGTCATCGGTGACCGGCTGGTCGTTGACGTAGACCGAGCCGTCGGCCTTGACGCTGAGCCGGAGCGCGATCGGCACCGGGCCGCCGGTCGCGGCCTTGGGCAGGTCGGCCTCGACGCCGCGGGCGACGATCATCTTGGCGGTGACCATGAAGATGATGAGGAGCACCAGCACGACGTCGACGAACGGGGTGACGTTGATCTCGGTGATGGCCCCGCCATCGTCGTCCTGGTACAGGCTGCCGCCGGCCATCAGGCAGCTCCGGCCGGCTTGGCCGCAGCCGCCCGCCCGTGGATCTCGGCCAGCACCGCGTGGGCGCACTCGTCGGCGCCGGTCAGCGCGACCTTGAGCCGGCGGTTGAAGTAGTTGAAGGCGATGACCGCCGGCACGGCGACCAGCAGGCCGATCGCCGTCGCCACCAGGGCCTCGGCGATGCCGGCCATGACCTGGGCCTCGCTCTCGGCGGTCTTGGCCTTGAGGTCGTCGAACGCCTTGATGACCCCGAGCACCGTGCCGAACAGGCCGATGAAGGGGACGTTGTTGCCGAGCGTGCCGAGGATGATGAGGTTGCGCTCGCCGGCTCGGCGCCAGCGCGCCCGCTCGCCGTGCATGGCCTCGGCCACCGCCTCGGCGCCGCGCGCCTCGTGCTCGAGGCCACGCAGGGCGACCTGGACCGCCACCGAGGGCGAGTCCTGGTGCTTCTTGACCAGGTGGGCCAGCTCGCCGCGCTCGAACGCGCCGCGCAGCTCGCGCCGGAACGCCTCGGTGTCGGCGTCGCGCTGGCGGAACCACACGCCGCGGTCGATCATCACGGCGATCGATCCGATCGACAGCACGACCAGGAGCCACAGCACCCATTCGGCACCGAGCAACGCGAAGCGGAGAAAGAAGTCGGTCAGGTCCATGGCGGGCTACTCGCTCGGGTCGGTCGGGTCGGTCGGGTCGGTCGGGTCGGGGGCGGTGTCGGTCGGGTCGGCGGGCCCGGGGCTGTCCTTCATCACCTCGCGCAGGAGGGTGGTGGCGTAGGCCCCGGCCGGGAGAGTGAAGCACAGCTCGAGCGCATCGGCATCGATCGAACGGACCGTCGCGTCGGTGACCGCCACGGTGGCGTCGCGTCGCGTCCCTTCCGCCAGGCGGGCAACCCTGGCGAAGGAGCCGCGGTCCAACCCCGCGGCCGCGAGCACCACGTCCTCGTCGGCCGCGGCCGGCGACCCGGGGGGTGGCGCCCGCATGTGTGCGCCGAACATCGGCCCGGTCAGGACCACCTCGCCGCGCAGGAGGCGTTCGCTGTCGGTCGCCGGGTCCTCGCACACGAACAGGCCACCGCCGACCTTGTGCAGCACGTCGCCGGCCAGCGCGGTGGCGAGCCGCCCGGCGCTGAGGCGCGCGGCCAGCCAGGTGTTGAACAGCTCCGACTGCAGCGCCGACAGCATCAGGCGGTCGTGCCGGCCGTCGCGCCGGCCGCGCCCGGCTGGCGCCCCGTCGGCGCTGGTCCCGGCCAGGAGGGCGCGCCCACGCGCGGCGTTGTCGCCGGCGGCGCCGAAGCGCTGCTCCCCGTAGTAGTTGGGGATGCCAGGCGGAGTGGTGAGCACCGCGAGGATGGCCTCGGCCCGGGCGGCGCCGTCGCTGCCGACGCCGCGCAGCACCAGCGTGAAGCGGTTGCCGCGCAGGTGGCCGGTGCGCAGCTTGTGGCCATGGCGCAGCGCCGCCAGCACGGTCACGTCCGGCAGCGCCAGCGCCAGGACCTGCTCGGGCGCGACCGGCGGCGGCAGGCTGATCCATTGCCGGGTCACGGCGTGCCGGTCCTTCATGCCGGCCACGCCGACGTCGCGGTCGCGCACCCCGAGCGCCCGGGCCACCGCCCCGACCATGGCCGGCGTGGTGAGGCCACGTTTCTCGACGTGGGCGAACACGTGTTCCCCCTGACCGGTGGTCGGGTAGGCCGGGATCTCGTGGACGACGAAGTCCTCGGGCTGCTGGCGGAAGCGGCCGCCGACGCCGGGCAGGTCCGCGGTGCGCAAGGGGAGGGGCATGCGCGGGGACTGTGCCACGTGCCGGCCGGTGGTTAGGGCCCGCGCAGGGACAAGTCGATCGGAGTCGCGAACGAGCCGCCCCGCGGGCAAGGCGCGACGAGGGTGCAGACCGGCCCGGCGATACGTGACCGAGGGGCAACGCCGCCCCCGGGGATGGATCGATCGCGAGAACGCCCTTACCATGGCGGCATGGCCAAGCCGCTCCGTCGCGTCCGAGCTCGCCCGCGGGCCGTGGTCCTGGCCCTGGTCGCGGGCGCTTGTGGTGGCCGCTACGGCGAGGCGCGGCGGCCGGCCGGGGCCGTCGGCGTCGAGGCCGCCGGCTTGCCGTATGCGTTCGTCGAGGCCCGGACCGGGCGTGAACTGCCAGCGGACGCGGCGCTGGCTCGCCTCGGCGCCGCGCGCGTGTTGTGTGTCGGGGAGGAGCACTCCAACCCGCACCACCACTGGGCCCAGCTCGAGGTGGTGCGGCTGGTGGTGACGCCGACCGCGCCGGCCCGGCAGTGGGCGCTCGGGATGGAGATGTTCCAGCGCCCGTTCCAGGGCGTGCTCGATGACTTCGCGGCCGGCCGGATCGACGAGCCGACCCTGCTGTCGCGCGCCGGCTGGGCCGAGCGGTGGGGCTTCGACTTCGGCCTGTACCGGCCGATCATCCGCCGCGCGGTCGACGCGCCGGCGGCGCTGGTCGCGCTCAACCCGGCCAAGGAGCTGGTCAAGAAGGTCTCGCGCCAGGGCCTGGCCGCGCTGACCGAGGCGGAGCGGGCCCAGCTGCCCGAGCTCCGGCTCGACGACGCCGCTCACCGCGCCTGGTGGGACGAGATCATGGCGGAGATGGGCCAGGCCCACGGCCATGGCAAGGCGGCTCCAGCCCCGGCGCCGACGCCGGAGCCGGAGCCGCAGCCGGCGGGCCAGGCCCCGACCGCGCTGCCACCGGGCCATCCGCCGGTGCCACCCAGCAACTCGGCCGCGGACCAGGCGGCCGAGCTGGCGGCCGAGGCCGACGCGCAGCAGCGCATGTACAGCGTGCAGGTCCTGTGGGACGAGTCGATGGCCGACGGCGCGGCCCGGTTCGTCGCCGGCGGGCCGACCCGGCACATGGTCATCCTCGCCGGCAACGGCCACTGCCACGACGCCGGCGTCATCACCCGGCTGCGGCGGCGCGGCGTCGGCGACGCCCTGTCGATCCTGCCGCTGGTGGACGACGGCGAGAACGTCGCGGCCGAGCTGGCGCGGCCGCGCAACGACCTGCTCCTGGTGATGCGGCGGCCAGCGCCGGCCGCGCCGCAGGACTAGCAGGATGCTGAAGCAGCATCCTGCGGGTCATTCTGATCTCGCAGCCTGCTGAAACCACGGAGCCCGTCCCGTCGGCAAATGCCGCCGGCACGGGACTTTCAGCAGCCTGCTAGTTGGCCGCGCGCTTGCCGCCGGCCTTGGCCCGGTACTCGGCCAGGCCTTGCTCGATCTTGGCGAAGATGGCCGGGTAGGTCGACTTCATCGACGCCCGCACGCCGGCGGTGGCGGTCTCGAACGCGGCCCGCTCGGCCGGGGTGAGGGTGTGCAGCGTCACCTTGGCCGACTCGATGACCTTGACCAGCTTGGGGTTCATGTTGCGGATGGCGGTGCGGCCCTTGCGGGTGAGGGCGCGGCCCTCGTCGATCAGGACCGCCTGCAGGTCGGCCGGGAGCTTGTCGAACCATGCCTTGTTGAAGGCGATGGCCGCCGGCTGGTAGATGTGGGCCGACAGGGTCAGGTGCGAGATCTGGGTGTGCCAGCCGGCGGCGATGGCGAACAGCAGCGCCTGATCGAAGCCATCGACCGCGCTGGTCTTGAGCGCGGTCGACACCTCGGTGGTGGGGATGGCCGAGGCGGCGGCGCCGAGCGCCTTCCACATCTGGATGTGGACGTCGGCCTCCTGCGACCGGACCTTGCGCCCGCGCAGATCGGCCGGGGTCTTGACCGCGCCCCAGCGCGCGCCGAAGTGGCGAAAGCCATTCTCGCTCCAGAACCCGAACACCATGCCCTTGGCGCGGAACGCCGCGTCGACGTGGTCGGTCAGGAACTTGTCGAGGACGTAGTCGGCCTCCTGCGCGTTGCGGAACAGGAACGGGCTCTCGATGGCCTCGAGCTCGCGGACCAGGGTCGCCAGCGAGCCGGTCGACACGCCGACGCCCTGGATCTGGCCCCGGGCCAGCATGCGCACGCTCTCGTTCTCGTCGCCGAGGGCGCCGCCGAGGAAGACGTTGACCTGGATGCGGCCACGGCTCTTGGTCTCGACGTTGGTCTTGAACTCCTTGAGCAGGTTGGCCCACGGCGTCTTGACCGGCGCCACCGTCGCCAGCTTGAGGACGATCTTGTCGTCGGCCGTGGCCGGGGCGGGCCCGGCCAGAAGGCCCAGGAGCACGAGCGAACCGGCCAGAAACACGCGTCTATTGATGCTGGTCATGCGGGGGCCCTCCACGGCCGGCGAACGTAGTGCCGGAGCCGAGCCGGCGTCAATGCGTCGGTTTCGACGTCGGCCCCCCGCCAGGATTCACCCGGCAAAACGCAGGGTGGGCCACTTCGATCGGCCGCATCCCTTGCGAGCGGGCCGATAAGCGAGCGAGAATCTTCGAGGTTTCGAGCGTATGCCGGAGGGTACCAGCCAACAGGTCGGGACGCGGGTCGAGGCCTTCATGGTCACCGACGTCGGGCTGGTGCGCGAGCACAACGAGGACTCGGCCTACGTCGACCCCGAGGGCCAGTTCTTCATCGTCGCCGATGGCATGGGTGGCCACGCCGCCGGCGAGGTGGCCAGCGCGATCGCGGTCGAGACCGTGCGCGACACCCTCGAGGACGGGCGGGTCGTGCTGCAGAAGTTCCTGCGCAAGCCGACCGAGGCGACGCGACGCGAGGTGGTGGGCCTGCTGCAGCGGGCCGTGCTGTCGGCGCACCAGCTGGTGTACCAGCGCGGCATGCGTGAGGCCGACAAGGAGGGCATGGGCACCACGCTCGATGTCCTGGTCGTCGCCGGTGGGGAGGCCTTCGTCGCCCACGTCGGAGACAGCCGGACCTACCTCATCCGCGACGGCCGCTGCAACCAGCTGACGACCGACCACACCTACGCCCAGGCCCGGGTCATCCAGGGCGAGATGACGGTCGAGGAGGCGCAGGTCAGCGAGTACCGCTTCGTGTTGATCAACGCGATCGGCGTGTCACCCGACGTCGGCGTCGAGATCAACCACCTGCAGCTGCGGGGCGAGGATCGCCTGCTGCTGTGCTCGGACGGGCTGCACGACTACTTCCTCGAGGACGAGGAGATCGCGACCGTGCTGTCGGACGCCGCCGTCGAGTCGTCGCTGCGGACCATGGTCGAGGTGGCCAAGGAGCGCGGCGGCTCGGACAACATCACCGGGGTGGTGGTGCACGTGCTCGACGTCCCCGACGGCGTGCCGAGCGCGGTCGAGGCCGACTCGACCCAGCCGGTCCAGGCCGTCGGGCAGGGGGCGGCCGCTGGCGGGCCGGCCCCGCTCGAGTTCACCTGGAACGAGGACGAGCACACCGAGACGGTGCCGCCCGACGAGGCCGACCCGCCGGCCATCCGCGTCGGCTCGGCGAACCGGGCGACCCAGCCGATGCGCATCGGCCAGCTCATCGACGCGTCGATCCGGCGCGAGCTCGAGCAGGCCGACACCATCCCGCCGGTGGGCGCCGCGCCGCTGTCGCCCGACCTGGTCGCGGCCATCGCCACCGCGCGCAGCCTGGCCCGGCCGGCCGCCATCGACGAGCCCGAGACCGAGCCCCGGCGGCCGCCGGTCGAGGGTGGGGGCGGCGCGACCGACAGCAAGAAGCGCAAGAAGCGCGGCAAGAAGAAGCGCAAGGATGGCGAGGCCGCGGCCGCCGTCGACACCAGCGCCGACGAGACCAAGGAGCTGACGCCGGTCGCGCCGGCCTCGGCGGGCTCGGCCATCACCGGCGAGGAGCCGACGATGGAAGCCGTGGTCAGCCGCGACGACGACTGAGCCGAGCGCCGGCCCCGCTGGCCCGAGGCGAGGCGCGCCGGCGGTGTCCCGGTGGGGCGCGCGCCGCGGTCACAAGACCGGGCTGGTCGGTCGACCGGTCCGCCGACCGAGGGTACGATGCCGGGGTGAGTGACGCCGCACCCGCGGCCGGGGCGCCGACGGCGTGGGTCCCGACCTATCCGCGCATCCGCCGCCTCGACGCGCTCTGGTACCAGGGCGAGCGCGCCCTGTGCGCCGCCATGTTCCTGGTCATGGCCCTGCTGGTGTTCGCCAGCGTGGTGGCCGAGACCTTCACGACCCGGCGCCGCTGGATCGACGTCGCGGTGCTGTTCGCGGTGTGCCTGCTGGCGACCTGGACCCGCGCGGTCAAGGACGGCGAGCGGCCGCGCTCGGCCCCGGTCGCCGTCGGCGTCGCCGCCGTGGCCACCGCGGCCCTCGCCGGCGCGGTCTACCTGTACACCGAGGCCCTGCCGGGTGGCGTGATCTGGGCGCAGAAGCTCACCCTGCACATGATGCTGTGGGTGTCGCTGCTGGGGGCGTCGATCGCCACCTACGAGCGCTCGCACCTGGCGCTCGAGATGGGCGAGAAGCTGTGGCCGGCCCAGGCGCTGCGCTTCGTCAAGGCCGCCGCCCACGGGGTGACCTCGGCGTTCTGCCTGGTGTGCGCCGTGCTCGCGGTCCACCTCATCGGCAAGCAGCACGAAGAGGGGCTGCTGGTCGAGGCCAACCGCTGGCTGTCGGTGTGGCAGTCCTTCCTGATCATGCCGTACGCGTTCGCGGCCATGGCGGTGCGGTTCCTGGCCCAGGCGGTGACCACCGTCACCGGCGCCGAGGCCCCGGCCGAGGATCGGTTGCCGACATGAGCGTCGCCCTCGGCATCCTCCTGCTGGCGCTGCTCGGCTCGCCGCTGTTCGTGATCGTCGGCGCCGCCACCGCGATCGCCTTCGTCCAGTACACCGACGTCGTCCACGGCTTCTCCGACCTGGCCTGGGTCATCGACCCGTTCGAGGGCTTGACCGGCAAGGATCAGTTCCTGGCCATCCCGCTGTTCGTCGGCGCCGGCGCCATCATGACCGAGGGCGGCATGGCGCGCCGCCTGGTCGAGTTCACGCGGGCGCTGCTCGGCTGGCTCCCCGGCGGCCTGGGCATGGCGGCGGTGGTGGCGTGTATGGCGTTCGCGGCCATCTCCGGCAGCTCGCCGGTCACGCTCATCGCCGTCGGCTCGATCATGTACCCGGCGCTGGTCGAGCGCGGCTACCCCGAGAACTTCTCGCTCGGCCTGGTCATGACCGCGGGCTCGCTCGGCTGCCTGATGGTGCCGTCGCTCATCCTGATGATCTACGCGCTGGCGGTCGGCTCGACCCGGGCCGCGGTCGACGCCGGCGACATGTTCGTCGCCGCCTACATCCCGGCCACCGCGCTGGCGGTGGTGCTGTGCGGTTACAGCTTCGTGGTCGGCCTCCGCCACGGCCAGCGCGAGACGTTCTCGTGGGCCCAGGTCGGGCGCACCCTGCGCGAGGGCGTGTGGGCGCTGGCGCTGCCGCTGATCGTGTTCTTCGGCATCCAGCAGGGCTTCTTCGCCCCGTTCAAGGCCGGGGCGGTCGCGTTCGTGTACGCGCTGGTGGTGACCACCGTCATCCACCGCGAGCTGAGCCTGACCAAGGTGTTCACCGTGCTGGCCAACGCCGGTCGCCTGATGGGCATGCTCATCCTCATCATCGCCCTCACGTTCGGGCTCAACAAGCTGTTCGCGCTGGTCCAGGTCGAGGAGGTCATCGCCGGCTGGGTCGAGCCGCTCGGGCCGGTGACCTTCATGCTGCTGGTCAACGTTCTGCTCATCGTGCTCGGCGCGCTGATGGACTCGGTCAGCGCGACCCTGGTGTTCGCGCCGATCCTGGCCCCGATCGCGCTGAGCAAGGGCATCGATCCGATCCACTTCGGCATCGTCTTCGTCGTCAACATGGAGATCGGGTACCTGGCGCCGCCGGTGGCGACCAACCTGTTCGTGGCCGCGGCGATGTTCAAGAAGCCGTTCGGCCAGGTGTCGCGCGCCATCCTGCCGGGCCTCGGCCTGACCGTGGCCGCGCTGCTGCTGTTCATGTTCGTGCCGACCTGCTCCAAGGGCCTGCTCAACGCCCAGCGTGACGTCCCGGTGTGGGAGAGCTTTCCGTGGGACGGCACCCGTCACAGCGCCGGCGGGGAGCAAGGCCCGGCGGTCGACCTGGGCCAGCTGTCGGATCAGGCGACCCAGGAGGCCAGCGACGAGGCCGGCGCGGGCTCGGGCTCGGGCTCCGGCTCCGGCTCCGGCTCGGGCGAGCAGGGCGACGAGTACTACTTCAAGCCAGAGCTCGACCCGACCGTGCCCGGCAGCGGCGACGGCAGCGGCAGTGGTAGCGGCGAGGGCAGCGGCGACGGCAGCGGCGACGGCAGCGGCGACGGCAGCGGCGAGGAAGCCGGCGGCGACGCGCTCGACGGCGTGCAGCTCTGACGGTGCCGCGCCTCGGCGCAGTCAGCGGCGGCCTGGCGCGAAGCGCCCGGCCGGAGTGACCGGGCAGCCGAGCCGGGCCGCGGCCAGGGCGCAGGCGGCGGCCTCGCGCTCGACGATCCAGTACCGGCGTCCGGTGCGCTGGGCGACCGCCCCGGTGGTGCCGGAGCCGGCGAACCAGTCGACCACCCGGTCCCCCGGCTGGGTCACCGCCGCCAGCAGGCGCTCGATCAGGCGCTCGGGCTTCTGGCTGGGCCAGCCGACTCGCTCGCGGTCGGAGTGGTTGAGCGTCTCGATGTCGGTCCACCAGTCCTCGGGCACCTTGCCGGCGGCGACCGGGTAGCGATAGACGCGGCCGGTCTTGCGATCGGTCTTCTCCTGGTACGGCCGGCCGGCGTCGTCGATCCGCACCCGCATGTGCGAGCCGGCCCGGCGGGGCACCCGGACCTGGTCGGGGAAGAACTGGTACGCCGGCCCGCGCGCGTACCACAGGATCGTGTCGTGTTTACGTCCGAACCCACGGCGGCCCTTGCCGCCGACCGCGTAGCACCAGACCACCTCGTTGACGAACCGGTCGCGTCCGAACAGCTGGTCGAGCGCGACCTTGACGTAGTGCACGGCGCGGTGGTCGAGGTGGATCAGCAGCGAGCCGGTCGGGCGCAGCACCCGGTGGCTGGCGGTCAGCCACGGCGCGAGCCAGGCAACGAAGCCGGCCGGGTCGTCGGGCTGGTCGCGGTAGCGGCCGGCGCGCCCGCGCTGGACCGCGCCGGTGCCGAACGGCGGGTCGATGTAGATGGCGTCGACGCAGGCGTCGGCGATGGCGTCGGCGACCTGGCGCGAATCGCCGTGGACGAGCGCGTCGCCGCCGCCGTCGGCGTCGGCGCGGCGTCGGCTCACGGCGCGCCGACCGCGCGCCGCCACGCCGCGGCGTCGTCGGCCGGGCCGGCCGCGGCCAGGTGCCACGGACCGGTCCGCCACGCCACCACCACCACGTCGGGCCCCTCGGGGCTCGCCGCCACGTCGCGCCGGACCAGGCGGCGCGGCGGCAGCCCGACGACCCGGCTGATCAGCACGGTGACCGCGCGCGGCGTGGCCAGGTCGACCACGACCACCGGCTGGCCCAGCACCTGGGTCCGGCGCAAGGACCGGACCGGCAGCAGGGCCAGCGGGTCGACCAGGCGGGCCGGGGCGCCGACGACCTGGCGCAGGTAGGCGCGGACCTGGTCGGGGCTGGGCTGGTCGAGCTCGACCGGGCCGCGCTGGCGGTGTGCGCTCACCGCCGCGGTCGCCAGCGCGTGGTGCCGGGCCGGCAGCGTGTAGACGCCGACGATGGTGGCGACGACGATCACCAGCGTGAGCAGCGCCGATCTCACGGCCACCTCGGCGCCTGGCCGAACCGGCGCATGAACGCCTCGACCAGGCTCGCCGCCAGCGCGGTGGCGGCCGCGTCGTCGAGGTCGACCGGCTCGATGGTGTGGCGACACCACCAGGCGGCCACCGCCGCGGCGGGGTGGTGGGCGGCCAGCGCGACGGCGGCGGCGCGCACGTCGGCGGCGGCCTGGTAGTGGATCATCGCGCTCTTGCCGCGCGGGTAGTCGCACAGGCCGGTGGCGACCCGGACCTGCAGCACGCCGGGCCCGGCCACCGCGTGGGTGGCGGCCTCGGCCAGCGGGTACCAGGGGCCAAAACGCATCGACGCGCCGACTCTACTCGATCCGGCGGCGGCCGCCGGTGCCGCGGCCGGTCCGGTCGGCGGGTTCGGCGCCAGCGCTGGGGTCGTCGGCGCTGGCGGCGTCGGGCGCGGCCTCGGCGCGCGCCGTCGGGCCGAGGTGGACGGCGCGCTGGACCAGGCCCTGGCCGAAGCGGGCGGCGACCCGATCGAGCGTGTCGCCCAGCCGCTCGCCGCGGGCCCGCTCGGCCTCGGCGAAGCCGAGCTGGCGCGGTGCGTGGCGGCCCTCGAGCTCGGTGGTCGAGATCCCGGCCAGGCGGACCCGCTCGGTCGGGGCGTCACCGAGGCGGACGCCGCGCAGCAGCTCGCGCGCCGCCGCCAGCACGACCCGGGCGTCGCAGCTGGGGTCGGGCAGGGTGACGCGCCGGGTGATCTGCCGGAAGTCGTCGTACTTGATGATCAGCACCACGACCCGGGCGCGCAGCTCGAGCGCGCGCAGTCGCGCCGCCACCCGATCGGCCTGGTGGCACAACACGACCTCGACGTCGCCGGGCTCGGTCAGATCGTCGTCGAAGGTCTCCTGGTGGCCGACCGACCGCGGCAGGCCCTCGGCCTCGACCAGGCGTGGGTCGCGGCCGTGCGCCAGCGCGCGCAGGTGGTCGGCCGGGCCAGGCCCCAGCCGCGCGGCCAGCGTGGTCGCCGGGTACCGCGCCAGGTCGCCGATGGTGCCGATGCCGAGCGCGGCCAGCTTGTCGCGCGTGACCTCACCCACGCCCCACAGCCGGCCGACCGGCAAGGCGTGCAGGAAGGGCACCAGCTGGTCCGGCCTGACCACCCGCAGGCCATCGGGCTTGTCGATGTCGGAGGCGATCTTGGCCGCGAACTTGATGGGCGCGATCCCGGCCGACACCACCAGCGACAGCTCGGCCCGGACCCGGGCCTTGATGGCCTGCGCCACCCCGAGCGGGGTGCCGAGCAGGCGCTCGCTGCCGGTCAGCTCGAGGAAGGCCTCGTCGAGGGAGAGCGCCTCGATCTCCGGCTCCGGGGCGTAGTCGGCCAGGATGGCGAAGAACTGGCGGGACACCGCGGCGTACAGGTCCATCCGCGGCGCCACCACCACCGCGCGCGGGCACCGACGCACGGCGATCGCCATCGGCATCGCGCTGTGCACCCCGAAGGCGCGGGCCTCGTAGCTACACGCCGCCACCACCCCGCGCCGGACCGAGCCGCCGACGATGACCGGGCGGCCGCGCAGCTCGGGTCGCTCGCGCTGCTCGACCGCGGCGTAGAACGCGTCGAGGTCGACGTGGAGGATGGTGCGCTCGCCCGGCGGCGGAGCGCTGGCGTCGGGCCGCGCCGGCACCGGCCCAGTCTACTTGCGCAACAGGGTCGGGTGCGCGGCCAGCACGATGATGATCGCCGCCGCCGCCAGCACCAGCGGCAGGACCCAGGTCGGGACCTCGGCCGGCTGGCCGCGGCGCAGCTTGCCGAGCTTGGCCCGCATCAGGCCGTGCGCCGACAGCAGGCCCAGCACGACCAGGGTCAGCTTGATGTGGAACCATCCACCCGAGCCGAACGCGTTGGTCGGGAAGCGCGGGCTGGCGAAGGCCAGCCACAGGCCGAGGCCGATGGCCAGGGTGGCGCCGAGGTCCATCAGGAGCGCCATCGCCCGCGCCGCCGACACCAGCCCCGGCCGGCTGGCGGCGTCGGCGCCGTGGTGGGCGCGCAGCAGCGCGAACACGGACACCAGGCCGGCGACCCAGGCGACGTCTCCGATGATGTGGGCAATGCGGATCCAGATGTAGGTGTCGCCGGACATGGCGCAGGTGTAGCACCAGTGATGTCACCAGGCGGCCTCGCGCCAGCATGGAAATGCTGGCGCGGCCGGGGCTACAATGGTGACCGCCGCTCGGGTCGCTGGGACCCGCGTCGTGCTCCCGAGGTCGTCGCCCATGTCAGCTCGTCTTCTTCCGCTCGTGTCGCTGGCCGCTGCGTCGGTGCTGCTGGGCGCGCCGGGGTGCTCGTGTAACAACCGCGCCGGGGACGGCCCCGACGCCGCCGGCGGCACCTGCACCACCGGGACCGACTTCGACGGCGACGGCTTTGGCGCCGGCTGCGTGGCCGGCCCCGACTGCAACGACTTCGACGGCGCGGTGTGGGACGACTGCTGCGCGGCCGGCCCGTTCACCGGCTGCGCGTGTGACCCGGCGGTCGACCAGACCGTGGTCTGCTTCGACGCCGACGACGCCCTGGTCGGGGTTGGGCCGTGTATGCGCGGCACCCGCGCCTGTGACCCCGCCAGCAGCACGTGGGGCGGGTGCGAGGGCCAGGTCCTGCCCGAGGCCGAGGCGTGCGACGGCGGCAACAACGACTGCGACGGCCAGGTCGACGAGGGCGTGGTGTCGGCGTGCGGCAACTGCATCGCCGGCTGCGGCGAGGTCAGCGTCGGCCCCGACCCGTTCCCGTTCCCCAACACCGACCCGTCGGTCGGCGTCGACGGCGTCGGCCTCGACGGCAACGGCGACCTGGTGCTCGACTCGACCGCGGTCGAGCTGCACTACCTGTGGATCGCCAACGACGGCGAGGGCACGGTGTCGAAGATCGACACCCGGACCGGCTTCGAGGTCGCGCGGTACCCGTCGGTCACTCACGACCCGGCCCGCTACGTCGACCACGCCGCCGGCCGCGTCATCAACGCCTGGAACGCCGACGCCAACGGCAACGCCTACGCCGACAACCGCCCGTCGCGCACCGCGGTCGACTTCTACGGTGACGTGTGGGTCGCCAACCGCGCCCACGACGGCGCCGGCAGCAGCCAGCCGTCGGTCACCAAGATCTTCAACGACCCGTCCGACTGCGTCGATCGCAACGGCAACGGCATGATCGACACCTCGCACGACGTCGACGGCGACCACCTCATCCAGCTGGCCAACCCGCTCGAGTTCTACGCCGAGGCCGACGAGTGTATCGCCCTGACGGTGGCGGTCGGCAACGCCGGCGGCATCGCCCGGGCCCTGGCCATCGACGCCGGCTCCGACACCGAGGGCACCGGCATCAACCCCGGCAACGTGTGGGTCGGCATGTACGGCCAGAGCGCGTACTACCAGATCAACGGCGTGACCGGCGCGCTGCTGCAGGGGCCGGTCGCCACCCCGGCCCACAACAGCTACGGCGCGGCCATCGACGGCAGCGGCATCCTGTACTCGGCCGACGCTTGCTGCGACCGGGTGCCGCACATCGGCCGCATCGACACCACGCAGAACCCGGCCACCTTCGTGGAGATCCCGGCGCCGCCGTCGACCGCTGGCACCTACGGCATCACCGTCGACCTGCGCGGCCGGGTGTGGATCGGCGCCTACCCGTACCCGGCCCTGCACCGGTACGATCCGGTCGCCAACCTGTGGCAGACCTTCACCATCGCCCAGGGCAACGTGCGTGGCGTCGGCATCGACGCCCGCGGCTACGTGTGGGCGGCGGCGCACCCGGGCGGCAACGGCTACGCGTGCCGGGCCTGGGCCGATGACCCGACCGACCCGGCCCACCCGACGTTGTGCTGGGCCATGAACGGCGGCGGCGGCAACAGCCAGGTCCCGGTCGGCATCGGCGTCGACTTCGACGGCCACGCCTGGACCGTGAACCAGAGCAGCTCGAACGCGTCGCGGCTGAGCCTGGACGCGGCGGGAGATCCCGTGCTGGTCGCCGGCGTGCCCGACGTCGACGTGTTCCCGGTCGGGCGCCTGCCGTACACGTACTCGGACTTCACCGGCCTGGGTCTCCGCATCGTCACTCGTGGCGAGGGCGAGTACCGGGTGCCCATCCAGGGCTGCGCCGGCGCGGCGATGGCGAAGTGGCTGCAGGTCACGTTCGATGCGACCACGCCACCCGGGACCCGGGTCGAGATCTACGTCCGGGCTGGCAACGATCTGGCCACGCTCGACAACGCGCCCATCTATGGGCCATGGACGATGTCGCCGGCCGACCTGACCCAGCCGCCCGGCCCGGTGCCCGACGCCAGCTACATGCTGTTGATCATCCGCCTCGTCTCCGAGGACCGGATGACCACGCCGATCGTGCACGGCTACTCGGTCCAGAAGTCGTGTAACGGCGAGATCGAATGATCGCGTGATCGCGTGAGCGCCGGGCCACTCCCGGCACCATGAGCAAGACCCTCAAGATCTTCTTCCACGACGCCTGCTTCGACGGCACGGCGTCGGCGGCGCTGTTCGCCGCGTTCTACCGCGACGCGGTCGATCGCGCCGCCGAGGTCGTGCCGATCGGCATGGTCCACGCCGACGGGGATCCGTTCGTCGACACCGCGTTCGACGCCGACGACCACGCCTGCGTCGACTTCCGCTACACCGACCGGCCGCAGCTGCGCTGGTGGTTCGATCACCACCGGACCGCGTTCCAGCCCGAGCGGCTGCGAGCGGCGTTCGAGCGCGACGCCAGCGGCGCCAAGTTCTGGAGCCCGGACGCGCCGTCGTGCGCCGGCTTCATGACCCGGACCCTGGGCGAGCGCTGGGGCTGGCGCCCGCCGGCGCACCTGCTCGAGCTGGTGCGCTGGGCCGACACCATCGACGCCGCCCGCTTCGGCAGCGCCGCCGAGGCGGTGGCGACCGAGCGACCGGCCCAGCGCCTGGCGCTGTGGATCAGCCACAACCGCGACCGCGCCGCCGCGGCGCGCTACATCGACCTGCTGACGCGCGCGCCGCTGGAGGAGGTGGCCGCCGATCCCGCCATCAGCGCCGCGGTCAGCGGCCTCGTCGCCGGCCGCGCCGCGCTGGCCGAGCTGGTCGAGCGCCGCGCCGTGGTCGACGGGGACGTGGTGCTGATCGACCTGGCCGACGACCCGGCCGGCCCGAGCCCGGGGTTCCTCGGCTACCAGCTGTTTCCGGCCTGCCGGTACTCGGTGTCGCTGGTGCGGGGCGAGCACACGGTCAAGGTCGCGGTCGGCCGCAACCCGTGGACGACCCGGGCCGCGGCGGCCGCCGGGCACGACGTCGGCGCGCTGTGTGCGGCCCACGGCGGCGGTGGTCACCACGCCGTCGGGGGTATCACCCTGCCGCTGCACGAGGTCGGCCGGGCCCGGACCGCGGCGCGGGCGATCCTGGGGACCTTGCGCGGGGACTGAGCGCTGGCGAGGTGGGCCCGGCCCGCGTATGGTCGCGCCGATGGTGCTGCTGGCAACGAGGCTCGGGTCCTGGGTCGCGCTGGCGGCGGCGCTGGCCGCGCCCGCGGCGGTGGGCTGCGACGACGGCGGGCCGAGCCCGGCGGCGGCCGATGCCGCGGCGGCCAGGGTGGACGGGCCCGGCCCGGGCCCCGACGCGGCGGCGCCGGCGTGCAGCGGGCGCCCCAGCCGCGCCGGTGACCTGGCGTGGACCGTGGCCTCGGGTGGGCGCGATCGCACGGCCTACGTGCACCTCCCGCCCGGCTACGACCCGACCCGACCCAGCCCGGTCGTGCTGCTGTTTCACGGTCTGACCATGAACGCGCGCTGGCAGGCCGACGTCAGCGACGTCGACGCCGTCGCCGACCTGCACGGGTTCGTCGCGGTCTACGCCGAGGGCACCAGCGTGCCGCAGGGCTGGAACGCGGGCGACTGCTGCGCGCCGGCGTCCACCTCCGGGGTCGACGACGTCGCCTTCGTCGCGACCTTGCTCGATCGCCTCGAGGCCGAGCTGTGTGTCGATGCGGATCGGGTCTTCGCCACCGGCTTCTCCAACGGCGGCTTCCTGTCGCATCGGCTCGGATGTGAGCTGTCCGACCGCATCGCCGCCATCGGCCCGGTGTCCGGCGTGCTCGGCGTGGCCGACTGCGCGCCGAGCCGGCCGATGCCGGTCATGCACGTCCACGGCACCAGCGATCTCATCGTGCCCTACGCCGGCGGCGGCGTGACCGGCTTTCGTGGCGCCCAGGCCAGCGTCGACGCCTGGGCCAGTCGCAATCAGTGCCCGCCCGGCGCCCCGGCCCAGGTGCTGGCGATCGGCGACAGCCGGTGCGAGCAGCGGGTCGGCTGCGCCGGCGGCGCCGACGTCGTGCTTTGTACCGTCGCCGGCGGCGGGCACCAGTGGCCCGGCGGGGACGGCATCCCGGGCGGCGGGCACACCAGCACCGACCTGCACGCCACGCTCGAGCTGTGGCGCTTCTTCGCCGCGCACCCGCGGCCCTGACGGCCCGCACGGGTTGCGCCGCGCCACCTCGGGTACCGCTGGGGCAGGTCGCCCGCATCGCCGCGTGCGGCTGCGGTAGGATCGCGGGATGCGTGACACGTGCTGGACGCTGGTGGCGGTGGTGGTGGCCGGGTGTGGCGGTGGCGGGGGCGGCACCCCGAGCGACGGGCCGACCCGCGTCGACGCCGCCCGGATCGACGCGGCGGGACCGGACGTCGATGGGCCGGTCGTGGACGCCGACCCGGGCCTCGACGCCGCGGTCGACGCCGCGCCGCCGGTCGACGCCATGGTCGACGCCATGCCGTCGCCGTGTGCGCTGGCGCCGCTCGGGCTCGGGGTCAAGACCCTGGCTGGCTGCGCCGAGGCCGGCAACAGCAACGGCGCGCGTGAGGTCGCCCGCTTCACCAACCCGGTCAACGTCGCCGCGCTGGCCGACGGCGCCATCGTGGTGGCCGACTTCGACCTCGATCGGCTGCGCCGGGTCTTGCCCGATGGCACCACCAGCAACCTGACGGTGCAGGCCGGCTTCATCCGCCCGTTCGGGCTGGCCGTCACCGCCACCGGCGCCCTGTACGTGCAGACCGACGCCAACCCGCAGGGCCTGCGCAACGCGACGACCGGCACGATCTGGCAGGTCGACCCCAGCAGCGGCGTCGCCACCGCCCTGATCCAGGACATCGGCCGGCCGCGTGGCATGGTCGCCCTGGCCGACGGACGCCTGGTCCTGGCCGACTACCTGCACCACGTCATCTCGGTGTTCGACCCGGCCGCCCCGGCCGGCAGCAACCTGACGGTGGTGGCCGGCGCCGCCGATCAAGCCGGCCACGTCGACGACACCGGTGCCGCCGCGCGCTTCAACCGACCGTATGGCCTGGCCGTGCTGCCCGACGGCGCGGTGGCCGTGGCCGACTACGAGAACCACCGCATCCGCCGGCTCGACCTCGGCACCGGCGCGGTGACCACG
>JAGPCO010000082.1 GCA_018058095.1 Kofleriaceae bacterium
CCCCGCCCGCGGGCCGCCGCCACGACCCTGTCCCGCGCCCCTCCCGCCCTCGGGCGTCACGGCGATGACACGGGTGCGCCGCACCCCGCCACGACGCCGGCTCGACGACCTGGTCCTGCGCATCTTCCGCTCGGGGGGGTTCCTGCGATGACACGGGTGGGCCCCACACCGCGACGACGCCGGCTCGACGACCTGGTCCTGCGCATCTTCCGATCCGGCGGCTTCCTCCGATGAACCTGACCGGCCCCATCGCCCTGTCGACCTGGGCCTACGTCGCCGCCGGCGCGGCCGCGCTGGCGGTGACCGCGTACATCATCAAGATGCGGCGGCGCCGGTTCGAGGTGCCGTTCTCCGAGCTGTGGAAGCGGGTGCTCGAGCAGAAGGACGCCAACTCGCTGTGGAAGCAGCTGCGGCGCTGGCTGTCGCTGCTCATCACCCTGCTCCTGCTCGGCGTGGTCCTGCTCGCCGTGCTCGACCCGACCCTGGGCGGGTCCGACCGCCGGGCCCGCGCCGTGGTCGTCCTGCTCGACGCCTCGGCCTCGATGAGCACCCAGGACGGCGGGGCCGCCGGCGCCACCACGTCGCGCCTCGACGCGGCCAAGCGCCAGGCCATCGCCCTGGTCGACTCGATGGGCGGCGGCGACGTGGCGATGATCGTCAAGGTCGACGGCCAGGCCACGCCGCTGTCGCGCTTCTCGGGCGACGTGCCGATGCTGCGCCGGGCCATCGAGGGGGTGACCGTGTCGGAGACCCCGGCCGACCTGACCCGGGCCCTGGGCGCCGCCGCCGACGCCCTGCGCGACCGCAGCAACCCGCTCGTCGTCCTCATCTCCGACGGCGCCTTCCCCGAGCAGCAGCTCGGCCTGGTCAGGTGGGCCCCCCCCGCCGACGCGGACGCCGGCAGCGGCGCGGCCGCCGGCGCGGGCAGCGGCGCCGGCAGCGCCTGGCTCGACAAGAACCTGGCCGCGGTCGACCTCCATGGCATCGACGTGCGCTACGTCCCGGTCGGGCGACGCGACGACAACGCCGGCATCATCGCCTTCAACGTGCGCCGCTACGTCGCCAACAAGGCGGCGTACGAGGTCTTCATCGAGGTGCAGAACTTCGGCAAGGAGCCGGCCCGGCGCAAGCTGACCCTGTACAACGGCGACAGCGCGGTCGACAGCCGCGACCTCGAGCTGGCCCCGGGCCAGCGCTCGCGCCAGATCTACCGTGAGCTACCCGGCGGCGAGGACAACCGCCTGCGCGCCTCGCTGCGGCCGGTCGACGGCGCCGGCGGGTCCGATGCGTTCGCCCTCGACGACCAGGCCTATGCCCTGTTGCCCGCGCGCAAGCGCCAGCGCGTGCTGATGGTGACCGACGACAACCTGTACCTCGAGGGCGCGGTGCTGGTGTACGACAACCTCGAAACCGACAAGGTCACGCCGGCCGAGTACGACACCAACCCGGCCACCGCAGCTGGCTACGACGTGGTCATCTTCGACGATCACACCCCGGCCGTGTTGCCGCCGGCCCCGGCCAACTTGATCCTGTTTCACCCGTCGGGTGAGCACAGCCCCATCCCGCTGCGTGGCCAGCTGGCCCGCCCGCGCATCACCGAGCTGGCCGAGGACCACCCGGTCATGCGCTGGATCACCCTGTCCGACGTCAACTTCGACCGCGCCTCGGTGTTCGCGCTCGACCCGGCCCGGGGCGACGTCGCCCTGGCCCGCTCGGTGCGCGACGTGGTCGCGGTCGGGCGCCGCGACGGCGGCCGCAAGATCGCCGCGTTCGGCTTCGCCCTGCCCGGCCCGGGCCGAGAAGACGCGACCGACCTGCCGCTCCGGGTCGCCTTCCCGCTGCTGCTGGTCAACACCCTCGACTGGTTCGCCGGCGACGACGCCGACCTCATCACCACCTACGTCACCGGCGTGCGGCAGCGGGTGCCGCTCGACGGTGTGGCCGGCGAGGTCGCGGCCACCGTGATCGGCCCGGGCGGCGCCGCCAGCCCGGCCCCGGTCGCCGACGGCGTGGCGACGTTCTATGCCCAGCAGACCGGCTTCCACACCCTCGAGGTCCGGCGCCCGCCCTCCGGCGCGCCCGGCGGCGCGGCCAGCGCCGACGCCGCCCTGGCCAGCTTCGACCTCGCCGCCAACCTGGCCAGCGCGGTCGAGTCGGACATCGGCCCGAGCGCCGATCTCACGCTCGGCGGCAAGGCCCTGGGCCGGCCCGAGGCGTTCGCCATCACCCGCAGCCGCAAGCTGTGGATCTACCTCCTCGTGCTCGCGCTCCTCATCATGACCGTCGAGTGGGTCACCTACCACCGCCGGATCACCGTCTAGCTCCCGCCCAGGCAATCCATCGTCATGTCCAAGCTGCTGCGCGCCCTGCTCTCGCCCGCCGTGCTCCTCCGGCTCGGCGCCGCCGTCGGCGCCGGCCTGGCCGTGGCCTGGCTCCTGTCGAGCTGGCTGGGGGCCCGCACCAGCGTCGAGCTGAGCTGGTTCGGCCGCCCGGTCACGCTGCTCGATCCGGGCTGGCTGTACCTGGCCTGCGTGGTCCCGTTCTTCTTCCTCATCCGCGTGCTGTCGCTGACCGACCTGTCGGTGGCGCAGCAGCTGGTGCAGGCCACCCTGCGCAGCCTGGTGGTCGTCGGCCTGGCCGTGGCCCTGGCCCGGCCGTCGTGGATCACCCAGTCGCGCAAGGTCGCGACCGTGGCGCTGATCGACGTGTCGGCCTCCATCTCCGACCGCCAGCTCGAGGCCGCGCGCGCCTACCTGGGCGAGCTGGCCACGGCCCGCGGCGACGGCAACCTGCAGGTCGTGACGTTCGCGGAGAAGCCGCGGGTCGAGCGCAGGAGCGGCGGCGGCTATGCGCTGGCGCGCCACGACGGCGCCGGCGCCGGCACCGACGTCCAGGCCGCCATGCAGCTGGCCTACGGCCTGTACCCCGACGGCCACCTGCCGCGCCTGCTGGTGGTGTCGGACGGCAACCAGACCCAGGGCGACCTGGCGGCCGAGGCGTTCCGGGCCAAGGAGCTCGGCGTGCACCTGTCGTGGAAGATGTTCGAGCGCGACGCCGACCGCGAGATCCGGGTGGTCGGGCTGACCGTGCCCGACGAGATCAAGGTCGGGCAGCCGTTCGAGGTCACGTCCGAGGTGTGGTCGACCCACGCCGAGACCGTGACCCTGTCGATGCAGCAGGACGAGTTCCCCAACCCGCTCGAGCCGAGCAAGGTGGTGGAGCTGCGCGAGGGCAAGAACCTCATCAAGTGGAAGAGCGAGGCCAAGCGGGCCGGCGCCACCACCTACCGGGTCCGGCTGGCCCGGGCCAGCGGCGACACCGAGAAGGCCAACAACGAGGCGGCCATGACCGCGCCGGTCAAGGGCCGCCCCAGCGTGCTGTACGTCGAGGGCGGGGTGATGCGCGACCCCAGCAGCGCCGGCTACCTCGAGCGCGCGCTCGAGCACGAGAACATCGACGTCGAGGTGCGCGGGCCGCGTGGCCTGCCGTCGACCGCCAAGGAGCTCGAGAAGTACGACCTGGTGCTGGTGTCCGACGTGCCGTCGCACTTCGTCGGCAGCGCGCAGATGGCGGCGCTCGACCAGTACGTCCAAGGCCTGGGCGGCGGCCTCATCATGGCCGGCGGCGAGGACTCGTTCGGGTCGGGCGGCTACCAGGGCACCCGCATCGAGCAGATCATGCCGGTCCGGTTCGACTCCGAGAAGATGCGCGAGCAGCCCGACATCGCCCTGGTCCTGGTCATCGACCGGTCCGGCTCGATGCAGGGCGCCAAGCTCGAGGCCGCCAAGGAGTCGGCCCGGGTCACGGCCGAGGTGCTGTCGCCGTCCGACCTCATCGCCGTGGTCGCGTTCGACAGCGAGGCCCAGGTCTTCGTGCGGCCGCAGCGCGCCGCCAACCGCATGCGCATCTCGGCCGAGATCTCGCGCCTGCAGTCGGGCGGCGGCACCAACATCTTCCCCGGCCTGCGCGAGGCGTTCGAGATCCTCAGCAACACCAACGCCAAGGTCAAGCACGTCATCCTGCTGTCCGACGGCGAGGCCCCGTACGACGGCATCGTCGACCTGGTCGGCGACATGCGCGCGGCCCGCATCACGGTGTCGGCGGTCGGCGTGGCCGGGGCCGATCGAAATCTGCTTTCGATCATCGCCGACAACGGCGACGGCCGCCTGTACATGGTCGAGGACATCGGCGCCCTGCCCAAGATCTTCATGAAGGAGACCACCGAGGCGCAGAAGGCGCAGCTGGTCGAGGACGTGGTCGCGGTGCGGGTGGCCAAGAAGGTCGAGGCCATCGAGGGCACCGGGGTCGAGAACGCGCCGCCGCTGCACGGCTACGTCACCACCAAGCCCAAGCCGACCGCCGAGGTCATCCTCATCTCCGACCTGGGCGAGCCCATCCTGGCCCGCTGGCGCCACGGCGCCGGCACCTCGGTGGCGTGGACCAGCGACGTCAAGAACCGGTGGAGCGTTGACTGGATCCGGTGGGGCGGCTACCCCAAGTTCTGGGCCCAGCTGGTGCGCACGACGATGCGCCGCAAGACCTACGACTCGTACGACCTGACCGCCCGCGTCCACGACGGCCGGGCCCAGATCGTGGTCGACGCCATCGACGCCGGCGACCGCTTCGTCAACGAGCTCGACACCACGCTCGAGGTGATCGACCCGCGCACCAACAAGGTCATCCAGACCGTGGCCATGGACCAGGCCGCGGCCGGACGCTACGCCACCGAGTTCCGCATCGAGCGCTACGGCAGCTTCCTGCTCAAGGCCGTGCACAAGCGCGACGGCAAGACCGTGGCCGAGTCGCTCGGCGCGGTCAGCCTGTCGTACCCGCTCGAGTTCCTGCGCTCGACGCCCGACCGCGAGCCGCTGCACCAGGCCGCCACCGTGACCGGCGGCGCCGACGACGCCACGCCGGCCCAGGTGTGGGACGCGGGCGGCGAGTCGATGGCCACCACCCAGGACCTGTGGCCGTTCGTCCTGCTCGCGGTGGTCGTGCTGTTCCTGCTCGACCTGTACGCGCGCCGGGTCCGCCTGTTCGGCTACCGCACCGTCCGCTTCTCGTAGCGCGCCGGGCGCGAATAGTCGCCGGGGCCGGCGCGTTGGCCCGGGCATGAACGCCCTCGCCACTGCCACCTCCCCCCCGCCCGGTCGCGACCGCGCCGCCTGGGCCTTCCCGCTCGGCCTGGCCGCGGTCGCGTGCGGCATGATCGGCGCCGCCCACGTGATGTCGAGCTCGTGGGAGCGGGTCCGGACCAAGCCGCCCGACCGCAGCATCGAGGTGACCGGCTCGGCCAAGCGCCGCATCACCAGCGACCTGGCCGAGTGGAGCGCGTCGATCACCACCGAGGACGCCGACCGGACCGCCGCCTACCGCCTGCTGCACACCCAGGTCGATGCCACCCTGGCCTTCCTCAAGAGCAAGGGGGTCAAGGACGCCGAGATCCGGGTCTCGAGCGCGAGCTTCGGCGAGCTGACCGAGACCGAGGTGACCGAGACCAAGGAGCGCCGGACCGAGAAGACCAAGCTGGTCGGCCACCGCACCACCCAGAGCATCACCATCACCTCGGGTGACGTCGCCCTGGTCGAGCGCATGTCGCGCGAGGTGACCCAGCTGCTCGAGCAGGGCATCACCGTCACCTCGCAGGCGCCGGCGTACTTCTACACCCGCCTGGGCGAGGTGAAGATCGAGATGCTGGCCGAGGCCTCCAAGGACGCGCGGACCCGGGCCGACAACATGATCCGCTCGGCCGGCGGCGCCACCCTGGGCAAGCTGCGCACCGCCGACATGGGCGTCATCAACGTCAACCCGGCCAACTCGACCTCGACCGCGTGGGACGGCAACAACGACACCACCTCGCTCGACAAGGACATCATCACGATCGTCCACACCACCTACGAGCTGCGTTGACGGCGCCGCCTACGGGCAGCGATCGCAGACGGACGGGCCGGCGCTCGAGCAGCCGCCACCCTGCGTGCGGCACACGTCGCGCGGGCACTGCGCGGCTGGTGCGCAGCTGCCGACACAGGTGACGTCACAGGCGCAGGCGTCGCCGCACGCGACCCCTCCGCCGCACGAGCCCCCGCCGGAGCAGGTCACCACACACGGCCCGGTGCCGCAGGTGATCTCGCCGCCACACGACCCGCCGCCCAGGCAGTGGATGTCGCACCGGGTGGCCTGTGCGCAGTCGATCGGGCGGTCACAGGTCGCACCGCCGCCGCAGGTGACGTCACAGGCCCAGCCGCGCGGGCAGACCGGATCAGGTCCGCCCAACCCGGGCGTGAGGAAGCAGGTGTCGCCATCGCAGCGATCACACACCCCTGGACACGGCGGCGCGGCGTCCACCGACGCGTCGACGCGGCCGTTGTCGCGGGCGTCGATGGCCCCGGCGCCGGCGTCGGCCGGGCCGGTCCCGGCGACGCAGAAGCCGTCGACGCAGCGGCGCCCACCGGCGCAGTCGGCCGGGCCAGCGCACACGAACTCGTCGCTCCGGGTCTGGCCGGTGCAGGCCGCGCCGGCCAGCCCGCCCGCGGCCAGCGCCACCAGCACGGCGATCGACGACGCGGGTGTCATGGGCAGGTGTCGCAGTCCGCCGCCGGCTGTGCCGAGCACCCGTCCTGCGGCGTCTCGCAGTCGAGGTCGGGGCAGGAGGCCGGGCTGGCGCAGCGCCCCGAGCAGACCACCTGGCAGCGGCACGCGTCGGAGCAGTCGACGCCGTCGTCACACGCCGCGTCGCCGGTGCAGGTCACGTCACACGGGCCCTGGCCACACTCGACGCCGTTCTGGCAGGCCCGGGGTCCAATACACGCCACCTGGCACGACGCCGCGCGGGAGCAATCCACCCCGTCCATACACGCGCTCGAACCGGTACAGGTGACGTCACAGGCCATCCCGGCCGGGCACACGATCGCGCCGCAGTCCGCGTCGGCACACACGATGCGGCACACCCCGGCCTGGCACGACGTGCACTGGGGGGGGCACGCCCCGGCCCCGTCTCGCGCCGCCGCGTCGGCGCCACCGCCGCCGCCGGTCACGCAGAACCCGTCCACGCAGTCGCGCCCGTCGGCGCAGTCGCTCGGGCGGGTGCACACGAAATCATCGCTGCGGCGTTGCCCGGCGCAGGCGAGGCTGGCGCCGAGCGCCGCCACCCACAGCCCGAGGAGGACCGGCCCCTTCACGGCGCCCCCCAGCGCACGCCGGCGATGCTGCCGCCGCCGCTGGCCGGCGCCACGAACGGGGTCCAGGCCTGGGCCGACGCCGCCGGCGAGTCGCCGCGGCTGCGCAGCCACCAGTACGCGCTGCCACCGCCGATCAGCACGCCCGCCACCGTCAGGATGTTACCCCAGGATGCCGCCGACGCGGCGTCGTCCTCGAGGACCACCAGCGCCTCGAGGTCGCGCACGGTCTGGGTCGGGGCGGCGGCGATCTCGTCGTTGAGGCCGCTGGCCTTGGCCCAGAACGACACCCCGGCCACGGCCAGGATGCCCCCGGTGATCATGCCGCCGATCTGCAGGCCGCGGCGCGACACCCCACCACCCGCGCGCTCGGGACGGTCGCCCGACGTCGCCGCCTGGTCCGGGCCGCCAGGCCCCACCAGGCCGCCGGTCCCTGCCGCCGCGTCCCCGGCCGCGCCCGCCCCGGCCCCACTCGCACCGCCCTCGATCGCGCCAGCGCCACCAGCCGGCGTCCCCGTGGTGCCCGCGCCGGACGGCCCGCCGCCCGTCGGCGCCGGATCTGCTCCTCCCGAGGATCGGCCGCGCAGGCCGGCGGCGATGGCCGCGTCGGTCGCGGCGCCATCCGCCGCGGCGACCTCGAAGCTCGTCACCACCTCGGGCGCACCGGCGCGCAGCCGGGTGACCCGGACCCGGTGCCCGAGCGCGGTCCGCTCGATCGTCACCGCGACCAGCTGGTCGACGCCGACGGTGCTGGTGATCTGCCCAGCACACGAGGGCTCGTCGAGCTCGCACCCGGCGATGGCCGCGGTATCGGTCAGGGTCGCCTGGCCGACCTCGACCCGGGCCCCACCCTGCTTGATCCAGGCCTCGACCTGGCGCTGGACCGAGGCCACCACCGCCGGATCGGCGCCGCGCCCGACCTCCGCCTTGAGCAGCAGCACCGCGGGGCCGGCCGCGGCGGCGCGACCGCCGGGCAAGAGCAGCGGACCGGCGGCCAGCGCCAGGCTCAGGCACACGCGACGGGCTCGGCTCATAACTTCTCCAGGCGGGCGCGGATGGCCGGCGCGTCGGCAGCCCGCGGTGCCAGCCGCAGGTAGGTCTTGAAGGAGCTGGCGGCGCCGCGCTTGTCGCCCAGCGCCTGCTGGGCCATGCCCATGCCGCGGTAGGCCGGGGCGTAGCCGCGGTTGCTGGCGCGGGCCAGCCGGAACTTGGCGAGGGCGTCGCGGTGTTTGCCACCGATGAACAGGCGCATGCCGTCCTTGGTGAGCGCGTCGGCCGACGCGCCCGGCGCCGGGGTCACCTTGCCTCCGCCGGGCTTGCCTCCGCCGGGCTTGTCACCGCCGGGCTTGTCACCGCCGGCCTTGCCGCCGCCGCCGTGCGCCACCGCCGCGCTGGCGTCGGGCCGGTCGACCGGGGACGAGACCGCGGCGTCCACGGGCGGGGCCGCGGCGACGACGCTGGCATCGGGTCGAGCGAGCGCCACCGCCGCGTCGACGCCGTCGACCGCCAGCAGCGCCGGGTCGGTGCCAGCGTCGGCGACCACGGCCGCGCTGGTCAGCCCGGGGTCCCAGCGGGTGGCGGCGTCGGCGCGCGGCCCCGCCGTGGGTGCAGCGACCGAGCGTGCGGGCTCGTCGCCGCCGCCGGCCAGCGCGGCGATGACCACGATGCCGAGCAGGACCGCGGCGGTGATGCCGACGACCCACCACACCTTGCGGCGCCGGTCGTCGTCGGGCAAGACCTCGTAGCCGCCGGTCGCGGCCGGCAGGCGCGCGAAGGCATCGTCATCCTTGACCCACGCGCTCAGCATGTCGGTCTCGCTCAGGCGCGCCCGGGGCGACACCACCGCGACCGCGCGGGCCACGTCGCCGCCGGAGTCGACGCTCACCGCGTTCGGCGCCGGGTCGGCACCGGATGGGGTCACGACGGAGGCGGCTGCGGCGGACGCCTCGGCGGCGGCGACCAGCGTCGACGCCAGCGCGACCGGCTCGGACGCGCGCTCCCCCGCGGCGCTGGCGCTGGCGACGACCGCCGGTGGCATCGGCGTCACGGCGGGGTGAGCGCCGGACGTGCTCGCGCTGGCGACGACGGCCGGTGGCATCGGCGTCACCGCGGGGTGAGCGCCGGGCAGGCTGGTGCCCGGCATGGTGGCCGCCAGCGCCGGGTCGGCCGGCGCCGTCGCCGTCGTGGTCGTGGTCGTCGTCGCCTGGGGCGCGACCTTGGCGCCGGCGCGGAACGGCGGAGGGATGCTCTTGCCCGCGTCCTTGCCACCAGCACGCGCCCCGTCCGTCGCCTTGGGCGGCGGCGGTTGCGTGGCACGGGGAGAGGCGGCCGCGCCGTCGGTCTTGGCCGCGCCGTTGGACGGCTCCGGCAGCGCCGCGCTCGGGCGGTTGGCCGCCGCTGCCGCCGCCACCGCCAGGCCTGCCCGGACCGGTGGAGCCGCAGCCGGCGCCGCCGTCACCGCAGCCGGCGGTGCCGCCGGCGTGGGCGTGTGGCTCAAGGCGCCGTCGTGGTGGAAGGCGGCGGCGATGGCGCCGGCCGTCGGCGCCTTGCTGGCGGCGATCTGCTGCAGCAGCGCGCGCCGGGCCGCCAGGCGATCGGAGAAGGTCTTCCGCATGTACGTGGCGATGGCGTCGTTGCGGCCCGAGTACGCCTTGGCGCGCAGGACGTCCTCGATCGCCTCGGCCATCGCCGCCGCCGTCGGGTAGCGGGCCGAGGGGTCCGCGGCCATGGCCGTGGCGCACACCAGGTCCAGCTCGACCGGCACGTCGGGGTTGCCCTCCGACGGGGCCGGCGGGCTGCCGGCCAGGATCGCCCGCGCCGCCTCTTCGTCGTCGCCGCGGTACAGGCGACGCAGGGTGAGCGCCTCCCACATCACCACCCCGAGCGAGAAGATGTCGCTGCGACGGTCGACCGGCTGGTGCCGCACCTTCTCCGGCGCCATGTAGCCGACCTTGCCCTTGAGGATGACCGGGGCCCCACCCTCGGTCACCGCGTCCTCGGCCTTGGCCACGCCGAAGTCGACCAGCTTCACCTCGCCGGTGAACAGGATGACGATGTTGCCGGGCGAGACGTCGTGGTGGATGAGGGTCATCGGCTGACCGCTCATGCCGTGGTGCTCGTGGGCGGCGTGCAGGCCACGCGCCGAATCGGCGATCATGCGCGCCGTGCTGAGCACGTCGAGGCGCTGGCCCTGCTTGCCGGCGTACAGCAGCGACAAGAGGGGCTCCCCCTCGAGGTACTCCATGGCGATGAAGTACTCGCCGCCGGCCTCGCCCAGGTCGTAGATGTCGACCACGTTGGCATGCTTGACCAGGGCCGCGACCCGGGCCTCCTCCAGCAGCATGTCGATGAACGCCCGCTTGCTGGCGAGCTGCTGGTGGATGGTCTTGACCACCACCAGCTTCTCGAACCCCATCGGCCCGCGCTGACGGGCCAGGTGGACCTCGGCCATGCCGCCGCTGCCGATGCTGGCGATGAGCTCGTACCGCCCCAGCGTGCGCGGCCCTGCCCCAGCGGAAGCGGCGGTCACGTCCGCGAGGATAACCCGACGAAAACGCTACAACAACTGCGGGTTGCCGGGTTCGGCCGCCGCGGTCATCGGCGGCGCCAGGGTCACCACCGGCTCGGCCAGCACCACGCCGAGGCGGGCTAGCCGCGCGGCGCTGACGTGGGCCAGGGCGGCGCCGGCCTGGGCCTCGCCGCCGCCAGCGACGCCGAGCGCACGCGCCACCTCGAGCGGGCGGGCCGAGCCCTGCGGGCCGGTGCTGACCCGGGCCCGGAGCAGGCCCTCGCCGACTGGCCAGTCCAGCGCCCGCCGCAACGGCTCGGCGGCCGCGGCCGGGATGACCTCGACCTCCTGCACCAGGGCGCGCACGTCGACGGTGCGCTCGGCGCGCGCCACCACCACGCTGGCCTGACCGAGGAAGCGGTCGCGTACCCGCCCGAGCCGGGCCGGATCGAAGCGCATGCCGTCGGCGGCCGGATCGATCAACAGGTCGATCGCCCCGGCCAGCCGGCCCAGGCCGGGCGCGGTGATGGCGATCTCCTCGACGCGGGTGACCTGCAGGCCGTCCGGGCACACCTCGGCCAGCCGGGCCGCGACCTCGGCCGCCGGCACCGCGACCCGGGCCCCGACCTGGTCGCGGAAGACCCGGGCATGCCGCCCGTCGACGATCGGCGCGTGCTCGAGGTCGACGTCGATCACCTCACCCAGGCTGGGGACCCCCAGGCCAAGGGCCGGCCCGAACGCGATGCGCGGCTTGGGCGAGAAGCCGCGCGACATGGCCAGCTCGAGCTCGGCCCGGCGGAAGATGCGGGCCCACAGCCGGCCCAGGTCGAGGTGGCCGAGGAAGGCGACCCGATCGACCTTGGCGAACCAGATGCGGTAGCGCGTGTACGGCGTATCGGCGCCGACGAACCCGCGCAGGCGGACCCGCTCGCGCCGGGCGTTGTCGCGGGCGTCCGGCCGCGGGGCCCGGGCCGGGCTGGCGTCGGCGCTGCGTTCGTCGCCGTCGTGCTCGTCGCGCTCGGCCGGGGACCCGCCGCCGCGTTCGCCGACGTCGCCCGGCAGCTCGAGCGCCGCCGCGTCGGCCCGGGCCGGGGCCGCCGGCACGACCACCGCCGGGCCGACCGCCCCGAGCGCACGCAGCGCGACCAGGCGATCCTGCCGCATCTTGCTCAGGTCACAGGCGACGCCGCAGTCGTAGCAGACCAGCCGGCGCTGGTCGGGCTCGGCCGCGGCCAGGTGGGCGTGGTGGACCAGCATGCCGGCCACCTTGCCGCACGGCGGGCTGGCCCGGCCGCGCACCGCCTTGCGGTACTCGCCGAGGAGGAAGCCGTCCTCGAGGCCGACGTCGAGGTGGTCCCACGGCAGGCGGGCGGTGACCGGGCGTGTCGCCAGGTACGGCCGCCAGTCGAGGCCGGCCGTCTCGAGCGCCCGGGCCCAGCGCCCATCGTCGAACACCTCGTCCCAGCCGTCGAAGCGGGCGCCGTCCTTCCAGGCCGCCTCGATGACGTCGGCCAGGCGCCGATCGCCGCGGGCGAGGATCCCCTCGACGAACGAGATGCCGCCGTGGTGGACCTTGAGCCGCAGCTTGCGGTCGCGCAGCGCGCCGCGCAGCAGGCGTTGCTTGCGGGTGATCTCGTCGGGCCCGTCCTGGCCACACCACTGGAACGGGGTGTGCGGCTTGGGCACGTGCGAGCTGACCGAGACCGTGACCTCGGCCTTGTTGCCGATGAGGTCGCGCCCGAGCACCAGCATGCGCTGGCCGGTGTCGACGATGCCGACCACGTCGTCGTCGGCCTCGGTCGGAAGGCCGATCATGAAGTACAGCTTGACCCGGTGCCAGCCGCGGCCGAACACCCGGCGTGCGCTGTCGGCGATGTGCTCCTCGGTGATGTTCTTGTTGACCACGTCGCGCATGCGCTGGGTCCCGGCCTCGGGCGCGAAGGTCAGGCCGGCGATGCGGGTGGTGGCCAGCTCGTCGAGCAGCTCGTCGGCCAGGCCGTACGCACGCAGCGAGGCGACCGACATCGACACCCCGCGCTGGCGCAGCTCGCCGGCCAGGTGCTTGACCAGCGGCACGATGCTCGAGAAGTCGGCGGTCGACAGGCAGGTCAGGCCGGTCTCCTCGTAGCCGGCCCGGTCGACCCCGCCGATGAGGCTGTCGGCGATCGACTGCGGCGAGCGCTCGCGCACCGGGCGGTAGATCATGCCGGCCTGGCAGAACCGGCAGCCCTCGGTGCAGCCGCGCGCGATCTCGACCGAGGCCCGCTCGAACACCGCCTCGGCGTACGGCACCGGGGCGTCGACCGGGAACGGGTAGGCGTCGAGGTCGGGCACCATGGCCCGCACCACCCGGGCCGGCACCCGCGGGTCGAGCGGCGCGCCGACCACCACCATGCCGGTGTCGGCGTCGACCTCGGTCGCGTACAGCG
Source organism: Kofleriaceae bacterium (assembly GCA_018058095.1). Taxonomy (GTDB): domain Bacteria; phylum Myxococcota_A; class Polyangia; order Haliangiales; family Haliangiaceae; genus JABFXX01. Next base: position 13,113 of record JAGPCO010000082.1, read on the forward strand.
CCGGCACGTACAGCGCGAACCGGCTGGCCAGCTCGGCCAGCGCGTCGGCCCGGGTCCGCGCCCCGGCCCGGATCTGCGCGCGCATGCCGGCCCAGGCCCGGACCAGGTCGGGCAGCGTGGCCTCGGCCTCGCCCAGGAACGCGGCGTCGATGAACGGCGCGACCGGCTCGGGGTGCGACGCGACCGAGCCGCCGACCAGCACCAGCGGCGCGTCGGCGGCGCGGTCGACCGTGCGCAGCGGCAGGCCGCCGAGGTCGAGCAGCGTGAGCAGATTGGTGAAGGTCAGCTCGTACTGCAGGGACACCCCGAGCACGTCGAACTCGGCCAGCGGCGTGAAGGTCTCGAGCGAGGTCAGCCCGAGCCCGCGCGCGCGCAGCTCGGCCTCCATGTCCAGCCACGGCGCGAAGGCGCGCTCGCACGCGATGTCGGGCTGCTTGTTGAGCAGCGAGTAGAGGATCTTGGTGCCCAGGTGCGACATGCCGATGTCGTAGACATCGGGGAAGGCCAGGCACACGCGGGCCGCCACCGTGGCCGGGTCCTTGACCACGGACTGGTACTCGCCGCCGAGGTAGCGGGCGGGCTTGGCGACCTTGTCGATGAACTCGGCGTAGGGGTGGGCCACGTGGGTGCGGGGTTCTATCCCGGATCGACGACGATGGCCATGGAAACCGCCGGGGCGGCGGGCCGGGTCGCGGCCGCCCGGTGGCGACGAGCGGACCTCGACCAGGACGGCTGCGTCGACGTGCAACATGACGGCTACGTCGACGTGGGCCTTGACGGCGACGGCGACGTGAACCTTGACGGTGACGGGCCTGCCCTCGAGGTCCTGGCACCGTCCCCTCGGCGCGGCCAGGCGAGCGGAGCCGCTTCACCATGGGCGTCAAACGGTGGGGTAGACGTCGCCGTCGCCGTCGCCGTCAAGGGTCACGTCGACGTAGACGACCACGTCGAGGTCGAGGTCCGTCGAGCCGGTGGTTCGCAGCCGGCCCGCGCAGCCGGTCAGGGCGCGAGCGCCGCGACGAAGTCGCCGCGCGCCTCGCGCGCCAGCTGGGTCATGATCGCCGCCACCTGCTGGGCCGACGCCTTGGCCCACACCGTGTCGACGCCGAAGGCCCGGCCGAGCTCGACGTTCATCTGGTGGCCGTCGAGCGCCTTGTCGAGGTGCGGACGCATTCGGTCGTGCACCTCCTTGCGGTAGGCCGCAGCGGCGGCCGGGGCGAGGTCGGCCGGCACCGGCGTGCTCACCGTGGCCTGCCAGAACTCGACGAAGATCTGCGACATCTGGTAGCCGGCCGCGGTGGCCCAGTAGGCCTGTTTGAGCTCGAGCGCCAGCTTCCAGCGGTCGTAGGCGGCGGTCGCCAGCTGCTCGCGCGCCAGCAGGTCGGCCCGGGCCGCGTCGACGCCGGGCCGGACCGGGACGGCCGCGAACCGGCGATGCACCACCTCGCCGCGGTAGTACTGGGCCATGGCGATGAAGTAGCGGTCCTCGATGTACGGGGTCTTCTTCCACACCGCCACCGCGTCGTCGAGCGCGGCCTCGGCGCGATCGAGCTGGCCCAGCTCGAGCAGGGCGTAGCCGCGCCGGGCCGCCGCCTCGAGCCGGTCGGCCCAGGTCAGGCTGGTCCGCGCCAGGGCGTCGGCCAGGGTCCGCTCGGCCTCGGCCCAGCGCCGGGTGTGGAGCAAGAGCGCGCCGAGGTGCAGGTGGGCGTCGACCGACTCGCGCACCTGCGGGTAGCTGGTGACCAGCTCGCGCAGCGCCGCCATCTCGGCGTCGAGATCGCCGCGCTTGTCGTGGGTGACCGCCAGGTTCCACAGCCCCAGCGGCGCCAGCTTGGAGGTCGGGAAGTCGGTCACCAGCTGGCGGAAGCGGGCCAGCGCCTCGTCGAACCGGCCGGCCTCGAGCGCACGCGCGCCCTGACGCAGGAGGTCCATGGCCGCCACCGCCCCGAGCTCGGGCTCGCCGGCGGCGTCGACGCCGATGACCGAGATCTTGACCTCGTCGAGGTCGATCGGTCCGGCCTTGGCGGTGGTGCCGGCGCGCGGGTCGTCGGCGCCGTCGGGGTCGAGCGTCACGCCCCCCTTGGCCCGGGCCAGGTCGTCGTGTGGGTTGCCGCCGGTCACCACCGGGGTCGGCGCCTTCGGGGTGCGGCCGGCACCGCCGCCGCAGGCTCCCACCCCCAGCACCAGGCCGAGCGCGATGGACAGGGCGCGCGCGTGGGAGGCCAGGCGCGACGGGCGGCGGCGAGCAGGCATACGGGATTCGACGCACGAGTCGGCCAAACGGCGCAGCCGTCGACCACCCAGGGCTGCAACTACCTGGATCCGCACGTCAGCGCGGCAGGGCGGCCTCGACCGCCGCCACCGTGGTCGGATCGTCGGGCTTGGTCTTGGGGTCGAGCCGGGTCACGTGGGTGCCATCGGCGGCGATGAGAAACTTCTCGAAGTTCCAGCGAATGTCGCCGGTGTACCCACCCGCGTCGGCGATGGTGGTGAGGGCCGCGTACACCGGGTTGCGGCCAGCGCCGTTGACCTCGACCTTGCTCATCATCGGGAAGGTCACGCCGTACGTCGTCGAGCAGAAGGTCTCGATCTCCTCGGCGCTGCCCGGCTCCTGCCCGCCGAACTGGTTGCTCGGGAAGCCGAGCACGGTGAAGCCGCGCCCGGCGTACTTCTTCTGCAGCGCCTCGAGGCCGGTGTACTGCGGGGTCAGGCCGCACTTGGAGGCGACGTTGACGATGAGGACGGCCTTGCCGCGGTGAGCCGCCAGCGTGGTCGGCTCGCCGCGAAGGGTGGTGAGCGGCACGTCCCACACCTTGGCCAGCGTGTCGGCGGCGGCCACCGCCGGCGGCGCCGTGCCGGGCGCCGGCAGCACCGGCGCCTGCTCGGCCCGGGCCTGGGCGCCGAGGACCGGGGCCGGGGCCGCGCCCGAGGTGGTGGTGCCGGACGGCTTGGGGTCCTTGGCGCAGGCGGCGAGCGGGAGGGCGGACAGGGCGAGGCCGAGGGCGGTGCGCATCGCCGCACTATAGTGGAGGACGCCGCGGCCGGCACCCCGTGGACACCCGGCCTTGGCGCCCGCGCAGGGGAGTTCGATCGTTCGCTCCATCGCCGGGGGCTCCCTCGTCGCGCCTTGCCGGCGCCTTACCGGCCCCGGTAGACCGGGGCCCGCCGGGTCGCGAACGCCGCCGCCGCCTCGGCCAGGTCCTCCGACGGCAGGAAGGCCGCGTTCCAGGACGCGACCCGCTCGAGGCCGGCGTCGACCGCACCCCGGCTGGCCTGCCCCAGCACCTCCTTCACCCCGCGCACCACCAGGGGCGGGTTGGCGGCGATGTCGGCCGCCAGCGCGGCGACGCTGGCGTCGAGCGCGGCGCGATCGGCGCACACCTCGCTGACCAGGCCCAGGGCCAGGGCCCGCGCCGCCCCCACATCTCGCCCGGTCAGGGCCAGCTCACGGGTGGCGGCGTCGCCGATGATGTACGGCAGGCGCTGCAGGCTGCCGAGGTCGGCCACCATGGCGACCCGGACCTCGCGCACCGAGAACACGGCGTCGGCGGTGCACACCCGAAGGTCACACGCGCTGGCCAGGTCGAGGCCGCCGCCCAGGCAGTGGCCGTGGATCGCGGCGATGACCGGGACCGGGCAGCGCGCGACCGCGGTGATGCTGGCTTGCAGCTCGCGCACCAGGCCCCACAGCGCGGTCCGCCCGGCCGCCAGGCCGCCACCGGGGCCGGTCCCGGTCAGGACCGGACCCCAGTCGCGGAACGCGGCCGGCAGGTCGAGGCCGTAGGAGAAGCTCTTGCCGTCGCCGCGCAGCACGACCACCCGCAGGTCGGGCTCGGCTGCCAGGGCGGTGAAGGCGGCGCCCATCTCGGCGAACAGCGCCGGCGGCATGGTCGCCCCGGTCAGGGACACGGTGGCGATGGCTCCGGCGCGCTCGACCCGCAGGTGCTGGCTCATGGCGGCGACCTTGCCATGGCGGTCCGACGTCACGGCGCACGGCTCGGGCCCGGGACCCGCACCCGGGCGCGGCGGGCCCCGGTGCGGCGACCGGCACGGGCCGATCACCGACGGAGCCCGGCCCGCAGGTTTCGCTTGACGGACACCCCTGTCACACCGTTCTGTTACTACCCAGTAGCTCCATGAAGGTCGCGTTTACCCACAACCTCCGCGTCGCCGATGTCCGTGAAACCGAGAAGGAGGCCGAGTTCGACAGCGCCGAGACGGTGGCGCTGATCGCCGCCGCTCTCGAGGCTGCCGGGCACGAGGTCGAGAAGGTGGAGGTGTCGGGCCCGACCGCGACCCTGCTCGAGCGGCTCGAGGCCATCGACCCGGACATCGTGTTCAACACCGCCGAGGGTCAGGGCGGCCGCCTGCGCGAGGCGCTGTACCCGGCGCTGTTCGACGAGCTCGGCATCCCGTACACCGGGTCCGACGCCTACGTGAACGCCATCACCCTCGACAAGTGGGTGACCAAGCTGATGGTCGGCAAGGCCGGCATCGACACCCCGCGCGGCGTGCTCATCACCCCGCGCAACTGGGACGGGCTGTCCGAGCGCGGCCTGGGCCTGGCCTTCCCGGTCATCGTCAAGCCGAACTTCGAGGGCAGCTCCAAGGGCATCTACGGCGGCACCGGGCCGTCGGGCGGCCCGGGGGGCTACGCCGCCTTCGCCGGCTCGGTCGTCAAGGAGCCGCGCGAGCTGGCCTCGGTCGTGCGCGCAGCCCTGCGCGGCTACCCCGACGGCGTGCTGGTCGAGGAGTACATCGAGGGCGCCGACGTCGCCATCGGCTTCGTCGAGGGTGTCGGCCACGACGGTGGGCTGCTCATGCCGGTCGAGCTGCTGGTCGAGACCAGCGCCGAGCGGCCGTTCAACATCTACGACTACCGGCTCAAGAACCTCGAGCCCGGCAAGGTCGGCTACCGCTGCCCGGCCAACATCCCGCGCGACGTCGCCGCCCGCCTGCGCCAGATCGCGACCGAGACGGTCCGCACCCTGGGCCTGCGCGACCTGGCCCGGCTCGACTTCCGGGTCTCGCCCGACGGCCGCATCTACCTGCTCGAGGCCAACTCGCTGCCGCTCCTGGCCCCGCACTCGACCCTGTTCACCGCCACCGCGCAGATCGGCCTGACCTACCAGGCCACCATCGCCGCCATCCTCAACGCCGCGGCCGTGCGGTCGGGCCTGGCCACCGCCTCGCAGGTGGCGACCCGGCGCGGCAAGCAGGCCCCCATCCGGGTCGGCTTCACCTACAACGTCAAGCGCTCGACCGACGGCGACGACGAGGCCGAGTGGGATCCGCCCGAGACCATCATCGCCATCGCCAACGCGCTGGCGCGGCAGGGCCACATCGTCGTCCACCTCGAGGCCACGCCCGACCTGCCGCGGGTGCTGGCCGAGGCCGACGTCGACCTCATCTTCAACATCGCCGAGGGCGTCGAGGGCCGCAACCGCGAGGCCCAGGTGCCGGCGCTGTGCGAGCTGCTCGGCATCCCGTACACCGGGTCGGACTCGGCCACCCTGGCCATCGCCCTCGACAAGGCGCTGGCCAAGAAGGTGCTCCTGCAGCACGACATCCTGACCCCCAAGTTCCAGCTGATGGAGACGGCGCGCGAGCGGCTGTCGCCGGACATGAAGTTCCCGCTCATCGTCAAGCCCAACGCCGAGGGCAGCTCCAAGGGCATCGGCTCGACCAGCGTGGTCGACACCGAGGAGGAGCTGCGGGCCACGGTCAAGAGCATCATCGAGATGTACCGGCAGCCGGCCCTGGTCGAGGAGTACATCGCCGGCCGCGAGTTCACGGTCGGCCTGCTCGGCGACAAGCGGCCGCGTGTGCTGCCGGCCATGGAGATCAAGTTCAAGAAGAACCCGGAGCGCCCGGTCTACAACTACGAGGTCAAGCAGGAGTGGGAGGAGCACGTCTACTACGAGTGCCCGGCCAAGCTGACCGAGGCCGAGCAGAAGGCGATGGACAAGGTCGCGCGCGCGACCTTCTGGGCGCTCGACTGCCGTGACGTCGCCCGCGTCGACGTGCGCATGGACAACGAGGGCCGCATCTACGTCCTCGAGGTCAACCCCCTGCCCGGCCTGACCCCGGACTACTCCGACCTGGTCCTCATCTCCAAGGCCGTGGGGATGACCTACGACCAGCTCATCGCCGAGATCATGACCGGCGGCCTGCGCCGGCTGCGCGAGAAGCGGCGCGAGGAGCGCGAGCGCGAGCGCGAGGGCGAGGCCCGCATGGTCGACGCCAAGCTGCTGGCCGACAAGGAGAAGAACCAGGACCGCGGCGAGCGCGAGAAGACCGCCGAGCGGATCGAGAAGGAGAAGGCCGAGAAGGCCAAGCGGATGACCCAGCGCCCGGTGCCGCAGGTCCGGCCGGGCAACGGCGCGGCCCCGGTGGCCGGCGCCGGGCCGGCGGTGCCGCTGGCGGTGCCGACCGCGACCGGCAGCGAGCCGACGTCCGGCCCGGTGGTCACGGCGACCGTGACCAGCTCATCGACGCACTGATCCTGGGCCGCGACGGGGACCGGGCCGCGACCGGGCCTGGGCCGCGACGAGCCCGGGCCGCGACGGGCCTCGTCCGCGCCCCGGACAGGCGCGGCAGACGGGGCGTGGGTGCCTCGCTGTCAGACCAGGCCGGTAGGGTGTCTGCATGTCGGACGTCATCCCGCTGCGCCCGCGCCGCCCCGGGGGCCACGTGCAGCGCCACCCCGTGCGACGCGCGCCGGTGGCGACGGACTGGTACCAGCGAGGGGTCGCGCTCGAGGCGGTCGACCCGGTCGCCGCGGCCGAGGCCTACCGGCGGGCGCTCGAGGCCCGGCCCGACCTGGCCGACGCCCACAACAATCTGGGCCGCCTGCAGCACGAGGCAGGCCACCTCGGCGCGGCCGAGGCCCACTACCGGCGTGCGCTGGCGACCGATCCTGGCGTCGGCCTGTACTGGTTCAACCTCGGCGTGGTGCTCGAGGACCAGGCCCGGCCGGGCGACGCGCGGTCGGCCTACCAGCAGGCGGTCGAGCACGCACCCGACCTGGCCGAGGCCCACTTCAACCTGGCCCACCTGCTCGAGCGGGCCGGTGACCTCGACTCGATGCGCGCCGCCATCCGCCACCTGCATCGCTATCGCGCCCTGACCCGCGGCCGCCGCACCGCCTGAGGCTAGGCCCGCCCGCGGGTCGTGCACCGCGAGCTCCGCCCTCGTTTCTCGCGGTAGGCCTTCCGCAGGGCGTGGGAGATGCCGACCGCAGCCCAACCCCGGTGCTCAGCAGGCCGGGGATGGCGCCCAGCGCGAACGCCAGGCCAGCACCGCCACCATGGCGGTGACAGCCACCCGGCCCAGGCGCCGGGCCTGGCCCCGGCCCAGGCGCCGGGCCTGGCCCCGGCCCGCCGGCGGCCAGTCCGGGTACGCCTCGGCAACCAGCGGCCCCGACGCCACCGATCGCCCTGGTCGGGCAGTCGAGGCCGAGGTCTCGCCGGGCGCTCAGTCCTGGTTGTACGTCGCGCCCGCCTTGGTTAGCTCGTGATAGGTGCCCACCGCCAGGCCGATGCCGGCGCCGAGCAGGACCCCGGAGATCGCCCCGACCGCCCAGCCTCGCCGCGAGTCCTCGGCCAGCTGCGAGCCGGTCCACCCCATGCTGGCCCCGCCGACCACCATGCCGGTCGGGACGGCGTACCGGGTCGCGCAGCCACCACCGGCGAGCACCGCGGTCAGGGCAACAACCGCCGCCCAGCGGGCGTGGCCGCGGGCCGGCGCCGGGAGCGACGAGGCGGGATCCGAGACGGGACGAGGGGCGGGATGCGAGGTGGGTTGATGACGCATGCCCTGATCAACGCAGCCGATGGCCGTCCTGGCCGGGAAAGCCTTGGCAATTTCGACGCCCGACCTGCCGAGGAGCGCCTGCGACCGCGACGCGGCGCCCGGTCGCGGCGGGAGATCGGCTGCCATCACCACCCCTGCGACAGGTTGGTGTGACGTCTGCAAGGTGGTGGAGGCATGGAGCCGCGCCGTTTGCACTATCATGGGGCCGTGGGTGACTCGATCGGGGCAACGCTGAGCTTCGCGGAGGACGGGCCCAAGCGCCGGACCGGGCCCGCGCCACACCCGGTGCTGGTGCTGGCGCTCGAGTGCGCGCGCCCGCGCGCCCGCGCCGCCCGCTACCGCCTGACCGGCCTGGCCGCGGTCAACCTCGGGCGAGGCAGCGAGCGCCGGGCCGAGCGGTCGAACGCCGGGCCGCCCGAGCTGACGGTGAAGGTGCCCGACAAGTGGATGTCGTCGCGCCACGCCCGGCTCGAGCACAGCTTCGGCCGCTGGGTCCTGGTCGACACCGAGTCGAAGAACGGCTCCGTCGTCGACGGCCACGCCACCCGGCGCGCGGTGCTGACCGACGGCTGCCTGATCGAGCTCGGCCACACCGTGTTCCAGTTCTTCGAGCAGTTCCCGCTCGGCGACGACGAGCCGGCCGACCTCGACCTGGTCGCCAGCCGCGACCTGCCCGGCCTGTCGACGCTGGTCGGCACGTACACGGTCGAGCTGACCCGGCTGCGCCAGATCGCCCAGTCCGAGATCTCGATCCTGCTCGAGGGCGAGAGCGGCACCGGCAAGGAGGTGCTGGCGCGCGCCGCCCACGCGCTGTCGCAGCGGCGCGGCGCGTTCGTCGCCGTCAACTGCGGCGCCCTGCCCGACAACCTGGTCGAGTCCGAGCTGTTCGGCTACCGGCGCGGCGCCTTCTCGGGGGCGACCGCCGACACCCCCGGCCTCATCCGCTCGGCCGACGGCGGCACGCTGTTCCTCGACGAGATCGGCGACCTGCCGCCGGCGTCGCAGGCGGCGCTGCTGCGCGTGCTGCAGGAGCGCGAGGTCACCCCGGTCGGCGGCACCAAGCCGGTGGCGATCGACCTGCGCGTGGTCGCGGCGACCCACCGCGACCTCGACGAGATGGTCGCGGCCGGCACCTTCCGCCACGACCTGTTCGCCCGCCTGGCCGGGTTCCGCCTCGAGGTGCCCAGCCTGGGCGAGCGGCGGGCCGACATCGGCCTCCTCGCCAGCGTGCTGCACGAGCGCCTGTTCCCGGCCGACCACCCCGGCTTCGACGTCGAGGCGGCGCGCCTGCTGCTGCGGTACCCGTGGCCGCTCAACGTGCGCGAGCTCGAGCAAGCGCTGGCGACGGCGGCGGTGCTGGCCGGGGCCGGCCCGATCGGCGCCGATCACCTGCCGGAGTCGATCCGGACCGGCCGGCCACCCGGCGCGCCGGCGCCCAAGATGCTGTCGGCCGCCGACGCCAAGCTGCGTGAGGACCTGGTCGCCTGCATGCGCGACCACCGCGGCAACGTCAGCGCGGTCGCGCGCGAGCTGGGCAAGGACCGCAAGCAGATCCAGCGCTGGGTGAAGCGGTTCGCGCTCTCGACCGACGACTACAAGTAGCTGGCCTGTCCCGCTGCGGCCGGCCCAGCCGTGGCCGTGATCGCCCGTGATCGGCCCGGATCGCGACACCCCCTGCGACGCCGCAGGGACGTCGCACCCCCTGTCGCGACCAGGCGCCGAGGCGGCGGGCAACCCGGGGCCGCGTACCTGTGTCCAAGCAGTTGACCATGAAGGTGATCCCCACACGCGATGGCATGTGCCGTGCTCCAGGTCGACGCGTGCCCGGTCGCCCGCTGCTCTCCGTGATGTCGGCCGCCGTGGTGCTCACGGTGGCGGGTGGCGCGGCCTTCGCCGGCGGCACCAGCGTGGCGGCGCGCGCCAGCGCCGCCAGGCGCGGGATCGACGCCGGCGCCGACACCCTCGTCTACGGCCAGGTCCTCACCGCCGATGGCCAGGCCCTGGCCGGCGCCGCCGTGATGGCCCGGCCCACCCCGGGCACGCGCGCCGCCGAGGTCCCGGCCGTGCGCACCGACGCCGACGGGCGCTTTCGCCTGACCGGGCTGGCCCGCGGCACCTACTGGTTCGTCGCCATCCACGGCGCCCATCCACTCACCGTCACCACGCCGATGCCGCTCGACCGCTCGCTGTTCGTGCGCATCGTCCTCGACGGACCCATGGGGCGCGCCTAGCCCCTCCCCCCACGATTTGCGCGGTCGGTGCAGGTAGCCTCCCGCTTCTGTTCCCTGCACCGGCCGCGCAGCCGCGATTCCTCGACGGAGTCGCGCGCTGCGAAGTCCTCATCTCGGCTCGCATGAGCCGCAGGCTACGACACGGCCCGCTGCGGCAGGGGCCGCCTCGAGTCCCTGGCACGTAGTCCTCACGGCCCGACCGCCTCGACGTCGGTCAGCACGCCCGGCGCCGCCACCACGGGACGGACTTCTCGCGCGGGTGGGAACCGATCCGGCCACAGCTGCCCGAGCTGGCGCTCGCACAGTCGCGACCACGCCGAGAACCAGCCGAGCGCGGTCGACTTGTCGAGGCACATCGCGTAGGCGGCGGCGGCGCTGGCCTCGAGGGGCCCGACCACCGCCTGCAGGGTGGTGCAGAACCCCTCGACGGCCTGCACGTCGCCGCGCCGGCGGACCGGGATGTCGGCGGCCGCCAGCGCGTCGGCCGCGTGCTGCTGCATCTGGCCGCGCCGGGCGATGCTGGCGAGCGTCATGGCGGCGTCGGCCGTCCGCGCCACCTCCTCGTACCCGCGCTGGACGACGGCGCCGGCCGCGGCCTTGCGGGCCAGGTACTGTTCGAGCTTCGCGCGCGACGCCTTGGCCACGGCCGGGGCGCGCGGATCGAAGTCGAGCCTGGCCGGGAACTCGACCCGCAGGTACGCCTCGTAGGCGGGCTCGGACTGATGAAACAGCGCGAGCGCGTGCAGGTACCGCCCGTAGCCCTGCCCCGGCCGGCCGCTGCGCTCGAACACGGCGATCGCCGCCGCGAACTCGCGCTGGGCCTCGCGCACCAACCGCGCGTCGCGGGTCACCACCTCGACCTGCAGCCGGGACGCGGCGCCACACGTGCTCGGCGCCGCCTGCCCGCGCGGTGCGCCAGCGCCATCACCCGGCCGCGGGCGGTCGCGGACCACCCGCAGGCACGACCCGTCGATCGGCGCCACCGGGCAGCTCTGGGCCCACAGCGCCTGCCCGAGGCGGGCGTGGGCCGCGACTCGCAGCTCGGGCGCGCCCCCGGCGCCGTGTGCCTCGAGGTACCGGCGCAGGTGCGCGATCAGCGCCCCGGTGTCGCCGTGCGCCTCGTGGAGGTCGGCCACGCTGAAGAACGCCGCGGCCCGGTCACGCGCCGACGTCGACGACAGGCGCACGTATTTCATGGTGTCGGCGATGGCGCGGTCGTGCTGACCCAGGCCGCGCCGCAGCTGCGCCGCCCGGTCCAGCGCGAGGGCGGCGTCGGGCCGGGTCGCGCCGTACTCGTCGGCGTAGCGCTCGAGCACCTGCGCGGCCTGGTCGTAGAACGCGATCTGCTCGTAGGCGCCGACGAGGTGGGCCATGGCGCGGGCCCGCACCTCCCGATCCGCGCCGGTCAGCTCGACCAGGCGCGTGTAGGTGGTGATGGCCACCCCGATCGACCCGCCCTGTTCGAAGCAAACCGCCGCGTCGTACAGCAGCTCCTCGCTGCCGCGGCCGTCGGGATCCTGGTTGTAGAGCGCCAGGTAGGCCTGACCACACGCGACGTAGGCGGCGAGCTCGCCGGTGTCCTTGGCCCGTCGCTCGAGCGCCTCGGCCGCGGCCCGGTCCGGGCCCTGCGCGGCGGCGTCGGGGCCGCCGGCCGCGAGCACCAGCACGATCGCGCCGAGCACGCCGGGCCGGGCGCTGGCCCGCGCCCGGTCACCCCCGCGAGCGCAGGCGCGCGGCGTCACGCCCCGTAGCTGTCCATCGGCGGGCAGGTGCACATCAGGTTGCGATCGCCGTAGGCGTTGTCGACCCGGGCCACCGACGGCCAGTACTTGTGCTCGCGCAGCCACGGCGCCGGGAAGGCGGCCTGCTCGCGCGAGTACGGCCGGTCCCACTCGGTCGCGGTCACCGCGGCCGCGGTGTGCGGCGCCAGCTTGAGGGGGTTCATGGCCCGGTCGGCCTTGCCGTCCTCGATGGCCTTGATCTCGGCCCGGATGGCGATCATCGCCTCGCAGAAGCGGTCGAGCTCGGCCTGCGACTCGCTCTCGGTCGGCTCGACCATCAGCGTGCCCGGCACCGGGAACGACATGGTCGGGGCGTGGAAGCCGTAGTCCATCAGCCGCTTGGCGATGTCCTCGGCCTCGATGCCGGCGCTCTTCTTGAAGCCGCGGCAGTCGAGGATGAGCTCGTGCGCGACCCGGCCGCGGGCGCCGGCGTACAGCACCGGGTAGTGGCCGCCGAGCCGGTGGGCGATGTAGTTGGCGCCGAGGATGGCGACCTGGGTCGCCTGGCGCAGGCCCTCGGCCCCCATCATCGCGATGTACGCGAACGAGATGGGCAGGATCGAGGCCGAGCCGTACGGCGCCGCCGACACCGGCCCGACCGGCTGGCTGCCCGGCGCCGCCAGCGGGTGGCCCGGCAGGTACGGCGCCAGGTGGCTGGCCACGGCGATCGGGCCCATACCCGGGCCGCCGCCGCCGTGCGGGATACAGAAGGTCTTATGCAAGTTGAGGTGGCAGACGTCGGCGCCGATGTCGCCCGGCCGGGTCAGGCCGACCTGGGCGTTCATGTTGGCGCCGTCCATGTACACCTGGCCGCCGGCGGCGTGGACGATGGCGCAGACCTGGCGGATGCCCTCCTCGAACACGCCGTGGGTCGACGGGTAGGTCACCATCAGCGCGCCCAGGTTGGCGGCGTGCTGGGTCGCCTTGGCCTGCAGGTCGCCGAGGTCGATGGTGCCGTCGGCGGCCGCCGCCACCGGCACGACCGTGAAGCCGGCCAGCACGGCCGAGGCCGGGTTGGTGCCGTGGGCCGAGGTCGGGATGAGGCACACCGTGCGGTGGGCGTCGCCGCGGGCGTGGTGGTAGCCGCGGATGGACAGCAGGCCGGCATACTCGCCCTGCGCGCCCGAGTTGGGCTGCAGCGACACCGCGGCGAAGCCGGTGATCTCGGCCAGCCAGGCCTCGAGCTGGGTGAACAGCACGCGGTAGCCACCCCACTGCTCGGCCGGCGCGTACGGGTGCAGCCCGCCGAACTCGGGCCAGGTCACCGGGATCATCTCGGTGGTGGCGTTGAGCTTCATCGTGCACGAGCCGAGCGGGATCATCGACGTCGTCAGCGACAGGTCCTTGGCCTCGAGGCGGCGCAGGTAGCGCAGCATCTCGTGCTCGCTGTGGTAGCGGTGAAAGGTCGGGTGGGTCAGGAACGGGCTGGTCCGGGCCAGCGCCGCCGGCAGCGCCGGCGCGTCGCCCAGGCTGGTCGCCAGCGCGGCGACGTCGAAGCCGAGCTCGCCGCCGGGCGCGAACGCCTCGAGCAGGTCGGCCACGTCGGCCACCGTGGTGGTCTCGTCACACGAGAGGCCGATGCCGTCGTCGTAGCGGCGCAGGTTGATGCCGCGCTCGATCGCCGCGGCCAGCACCGCGGCCTGGCGGTGGGCGTCGAGGTCGACCCGCAGGGTGTCGAACACCACGCCGGGGCGGACCGCCACGCCGAGCTTGCCGAGGCCGGCCGCGGCCAGCGCGGTCATGGCCCGGACCCGGCGCGCGATCGTGGTGAGCCCGTCGGGCCCATGATAGACGGCGTACATCGAGGCCATCACCGCCAGCAGCACCTGGGCGGTGCAGATGTTGGAGGTCGCCTTCTCGCGCCGGATGTGCTGCTCGCGGGTCTGCAGCGCCAGCCGGTAGGCCGGCTTGCCCTTGGCGTCGCGCGACACGCCGATGATGCGGCCTGGGATGATGCGGCGGAAGTCGTCGCGCGCGGCCATGAACGCCGCGTGCGGGCCGCCAAAGCCCATCGGCACGCCGAAGCGCTGGGCCGAGCCGACGGCGATGTCGGCGCCGAGCTCGCCCGGCGGGGTCAGCAGCGTGAGCGCCAGCAGGTCGGTCATCATCACCACCCGGACCCCGGCAGCGCGGGCGGCGGTGATGAGCGCGCGATCGTCGTGGACGGTGCCGTCGGTGGTCGGGTAGCTCAGCAGCACGCCGGCGACGTCGGCGCCGAGGGCCGCCTGAATCCGGCCGCGGTCGCCGACCTCGACCCGCACGCCGAGCGGCTCGCACCGGGTCCGCACCACCGCCAGCGTCTGCGGGTGGGTCGCGGCGTCGGCCCAGACGGTCATGCGCTTGCGCTCACCGATCTCGACGCACATGTGCGCGGCCTCGGCGGCGGCGGTGGCCTCGTCGAGCAGCGAGGCGTTACTCAGCGGCAGGCCGGTCAGGTCGGCGACCAGGGTCTGGTAGTTGACCAGCGCCTCGAGCCGGCCCTGCGAGATCTCGGCCTGGTACGGCGTGTACTGGGTGTACCAGCCCGGGTTCTCGAGGACGTTGCGCTGGACCACCGGCGGGGTGATGCAGCCGTAGTAGCCCTGGCCGATGAACGAGCGGAACACGTGGTTGTCGGCCGCCAGCGTGCGCAGCTCGTCGATCATCTGCCGCTCGCCCAGCGGCTCGCCCAGGGTGAGCAGCCGGCCCAGGGCGATGGCGCTCGGCACGGTCTGCGCCGCCAGCTCGTCGAGCGAGGCGACCCCGAGCGCGGCCAGCATGGCGGCCTGCTCGCGCGGGCTCGGGCCCAGGTGGCGCGGGGCGAAGTGGTCGGAGGGGAGGAAGGTGGAAGGCAGGCGCGGCGTCGAGGTCACGGCCGGCCGACCCTAACATGGCGGCGGTGCACACCAACCGGGCGGCCAGGCGCCGCCGTGCGGCCAGGCGCCACAGGGCGATCGCCCTCGCCCCACCCCCAGGCCGTGCCGAGCGCGGGTGGAATTTCTGTCAACTGTCGCAGGTTTGGGTGGGCAGGCGGTCGGCCTGGCGCTAGCCTTTGCGCCTCGTCCGTCCGCCTGGCCCCGCCCTGCCCCGCCCATGCTGCGCCTGTCGAAGATCAACAAGTACTACCGGATCGGCGCGCACTCGTTCCACGCCCTGCGCGACGTCGACCTCACCATCGACAGCGGCGAGCTGGTTGCCATCATGGGCGCTTCCGGGTCGGGCAAGTCGACCCTGCTCAACATCCTCGGCATCCTCGACAGCTACGACTCGGGCGAGTACACGCTCGACGGCACGCTCATCAAGAACCTGTCCGAGGCCAAGGCCGCGCACTACCGGAATCGCTACCTCGGCTTCGTGTTCCAGTCGTTCAACCTGCTGCCGTTCAAGACCGCGGTCGAGAACATCGCCCTGCCGCTGTACTACCAGGGCGTGCCGCGCCGGCGCCGCAACGCCGCGGCCATGCAGATGCTCGAGCGGGTTGGCCTCGGCAAGTGGGCCGAGCACCGCCCGAGCGAGATGTCGGGCGGGCAGAAGCAGCGCGTCGCCATCGCCCGCGCCCTCATCACCAAGCCGCGGCTCATCCTCGCCGACGAGCCGACCGGCGCGCTCGACAGCACGACGTCCGAGCAGATCATGGAGCTGCTGCTCGACGTCCACGCGTCGGGCATCACCGTGATCATCGTCACCCACGACCGCGACGTCGCGGCCCGGACCCAGCGCCTCATCCGCCTGCACGACGGCATGGTCGTGCCCGACGAGGTCGGCTACCGCACCGCGCCCAGCGTGCCGGCCGCGCCCGGGCCCGAGCCGGCCGGCCCAGGGCCAGGGCCAGGGCCAGGGTAGCCGCGCCATGTTCAGCCTCGATCGCTGGCGCGAGATCGTCGACACGCTGTGGCGCAACAAGCTGCGCTCGGCCCTGACCGCGTTCGCCATGGCCTGGGGCATCTTCATGCTGGTCGTGCTGCTCGGGCTCGGCAACGGCCTCGAGAACGGCGTCAAGTCTGGGTTCGCCGACGACGCCACCAACAGCATCTGGGTCTTCTCCGGCACGACCTCGCGCCCGCACGAGGGCATGCCGGTCGGCCGGCGCATCGTCCTGAACAACCGCGACGTCCCGGCGGTGGCCGCCCTGCCCGGGGTCGACCGCATCACCGGCCGCTTCTTCATCGCCGCCGGGCGCAACAACCCGCTGCAGGTCCGGGTCGGCGCCAAGATCTCCAGCTACGACGTGCGCGCGGTCCACCCCGACCACCTGTACCTCGAGAAGACCATCGTCACCGCCGGCCGCTTCATCAACGACGCCGACATCGTCGACACCCGCAAGATCGTCGTGGTCGGCGTGCCGGTCGCCCAGTTCCTGTTCGGCACCACCGACGTCATCGGCCGCTGGATCGAGAT
Source organism: Kofleriaceae bacterium (assembly GCA_018058095.1). Lineage (GTDB taxonomy): Bacteria > Myxococcota_A > Polyangia > Haliangiales > Haliangiaceae > JABFXX01. The sequence continues at coordinate 29,317 of JAGPCO010000082.1, forward strand.
CAAGGGCGTGCCATTCGAGATCGTCGGCGTCTTCACCGACGAGGGCGAGGCCGACGAGGCCGAGAAGGTGTACGTCCCGATCAGCACCGCCCAGGCCGCCTTCAACGGCGCCGACCGGGTCAACATGCTCATGTTCACGACCGGTGAGATGAGCGTGGCCGCGGCCAAGGCGCTCGAGCAGCAGGCCCGCACCACCCTGGCCGAGGCCCACAAGTTCTCGCCCGACGACCGCCAGGCGGTGCGGTCGCGCAACAACGTCGAGAACTTCGAGAACATGATGCAGATCTTCCGGATGATCCGGTACTTCGTGTTCGCCATGGCCGGCTGCACGCTGCTGGCCGGCATCATCGGCGTGTCGAACATCATGATGATCGCCGTACGCGAGCGCACTCGCGAGATCGGCGTGCGCAAGGCGCTCGGTGCCACCCCGGGCAGCATCGTCGGGGCCATCCTGCACGAGGCGCTGGTCCTCACCTCGACCGCGGGCTACCTCGGCCTCATCGCCGGCGTCGGCGCGCTGGCCCTGCTCGAGCAGGTCGTCCCGCCCGGCGAGATGTTCGCGCACCCCCGGGTCGACCTCGGCATCGCCGTGGCCGCGGTCGGCATCCTGGTGGTGGCCGGGCTGGTCGCCGGCTGGTTCCCGGCCCGGGCCGCATCCCGGGTCAACCCCATCGAGGCGCTGCGCAGCGAGTAGGGATGTCGATCTTCGACCTCGATAGCTGGCGCGAGATCGCCGCGACCCTGGGCAAGCACCGCCTGCGCACCGCGCTGACCGGGCTCGGCGTGTTCATCGGCATCGTGATCCTGCTGCTGATGGTCGGCTTCGGCCGCTCGCTCGAGGGTGGGGTCAAGGGCAAGATGGCGGGCTTCGCCGCCAACGCGGTGTTCGCCTGGGGCCAGCGCACGTCCAAGCCGTACGCCGGCCTGCCGCCCAACCGGCAGGTCTCGTTCGACAACGGCGACATCACCGCCCTGGCCGGTACCCCCGGCATCGAGTACGTCGCGCCGCGCCTGCAGCTCGGCGGCTTCATGCAGGGCTCCAACGTCCGCTACGGCAGCAAGACCGGCAGCTTCCAGGTCGCCGGCGACGCGCCGGAGTTTCAGTTCGTGTCGCTGCCGGTGATGAAGCGCGGCCGCTTCCTCAACCAGCGCGACCTCGATGAGCGGCGCAAGGTCGCGGTCATCGGCACCGGCGTGGTCGATCAGCTGTACGCGCCGGGCCAGGATCCAGTCGGCACCTACCTGCAGGTCAACAGCGTGTACTTCCAGGTCGTCGGCACCTTCGATACCCGGCAGAAGGGCCAGGCCGCCGACCGCGCCCTCAACACCATCCACCTGCCCTTCACCACCTTCCAGCGGGTGTTCAACAGCGGCGACCGCGTCCACTTCTTCGCCATCACCGGCAAGCCCGAGGTGTCGGCCGAGGGGCTCGAGGCCAGCATCAAGGCCACCCTGGCCAGCCGGCATCAAGTCGACCCGACCGACCCCACGGCGATCGGCGCGTGGAACACGGGCCGCGAGTTCGCCAAGATGACCGGCCTGTTCGACATCTTCGACGTCGTGTTCTGGTTCGCCGGGATCATGACCCTGGCCGCCGGCGTCATCGGCGTATCGAACATCATGCTCATCTCGGTGCGCGAGCGCACGCGCGAGATCGGGGTGCGCAAGGCGCTCGGCGCCACCCCGGGCACCATCATCACGATGATCGTCACCGAGGCGGTGGTCCTGACCACGGTGGCCGGCACGCTCGGCATCATGGCCGGGGTCGGCCTGCTCGAGGCCTTCGACTGGGTGGTGACCAAGCTGGGCGACAGCGTCCCCCTCGGTCCCGTGGTGGTGCCGATGGCCATCCCGCTCGCCGCCGGTGCCGTGCTCATCCTGTTCGGCGCCCTCGCCGGCGTCATCCCCGCCTATCACGCCGCCCGCGTCGAGCCGGTCGAGGCCCTGCGCACCGAGTAACCCGGAAGAAGCCCATGAAACGCATCGTCGCCCCCCTGCTCACCCTGCTGTTCCTGGCCGGCGTCGGCTACACGTTCTACTTCCTGTGGAAGCGGTCACAGAAGCCGACCACGCAGTTCACGACCGAGAGCGCGCAGACCGTCGACATCGTCCAGAAGACGGTGGCGACCGGGGCGATCGTTCCGCGCCAGGAGGTCGAGATCAAGCCGCGCGTGTCCGGGGTCATCGAGACGCTGTTCGTCGAGCCGGGCAAGGCCATCAAGCGCGGCGACTCGATCGCCAAGATCCAGATCGTGCCCGACGCCGCCAGCCTGCAGCGGGCCCAGGCCGAGGTGCAGAGCGCGCGGATCGCCGCCGACAACGCCAAGCGCGAGCTCGACCGCAACCAGCAGCTGTTCGCCCAGGGGGTGATCGCCGAGGCCACCCTGGCCCAGGTCCGCACCGAGTACGCGCTGCGCAAGCAGAGCCTCGACGCCGCCAGCAGCAGCCTGCAGATCGTGCGTGAGGGCCAGACCCGCGGCGGCGGCAAGGGCAGCAACGTGGTGGTGACCTCCACCGTCGACGGCATGGTCATCGACGTGCCGGTCAAGGTCGGCTTCTCGGTGATCGAGTCCAACAACTTCAACCCCGGCTCGACCATCGCCGTGGTGGCCGACATGGGCGACATGATCTTCCAGGGCCAGGTCGACGAGTCGGAGGTCGGCAAGGTCAAGGTCGGCATGCCGCTGCGCATCAAGATCGGCGCCATCGAGGACGTGCTGTTCGACGGCACGCTCGAGTACATCGCGCCCAAGGGCAAGGTCCTCGACGGCGCCATCCAGTTCGAGATCAAGGCGGCCATGGTCAAGAAGGAGGGCGTGTTCGTGCGTGCCGGCTACTCGGCCAACGCCGACGTGGTGCTGGCCGAGCAGAAGCAGGTGCTGGCCATCCGCGAGGCGCTGGTCCAGCGCGAGCGCGGCAAGGGCGGCGGCGGCAAGCCGGGTGGCGGCGGCAAGCCGGGTGGCGCGGCCGGGGCGGCTGGCAGCGGCGGGTCGGGCGCGGGCAGCGCGGCCGGGGCCGGCGCGGCGCCGTCGCCGGCGGGTGGGCCGGGCGGGCCGGGTGGCGGCCTGGGCCGCCCGTTCGTCGAGGTCGAGATCGGGCCGCAGCGGTTCGAGCGGCGTGATGTCGAGCTGGGCCTGTCCGACGGCATCATGGTCGAGGTCAAGAGCGGGGTGACCGCGGCGGACAAGCTGAAGGTGCCGGGCAACGCCGGGCCGGCCGGCGGCGGGCGCAACCCGCTCGGCGGCCAGGGCGGTCCGCGCCGGCGCTAGGGGGTGTTCGTACTTGGCGTCGACGTCGACGTCGACGTGGTCGTGGTCGTGGTCGTGGACCTTGACGGCGACGGCGACGTGGAGGTGGTCGCCACCTTTGACGCAGCAGCAGCAGCAGCAGCAGCAGCAGCAGCAGGCCGGATTCGAGGAGAACGCGGACCTTGGCAACCCGTAACAGCAGCAGCAGCAGCAGCAGCAGCAGCAGCAGCAGCAGCAGCAGCAGCAGCAGCAGCAGCAGCAGGCCGGATCCGAGGAGAACGCGGACCTTGGCAACCTGCATCAGTAGCGGCACCGGCAGCGGTAGCGGCAGCGGGTACGGGTTGCCACTGTCGGCGTTCTCCCCGTCGCCCTGCCCCGCGCAACCCGGGCGGGCCTGCCGGGCGCCGGGCAACGGGCGTGGGGCGCCCGGCCGCCCCCGGGGCCCGGCCCCTACCGGGTGAGCCTCCACAACATCGCCCGGATCCGGTCGAGCTTGGCGTCGACCGCGGCGTAGCGAGCCCGGGTGATGAGCTTGCGGCCGCAGGCGATGCGCAGCGCCGTCGTCAGCTCGCCGGCGCTGCCCGCGGCGATGCGGTAGTGGTGGCCGCGGTCGCGGCCGATGCGGTGCCGGCCCTCGCCGAGGTTGAGCGCGATGCTGTCGGCGCAGCGCGCGATTTCCTCGGCGAGCTTCTTGCGCCGCAGGCGGACAGCCGCCTCGACGTCGGCGAGGTCGGTGATGAGGTCGATCGAGAGTTCGAGTGCATCGAAGGCCATGGCTTGCGTTCCTCTCCAGTGGCCCCGTCCATCGGGGCCTCGCCCCAACGCCTCGCGACGCGCAGGAGGCGTGTCGGGGACCCGGCACCCACGCTGGCGCTGGCACCCACGCCCGTCTCCGCGGCGGTGGTTCACGCGATTGCAGGTGCCCCACGGTCCCCGGCGCGCCTCGTGCGCGGGCGAGGCGGGGGCGGGCCCGATGGGCGGGGCCACGCCGAGAGGACCGCGGCCTGGCCGACGAGCGCACGAACGCGACGAGCGTCGCAGCGCCGCCGAGCCGGCGGCGAGCGCGGCGAGCGCGGCACGGCGAGCGCGGCGAGCCGCAGCGGCGGCTTGTCGCGGCGCGCTCGCTCTCGGCGCCGCTGCGCTCGCCCTCGCGCGCCGCGGCTGACCGCGACTCGGTGCCACCGGTTGGTGACGGCTCACGGCGGTCGACGCGAGCCGGCCATGCCGGTGCCTTCCCGGTGGGTCCCGACCGTCGGGCCCGCCCCCGCCTCGCCCGCGCACGAGGCGCGCCGGGGACCGTGCGGCACCTGTGGTCACGTAGGCCACCGCCGCGGAGACGGGCGTGGGAGCCGGCGTGGGCGTGGGTGCCGGGTCCCCGACACGCCTCCTGC
>JAGPCO010000182.1 GCA_018058095.1 Kofleriaceae bacterium
CGTTGCACACGTGCAGGAGGATCTCGAGGTTCCAGGCCAGCAGGTCGTAGTGGCCAAACCGGGCCCGCACGGCGTCGGCGTCACCGAGCAGCGTGCTCCACTCGGTGCCCTCGATGCGCTTGAGCACCACCACCGGGTGGCCGGCCGCGTCGGCCTCGACGTGATGGACCGGGACGATGTTGGGGTGCTCGAGCGAGCCGGTGATCCACGCCTCGCGCAGCAGGTCGAGCGCCGACGCCGGATCCCGGCGGTCGGGCCGCAGGCTCTTGACCGCGACGGTGCGGCCGAGCGCGACCTGCTCGGCCAGCCGGACCACACCCATGCCGCCCTCGCCCAGGGTCGGGCCGATCCGCAGCACCTCGCCCGCGCCGAGCGCGCTGCGGGCCAGGGCCTCGGTCACCGCGTCGATGGCGGCGGCCGCGGCCGGCACGATGGTCGAGGTCGGCGCGGCGCGGATGGTCTCGGCGGTCGTCGCCGGCAGCGTCGCCAGCAGATCGTCGACGAGGGTCCTGCTCGAGACCACGGCCACGGCCCCATGGTAGCCGGCCTGCCCGGGCGCGTCCCGCCGGCGGTCGCTCAGTTGTCGTCGATGGCCGCGAGCAGCTCGCCCACCGTCTCCTCGACCCGGACCGCCAGCTTGCGCGGCACCGGTGCGCCCTCCTCGGCGATGAGCGAGGCCAGCCGGCGGGCGGCGGTGGCGATCTGCCCACGCAGGCGCTCGCCGCGCTGCTCGTCGTCCTCGGGGAACGCCACCTCGCGGTACTTCTTGGCCAGGAGCGGCGCCTCGTCGCCCTCCTCGAAGGCGGCGCGGTGGATGGTGCGCAGGGTCTCCTCGTCGGCGGCGCCGCGCTCGGACGCCTTGCGCACGAAGTCGACGGTGGCCACGCTCGGGATGGTCGCGGCCGGCTCGGTCCGGGCCCGCTCGAGCACGCGCGGCGCGCTGGTCTCGAGGAAGCGGAAGCTGCCGAGCAGCTTGGCCACGGTCGAGCCGCGCAGGTGCAGCTCGCGCCGGCAGTAGGCGTCGAAGTCGGGGAAGCCCCAGCGCTCCCAGGCGCTGTCGCTCTGGACCCGCGACAGGGCCTCGGCCAGCTCGATCCAGGTCCGCTTGAAGGCGCGCGCCTTGGCCAGGGCGTCGGCCCGTACCGGGTCGGATTGCACCGCGAGGATCTGGTCCTCCATCATGCGGTCGGTCTTGGTCAGGATCTTCGAGGCCATGGCCGGGCACGCTAGTGGTCGGGTCTGATCATGGGGGTGGCCCAGGGCCGACCGGGGCCAGGGGACGGGCTCAGAAAGTTGAGAGCATGGCCAGCGGATCCAGGGGGTTGAGTCCGGCACGGGGTGTGCTGTACTCGGGCCCATGGTCGCGCGCTGTCCCCTCGCCACCCTCCGCGCCGCCACGCTGGTTGCGATGGTCGGGGCCATGGCCGGCTGCACCACCTTCGGGCGGGAGGCCGCGGCCGACCCGGACGTCGGCAGCGGCGGCGCGCTGGCCGATCAGTGCCGCGTCGACGCCGAGTGTGTCCCGGCCGCGTCGAGCTGCTGCGACTGCCCGTCGTTCGCGTTGCCGCGCACCAGCGGCTGGGCCGAGGCCTGTGAGGACGTGGTGTGCCCGATGCCGGGGCCAGGGCAGGCCTGCGCGCCCAGCGCGGCGGTGTGCGCGGACGGCGTGTGTATGCTGGCGTGCCCGCCCCTGCAGTGCGACGCGGTGTGCGCCGATGGCTTCACGACCGACGCCGCCGGTTGCCTGCTGTGCGCGTGTGCGCCGGCGCCGATGGAGCCGCCGACCGGCTGCACCCAGGCCAGCGACTGCGTGCGGGCGCCGGCCGACTGCTGCGGATGCGCCCGCGGTGGCACCGACACCGCGGTCCTGGCCGCCGAGGCCGGCGACCTGGCCGACTCGCTCGACTGCCCGGCCGACCCGGCTTGCCCGGGGGTCGACGCCTGCGTCGCCGGGCTGGTCCCGGCCTGCACCGACGGGCGGTGCGAGCTGGTCGATCCCACCGCCGGGGCGCTGCCGCCCGGGGCGTGTGGCCGACCTGACCTGCCGGCGTGCCCGCCGCCCACGGTGTGTGTCCTCAACGCGTCGGAGGACGCGATCATCAGCGGCGTCGGCCTGTGTCAAGCGCCATGAGCGGCAGGCGGCGGCAGGGAAATCGCCGCCCGGTCCGTGAGCCGGCCGGGCCGAGGGGCTATACTCTCCGGCACCCATGAGCGGCGACGGCCCGCAGTCTTCATCTGGCTCGATGCCTGAGATGGCCAGCCCCTCGCTGGTCGGCCAGGTCCTCGACGGCCGTTACCGCCTCACCAGCAAGCTCGGCGAGGGCGGCATGGGCGAGGTGTACGCCGCCGAGCACCTGCACATCGACAAGCGCTACGCGGTGAAGCTGCTGCGCCAGGAGATCGTGTCCAACAAGGAGGCGGTCGGCCGCTTCCGCCAGGAGGCGCGCTCGGCCTCGTCGATCGGCCACGCCAACATCATCGCCATCGAGGATTTCGGCGAGCTGTCGGACGGCCGCATCTACATGTGCATGGAGTTCCTGCAGGGGGCTCCGCTCAACGACATCATCAAGCAGCAGCTGCCGATCGACCGCGCCCTCAACATCCTCATCCAGACCGGCCACGGCCTGGCGGCGGCGCATGCCAAGGGCATCGTCCACCGCGACATGAAGCCCGAGAACATCTACGTCACCGTCGGGCCCAACAACAGCGACGTGCCCAAGCTGCTCGACTTCGGCATCGCCAAGGTCGCAGGTAACGACGGCCAGAACAACCTGACCCGGACCGGCACGATCTTCGGCACGCCGTACTACATGGCGCCCGAGCAGGCGCTCGGCCAGCAGGTCGACGGTCGGGTCGACATCTACGCCATGGGCGTCATCATGTACGAGGTGTTCGCCGGCTCGCTGCCGTTCCAGGGCGAGTCGTTCATGGGCATCCTGACCCAGCACATCACCCACGATCCCGAGCCGGTGGTGCAGCGCGCGGCCGCGGCCGGGCGGGTGTTGCCGCCGGGCCTGCCCGAGATCATCTCGCGCTGCATGCAGAAGGATCCGGCGCGCCGGTTCCAGACCATGGACGAGCTGGTGGCCGCGCTGGTCGAGGTGTACCGGAGCTCGGCCGGGGCCGGCATGAGCACGTACATGGAGGCGTTCCCGGTGCCGCGCACGGGCGCGGTGGCGGTGCCGGGCGCGTCCGCCGGCAGCCAGCCGACGATGATGCATGGCGGCCCGCCGCCGATCACCGGCCCGGGGGGCGCGCCCAGCGGCCCGTACCAGCCGGCTGGCATGCCGAGCCCGACGCCGATGCCGATGCAGGGCCCGCCCGGCAGCGGCATGTACCAGGCTGGCGGGCTGGCCCCGTCGACGTCGGGCAGCGGCATGTACGCGGCCGACGGCTCCTACGCGCTGCCGAAGAAGGGCAGCAAGGTCGGCCTCATCTTCGCGGTCATCGCCATCCTCGCCGTCGGTGGCGGCGCCGCCGCCTTCATCGTGCTCGGCAACAAGAAGAAGGACGGCGCGGACGGGGGTGAGGGTGGCTCGGGCGCCGGCACCGGTTCGGCCCTGGTGGTCGCGCCGGCCGACGCCGCCGGGGCCGGGGACGGCACGGGCGCGATCGCGGCCGGTCCGGTCGACGCCGCAGGCGCCGCTCAGGTCGAGACGCCCGACGCCGAGGTGGCGGTGGTGCGGACCGAGCCCGACGCCGGGGCGGCCGCGCCGGCCACCGTCAAGGTCCTGGTCGACTCGCGCAACGCCGCCAAGTTCGAGATCTGGGAGAACGGCAAGAAGGTGGCGAGCCGGTCGGAGATGTTCGACGTGACCCCGGGTCAGGCCCGCACGCTGCTCCTCAAGGCCAAGGGCTTCAAGGACCAGACCGTGGTCATCGATGGCACCCAGGAGCGGATCGACGTCAAGCTCGAGCGCGCTGGTGGCGGCGGCACCACGACCGGCCCCGGCCCGGGCTCGGGTGGGGAGAAGCCGCCCAAGCTCGACTGCAGCCAGCGCCTCGTCAACCGTACCAAGGCCTGCATCGACCAGTACTGCGACGACCCCGAGCGGCTCACCGAGGCGGTCTGCCTTCCCTGAGTGACGGCCGTCATCGTAACTGGCATGGCAGGCGTGCCAACTTCGCGCCAAGCTCTCCGAGGTTCCCCATGAAGCCCATCGCCATGCTCCGCTCCTTGCTCGCCCCGCTGTCGGCCCTGACGCTGGTGGTGGCCGGTCCGACCCTGATGGTCGCTTCCTCGACGGTGGCCCACGCCCAGGACGTCCGGGCCGAGGCCAAGGCCGCCTTCGGCGAGGGCAAGCGCCTGTACGGCGAGGGCGACTACCGCGGCGCCGCCGCCTCGTTCGCGCGCGCCGAGCAGCTGCTGCCGTCGCCGCTCAACGACTACAACATCGCGCTCTGCTACGACAAGCTGGGCGACGCCGAGCTGGGCATCAAGCACTACCGGTCGTTCCTGGTCCGCTCGCCCGACGCCAGCAACCGGGCCGCGGTCGAGGCCAGCATCGCGCGCCTCGACAGCGCGCTGCAGGCGGCCCGGCAGAAGGCCGAGGCGGCGCGCCAGGCCGAAGCGGCGCGGCAGGCCGAGGCGGCGCGCAAGGCCGCCGAGGCGGCCCGGCAGACCGAGGCTGAGGCGGCGGCGCGCAAGGCGGCCGAGGCGGAGGCGGCCCGCAAGGCGGCCGAGGCAGCGGCCGCGGCGGGCGGCGGTGCGGCCGGCACGGGCGGCACCGATCCAGGCGCGGGAGGTGGCGGCGTGATCGGCACCGGCGTGGGCACCGACCCGGGCGCGGGCGCCGGCGGTCCGGTCCCGCTGTCGAGCGGGGATCCGGAGCTCGATCGCGTGGCGGCGATCAACGTGGCGTCGATCCGCGACAGCCAGGGCCAGCCGGTGGTGGCGGGCGGCGGCGGAGCGGCTGGTGGCGCCGGGGCCGCGGCGGGCGCGCCCGCTCCGACCGGCGGGCAGGTCGGCGACGGTCCGGCCGACGCGCCCAAGGCCAAGCCGGCCTACAAGCAGTGGTGGTTCTGGGTCGTGGTCGGCGTCAGCGCGGTCGTGCTGTACAGCATCGCCACCGCCGACGACACCACGGCGCAGCCCGGGTTCGCGCGGGACAGCGCGCTGGTGCCGCCGCGTGGCCTGCTGTCGCCGCTCGGCGCTGGCATGGCCCAGCCCGGCGGCGCCACGCTGCTGCGCTGGTAGCGGCGGCTCGGCGGCTGAGGGCCCGCGTACCGACGGGTATGCGCCCTCGTCGCGCCTTGCCCGCGGGCGAGTTCCGATCGCCTTGCCCCTTCGCGGGCCCTAACGCTCGACGCCGCACGCTCGCCCCGTCGCGGCGGGGTGGGCTATGCTGCCGGCGTGAGTTCGCTCGAAGCCGCGGCCCGCCAGCTGATCGCCAACCCGTCCGACCTCGACGCCTGGCTCGAGGTCGCGGCTGGCCTGGTCGCGGCCGGGGACGACGATCGCGCCAACGTCGCCTTCGCCGAGCTCGGGCGCGCCGCCAGCAGCACCGGACGGGTCGCGCTGGCGGTCGCGTGCGCGCGCTTCCTGGCCGGGCGCGACGCGGCCCGGGCCAGCGTGCTGGTCGATGCCATCGTCGCCACCCACGCCGCCGGCTCGGCCGGGCTCGACGAGGCGGCGCGCCCGCCGGCGCCGCCGGCCCGGGCCGAGCCGGCCGCCAGCCGCGCCCTCGAGCGGACCGCGGCCCTGGCCCTCGCCGCCGACGCGGTCACCGCCGCCGCGGCCGCGGTGGCCGGGCCGGGCAAGGTGCCGCCGACCCCGCTGGTGTCGAGCCTGGCCCCGGCCGAGCTGCGCGCGCTCATCGGCGCCATGACCGTGCGCGCGTTTCGCGCCGGCCAGGTCGTCATCGAGACCGGCGAGCCGGCCACCGCGCTGTACTGGCTGGCCCGTGGTCGGGCCGTGGTCGGGCGCGACCGCAAGGAGCTGGGCGAGCTGACCGCGGGCGCGTTCTTCGGCGAGATCGCGCTGGTGTCGGGCAGCTCGCGCACGGCCCGGGTCACCGTCCGCACCGACGCCCTCGCCCTCGAGATCCCGACCGAGGCGGTCGAGCGCGCCGCCGCGGCCGAGCCGCGCGTGGCCGAGGTGCTGGCCCAGCACGCGCGTGGTCGCCTGCTGTCGAACCTCATGCGTACGTCCGAGGTGTTCACCGCGCTGTCGCCGGCCGATCGCGCCACCCTGCTGGCCAGGTTCAGCCCGACCATGGTCGCCGCCGGCAAGACCATCATCGAGGCCGGCAAGGACAACGCCTGGCTGTGGCTGCTGGTGTCGGGCCGCTGCTCGGTGCGCGCTCCGGGCGGTCCGATCGAGGTCGGGCCGGGCGCGGTGCTCGGCGAGATCTCGCTGGTCACGCGCAAGCCGGCCGGCGCCGACGTGGTCACCATCGACCCGTGCACGATGCTGCGCCTGCCGCGGCGCGACTTCGACCAGGTCGCGGCCGGTCACCCGCAGGTCCTGGCCGAGCTGTACAAGCTGGTGGTGGCGCGCGAGGAGGCCAACGCGGCCGAGATCCACGACGTCGCTGAAGTCGTCGTCTGACCCTGCGTGGTACACCCGGCGCCATGTCGCGCCGAGCTCGCTCCGCCGTCCTGTCCGGGCCACCCACGCCCGGGCTCCTCGTCCTCGCGGTCATGACCGTGACCGCCGGCCTGGTCGGCTGTGTCGACCGCGGCCCCGGACCCAAGCGCAAGCACATCGACCCGGCCTACGTCGCCGACAATCTGCTCACGGTGGCGCCGACCGACCTGACCCACGTGGTCGACGCTGACCTCGGCGGCAAGGTCGTGTACCTCGGCAACAAGGTCGACCGGACCCGGCTGGTGCCGGGCGACAAGGTCCAGGTCCGCCACTACTGGAGGGTGGTGTCGGCGCCCGGGCCGCAGTGGCGCGTGTTCTCGCACCTGCGCGGCGACGCCGGCAAGCCCGACTTCAGCAACGTCGACGAGACCGACATGCGGTGGGGCCACCCGCCAGCGGCCTGGAAGGACGGCGAGATCATCCAGGACGTGCAGGACTTCGCGCTCAGCCCGGAGTGGACGTCGAGCAAGGCGACGCTCATCGTCGGCCTGTTCCCCAAGGGCAAGCACAAGATCAGCGACCGGCTGCCGGTGCTGCGCGGACCGGCGCTCGACAACGCGGTCGTCGCCGTCACGTTCGAGGTCGACCTGGCCAAGGCGCCGCCGCCGGTCGGCACGGTCATCGTCAAGAAGGCGACCGGGCCGGTCACCATCGATGGCAGCGCCGACGAGCCGGCCTGGCTGGCCGGCACCGCGTCGGGCGAGTTCGTCACCGCCGAGGGCAGCGGCGACCCGCCCGGCAAGACGACGGCGCGCCTGCTGTGGGACGACCAGGCCCTGTACGTGTACGCCAGCGTCGACGACCCCGACGTGTGGAGCGAGTACAAGGTCGACGACGAGCCGCTGTGGAAGAGCGACGTCGTCGAGCTGTTCCTCGACGCTGACGGCAACCAGCGCGGCTACGTCGAGCTGCAGGTCAACCCGTACAACGCCAAGTTCGACTCGTGGTTCGCCGGCAACCGGTCGCAGCCGGGCGACGTCAGCTGGAACGCCGGCATGACCTCGGCCGTGAAGATCCGCGGCACCGGCGACAACCGCGGCGATCGTGATCAGGGCTGGGCGGTCGAGATCGCCATCCCGTGGGCGGCGGTCAAGGGACGCGACGCGGCGATGGTGGTGCCGACCCCGCCGACGATCGGCGCCCGGTTCAAGCTCAACGTGGTGCGCGTCGACTACGCGGCCGGCAGCAAGAACCCGACGGTGCACAGCTGGAACAAGATCACCTACGCCGACTTCCACGGCCTCGATCGACTGGCCACCGTGGTCTTCGCCGATCCGGCCGGCAACGTGGTGCCGACGGCCGATCCGGCCGGCAGCGGCGCGGGCAGCGGCAGCGGCAGCGGCACGGGCAGCGGCAGCGGCGCGGGCAGCGGCGCGGGCAGCGGCAGCGGCGCGGGCAGCAGCAGCGGCGCGGGCAGCGGCAGCGCCGCCACGCTGCGCCGAGCCGGCACGCTCGGCCCGGCGCGCCCACCGACGCCGGCCATGGGCACCACAACCCCGCCTGGCGCGGTCGCGCCTGGTGCGGGCTCGGCACGCTGAGGCGCACCCCGGCGCCGCGGCCCCGGCGCGGCCGTCGCCGCCGGGCCCGGGCGCGAGGTCACGCCGGTGCGTGCTACGCTGACCGGGTGAAGCGCCTGCTGGTCGTCGCGCTCGTGGCGCTGGGCTGCTCGGGGGGCGCTCCGCGCAAGATCGGCGGTCAGCCCAGCTGGCGCCAGGGCACCACCATCGCCGCCGATGGGTCGACCGAGACCCTGGTCGAGTTCTCGCCGCCCGGGCCGGCCCGGCAGCGGTACGGCGAGTCGCCGTCGCCGGCCCCGCACAGCGCCCTCGGCGACGCGGTGGTCGCCGCGGCGCAGCGGGTCGCGGCCGCGCTCGGCAAGCCGGCCCCGATCGCCGACGGCCGTCTGTTCGCGGTGGCCGAGGAGCTGGCCGCGGTCGCCCCCGAGGACGGGGTCATCGCCTACAGCCTGGTCGAGTTCGCGCTGTACCGGCATGGCATCGTCGAGCCGTCGCCGCACCTCCTCGTGGTCTGGGGCGACCTGTCGCGGCCCGAGCTCATCGTCGAGCAGCTGGCGCCGCGCCTGCCCGAGCTGCTCGAGCTGGGCGCGTCGACCCGGCTCGGTATCGGCGCGGCGCAGCGAGCCGACAACGGCGACGGGGTGGTCATCTTCGCGATGCAGGGCTCGAGCGTGATGCTGCGGCCCATCCCCCGCTCGGTCGCAGCCGACGCCGTGGTGCCCATCGTCGGCACCGTGCTCGGGCCGTTCCGTGGGCCCGAGGTGTTCGTCACCCGCGACGACGGCTCGGTGGTGTCGCTGGCGTCGCGCCCAGGCGCGACCGAGTTCGCCGCCGAGCTCGACTGCACCGGTCGGCGTGGCGCCCAGCAGATCGAGGTCACCGCCGCCGACGCGTCGGGATCGACCGTGCTGGCCAACTTCCCGGTCTGGTGCGGGCAGGACCCGCCGACCACCATCCGGGTCGCCACCGACGATCGCCCGGTGCAGAGCGCGACCGACGCCGAGCAGCGCATCCTGGCCCTGGTCAACCAGGAGCGGCAGACGCACGGACTCGGCCCGCTGGTGTGGGACGACCACGTCGCCCAGGTCGCGCGTGGGCACTCCGAGGAGATGCAGCGCACCGGGGCGGTCGCGCACATCTCGCCGCTGACGGGCTCGGCCGCCGATCGCGTTCGCACCGCTGGCATCAAGACCGCCGCCGTCCTCGAGAACGTGGCGCGCGCCTACGGGGTGCGCGAGGCTCACAGCGGCCTGATGAACAGCCCGGGCCACCGCGCCAACGTGTTGTCGTCGGTCGCCACCCACCTCGGTGTCGGCGTGGTGCTGGGCGAGAACGTGGCCGGCCGGCGCGAGCTGTTCGTGACCCAGGTCTTCACCCGGGTCCCGCCGCGGATCGACCCGGCCGCGGTCGCCGCCGTGGTGCGCGACCGGATCAACAAGGTGCGGACCCTGGCCTCCCACCCGCACCTCGACCGCACCGCGCAGGATCTGGCCGACCAGCTCGCGCGCGGCGACGATCGCGATCGCGCCGTGGCCCAGGCCAAACGCACGCTCGACGCCGTCGCCGCTCGGTACCGCCGGGTCGGCAGCGTCATCACCGCGGTCGGCGACCTCGACGCCCTCACCGCCGAGGCGCTGCTGGCGAGCAGCGTCGCGACCGAGGTCGGCATCGGCATCGCCCAGGGGCCGCATCCGGACATCGGGGAGGGGGCGATCTGGATCGTGCTGTTCCTGGGCGAGGTG
>JAGPCO010000183.1 GCA_018058095.1 Kofleriaceae bacterium
CCGACCTCCGCGTCCTGAGCGGGGCGCATCGTCAGCGCCGCTCGCGGGTGGCGGGCTTGCGGGTGGCGGGCTTGCGGGTGGCGGGCTTGCGGGTGGCGGGCTTGCGGGTGGCGGGCTTGCGGGTGGTGGGCTTCGCGGTGCTGCCCTTGCTGGGGCTGTGCTTGCTGCTGGTGCGCTTGCGGGTGCTGCGCGTGCCGGTGCTTGGCGCAGCCGTCGTCGTCGCGGGCGCCGTCGCCGTCGCGCCGGCGCCCGTGGCGGCCTCGCGGAGCGACGCCCGCAGCGTGTTGCGCTCATCGGGGCCGAAGCGGCGCCCGGTGTCGGCGTCGAGACACGACCATCCGCTCGCTCCGTCCTGGTCGCTGGTGCCGACCTTCCAGACCGTGACCCACACGCCGTCGGTCACCGGTGACTCCTCGAGCCGGGGTGCGCCCTCCAGGGTGAGCCCGTCGGCGCGGGCCATGGCCTCGAGCAGGCGGAGGGCCTGCGCCGCGTCGATCCCCGGCGGCGTGGTGCGGATGTGGTGCAGCTCGCTGCGCTGGAACCCCTCGAGCGCGCCACCCAGGAAACGCACGCTGACGCGCCGCGGGTACACGCTGACCGCGCCGGGCGGGGCGCGCCCGTCGAGGTGGGTCCAGCCCGACTCGGCCTCGTGGGCGACGTCGAAGTCGCCGAGGTCGAGCTCGGGCGCCAGCAGCGCCAGCGCGGCGACGACGCGGGCTCGGGGCTGGCGCGGCATCGCCGGCAAGCGAACCGGTCCGGTCAGCTGGATGGGGCGCCCGGTGCGCGCCGAGAGGTCGACCGATCCCCATGGCATCACCACCCGCCAGGCCATCACGTCCCGGAACGCGACCAGCCGTGGGGCCTGCAGCAGGTCGACGGTGCCACGCCCGCCCAGCAGCCGGTGCAGCGCGGTGGCCTGTTGCAGGATGTCCATTCGCGTCCTCCTGGCCGGGCGAGGTGCCTGGCGCGGGACGGTAGCGTGATCGCCATCGTCGCGGGGGCGTCGGCAGGCCCGCCGTCGCCGCGATCAGCGATACGGGCCGTCGGCGGGCCGCTCGCACACGGTGACGCCGCTGCCCGGGTGTCGGGACAGAGCCTCGAGGTCGGCCAGCTGGGCCGCGTACCACTCGATCAGCCCACAGCCAGCGCAGACGTAGGCCTCGAGCTCGCTCGCCTCGGAGCGCCACGTCGTGCCGGTGAGGCCGGTGGCCTCGGCCGCCAGCTTCGCGCAGTGCAGGTACCGCACGTCGATGCCGTTGGTCGACTCGTAGTTGGCCGCAGCGACCCGATCGATCCGGTAGCTCACGCGATGGGAACACTTCGGGCAGGAACCGCTGCGCTTCATGCCGGCGAGCGTAACGCGACGGCGTGGGCGCCGACGCCGGCGGGGATGCTCGCGCCGGGCGCAGCCGAGGCGGCCGTGTCGGGTCAGCCGATGGCGAACGAGCGGCGGAGCGCCTGGCCTGCCACCTCGGCGAACGCGGCCTCCTCCTCGGCGTGCGCGGTGACCCCGAGCGAGCGCAGCCCCGGGGCGCTGTCGGGCCCCGCGAGCACCACGACGGCGAGGGGATACTCGGCATCGAACCGACCGATCGCGTCGAGCACCGCCACCATCCCGTCGCCCCACGCGTAGCCGAGCGCACGCAGGTCGAGCAACACGGCGTCCGGGCTGGTGCGGACCAGCAGCGTGGTGAGCAGGCGCACCATCAGGGCCGCATCGGGGCTGCCCTGCGACCCGTGCCGGTAGACGCCGCCGAACCGGACCTCGAGCACCTCGCAGTAGTACGGGCCCACGTCGAAGGTGGCGAGGCGGGCGCCGTCGAGCGTGACGGTGGACGCGGCTGGCTCGCCGACGTCCCGCCAGCGGACCTGGAGGTCCGCGGGCGCCGGCAGCGGCGGCGCCACCGGGCCGCCGGCCAGCAGGCGCTCGAGGCCGGCGGCCAGGTCCGCGTCGTCGGTGCTGGACAGGTCTCCGCTCGATGGCCCCGTGGCCACGGCGGAGGCCAGGAGCCGGATCAGCGACTGGTCGGGCGTTCGGGCCCAGGCACGATGGAGCAAGGCACACAGCGCGGCGATCTGGGAAGCCTCGGCCATGGCTCGAGGGTAACGCGAGCGATCGTCAGGCCAGCGGAGCCCGGGCCCTGCCAGGGCGACGAATCGCTCGACCGCCGTGGGCCTGGGTGCGACACTCCGCGCATGCGTGTTTGGTCCATGGTCCGCGCGGTGTCGCTCCTGGTCGGGCTGGTGGGTGCGGTTGGCCTGGTCGGGTGCCTGCCACCGCCGTTGCCGCCGCAGGCGGTCTACCAGCCCACGCCGGCTGGCGCCGCGCCAGCGGCGGCGCCGGCGACCGAGCCGGCCGATCCGTACGCGGCCCCGGCGACGGCGGGTGAGGTCGCCACCGCTCCGGCCGCGCCAGCCGCTCCGGCGCAGCCCGTGCCGGCGCAGCCCGCGGTCGCGGCGGCGCCGCAACCCCAGAGCGCGATCACCTTCGCCCTGCCGGCCGGCTTCACCGAGCAGCAGGGCTGGTACTGGCAGGAGAAGCGGAGCCCGCACTGGAAGACCGACTGGGTCACCACCGGCCTGGTCCGGGTCTTCGCGCCGGTGGCCGCGCAAGGAGATCTCGGCGACGCCGCACGCGCGGCCTGGAACCGGCACGTCCCGCCGGAGATCCGTGGCGCTCAGTCCAAGCTCGTGATCCGGCGCTACGTCGGCGACGGCCTGCGCGCGTACTACGTGCACGGCCGTGGCCAGGAGCAGGGGCAGGGCGGCGAGTCGTGGTTCGCCATGCACATGGTCGACTGCGGCGCGGTGTGGCAGCCGGTGCTGGTGGTGGCGAAGTTCCACGAGAGCGGGAGCCAGGGCATCGACAAGATGACGATCAACTTCGAGCTGCCGGGCGGCTTCGACCTCGCCGAGCCGATGGTGCAGGCGCTGCGCTGCGCCGGGCCCAAGAACGCGCCGCTGTACGACGCGTCGTCGATCGTCGGTCACTACTACTTCGGCAGCAGCGCCAACATGGACTACGTCAACGTCCACACCGGCAGCACCTCGTCGAGCCACGTCAACTTCGCCGGGGAGTACGACCTGCGCGCCGACGGCAGCGCGACCTACGTCTACGGCAGCGCCAGCAACTTCCAGGGCGGGCCGACCAGGTTCGGCTCGGACGGCGGCGAGGGCACCTGGAAGGTGGCGGGTGACATGCTCACCATCCAGATCAAGGGCAAGGTCCCCTACGTGTTCCGCCTGGCCAGCATGACCGACACCGGCGACGGACGGGTCGGCATCTGGCTCGACCCGAAGAGCTGGTGGCTGCCGTCCGCGCTGTGGAGCGGCACCGTGGTCTCGACCCAGAAGGCCAGCAACTAGATCTTCGGACCAGCACCGGGGAGGTCAGTCGTCGGCGTCGCCCGGGCCATCGTCGTCGCCCGGGGCGTCGTCATCGGACAGCTCGATCGCGCCGGTCTGGGCCTGGGTGAAGTACAGCGACAGCAGCTCGGCGAAGCCAGACGCGGTCAGCGGGCGGGCGTCATCGTCGGTGTGGTAGGTCACGACCTGGCCGACCGCGCCGCCGGGGCCGGGCGCCAGGTCGAGGCACAGGTAGGTGCGCGAGATGCTGGCGATCGGGACCCAGCTCGGGTGGAACCCCACGGGCGCGACGCGCGGGTCGTCGGCGTCGCGGGCACCGGACCCGTGTTCGCTCTCGAGCGTGATGAGCCAGCTGCGTGCCTCGGCCAGCTCGCCCACCCCGAGCAGGCGGGTGTGACCGACGAAGGTGCCGGTGTCCTCCTGGCCGTCGTGCAGCGCCAGGAACGCCTTGTACTCGTCGGGCAGCATCAGGCCCATGGCCGCCTCGGCGGCGGCGACGGCCGCGGCCGGGGCTGGCGGCCGGAAGGTCTCGAGCTGGGCCGGGTGGTGCTCGTCGAGCCAGGCCTCGATCGTGCGCCAGCGCTCGGCCACCGTGCCGGTGGCGGGGATGGTCGGCGCCTGCGGCGCAGCGCGTAGCTCGCCCTGGTACTCGACGCCCAGCTCGGCGAACAGCTCGCGCAGCTCCTGGGCGCTGAGCGCGGTGCGGACCTCGATCACCGGCAGCGCCAGCAGCTCGGCCAGCGTGCCCGCGCCCAGGCGCAGCAGCTCGCCCATGGTACGCACGCTGACCTCGAGGTCTTCGACCAGGATCTCGTCGGGGTTGGCCATGCCGGATGGTAGCGCCGGTCGCGCCGTGCGGGGGCCGACCGTCACCAGCGGATCGGGCGGTCGAGCGTGTCCCAGAAGATCCAGCGGTACAGCTCGTGCCGTGGGCGGTAGCCGCGCTCGCGCCCGAGCTCGGCGACCTGGCCGGGCTCGAGCACGTGCAGCATGCCGGAGGCGCTGGCCACCGCGACTCGACCCGAGGCCGGATCGAAGTCGAGCGCCTCGAGGTGCGAGCCGAGGAACTGGGTGAACACCGGCTTGCCGCCCGACAGCGGCGCGGCGTGGGACCAGCCGGCGCCGCCGATCCAGGCCACCGGCTCGGCCAGGCCGAACATCGTCCCAGGCAGCAGCACCATCCCGCACGCACGCAGGTACTCGTCGGTCCGGGCCGCCTCGTCGGGCAGGTCGTCGTACGCCTCCTTGCCGCGGACGTCGTCGATCGCGACGTACACGGTGGCGCCGCTCGACAGGTGGCGGGTGTTGGACAGGAGCCCGCGCGAGTCGTCGGTGAAGAGCACGCGGTACGGGTAGTCGCTGACCGTGCCGACCACCCCGACGGGGCGGAGCTGCCCGCCCGTCACCTCGTCGAGGTGGTGCCCAGGTGCGTCCTGCCAGCCGTAGGCGACGTGGCGACCGTCCGGGCTGATCGCCGCGTGGGTACGGTCGATGCCGAGCTGGGGCGCGTCGTCGTCGTCGTCGTCGTCGTCGTCGTCGTCGTCGTCGTCGTCGTCGTCGTCGTCGTCGTCGTCGAGGCCGACGCCGGGCCGCGGCGCCAGCTGGGTCCAGCCGGTGCCCTGCAGGAGCCAGATGCCGATGACGTCGCTGGCCATCACCACGCTGGTGCCGTCGTTGGCGAGGTCGAGGGTCTCCGGCACGACCCGGTCTGCGCCGGCAGGCCAGGGGAGGGTCCGGGCCGCGGGGGCGGCCAGGCCGCGCGACACCACGACGCCTTCGGCGGTGGCGCGAGCCAGCCACTGGCGGTCACGAGAGATCGCGACCGCGACCGTGTCGTCGAGCCGGGTCACGACGTCGCCGCGCAGGTGCAGGACGTGGACGTCGTCATCCTCGGGGCCACCACGCCGGACCAGGAACTCGTCCGGACCGAGCATCACGACCTGGGTCAGGCCGCGCGCCATCGCCATCGTCTCGAGGTGGCGCTCGACGAACGGTCCGTGGGCCGGATCGAACTTGGCCCGGGCGGCGCGCCACTGGCCGGCGCCGTTGAGGCGCACCACCTCGGCCAGCACCGCGTCGGCCAGGTCGGGGTCGCGCTCGTCCTCCGCCAGGTCCTCGTCGCTGCCGGCGTCCTGCTCGATGATCGCGCGAAACGCCTCGGTCACCCGTGCGGACTTGGCGCGGCCCTCGCGATTCCACTCCTCCAGCTTCATGGCGCCAGGCTAGCAGCCCGTCATGGCGAGGTCACCCACCGCGGGACGGCGCGAGCACGTCGCTGCCGTAGCCGTCATCGACGGTGCGGTGGTACACCCGCGCCCCCGCATGGAGCCGCCGCGCCCACCGACGCCCGCGCCGGGCGACGCGCCCCGGCTGCGGCCCGGGCTGCAGCTGACCGACAAGGTGTCGTTCCCGGCCGAGCTGCCGATCAGCGCGCACGTGATCGAGATCGCCAACGCGATCGACGCGCACCAGGTGATCATCGTCGCCGGCGAGACCGGATCGGGCAAGACGACGCAGCTGCCCAAGATCTGCCTGGCCATGGGCCGCGGCGGCCGCGGCCAGATCGGCTGCACCCAGCCGCGCCGGCTGGCCGCCACCAGCGTGGCGACCCGGGTCGCGCAGGAGTTGGACACGCCGCTCGGCGAGGTGGTCGGCTACAAGGTCCGCTTCAACGACAAGGTCGGGCGCGGCGCCTACATCAAGTTCATGACCGACGGGATCCTGCTGGCCGAGCTGCAGGGCGACCCGCTGCTGCGCCGGTACGACACGATCATCCTCGACGAGGCGCACGAGCGCAGCCTCAACATCGACTTCCTGCTCGGCTTCATCAAGCAGCTGCTGCCGCGCCGGCCCGACCTGCGTGTGATCATCAGCTCGGCCACGCTCGAGACCGCGCGCTTCTCCGCCTTCTTCGGCGGCGCGCCGGTCATCGGCGTGTCGGGTCGGACCTTCCCGGTCGAGGTGCTGTACCGCCCGCCCGGCGAGGACGAGGCCGACCTGGCCGAGGCCGTGGCCAGCGCCGTCAACGAGATCGTCGAGATGGACCCGCGCGGCGGTGACATCCTGGTGTTCCTGCCCGGCGAGCGCGAGATCCGCGAGGCGCTCGGTGAGCTCGAGCAGCGCGCGCTGCCGCACACCGTGCTGCTGCCGCTGTACGCCCGCCTGTCGGTGGCCGAGCAGCAGCGGGTGTTCCAGCGGGTGCCGCAGCGCCGGGTCGTGCTGGCCACCAACGTGGCCGAGACCTCGCTCACCATCCCCGGCATCGTCTACGTCGTCGACGCCGGGGTGGCCAGGGTCAACCGCTACAGCGTGCGCACCGGCGTGTCGCAGCTGCTGGTCGAGCCCATCTCGCGCGCCAGCGCCGACCAGCGCAAGGGCCGGTGCGGCCGCACCGCCAGCGGCATCTGCGTGCGCCTGTACGAGGAGCAGGACTACGCGTCACGGCCCGAGCACACCGATCCGGAGATCAAGCGGGTCGGGCTGGCCGGCGTGATCCTGCGCATGAAGATGCTGCGCCTGGGCGAGCTGGCCCACTTCCCGTTCCTCGACCCACCGCAGGCGCGGGCCATCGCCGAGGGCACCCGGGTGCTCGAGGAGCTGGGCGCGCTCGACGAGCGCGGCGACCTGACCACGCTGGGCGAGCAGCTCGGCCGGCTGCCGATCGATCCGCGCCTGGGCCGCATGGTGCTGGGCGGGCGCGACGAGGGCGCGCTGCGCGAGGTGGTGATCATCGCCGCCGTGCTCGGCCTGGCCGATCCGCGCGATCGCCCGGCCGCGGCCCAGCAGCGCGCCGACGAGGCGCACCGCAAGTTCCGCGACGAGGGCAGCGACTTCGCCGCCTACCTCAAGCTGTGGGAGTTCTGGACCGAGGCCCGGGCCAGGCTGTCGCGCCGCGCGCTGCAGCGGCTGTGCCGCGACAGCTTCCTCTCGTACAACCGGATGCGCGAGTGGGACGACGTGCACGAGCAGCTGGTCCGGGTCATGAAGGAGCTCGAGCTGCGCCCGAACGCGCAGCCGGCCAGCGCGGCCCAGCTGCACCGCGCGCTGCTGCCGGGCCTGCTCAGCAAGATCGGCATGTGGAACCAGGAGACACGCGCCTACGTCGGCGCGCGCCAGCTCCGCTTCGTCATCCACCCGTCGTCGGGCCTGGCCAGGAGGCCGCCGCCGTGGGTGATGGCGGCCGAGCTGGTCGAGACCTCGCAGCTGTTCGCGCGTACGGTCGCCCGCATCGAGCCGGAGTGGATCGAGGCGGTGGCGCTGTCAGCCGGGCTGTGCAAGCGCAGCCACGGCGACCCACACTGGGAGCAGAAGCAGGCCCAGGTGATGGCGCGCGAGCAGGTCACGCTGTTCGGCCTGCCGGTGGTCAAGAGCCGCTCGGTCGCCTACGCCCGCTTCGACCCGGCCCGGTGCCGCGAGCTGTTCATCACCCACGCCCTGGTCCGCGGCGAGTTCGCCAGCCGCGGCCGCTTCATGGCCCACAACCAGCAGCTGGCGGCCGAGGCCCAGCGGCTGCGTGACAAGGCCCGGCGCGGCGGCATGTTCACCGACGAGCAAGCTGCGTTCGATTTCTTCGATCAGCGCCTGCCGGCCTCGGTGGTGTCGGGCCGGGCCTTCGAGGACTGGCGGGCCCAGGCCGAGGCGCGCGACCCGCGCGTGTTGTTCCTCACGCTCGACCACCTGCTGCAGGGCGACGCGGTCGACCTGGCGCCGGCGCACTACCCGGATCAGCTGGTGATCGGCGGCGTGACGCTGCCGCTGTCGTACCGCTTCGACACCAGCGCCGACGACGACGGCGTCACCGTCACCGTGCCGCTGGCGGCGCTGCCGCAGCTCGACCCCGCCACCATGGCCTGGACCATCCCGGGCTGGCACCAGGCCAAGATCCTGGCCCTGCTCGAGTCGCTGCCCAAGGCCCAGCGCAAGGCCGTCGCCGGCGCCGGCTCGATCGAGGCGCGCGCCATCGAGCTGGCCACCGCGGTCCGGCCGTGGTCGGGGCCGATGCTGCCGGCGCTCGAGCGGGCCGTGCACGAGCTGACCGGCGAGCGTATCGGCCGCGCTGCCTGGGACCTGCGCGCGGTGCCGGCCTACCTCGACTTCACGTACCGGGTGGTCGACGAGCACGACAAGGAGCTGGCCACCGGCCGCGACCTGGCCGACCTCCAGCGCACGCTCGGGGCCAAGGCCCGCGCCGTGTGGTCGGCCGCGCCGCGCGAGGCGTTCGAGCGCGCCGGCCTGCGCGACTGGAGCGTCGACACCCTGCCGGCGTCGGTGTCGATCACCGTCGGCGGCCGCGCGGTGCTGGCGTTTCCGGCGCTGGTCGACACCGAGCAGGCGGTCGACCTGCGGCTGCTCGAGTCGGCCGCCGCCGCCGAAGCCTCGACCCGGCTCGGCCTGCGCCGGTTGTACCTGCTGCAGGCCGGCACCACGCTCAAGAAGCTGGCGGCCCCGCTGCCGGGGGCCATCGCCGTGCCGTGGCGGCTGCCGCTGGTGACCCGCGCCGTCGACGAGGCGTTCGGCCTGTGTGATCCCGACCCGGCCGCGCTGCCGCGTGATCGCGCCGCGTTCACCGCCCGGCTGGTGGCGGGCCGGGCCGCGCTCGGCCGCGTGCAGGCCGAGCTGATCCAGCTCGCCACCGACCTCGCCGCCGAGCTGGCCCGGGCCCGCGCCGCGGTCGCGCCGCTCGTCGGCAAGCCTGGCCTGGCCCGCGCCGTCGCCGACGACGTACAGAGCCAGCTGGCCAGCCTGGCCCCGGCCGAGCTGTGGCGGGTCACGCCGAGCGACCGCCTGCCGCACCTGGCTCGCTACGCTCGCGCGCTGGTCATCCGGCTCCAGCGTCAGGCCCACGACCCGCAGAAGGACCAGCAGAAGGCCGCGCCGGTGGTGGCGCTGTGGCAGCAGTTCCTCGGCGGCTACCAGCGCCTGCGTGCGGCCGGGCGCTCGGCCGCCGAGGTCGACGCGCTGCGCTGGCTGATCGAGGAGCTGCGGGTCCAGGTGTTCGCGCCCGAGCTCAAGACGCCGGTGCCGGTGTCGCTGGCCCGGGTCCAGGAGGTCTGGGCCGCGCTGCAGTGAGTTGCCCCGTCGCGGGCCCTGGCAGGCTGCTTCTTCAGCATCCTGCTAGGAGTCCGACCCCGTAACGACTTCGGATCGCCCCGGGGTCGGCCTTCGGCCTCGCGCTGTGGACAGGCGCCCGGCGAAGCCGGGCGTGAGGGCACGCGAGCCACGGCGACGGCGCCTGCCCACAGCGGTCCCCCCGGGGCTGTCGTGGCTCCCCAACCGGATTCTTTCGAATCCGTCCCAGACACCACCCGGCGCAGCCGGGTGTCTGGGTCACGGTCTGGGTCACGGAGGGTGGAAACACCCCTCAGGGTCCGCCTATCCAGGCCCGGGCGGACTGCTGTGGGCAGGCGCTACCCCTCTCCGCGCCCGTCACCACCCGTGCCCCGCCCTGCGCCTGTCCACAGCAGGAGGCTTCA
>JAGPCO010000083.1 GCA_018058095.1 Kofleriaceae bacterium
CTGCGACAACCAGACACCTGCACGACAACCGAAACCGAGGGATGGGCCTGTGCCGAATCGCCGCGAAAACGGCAAGAGGGCACGGGTCTGCGCTTGACCACTAGGCCACTACATAGTCGGGCACGGGAGCAGGGCACGGAGAAACGCCGCTGCGCGGCGTTTTTCCGTGCCCTGCTAGCCGCGGCCGTGCTCGACGTCGGCCAGGGTCTGCACCAGCAGCTCGACGCCGGCGCGCGGGAACGCGTTGTAGATGCTGGCGCGCAGGCCGCCGACCGAGCGGTGGCCCTGCAGGCCGACCAGGCCGCGCGCCTCGGCCAGCGCCAGCGCACGCGCCTCGACGGCGGCGTCGCGGCCGCGGAAGGTCACGTTCATGAGCGACCGGCTGCCCGGCCGGGCGTGGGCCGAGAAGGCCTGGCTGTGATCGAGGAAGTCGTACAGCAGCGCGGCCTTGGCCTGGTTGGCCGCGGCCATCGCCGTCAGCCCACCGGCGGCCTCGATCCACGCCAGCACCTCGGCGATGACGAACACGCCGAAGGTGTTGGGCGTGTTGTACAGCGAGCGCTCGCGCACGTAGGTGCGGTACTGCAGCAGCGGCGCCAGCTCGGCCCGCCCTCGCTCCGCGAAGTCGCGCCGCACGATGACCAGCGTGATGCCGGCCGGGCCCAGGTTCTTCTGCGCGCCGGCGAAGATCAGGTCGTGAGCGGCGACGTCGATCGGCCGGCTGAACAGATCACTCGAGGCGTCACACACCAGCGGCACGCCGGCCGGCGGCACCGGCGGCGCCGCCCACTCGGTGCCGTAGATCGTGTTGTTGCTGGTGTAGTAGGCGTAGGCCGGTGCGGCGGACCACGTCTGCGTGCCGGGGATGGACCGGAACCCGTCGCCGCTGGCGTCACACGCCACGTGCACCGAGCCGACCCGGCGCGCCTCGTCGATGGCCTTGCCGGTCCACACCCCGGTGTGGCAGTAGTCCGCCGTCGCCCCGGCCGGCAGGAACGACATCGGCACCATGTGGAAGTGAGCTGACGCCGTGCCGGTGACGAAACACACCGTGTGGCTGTCGGGGATGGACGCCAGCCGGCGCGCGCTGGCCTCGGCCCGGGCCAGCACCGCCTCGAACTCGCGGCCGCGGTGGCTGTGCTCGAGGATGCCGATGCCCGAGCCATCGAGATCCCAGATCGCACCCTGGACGCGCCGCAGCACCTCCTCGGGCAGCATGGCTGGCCCCGAGGACAGGTTGAATCGACGTCCGCTGCTGTGCCCCATCACGTCGCGCTCCTCGTCGCCCCCCACCTCGCGTCGCGAGGTGCTACCGACCTTCCTCGTGGAACCAGACCGTGATGGAGATGCAGTGGAAGGCCTCGTCGCTCGACTGGGTCACGGTGATCTCGGTGACCTTGTGCTGCGCGTGCGCGCGCATCCAGCCGGTGACCTTCTCGCCGAGGGCGTCGCGCTCGGCGAACATGGTCGCCGAGAAGATCTTGACCCCGTTGGTCTTGAGGTCCGGACGGAAGATCAACGTGCCGCTCGAGGTGCTGCCTAGCGCTGCCATGGGGCGCGGACGCTAGCACGTGGGTCGACGCACCGACAATTTCCGACTCGTTCAAACCGGTCGTCCGCGTCAGAACGCGGTTGTTACATCGACATTACTTGTCGTCGTCGAGCGCGCGGTCGAGCGCGCTGGCCAGGCGCTCGGCCTCGTCAGGCGCCATGCCGGGCGGGGAGAACGAGCGCTCGGCGGCGTCGACCAGGGCCAGCATACGCGCCTGCTCGACGGTGAGGCCCGAGTTGTCGCTGCGGATCCATTCGTCGATCTCGTCGGTGAGCGGCCGCTTGCGCGCCTCGCGGCCGACCGGGGCGATACCCGGCACGCCAGATCCGTGGCGGCGGTAGGACACCGTGCCGTACGAGTTCTCGACGTCCCGGCGGAAGTCCGCCATCGTCTGGTACCGCTTGTTGGCGTCCTTCTGCATCGCCCGCAGGATGACCTTCTCGGCCGCCTCGGTAATTTCCCGATGCGGCGCGAACTCGCGCGGCGAGGGCGGAGGCTGGTTGATGTGCATGTTGAGCACGTCGCTCGACTGCGACGCCTCGAACGGCGGCCGTCCGCACAACATGTCGAACAGGATGACGCCGAGCGAGTACACGTCGGCCCGGTGGTCGACGTCCTCGCCGCGCGCGGCCTCGGGCGACATGTACTCGGGCGTGCCGAACACGGCGCCCTGCACGGTCTCGGCCACCAGCTCGTCAGGCACCATGATCTTGGCGATGCCGAAGTCGAGGACCTTGACGAAGTCGTAGGTCCGCTCCTTCTCCATCACGATCTGGTCCTGCGCCATCTTGACCAGGTCACGTCGGCCCGGCCGCTGCAGCAGCATGATGTTGTCGGGCTTGAGGTCGCGGTGGATGACGCCGGCGTGGTGGGCCGCCTCGAGCGCGTGCGAGATCTGGTTGGCGACGTTGAGCGCGCGGTGCAGCTCGACCGCGCCCTCGCGCTCGATCACGTCCTCGAGCGACACACCCTCGAGGAACTCCATCACGAAGTACACCACGCCGTCGGGCAGCAGGCCGAAGTCGGTGACGTCGACGATGTTGGGGTGGTTGATCGAGCTGGCGGCGCGCGCCTCGCGCAGGAAGCGGTTGACCGCCTCCGGGTAGCGCGCGAACTGCGGGTGCAGGACCTTCACCGCCACCGGCTTCTTGATGTAGACGTGCTCGCCGGCGTAGACCGTGCCCATGCCGCCGCGGCCGAGGATCTTGAGCAGCTTGTAGTTGCCGATCGCGGTGCCGAGCCGGGCGATGTCCTGCTCCTCGACCAGGATGGCCGAATCGTGCAGGCAGAAGCGCTCGGTGTCGGCGAAGCGGCTGAAGCACTTCGGGCAGACTTTCTGACGAGGAGGCATTCAGGTCGGCCCGATCACATGCGGAGGGTGGCGAAGAAGGTCAGGAAGCGATCCTCGTAGAACTGGCGCTCTTCGGTCGGGGGCGTGAGGTCGAGGAACTTGAACTCGGCGCCGAGGTCGAGCCGCTGGTTGGGCGAGAAGATGACCTGCGCGGTGGCTGGCACCACGAAGTTCTCGGGCCGGAAGTCGAACTTCGGCACGATGAGCTGGGCCCGGACGATGACCGACACCGCCTCGATCGGGTTGGTGACGATGCCGATGGCCGGGGCGAAGGTCGGCTTGTCGTTGAACAGCAGCTGGAAGAAGGTCTCCAGCGCGGTGATGCCGATCTCCGGCCGCGCCGCGTAGCGGAACGGGAAGCCGATGTCGACCGCCGGGGTCATGTCGCCCGCACCCTGCTCGAGGGTCATCGGGTCGATCACCGCGGCCCGGTTGAGGCTGAAGGCGGCGCGGAAGTCGATGAAGTCGTACGCCAGCGCGGCCTCGATGCCGGCCGCGAACGACAGCTGCTTGAAGTTGTACGCGCTGCCGAACGTGCCCTGCAGCTCGACGTGGTCCTTGAGGCCGTAGCGGGCCTCGAGCAGCACGCCGACGCTCTCGAACGCGGTCTCCGAGCTGATGTCGAAGCCGATGCCGGCCTTGAGCTCGGTCACCTTCTCGGTCATCGTCAGCGGGCGGAACAGCTCGCGCCGGGGGTACGACTTGAGGGTGAACAGGCCGCCGGCGGTGACCGGCGGCTGATCCTCGTCCTCCTCCTCCTCGTCGCCCTCGTCGTCGCCGCCACCCTCGTCGTCGTCCTCGTCCTCGTCCTCGTCTTCGTCCTCGTCCTCGTCCTCGTCGTCCGCCCAGGCGACCGAGGCGCACGGCGGCGCCACGAGGGTCGCGCTGGCGGCAGCCCCGGCCAGCGCCAGGACGAGCAGGCGACGTAGGTCGATCCCCATTGGTTTGGCCATGCTAGCCCCTCTCGGCGGCGTGGGGCAAGCGCACGCCAGGGTGAAGGTGGGGCGCGCCAGAGGACTAGCAGGTTGCTGAGAGACGCCGCGCAGCGGCGTTTCTCGCGCCCTGTTTCCGTGCCCGTGCCCGTGCCCGTGCCCGTGCCCGATCGCGCGGGCGGTGCCGGCCGCGACCGCCAGCCCGGGCACGGCCCGAAACGGAAGAAGCGGCCAGCGCCGGCGTCGGACGAATCCGACGAGGCGTGGCCGCTTCTTCCGGCGAACTCCGACGTCCGACCGCGTGGGTCGGGGACCGCCGGGGATCGCGGCGCGGGTTAGCGCTTCTTCTTGGCAGCCTTCTTGGCCGGCTTCTTGGCCGCCTTCTTCGGGGCGGCCTTCTTCTTGGCAGCCGCCTTCTTCGGGGCCGCCTTCTTGGCCGCCTTCTTCCGCTTCGAGCCGCCGACCTGGCGCTTGCTGCGCGCGACGTCGCCGTCCTTGTCGAGGAAGTAGATGTACTTGGTGTAGTCCATCTCGACGCCAGCCGCGGCGACCTTGGTCGCCTTGCCCTTGGCCTGGCCCGGCTTCTTCCGGGGCACGCCCCAGACGTCACCGTTCTTGATGTAGTACATGAGGTCGTTGTCGCGCTTCACACCGGTCTTAGCGATCTTCTCAGCCATTTGTCGGACCCTCCCAAAGGGGTAGTGGTTTGCGCGGACCCTATCGAGGGGGTCTGACATTCGTTCTCCGACGGGGCGCCGACGGGGTGCTCCCACCCCCCCGTCGGAGAAAAAAATACGGCCCCGGTTCGAGCGCTTTCTCGACGGGGAAAGGCCTGTGGACAAGTGCCTCTCCGACGGAGCCGGCCCCGTGTCCAAGTCCTCGTCGAGAAAAGGGAAATCTCCGACGGAGGGAGGGGCGGATCAGCCCGTTTCCCGTCGACGATTTCGGCCCGGCCGGCGGCCCGGACCGGGCTCACCGACGGGGCGGACGATTTTTTTTTGCACGGTCGGCGACCGGGCCGCTGGCGGGCCGGCACACGAGCAGCTGGCTCTGCGCCGCCGCGGTCAGCTCGGCCCCCGCGAAGTCGCCGAATCGCTCCTCGACGCGCAGGCCGGCGTGGGCCACCAGGGCCTCGAGCTCGGCCGGGAAGAACTTCCGCTGTGACAGCAGCACACAGCGCTCAGCCCCGGTGACCAGGTCGCGATCGAACAGGCGGATGGTCGCGATCTGGCCGATCGGATCGTACCGGTGGTTGGTCGAGTACTCGACCCGGTGGCCGGTGCGCGGGTCGGTGAAGCGGGTCCGGGCCCAGCGTCGGGTCGGGTCCCGCAGCAGCCAGGCCAGGTCGGGCACCTGCACGTCGAAGGCGAAGCGGCCGTCGTCGTCGAGGTGGGCCCCGACCCGGCGCAGGCAGGCGTCGACCTCGACCCGGGTGTAGAGGTGCTCGACGACGTTGAAGGCGGCGATGACCAGCGGCGCGCGCACGCCGAGCTCGAAGTCGCGCAGGTCGGCGCTGACGACCTCGACCCGCGCCCGCACCATGCGGCTGGCGCGGTCGAGGCGGGCCCGCAGCCCGGCCAGCATGGCCGGAGCGCGGTCGACGGCGACGACGCGGAAGCCGGCCCGCGCCAGCGGCAGCGTGACCCGGCCGGTGCCGCAGCCGAGGTCGATCACCGTCGCGCCCGGCCGGGCCAGCCGGGTCGCCAGGGCCAGGTAGGCCCGCACGTCGTCCCGCCGGCGCCGGTACTCGAGGTCGTAGCGGAAGGCGTCGGCGTAGTGCTGCCACGATCCGGCGTCGACGGTGTCGTCGCCGTCGTCGCCGTCGTCACGCCCGGCCCGCGCCGTGCCGGCCGCGCCCGCGCCGGCCCGGCCTGCCGCCCGGCCCGCCATCTCAGGTCGCGGCGCCGTCGACCGCGCCGTCTTCGCGCCGGCGGCGCCGTCCGCCCCGGCGCCGGCGCCGGCGCTTGCGGCCGTCGCCGTCCTCGCCGTCCTCGCCGTCCGCGTCGTCATCACCGCCGCCGCCTGGGGTCAGGGTCATCGCCACCGGCTGGCCGCTGGTCAGCTCGGCCAGGAGCAGGGCGTCGGTGAAGAACTCGCGCCCGCCCATGAGCTCCGGCTTCTCACCGCGGGCCAGGGCGGCCTGGATCCGGCGCTGGGCCAGCAGCAGCTGGCGCAGGCGCTCGCTGTCGCGCCGGGTCACCCGCAGCTGCTCGATCATCGGCAGCGACCACCGGGTCACCACCTGCTGCACCTCGGCCGGCTTGCAGGTCGCGAGCGGGCCGAGCACGAACGGGCACAGCAGCGCGGCCAGCGCCACCGCGTTGGACGGGTCGGTCCCGGCCGCGACCGAGGCGTCGATGGCGCGCAGCACCTGCCAGGCCGCGGCCCGCTGCGGCGCCAGCGCCGGATCGCCCGGGTGTGACGGCACGACCGGCGCGGCGGTGGCCGCGCTGGCGCGGTGGGCCCGGTGCGGGCGGGCCGGCTGGTCGAGCCAGACCCGGCGCCAGGCCAGCTCCTCGGCGTCGAGCTCGCGCACCGGCTCGTCGTCGTCCGTCAACAGGGACGCGGCCAGCTCGGTGGTGTCGACCGGCGCGTCGTCGTGGGCCGGCAGGTCGTAGTCCTCGTCGTCGCCGGTGCCCTCGTCGTCGACCGGGGCGATGGCGATCCGCCGCGCCGGCGGCGCTTCGTCGTCGGCCGGCAGGCGCAGCCGGGGCGAGCCGTCGCCCTGGAACAGCTCGGCCAGCTGGGGTGACAGCAGCGGCAGGAAGCCGGTCTCGACCAGCAGCTCCATCGACCGGTGGGCCGCGCCGCCGCGGACCAGGCGGTACACCTCCTCGAGCACGCGCGGCGGCGCCGCCTTGTGCAGCTCGTGCCGCCAGCGGATGAGCGCGCGGTAGGTCTGGGGCTCGATCTCGAGGTCGAGCCGGGCCGCGAACTTGATGGCCCGCAGCATGCGGACCGGGTCCTCCTGGAACCGCACCTCGGGATCCCCGATGGTCCGGATCTGGCGCCGCTCGAGGTCGCGCAGGCCGTCGACGTGGTCGATGACCCGCTCGGCCTCGACGTCGTAGAACAGGCCGTTGATGGTGAAGTCGCGCCGGCGCGCGTCGTCGGTCTCGGTCCCGAACACGTTGTCGCGGCGGATCAGCAGCTCGCCCTCGCCGCCCTCCTCCTCGTCGCGCGGGTTGGCGCGGAAGGTGGCGGTCTCGATGATCTTGTCGCCGAAGAACACCGTGGCCAGCCGGAACCGGCGGCCGATGATCCGGCAGTTGCGGAACAAGGACTTCACCTCGTTGGGCGTGGCGCTGGTGGCGACGTCGAAGTCCTTCGGCTTCTTCCCGAGCAGGAGATCGCGTACGCAGCCGCCGACCAGGTAGGCCTTGTGACCGCCCTTGGCCAGCTTGCGGACGACGCGATCGGCATCGGGGTCGATCGAGTCACGGTCCAGTTGTTTCATAGGGCTAGGCGACCGGGGTAACACGCGGCGGGAGTGACGGGCAACTGGCGGGATGGCCTCATCGGCCAGCACGCCGGCCCCGGCGCCGGCCCGGCCGCCCCCACCCATTGGGCGCAACCCGTTGAAAACCAGGCTTGACCTGGTCGCCAGCGGGCTGGGATCCTGCCGCCGTGCCCGGAGAGGAGGGGGTCCTCGGCAACGCGTCGAGCCGGTACGAGCTGCTGGCTCGTCTGGCGCAAGGCGGCATGGCCGAGATCTTCCTGGCCCGGGCCAACGGCATGGCCGGGTTCGAGCGCTTCGTCGTGCTCAAGCGCATCCGGCCCGAGCACGGCGAGGACCCGCGCTGGGTCGGCATGTTTCT
Organism: Kofleriaceae bacterium; assembly: GCA_018058095.1. Taxonomy (GTDB): domain Bacteria; phylum Myxococcota_A; class Polyangia; order Haliangiales; family Haliangiaceae; genus JABFXX01. Next base: position 7,654 of record JAGPCO010000083.1, read on the forward strand.
CGACGAGGCCCGGCTGGCCGCGCAGCTGACCCACCCCAACATCGCCCAGGTGTTCGACCTCGGCGCCATCGGCGACTCGTACTTCTATACGATGGAGTACGTCCACGGCGTCGACGTGCTCGACCTGCAGCGCCGGTGCGGCGCCCTCGGCCAGCCGGTCCCGCTGCACATCGTCCTGGCCATCGCCCTCGGCGCGCTGTCGGGGCTGTCGTACGCGCACGACCGCCGCAGCGCCGATGGCCAGGCCCTCGGCATCGTCCACCGCGACGTGTCGCCGGCCAACCTGATGGTGACCTTCGAGGGCATCGTCAAGCTGCTCGACTTCGGCGTGGCCAAGGCGCGCTCGCGCACCACCAACACCGAGGTCGGCACCATCGTCGGCAAGGTCGCCTACCTGTCGCCCGAGCAGGTGCTGCGGCCGCAGGTCGACCGCCGCAGCGACCTGTTCTCGCTCGGCATCGTCCTGTACGAGCTGCTGACCCAGGTCCGGCCGTTCAAGCGGGCCAGCGACTACGAGACGCTGGGCGCCATCGTCAAGTTCGATCCGCCGTCGCCGCGCACGGTCAACCCGTCGGTGTCGGCCGCGCTCGACCGGGTGGTGATGAAGGCGCTGGCCAAGGACCCGAGCGACCGCTACGGCTCGGCCCAGGACATGATCGACGCGCTCGAGGCCATCGCCGACGACGAGCGCCTGCAGCTGGCGCCGCGCGAGCTCAAGCGCTTCATGCGCGACCTGTTCGGCACCCCGCCCGAGCCGTGGCGCGAGCTGCTCGCCGGCGAGGAGTCGATGCGCACCTTCGACGGCGAGATCGAGCTGATCGGGCCGCTCGACGAGTCGTCGCTGGCGGTGCCGCGCCCGGTCGACATCCGCGGCCTGCCGGCCGACGCCGAGGCCGACGCGGTGCCGCTGCTACCGCTGCCGCGCCTGGCCAACCGCGGCACCCCGGGCCTGTTCATCGCGCCGGTCGGCGGCGCCGGCGCGACCGGGCGGCCGGCCGACGACCTCGACGAGCAGGCCACGCCGATCGCCGCGTACAAGCCGGTGCCGCGCACGCCCAGCCCGGGCGAGGCCGCCCTGGTCGCGCCGCCGTCGTGGGCGCCGCCGCCGTCGGCGGTTCCGCCGCCGTCGGCACCGATCGCGGCCGTCAGCCCATCCGTCGCGGCGCCGTCGGCCGGGGCGCGGCCGCTGCCGCTGCCGGCGCCCGCACCGTCGGCGCCGGTGCCGTCCCCGCTGCCGCCGCCGGCGCGGTCGGGCCCGATGCCGGCGATGGCCGCCCCGGCGCGGTCGGGGCCGATGCCGGCGATGGCGCCGCCGGGGCGGTCGGGCCCGATGCCGGCGATGGCGCTGCCTGCGAGCGATCTGTCGGTCACCGACTGGCGACCGGACCAGGCGCTGCCGCCGGCGCCGGCGCCGGCGGTCTCGGCCAGCCCGTCGACGGCGATGCGGGTCATCGGCCTGCCCGGCCAGGCGACCGGCGGGCGCACCGGCCGGCCCGCGCGCTCGCTCGGCTGGTGGCTGGCGGTGGCGGCCCCGATCATCGCCGGGTCGATCGCCGCCACCGCCTGGCTGGTGCGCAGCCGGCGCCCGCGTCCGGCGTCGGCGCCGACGGTGAGCGCCCCGGTGGTGACGCCGATCGACGACCCGGCCGCGCCGCGCCCGCCGCTGACGTCGGCCGCGGTGGCCGTCACGCCGGTCGACGCCGCGGCGGCGCTCGTCGACGCCGCGGCGGCCCCCGTCGACGCCGCGGCGGCCCCCGTCGACGCCGCGCTCGCCCCGCCGGTCGACGCCGCGGCGGCCCCACCGGTCGGCGCCGCCGGGCCGCCACCCGACGCCGCGGCGGCGGCCAGCACCAGCCCTCGGCCAGATGCACGTCCGCGCGTCCGCCGGCCCCATCCCGTGGCACCCTCGGACCAGCCATGCGACGACCCGCTCGATTGCCAGCACTGATCGCCGTGCTCGTGCTGGCGCCAGCCCTGGTGCCGGTGCCGGGCTTGCCGGGCCAGGTCCGCGCCGACGACGTCAGCGATGCGCGCGCCCTGTTCGAGCAGGCCCGCGGCCTGGCCAAGGCCGGCAACCACGCCGAGGCGTGCCCGCTGTTCGAGCGCAGCCTGGCGCTCGAGCCCGCGCTCGGCACCGAGCTCAACCTGGCGCTGTGCCTGGCCGCCACCGGCAAGCTGGTGGCCGCGGCGCGGATGTTCGAGGCGCTGGTCGACAAGACGACCGGGCCCGATCAGGCCAGGCGCCACGACATCGCCGTGCAGGGCGCCGCCGCCCTGGCCAAGCGAATCCCGACGCTGCGCCTGCGCTGGGGCGAGGGCGTCGACGGCGCGCGCGTCGACGGCGAGCCGGCCGACGCGGAGGTCGTCATCCCCCTCGACCCGGGCCGCCACGTCATCGAGGCCGACGGCGCGGCCCGCCAGGTCATCGAGCTGGCCGAGGGTGAGGCGCGCGAGCTCGATCTGGTCGCGCGTGTGCCGGCCGCGGCCGCGCCCGGGCCGGCCACGGTGGCGGGAGCTCCATCCACGCGCTGGCCGTGGCTCGTCGGCGGCGCCGGCGCCGGCGCGCTGGCGGCCAGCGCGATCACCGGCCTGGTGGTGCTGCGCCGGCGCGAGGCCGGGCTCGACCGATGCGAGGACCAGGCCGGCCAGCTGGTGTGTGATCCGGCCGGCGCCGCGCTGCTCGACCGGGCCCGGACCTTCGGCCACGTCAGCACCGGCCTGTTCGTGGTCGGGGCCGGCCTGGTCGCCACCGCGGTGGTGCTGCGCCTGCGCGCGCGCCCGGCCCGGCCCGACCAGGCCCAGCGGGACGCCACGGCGCGGGGGGCGGCGGCGCGGCGGCGCGTGACCTCGGCCGGCCTGACCGGCTGGCTCGGGCCCGCCGGTGCGGGCGTGGCGGTGGGAGCGGCCTGGTGAGGGCGGCCAGCCGGCGCGGGGTCGGGCTCATCGTCGCCACCGTGGCGGCGGCGCTGGCCGGGTGCGAGCTCCTCGTCGACGTGCCTCGGCCCGACGTGGTCGGTGACGCCGGCGCCAGCGTGGACGATGGCGGCGCCGGCGGCGGTGATGGCCCGGCCGCCACCTGCGCCCCGGACTGCGCCGGGCCGACGCCGTACTGCGACCTGGCCAGCACCACCTGCGTCGAGTGCCTCGAGGCGTCGCACTGCCCCGGCGAGCGCCCGGCCTGCCAGGCCGGGACCTGCCAGGGCTGCCTCGACGACACCACCTGCGGTCCGTCCGGCGTGTGCCTGCTCGACGGCAGCTGCGCCGCGCCGGCGCGGATCCGCCACGCCGCGCCGGCCGGGGTCGGCGCCGCCTGCACGGTCGACCAGCCGTGTGCGCTCGACGTCGCGGTGGCTGGGCTCGACGCCGTCACCGACGTGGTCAGGCTGCTGCCCGGCGACTACCCGCGTGTCGGCACGCTGGCGCCGACCGCCCCGGGGCTCATCGCCGGAGCCGGGGCGACGCTGCGGGCTCAGAGCGGTGGCGGCCTGTTCGCGGTGATCATGGCCGACGCCGTCGCCGTCAGCGTGACCGGCCTGGTCGTCGACGCCGCCGGCCACATCGGGGTCCAGTCCATGAACGGCGGCGCGCTGCGCCTGCACCGCGCCACCGTGCAGGGCGGCCTCCTCGGCGGCTACGCCGGCGCCTCCACCCTCGAGCTGGTGCGGACGCGGGTGACCGCCAACACCGGCTACGGCGTGTTCGGGTCGGGCGCGATCGTGCGGATCGAGAACGCCGTGATCGATCGCAACGGGAGCACGGGCGGCTTCCTGGCCGGGTTGACCCTGTCCGACGGCTCGACCGGCGTGGTCGAGCACTCGACCATCGCCGCCAACTCGGCCAGCGACGGCGCCGGCGGCCTGCGCTGCGCCGGCAGCCCCGGCGTGGTGATCCGCAGCAACGTGCTGTGGGGCAACTCCGGCGGCGGCATCGAGGCGTCGTGTGTGGTCACGTTCGGCGTCGTCGACCCGGGCTACCCCGGCGCCGGCACCGCCGGGACCCAGGCCATCGACCCGCTGTTCGTCGACGCCAGCGCTGGCGACTTCCACCTGCAGGCCACCTCGCCGGCGCGCGGCCTGGCCGATCCGGCCTCGATCGTGGCGACCGATCTCGACGGCGAGGCCCGCCCGCGCCCGGCGCCCGGCCCGTCCGACGCCGGCGCCGACGAGGTGCCGTAGCCCGCACCCCGCGCGCGCCTCGCTCGTCGGTGAGCGCCGTCAGGCCTTCTTGACGAAGCAGGCCTTGAGCGCCATCGCCGAGCCGTCGATGCGGCAGTCGATCTCGTGGTCGCCGTCGACGAGGCGGATGTTCTTGACCTTGGTGCCCTGCTTGAGCACCTCGGACGAGCCGCGCAGCTTGAGATCCTTGATGAGGGTCACGCTGTCGCCGTCGGCCAGCACGTTGCCGACCGCGTCCTTGACCACCCGCGCCACCTCGGCCGGCTCGGCCTCGGCCACGTCATCACGCGGCCACTCGTGGCCGCACGTCGAGCACTCCAGGCGCGCGGCGTGGATCAGCACCTCTTCCATCGAACACACCGGGCAGGCGGGGGCAGCCATGATGGGGGCGACTATAGGTCGTGCCTGTGTTTTCGCGTTAGGGTCGAACGATGGATCGGCGCCGTCAACACCCGGCCGATGCCGAGGTGGCCGGTCACCCCGTGGAGCGGGGCAGGGCGCGTTCGATCAGCGCGAGGAGCTCGGCCGGCTCGAACGGCTTGGGCAAGAAGTGCAGGCCGTCGCGTAGCTCCTCGTCGACGGCGAACGAGCCGGGATCGAGGTAGCCGGAGCAGACGATGATCGGCTGGCTCGGCGCCTTGTCGCGGAAGGCGAGGATGGCCGGGCCGGACGGCCCGTCGAGCAGCATGCCGTCGGTCAGGAGCAGCGCGTAGTCGCCGCCGGCGATGCGCTCGAGCGCGTGCGCGACCGAGGCGGCGCTGTCGACCTCGAGGCCGTGCAGGCGGAGGACGCGCTCCATGGCCCGGCGCACGTCGACCTGGTCCTCCAGCAGCAGGATCCGTGGGCCCAGCCCCGGACCGGCGGCCACGGACGGCCAGGCGACGTGCCCCGCCCCTGAGGTGGAGGTGACGGCGGCCGCGACCGGCGTGAAGGCGAGGCGGCAGGTGGTGCCCTGGCCCGGGCTGCTGTCGACGTCGATGGTGCCGCCGCGGCGGGTGACCTGGGCCCACACCGTGGCCAGCCCGAGGCCGGTGCCGGCGTCGCCCTTGGTGGTGAAGAACGGCTCGAAGATGCGGGCCCGCACGTCCGGCGGCATGCCGGTGCCGTCGTCGCGAACCTCGACGACGACGCGGTCGTCGGCGTGCCTGCACGTGAGCGCGATGCGGCCGCCGTCGGGCATGGCGTCGCGAGCGTTGAAGACCAGGTTGAGCACGATCTGGTCGAACTCGGCCGGGCCAAGCTCGATCGCCGGGGTCGGCGACAGCTCGGCGACGACGCTGATGTTGGCGGGCAGGACCCGGCCGACCACCCCGGCGATCAGCTCGAGCCGGGTGCTCGGCCGGCAGGTCGCGGCGTCCTCGGGGTCGCTCCGGCCGAACACCAGCAGCTGGCGCGCGGTGGTGACGGCGCGGACGATGCCGGCGTCGAGCTCGGCGTGCAGCGCGGCCCGGTCCTCGTCGGTCTGGGCCGCGCGCAGCACGGCGGCCGTGCTGCGGATGACCACCAGCGCGTTGTTGAAGTCGTGGGCCACGCCGCCGGCGAGGCGGCCGATGGCCTCGAGCCGGTGCGCCGCCCCGGCGGCGCGCAGCGCCTGCTCGCGTTCGGCCTGGGCCGCGTGCTCGCGCGCCCGCGCCGACGCCTCGGCGGCGATCGCGCCGTGCATCGCGCGTTGCACGGCGGCGATGAGGGACGACAGCGCGGCCAGCACCAGCACGCTGGTGGCCGACATGCGCGCCCACTCGCCCGGCGCCGGCGCGAAGGTCGTCGGATGCAGCACGCCGGCGAAGGCGGCCACCGTGGCCGCGCCCAGCTCGAGCGTGAGCACGCCCAGGGTGATCAGCCGACCGCGGCGGTCGAGGAAGAACGACGCGGTCGTGGCCGCGGCCAGGAAAAGCAGGCCGGTGCCGATGATCGGGCCGAAGATGACGAGGGACAGGCCGGCGATGGCCGCGAACATCGCCACCACCACTCGGAGCTTGCTCTGGTGGGAGGTGCGCTGGGTCGACAGCGCGGCGGTGGCGCCGAGCACCGTGAACAGCTCGAGGCCGAGCCAGACCGAGCCGCGCCCGGCCCGGACCTCGACCACGACGATCCCGAGCATCAGCGGGATGGCCAGGTACGCGAGGATCGTGCGCACCACCACCAGCACGCGGCGCTCGATCACCGTCAGCGCGGCGTCGTGTTGCTCCGGCTCGATCGCGTCGGGTCTTGCCTCCACCTGGGTCCCCTCCACGTCGCGATCATAGAGCGGCGCGGCCGGGCTGTCTCGTTTCCTCGACCCGGGCGGGCTGATGGCGGCCTCACCCGCCGCCATGCTGGCTCGTCGCGCCGGAGCCTGACCGCTCAGATTCGGGCACGGGCACGGGCACGGGCACGGGCACGGGGCAGGTCGCGGCAAACGCGGCTGCGCCGCGTTGGTCAGCGTCCTGCTGCTAGTTCTGCTGCAGCCGGATCTCGGTCCAGGGGTCGTAGTAGTCGGGCGCGTCGGTGCCGAGCTGGAGCGCCCCGTCGCTGATGAGCAGGGCGTAGCCGCGCGCCACCACCACCACCGTGTAGCTGGCGCCACGGGGCACCGGCTGCCGCAGGTGGACCTCGCCCAGCGCGTTGGAGCGGCCGAGGGCGATGACCGTCTCGTCGAGGTTGTTCATGTCGACCGCGCTGGCGCCGATGCCGGGCCGCAGCACCATCAGCTGCGCTCCGGCGACCGGGCTGCCGTTGGAGGCGTCGAGGATCTTGGTCGAGATACGCACGCCTTCGGTCGGGACCTCGATCGGCACCGGTTCGAGGTCGACCGAGGTGCGATCGGTCCTCGGCGTCCAGCCGGCGGTGGCCACGGCGAGGAGGCGGCTGGCCGCCGCCAGCGGCCGGACCAGGCCGACCTGGGTGGTCTCGACGGTGCCGCCGGCCGCGTTGACCTTGATCCGGAACGCGGTGGCGATGCCGATCAGCTCGCCCTGGTCGTCGACGACGGGCCCGCCCGAGTTGCCGTGGGTGATCGAGGCGTCGGTCTGGATGAAGTCGCGCCCGGCGCTGCCACCCTCGCCGGTGAAGCCCTCGACCAGGCCCTGGCGCAGGGTCAGGCCGCCGCCACCCACGTCGGGGTAACCCAGCACCCACAGCCGCTGGCCCTGGGTCACCTCGGCCTGCCGCGCCGGCGGCACCGTCGGCCAGAACGCCCAGCGCCCGGCCTGCCACGGCCGGCCGTCGAGATCGGTGTCGCACTTGATGAGGGCGAGGTCGAGGTCGAGCTCGAGCTTGGAGCGGCGCGGATAACCCGCGCACACCAGCCGGGGCTGGTCGTCGGGTCCGGCGTAGCGCGCGACCACGAACACCTGGTGCAGGTCGCCGTCCTTGTCGTGCAGCACGTGGTAGTTGGTCAGGATCGAGCCGTCGGGGCCGACGATGACGCCGGAGCCGCCGCCGCGCGCGCGCAGGCGGCCCTCGACCAGGTCGGCGACGATGACCATGACCGTCGACTGGAACGCGCTGCCGACCGCGGCCGGGAACACCGCGCGCGACAGGCGCCGGTCGAGCGGCAGCAGCGGCTGACCGGAGTGCGCCGCCAGCTGCAACGAGGGCGCCACCACGCCCTCGATCGCCGCGATCTGGGCCCGGGTCCCGAAGAAGCTGACCGCGTACAGCTGGTCGCGGTCGACCGCGGTGTACTCGACGCCGTGGCCGATGCGCGGCACGTCGCCCTTCTCGGCCGCGTGCGCGAACTCGAACGCGGTGCGCAGCCACTCGTGGCCGCGGATCGTCCGCACCTCGTTGCGCACCGGCGCGTACAGCTCGCCCCACCGGGTCCGGCGGTCGAGCTCGCGCCCGGTGGCGACGTTGCTCCAGCCGGGCAACGGCTCGATCAGCACCTCGAGCCGGGCCTCGCTGTCGAGGGTGGAGGCGTAGCCGACGTGGAACACCGTGTCGTCGGCCGGCGGCGGCGGGCTGTCATCGTGGACCAGGCGCGGCGGGATCGCGGCGATGGGCTCGGCGCCGTGCCAGGCCTGGGTCCGGACGAAGCGCAGGCCGCGCTCGACGAACGCCGTCGTCGGCGGCTCGACCAGGCGGCGGTGCAGCCAGCCGGCGCCGAACACCAGCAGGCCGGCCAGCACGAGCACCAGGCCGTCGAGGCGCTGGTAGTGCACCTTGAACTCGGCGAAGTCGGTCCGGGCCCGGGCCCGCAGCTTGTCGATGGCCTGGGCCGCCACCGCCAACGTGGCCGGCCCGTCGTCGTCGTCGTCGTGCTCGCCGTCGTGCTCGCCGTCGCGGCCGGCCGGGCCGCCGCCGCCGGTCGGCGGCGGGGTGCTGGCGCGGCCGGTCACGGCGCCCCCCCTGCGGCCTGGTCGGGCCCGGGCGGGCGGGCCGGTCGGAACGGCGACAGCGCGACCAGGCGCCGGCTCACCAGCAGCAGGGCCGCGAACACCAGCGCGGCGGTGGTGGCGGCGAACGCCACCTTGGCCCACGGGGTGCGCGGCAGGACCTCGTCGAGGTACGCCTTGCCGACGGCGAACTGGCCGTTGAGGAGGGCGGCGCCGAGGAGGCCGACCATGACCAGGATGCCGCGGGTGGCGGCGCTGCGCCGGGTGAAGCGGGCGCGACCGAGCACGTAACCGAGCGCGCCGGCGAAGCTGGCGTGCGCCAGCGTGGTCACCACCGCGTCGGCGGCGCCGGTCGACAGGTACACGCGCAGGCCCTGCCCGGTCAGGCGGTGGTAGTTCTCCCACAGCGCGAAGCCGGCTCCGACCGACATCATGTACACCACGCCGTCCATCGGCTCGTCGAACTCGGCCGAGGTGTAGACCGTGTAGCGGACCACGGCGTACTTGCACAGCTCCTGGGTCAGGCCGACCACGCCGACCAGGTAGACGATGCGGTCGAGGTCGAGCGCCTGCCCGTGCTGGGCCAGGGCCAGCGGCGGCGACGCCTGGGCGATGAGGAAGTCCGACAGCGGGGCGGCGATGAGCGCGCCCAAGAGCGACACCCCGGCCACGTAGTGCTTGGGCTCGGGCTCGAGCCGGTCGTGCACGTAGAAGAAGGCCAGCCACAACACGACCGGCACGGCGGCGACGACGAGCGCCAGCAGCGGCGACAGCGCGATCGGATCCTCCAGGCCGGCCACCAGCTCGATCAGCCAGGCCAGCACGACGAACCCGACCAGCCCGGCGATGAGCACGAACTTGGTGCCGAGCAGCGCGCGCGCGCGCTCGATCGTCCAGCTGACCGGCATCGGCAGCAGCGTCGACGGTCGCTTGCGACGGGGCGGGTTCACCGGGGAAATTCTACGACGGGCCTGGCGCCGGCGCGCGGTTTCTACACCCAGGGCCGGTCCGGTCCGGGCCCGGCCCGGACCTGTTATGTCGCGCCGGGTCCAGTCTGGGGCCCGGCGGCGTCGACGCGGCGCGACAAGGGGGCTACAGTCCGAGCGCCGGCATGGGCAAGAAGCAAGAAGACGAACCGCTCCTCACCCTGCGCGAGCTGGCGGGGTACCTGCACCTCGACGAACAGACCGTGTTCAAGCTGGTCAGCAGCGGCAAGCTGCCCGGCGTCCAGATCGACCGGCAGTGGCGCTTCAAGCGCGGCGCCATCGACCTGTGGATCGAGAACCAGCTGGTCGGCGAGGACGAGAGCTTCGCCGACGTGCCCGACGGCATGAAGCTGCCGCTCGAGGACCTGCTGCCCGACCAGGCCATCATCCCCCAGCTGCGCGCCCGTACCCCGCTGTCGGTGATCGAGGAGCTGGCCGGGCGGGCCTACGCCAACGGCTGGCTCATCGACAAGCCGTGGTTCGTCGGCGCGGTGGTCGAGCGCGAGACGCTGGCCTCGACGGCGATGGAGGGCGGCGTCGCCTTCCTGCACACCCGGGCCAAGGACCGCGGCAAGATCGGCCGCCCGTTCGTCATCGTCGGCCGGTCGTGGGAGGGCGTGCAGTTCGGCGCCCCCGACGGCAACCCGACCTACCTGTTCTTCCTGCTCGGCCTCAAGTACGACCGCCTGCACCTGCCCATCCTCGGCCGGCTGGCGCGCGCCCTGCGTAACCAGGCCACCATCGCTCGCCTGCGCTCGATCTCGTCGACCGATCAGGTCCGCGCCCTGCTCCTCAAGGAGGACGCCGCGGCCCGGGCCGGCCAGCTGGCGCCGGCCCCGCTGTCGATGGAGTTCAAGCCCAAGCTCGACCGGCAGATGCGCCTGCGCGCCATCCGCCGCCTGCAGCAGGCCCGCAAGGTCGAGGACGATCCCAAGCCGGCCCGCAAGCGGGCCAAGGCCAAGGCCGCGCCCAAGAAGGCCAAGTAGGCCGGGACGCGGCCGGATCGGGCGTGGCCGCGGCCACGTGACCGCGGCCACGGCCGGCGGGGGGAAAAACGGCGCCGCGGGCCGGCTCGCCCGGGTGCTACGCTGGGAGGGCGTGTCCAGGCTGGCGCTGTACCGTGACGACTCGATGCGGCCACACCCGCGCAGCGAGGTGGTGGTCGAGGCCGACCGCCTCAGCGTGGTCGGCCCCGACGGGCGCGAGCGCCGGTTCCACCTGCACGGCAGCACGACCCTGGTCGTCGACGCCGCCGCCAGCCGCCGCTTCGTGCGCATGCTCATCGTCGAGCGCGCCGGCGAGCGGGCCACCCTCATCACCCCGCCCGAGCGCGGCGCCATCGCCCCGCGCGCGGTCCGCCTGCCCGAGGCCCCGGGCGACGCCTACGTGGTCGAGGCCGAGCACTGGGAGCCGCTGGTGGCCTGGCTGGCCGGCGGCGGTCGCCTGGCCGGCTGCTCGGTCGGCGAGCTGGCCCAGCTGACCACCATCGCCTCGCCGCACTTCGCCATCCTGCTCGGCGAGGTGCTGGCAGCCGCGGCGATGGAGCTGGTGTGGGAGGCGACCGGGCCGTGGCGCGGCGGCATCGACCTCGAGCACGCGCTGCGCCCGCTGGTCGACCTGGCCCGCCGATCGCCGCGTGCGGCCGACGCGCTGGTGGCCGCGCTGGCGGCGGTGGCGGGCGCTCGTGCCGGCCGCGCCGGCGCCGGCCACCGCTGAACCGTGGTCGGGCCGGGCTCCGCCCTGGTCAGCGCAGGCGGAACTCGACGCCGACGGCGACCACCAGGCCGAGCTGTGGCTCGGGCCCAAGGCCCCGCGACAGGTAGGCCAGGCCGGCCTCGCCGGTCGCCTCGGCGGCGATCGCCACCCCGCGGCCGACCCGGGCCCGCACCCCGGCGCCGACCACCAGCGGCACCGCCAGCCCGCTGACGTCGTCGTCGGCGAAGCGGACCAGGCGCAGGCCGAGCCCGACCCGGGCGTACGGCCAGAACCCGGCCTGGCCGCCGAGCCGGCGCCGCACCGTGGCGTCGAACCCGGCCGCCACCCCGGCCAGCAGGCCGTGGTCGCACACCAGCACGTCGGCGCGGTCGCGGAAGCAGGCCGGGCCACCGCCGCCGTAGGTGAAGCTGGCGGCGCCCTCGAACCAGTCGACCTCCGACAGCTGGTACAGGTAGTGGCCGTCGATGCGGAGCCCTCCCGGCGTGACCCGCCCGCCCGAGGCCAGGCCGACGCGGCCACCCAGCTCGCGCTCGGCCTGGGCCGGCTCCGTCGCCAGCGGCGACGGCTCGGGCGGCGGCGGCGGCGGCGTGGCCGACGGCTGGGCCGCGGCGGCGCGGGCGCCGAGCAGCAGCCCGGTCAGGGCCGCGGCGGCGCACCGGCTGCGCGCGCCGGGCTGGCTCAGTCGCCGCGGCACACCATCACCTGGCCACCGCTCGGGTGGGCGTCGCGGGCCTTGCAGGACCAGCCGGCGCCGAGAAAGGCGCACCCGGCGTCCCCGTCACAGGTGAGGAGGCAGATGCCCTCGTCCTGGTCGACGCAGCGGCTGTCACCCGGGCAGTCGGCGTCGCCGTCACAGGCCACGGTGCAGAACCCGCCCGGGCTGTCGGCCGAGGGTGGCAGGCAGCGCTCGTCGCACTCGGCCGCGCGCTCGCAGCGGGCGCCGACCGCGCGCGACACGTCGCTGCTGGCGCACCCGGCGGCGAGCAGGACGAACAACGAGGTCGCGGTGGCCCGCGCGCACCAGGCGCTCATGCCGGCAGGGTAGGGGTGGCGGCGGCGGCGGCGCCATATTTTTGACTCGAGTGCCGGGACGGACCACGCGGCCGGGCCGCCGCGGCCCGCCGCGCGCATCGGCAGCGTCCCCCCTTTGCGCCGGTGCGGGCTGTGGCTACAGTCCGCCGCCATGAAGGCAGCCCTGGCAGCGACGCTCCTCCTGGCCCTCGGCGCGTGCGGCAAGCCGCGCACCGCGGCCGCGACCCAGCCCACCCCGGCCGCGTTCGATCCGGCCGGCTCCGATCCGAAGGCGCTCGAGGTCGTCGACGCCGGCCTGGCCGCGCTCGGCGGTGGTGCAGCCGCGAGCGCCTGGGACGCGGTCAAGGAGCTGCGGTTCTCGGTCAAGTACACCCTCGACGGCACGCTCAAGGGCTGGTTCAAGCACGCCTGGGATCGCTGGAACGGCCGCCACGCCTTCTTCCTGGCTGACCTCACCACCGACACCGGCAAGCCCGGCGAGCTCAAGTGGCGCGAGGTCCGGTACGACCTGTTCGACGCCGAGCGGCTGCCGTACGCGACCTACGGCGGGCGCGAGATCACCCGCGAGGACGCGGCGCAGCTGGCCAAGGCCGGGCGCGAGCGGCTGTCGGAGGAGGGCTACCTCCTGACCATGATCTACAAGCTGCGCGACCCGGGGGTACACGTCGCCGACGCCGGCGAGGTCAAGGACCTGGCCGGCACCTGCCTGCCGTCGTGCCGGACCGTCAAGGTCACGTTCGACCCGGGCGTCGGCAAGGACACCTGGTACGTCAACTACAACAGCGAGACCAAGCTGCCCGAGGCGATCGAGACCGAGCGCAAGGGCGGCCGCCTCGGCTACAAGCTGTCGGACTGGACCACCGCCGGTGGCCTGAAGTTCCCGACCAAGCTGACCAACCTCGGCCTGGCCGGCGAGATCTACCTGTTCGAGGAGATCACCGCTGGCGCGCCCGAGGACATGACCTACCTGCGCCCGATCACCTGAGGCGCGGCGCGAGCACGCTCTGGGGCTCACACGCCTCGGTCCTGGTGCTGGTCGGGACCTGCGCGCCGCGCACCAGCCGCCGCCGCACCACCAGCCCGGCCGGCCCGGCGCTGACGGTGGCGCTACACGTCAGGCGGCGCTCCGGCGGGCTGTCGGGCTCCCAGTGTTCGCCGCCAGCGCTGGCGAGATCGGCCGGCGCGAACCAGGTGTCGAGCCAGCCGCCGGCGACGGTGCCGACCTCGACCAGCCGGCCACGCCGCACCTGGTGCAGCGCGATGGCCGAGCCGGTGCGCGAGCCCATCGGGCTCGACCACCGCTGCTCGGTCCACACCTCGAGCCGGCCGTCGCCGCCGAGGTCGCTGGCCTCGAGCAGGGCCGGGAGCTCGGTGCCGCCGTAGCCGTCGACGCTGACCGCCAGGTCGCGCCGGGCCAGCGTGCGGCCGCGCCGGTCGAGCACGAGCAGGCGGGCGCCAGCGGGGAGTCCCAGCGCGCGATCGACCCGCTGCACCAGCGCGACCACGCCGCCCGCCGCCGCGCCGGCGGCGCCGGTGATCGCCCGGCAGGTCACCTCACCCGGCGACGCCACGAAGGCGGCGCCGGCGCGGCGGCGCAGCGTGGTGACGTTGCCGCAACCGGGGTGGTCGTCGAGGTCGACGCTGGCGAGCGCGTCGGTCGGCGCGCGTCGGGCGAAGCCGAAGGCGGCGATCCCCGATTGCGGGCGCGGGTGCAGGGCGCGCCGAGCGCGGCGGCGCTGGTTGTCGCTGACCCAGGCCACCTGCGCCGCGGCGTCGGCCCAGCCGTGGAACAGCATGACGTGGTCGGGCGCGCCGGTGGTGAACACCAGGTCGCCGGCGCGCAGCGCGGCCGGATCGGCGATCCGCGTCCAGCCCTGGTCGGCCAGGTACCGGTCGAGGCTGAACGTCACCCGGGCCGGGTTGGACCACGGGCTGTCGGACAGGCGCTCGTCGGGGACGGTCATCCCGACCTGGGCCAGCGCGCTGGCGACGAAGGCGACACAGCCGTTGCGCAGCGTCTGGTGCCAGCCGCGCACGTCGGTGATGACCGCGCGGTAGCCGTCCTCGTGCGCGACCAGCGCCGCCGCCGCCAGGCCGACCGTCGGCGGGGCGGCCGGGGCGGTGCCGGTCGTGTCGGCCCGGATCGCGGCGGGCGCTGCCATCAGGATCGCGGCAAGCGTGGCGGTGGCCGCGAGGTGTCGTGGTTCGACGTCGTGGGCGAGGTGGGGGTGGGGCATGGCGAGGAGACGCGTCCGCCGTCGATCGATTGCAGCGGGCCCGCTGGCCTCCGCTGGCCGGGAGGGTGCGGCCGGCCGCGGCCCTGTCGCAGAGCTGGGCGCGTGCGGCGGCGATAGATCGGTCGCGATGGTCGTGCGTTGCCAGGCGGATGCCCGTCGCCGTGACTGGATGGCCGCGCCTTCGTCGTCGCTGGTGGCTGGCCGGGGCCGGCCTGGCCGGCGCATTCGCCCTGGGCCTGCTGGTGGTCGGGGCCTCGGCGCCCGGGCCTGGCCCGGAGCCCGAAGCGGAGGTGATCACGTGCGTGCTCGCGCCGCCTCCCGCTCCGCCTCCGCCGGCGCCGCCGCCTCCACCGACACCCATCCGTGTGCTCGGGAGGATCACCTCGATCGGGTCGAGCCAGCCATGTGATCCAGCCGCTCCGTCCGCGGCGCTCGGCCCGGCCCACCACGCCCGGGTCGTGGTCGACGTCAGCGGCGACGCCTCGTTCCCGCCGTCCACCGGGATGGACCCGCGCGCCGCCCAGGTCCTGGTCCCGTGCCCGGAGCTGGCGCGGCCAGCGTTCCGCCTCGACAGTGGCCACGCCGGCCCGCTCCGGGTCGGTGGCACCTACGGCTGGAACGTGATCCCGCACCCCACCGGCCCGTGGCTGGCGACGAAGATCGACCCGAACTGGACCTGCCGCCTGCCGCATCCGCACCCGCGCGGCGGCCGCGCTCGGCGAGATCGAGCTGACTAGCAGCCTGGTTGTTCAGCAGCCGGCTACGTGCCGGCTGGTCCGAACCGGGCCTTGGAGTGCCGCACGTCGCGGCCCTCGACCTGGTAGATGACCATCTCCGCCAGGTTGGTGCCGTGGTCGGCGACGCGCTCGAGGAACTTGGCGCACGCCTGCAGGTGCACGCCGCGATCGATCGACTGCGGGTCGCGCACCATCTCGCGCTGCAGGTCCATGGTCAGCTCGCGGTACAGGTCGTCGACCTCCTGGTCGCGCCCGAACACCAGCCGGGCCCGCGCCGCGTCGCCGGCGATGAAGGCGTCGATGGCGTCGCGCACCATGCCCTGGCTGACCTCGCTCATCCGGCGCAGCCGGGTCGCGATGTGCACCGGCGGCGCCGCCGCCACCGCCAGCACGCGCTCGCCGATGTTGACCGCGAGGTCGCCGATGCGCTCGAGGTCGGTCACCATCTTCATGGCCAGCGTGATGGTGCGCAGGTCCGACGCCAGCGGCTGGCGCTTGGCCAGGAGGCGCAGGGCCTGCTCGTCGGTCTCGATCTCCAGCGCGTTGACGGCGGCGTCGCGGCTGATGGTGGCGCGGGCCAGCTCGAGGTCGCCGTCGACCAGGGCCTGGGTCGCCTCGGCGATCATCTCCTCGACCATCCCGGCCATGCGCAGGAGCCCGTCCTTGAGCTCGCGCAGCTCGGCCTCGTACGCTCGATCGGTGTGGGCCTTGGCTCCGCTCACTGGCGGATCATACGCAGCCTGAGCGCGCCGGTCACCCCGGACGTGTGTCACCGCGGCGCTTTTTCGGTGACGGCGCGGTGACGGGCCGGCCCAGGTGGCGGGCCGCGGCCGGCCCGGCCGCCTGGCGGCTGGTGGCCTACTGCACGATCAGCGGGCGGCGGAACACCTCGACCCACTGGTCGTCGCCAGGCTGGTCGATCACCCAGGTCGACACCACCAGGTCGGTCGCCGTGGTCGACGCGCTGGCGAAGAAGCCGTAGGCGCCGACGAAGGTCGCCTCGGCCCCGGCGATGGGCACCCGGTTCCAGGTGTTGTCGCCGGTCCGCTGCGCCAGCAGCAGCTCGTGGGTGGTGGCGTCCTGGTACACCACCCACGGCCCGGCCGCGGTGGCGATGAGGGTGGCGTCGTCGCCGACGAAGTGGAACTCCGGCTTGGGCAGGCCGTCCTCGTTCTGGCCGACGATGCGGTAGCCGTTGTCGATGGTCTCGACCTGGTTGTCGGTGACGTTGCGGTAGATGAGGTCGTCGCGGGTGGCGCTGACGTAGGCCAGGTGGACCTTGCCGGCGGTGTCGACGCCGACCGTGGGCGACCAGCCGGCGTCGTTGCCATCGCCGCTGCCGTCGATGACCGTCGGGGTCGGGAAGGTGCCGGCCACGGTGTCGAACTTGGTCATCTTGAGATCGCCGTTCTGGCGGTCGTAGTAGACCAGGACCGGGACCTCCATCGCGTCGCGCGCCATGTCGACGAACAGGCCGAGCCCGCGCGGCAGCGGGAAGGCGTCGGGCTCGGGCAGCGCCGGCAGGGCCACGGTGTCGACCACCAGCACGGTCCAGTCGGCCGGGCTGGCCGGGGTCGCGCTGGCGGCGAAGGCGTAGCGCACCTCGGCCCGCAGGTTGCCGCCCTGGTTGACGTGGGCCATGTAGCCGATGGCCGGGCGGCCGTCGGCGCGCAGGCTGAGCGAGGTGTACATGCCGGTCACGGTGCCGCCGACCTCGACGTCACCGCCGCCGACGTCGACGTCGTGCTTCTGCCAGGTGCCGTCGGCGGCGCGGGTGGCGAAGCGCAGCGAGGCGTGCTCGCGGTCGAAGTAGCTGACCCGGGGCAGGCCGTCGCTGCCGACGGCGATGCTGGTGTACATGCCGACGTCGTCGCCGGCCTGGTCGATGCCGCCGCGGATCATCGCGCCCGGCACCACCGGCGCCACGTCGGGCACGCCGTCGACCCACTCCCAGGTGGTGTCGGCGATGCGGCCGTCGGCCAGCACGTGGGCCACCACCAGGTCGCCGTGCGACTGGGCGTAGGCCGAGACCCAGGTGTCGCCGGTGAGGGGCGAGGCGCCGATGTCGGAGTACGGGCCGATGCGCCCGGCCGGGATGTCGTCGGAGCAGATGCAGGTGTTGTCGATGCAGAAGCCGATGTCGCCGTCGGAGCAGAAGCCGACGCAGTCCTCGCTGATCTCGCAGGCGCGGGTGCCGGGGTCGTTGCCGCAGTCGCAGCCGGGCGTGAGCGAGGCGGCGACCGACAGGCCGAACCAGATCGCCAGGGTCGGCGCGACCCGGACCGCGCCGCGGGCGGCCTGACGGGCCAGGCGGGCCAGGGCCGGGCGGCGGCGCCGCACCAGCACCAGGCCGGCGGTCAGCATGGCCAGCAGCACGCCACCGCTGCTCGGGCTGGTGCCGGCGTCGCAGCTGCAGCCACCCGCGCCGGCCTGGCCGTGGAACGGCGAGACCCGGGCGATCTGCACGTTGCCGACCTCGTCGCGCACGAACACGGTCAGCTCGCCATCGGCGGCGCCGCCCATGAACGCCAGGGCCTGGGCCCGGGCCAGGCGACCGCGGCCGGTCTGCCAGGTGGTGGCCGGCTGGTCGGCGTCGGGCCCCGCGAACGCGAACTGCAGGTCCTCGCTGTCGGTCACGATGTCGGCCGCCGGCACCACCAGGTCGCCATCGACCCACGCGACCTTGGCCTCGTGCACCGCCGGGGCGACCGAGTCGATGATGACCGGGATGGAGATGACGTCGTCGGACAGGGTGCGGTCGTCGCCGACGGCGCGCGACACCAGCTCGAGCTCGTACTTACCCTGCCAGGCGAAGGCCCGGTCGGCGATGGCCAGCTGGCCGGTCACCGAGGTCTGGAACGGGCGCCACAGGCCCTGGCCGAGCCGGTAGCTCCACTCCAGGGTCCGGCCGCCGGCGTCGTGGCTGTCGACGTCGATCAGCACGGTCGGCATCGCGCCGCCCTTGCCGAGCAGCGCGGCGCGGACGTCGGCCGGGGCCGGGGTGCGGATCTCGCGCAGGCTGGCCTGGCCGCGAGCACGACCGGGCGCCGGGCCGGCCCGGCGGTCGAGGCCGGTGATCATCTCGGCCAGCGCCGGGCGGGTCGGGTCGGACGCCAGGGTCCGCATCATCGCGCCCGGGGTCAGGCCGGCGAAGATGCCGAGGAAGTCGTCCTGGGCGGTGGTGACCTTGCCGATGCGCAGGTTGGTCAGGTCGAAGCCGGCGAAGGCCGGGACCTCGATCGGGTCGAGGCCGTTGGCCAGCAGCGGCAGCGCCAGGTCGAACACCGTCGGCAGGATGGCCTCGAGGTCGGCCGGGGTCTCGCGCACGAACTCGCTGTTGGACACCCGCAGCTGGATCTGGTCGGACGACAGGCCCATCAGCATCGGCGTCAGGGTCGGCGGCGACGCCGCGTTGTCGACCATCAGGTTGATGCCGACGTTGAGGGTGAGCGACAGCGTGAACAGGCGGGTGTAGCGCTCGTACAGGAACGCGTAGAAGTCGACCTCGAGGTTGCTGATGCCGAGGGTCAGGTTGGGCGCGGCGGCGGTGCCGTCACCGACGGTGAAGTCGACCGCGCGCTGGGGCCGCAGCACCAGCAGCAGCGGGTCGCGCCCGCCGTCGGAGCCGAGCTCGGCCGCCGACGGCACCAGGATGCCGATGGTGCCGAGGTTGAGCTGATCGATCGTCGTGGTGCCGACGCCCATACACATGGCGCCGGAGGTCACCAGGTGGTGGCCGGCCAGGTCGAGCGTGGTCTCCGACATGCCGAAGGCCAGGTCGGTCGCCGCCGGGTCGGGCGCGCCGGAGAAGGCCCCGGCCGCGGCCAGGGTGAAGGTCGAGCGCGACGTGATGGGCAGGCTGGCCGGCGGCGCCGCGAAGTTGGGCGCCGGGATGGGCGGCACACACAGGCTGGGCTCGCTGTCGAGGTCGGTGGTGCGGGTGGCGATGTCCTCGTCGGCGTTGAAGCCGGTGATGACACCCAGGGTCATGCCGCCGCCGCCGAGGTTGACGTAGCCGCCGGGCACCAGGCGGCCCTCCATCAGCGCCTCGGTGCCGGGCGATACGCCCTCGAGCATGGCGCCGACGTCGATCAGGCCCTCGATGCCGAGCGGGTCGGGCAGGAAGCCCTGGACCAGGTCGTTGAGGGTCGGGGTGAACAGGTCGATGATGAACTCACCGATGAAGCTGTCGAGCATGTCGATCACCAGATCGAGGATGTCGGACAGCACGCTGCAGCCGGAGAAGCTGGTGCCGGAGAAGTCGGTGTTGTTGATCTGCGCCAGCGTGATGGTCAGCTCGCCGTCGCTGCCGCGGATGCCGAGGTCGAGGTTGGCGTCGACGATGAGGTCGTTGGCGTTGATGCCGAGCGTGCACGAGAACGGGATGAACGCGATGTCACCGTTGAGGCGCGCCGCCGCGTTGATGTCGATCTGGACCCGGACGTTGAGCGTGTTGCTGTCGACCGGGGTGATCGCGAAGGTGTTGATGGCCGGCACCACGTTGCAGCCCGGGCTGGCGCCACACGAGCCGCCGCCGCCCTGGGCCGGGTTGGTCGAGGTGCAGTAGTCGAAGCCGAGGGCCGAGCCGCCGACGCCACCCTGGTTGACGCAGAAGCCGCCGCCGATGGCGTCGCGCAGCGTCGCCTCGATGAGCTGGTTGACCCGGGTCATGCCGCTCGGGGTGACCCGGACCTGGGCGCCACCTTCGACCGTCTGGTCGGCTGGCAGCGCGCCTCCGGGCAAGGGCTGGCTGGCGCAACCGCAGCCGAGGCCGCCGTTGCCGCACGATCCCATGATGAAGACGAACAGCAGCGACAGCGCGAGATTCAAGCGACGCGAATTGGTGAACACGTGTCCTCCCCCGAGGCACCGCGGTGCGGCGACGGCTCGTCGACGCATAGTAGATGAAGGGCCCGCGGAAAGCCGAGCGCTTTTTAGTCGGCAGGCCCGCGAACACGCAAGGCTTTTCACGCGCTGCGTCGGAAAGTGTGGCGAATTCACGGCGGCCCACACGGCGGGGCCGGCGGCTCGCGGTGGAACTCGCGAGATCCACTTGACACGTTCCGACCCGGGCCGCTATGTACTGCGCCCACGAACCGGGTCCGTAGCTCAGTTGGATAGAGCGCCGGGCTTCGAACCCGTAGGTCGGGCGTTCGAGTCGCCCCGGACCCACCCAGCGAACCCAGCACCCAGCACCCGCACCGAAGGCACTCAGCAGCGAATCACGCAGACAAATTTCGGGGGCATAGCTCAATGGTAGAGCATCGGACTCTTAATCCGTTGGTTGTAGGTTCGAGTCCTACTGCCCTCACGACGATGGCCCGCTGGTGACCCCAGCGGGCCTCGCGCTTTTCGGCTGCAGGCGGTGGGTGCGGCCCCGTCAGGGCATGTACCGAACGGTGATGCCCGGCCCGCCGCTCTGGTTGAACGGGTTCTGCGGCGCGTTCGACGGCCCACGCCAGCCGCAGAAGCCGCCGCCGGTCAGGACCAGGCGCTGCCCGTTGCTGGTCAGGGTCGAGGTCCCTCGTCCGTTGTTGCCGCCGTTGCTGAACGTGGTGACCAGCGCAAACGGCGTCCCGCGCAGGTCGATCTCGGCGTCGGCGTAGCTCGAGCCGCTGGTGTTACACAGCATCGCCACGCCGAGCGGCATGGCGGTGACCATGGGCCCGGTGTTGCTGTGGTTCAGCGAGCCGGTGCTGGTGGTGAAGCGCTGGTCGTTGATGTCGATGACCAGGCTGGCCGGATCGAGCCGGACCGCCATGTACCGGGTCACCACGTCGTCGCCGCTCGACGCCCCACCCGCCTCGTACTCGCCGAAGTTGCTGGCCGCCGGCACGGTCAGGTACTCGCGCGGCGAGACCGTGTCCATGTCGACACACGCCGCCGTCCACGGCTTGCCGGGATCCTGGCCGACGTACAGCGTGTAGTCCCCGTCGGGCGCGCCGGCGATGCGGCTGGCGACCTCCTCGCAGGTGGCCGGCGCATAACACTCGAAGCTGCCCGGGGTGTTGGCGCAGTCCGCCGGGCAGGGGTCGCCCGCGGCGCACTCGTCGACGTCGGTGCAGGTCAGGCCGTCGCCGGTGAAGCCCGGGCTGCAGGCGCAGCGCGGGCCGGACTTGTCGATGGTGCAGGCGGCGTTGGGCGAGCAGGTCAGGTCGGCGCACTGCAGCGGGGCGGCGTCGACCATGACCACCGCGTCGGGCCGGCCCGGCGCGCCGTCCGCGCCACCGTCACGGCCCCCGCCATCGCCATCGCCCCCGCCACCCGCGGGCGTGAACGAGCAGGCGCCGAGCATCAGGAGCAGCGTGGCCGCGCGCATCACGCGATTGTCGCTGCCGCGGCCGCGACCCGTCAACCAGCCAGGCGCGGGCCGACCTCACGCTGGCCGGTCACAGCGACGTACATCCAGACCTGCGAGCGAGCCGGCCAGGCCGCACCTTCACTCCGGGACCAGCTGCAGCGAGACCCGGAAGTCGGCCGTGGTCGGGCCGTCGTCGTCCTTGGGGATCGCGAAGGTCCACCCCGCCATCAGGGCCTCGATGCAGGTGGTGACCACTCCGGGTAGCGCGTCGCTCTGGGCCCGGTTCGTCATCGCCTGGCCCGTCTCGTCGACCGTGAACGACAGGGTTACCCGGCCACGCGCGGTCGCATCCTTCGCCAGGTAGTCGAGGTAGCAGCTCTTCAACCCGGTCATGTACTCGGACGAGATCTTGGCCATCACGGTGTCGGGTGTGAGCGAGGTCTGGTCGAACGCCACCGTGTCGGGCGGGGGTGTCGTCGTCGTGGTGGTGGGTACCTCCGGCGACGGCGGCACCATCGCCTGGTCGGGCTGGCCCTGACGCGGGGCCGTGGCGGTGGGGCCGCAGCCGGTGCCGAGGGTGCACATGGCACCAAGGAGGAGGGTCCAAGGGTGCATGCGCCGAGCGTAGCAGGACGCTGACGTGCCCGTGCTCAGAGGCGCGGGCCGACCTGGTACAGCATCAGGTACACCACCACGCCGGTCACCGAGACGTACATCCACACCGGCCAGGCCCAGCGCACGACCCGGCGGTGCTCGGGCAGGCGACCGGCCCGGGCGTGCTGCAGCGCGCGCACCACCAGCGGCAGCAGCACCACCGCCAGCACCATGTGGCTGAACAGGATGACGAGGTAGAACACCTTGTCGGCGCCGGCGCCCGGATAGCGATGGGTGCCGGTGGTGGCGAAGCGGATCACGTACGACAGCAGGAACACCGCCGACACCACGGTGGCCGCGCTCATCAGGCGGCGGTGGCGGTCGCGGTTGCCGGCGCGGTCGCGCTTGATGAGCACGCCGCCGGTGATGATGAGCACCGCGCTGGTGGCGTTGAGGACGGCGTTGAGGGCCGGGTGCAGCTCGGACCAGGTCATGACGCGCTCACAGGCGGCCGTCGAGGACCATGGCCACGAACAGCACCGGCAGGTACACCAGCGAGGCCAGGAACACGCCGCGGGCCCAGCGTGCGCCGCCGTGGCGGACGCTGGCCAGGCCCTGGCCGAGCACGAACGCACCCAGCACCGCCGCCACCACCAGGTAGGGCGTGCCGGTCACGCCGACGACCGGCAGGGTCAGGCTGGCCGCGACCTGGACCACCAGGAACACGCCGATCTGCCAGCGGGTGGCGCGCTCGCCACGCTCGCCCGGCAGCGTCTTGAGGCCGGCCCGCTTGTACTCCTGCGTGCGGTACAGCGCGATGGCGTGGAAGTGAGGGATCTGCCAGAAGAACAGCACCGCGAACACCGCCAGGCCCGCGGCGTCGATGGTGCCGGTCGCGGCCGACCAGCCCATCAGCACCGGCAGCGCGCCCGGCACCGCGCCGATCCAGGTGGCCCAGTGGGTGTGCTGCTTGAGCGGGGTGTACAGCAGCACGTAGCTGATGAGGGCGATGAGGCCGATCACCGCGGTCAGCGGGTGGACCGCGGCCAGCACCGGCAACGAGGCCACGGCCAGCACCGCGCCGAACCCGAACGCGGTGGCGACCGGCATCCGACGCTGCGGCAGCGGCCGGTTCTTGGTGCGCGCCATCATGCAGTCGATGTCGCGCTCGAGCACCATGTTGAAGGTGTTGGCGGCGCCGACGATGAGGCCGGTCCCGAGCAACAGCAGCAGCAGGCCGCCGAGGTCGGGCCGGCCCGGCGCCAGCGACACCGCGCCAGCGGCGGTGAGCAGGGCCATGACCATGATGCTCGGCTTGACCAGGACGACCAGGTCGGCCAGCGGGCGGCTCGGCGCGGTGATGGCGGAGGCGGTCTTCACGACGACCCCACCAGCCCGAGGTGGCCCGGGCCAGGTTCGGGCGCGCTGGTGCTGGCGCCGGCGGCGCCTGCACTGGCCTCGGCGCGGGCGCCGGTCAGGATCCAGGCCGACACCCACAGGCCCCACAGCGCGGCGGCGCCGGCGAAGTGGCCGACCGCGACCGGGACCGAGCGCACCGTCTGCACGGTGTAGATGCCGAGCGCGACCTGGGCGATGACGACGACCGGCGCCGCGAACATGTGCAGGCGCAGCAGCGACCACGAGCGGGCCGCCCGCAGCACGGCGATGGCCGCGCCGATGGTCACCCCGGCCACGACCAGGCCGAAGCCGCGATGCAGCATGTGCAGCTGCTGCACGCCGTTGGCCGGCAGCCAGGTGCCGTCGCGGGTGCACTCCGGCATACCCAGGCACACCAGCGCAGCGCCGTGGTGGCGGACCAGCGCGCCGAGCAGCAGCTGGACCATCACGGCGCCGACGGCGATGCCGATCCAGCGCCGGGCCGAGCCCAGCTGGTCGCGCCCGCGCTGGTGGTCGCGCAGCTCGATCACCGTCGGCGCGGGCCGAGCCCGGTAGGCCACGTACACCAGCGTCGCGAAGTAGCTCATGCCGAGCAGGAGGTGCGCGGTCGAAACGAACCACGGCAGCTTGTAGCCGACGGTGATCGCGCCGAGGCCGCCCTGGACCAGGACCATGGCCAGGGTCAACCAGGCCAGCCGGGTCAGCCCGAGCGGGCGGTGGCGCGGCCGCAGCAGCACGAAGGTGAGGATCAGCTGCAGGAAGCCGACGGTCATCGCCGCCAGCCGGTGGCCGTGCTCGTACAGCACACCACCGACCATGGGCGGGAACAGCTGGCCGTTGCACACCAGCGTCGGCTCCGGGCAGGCCAGGCTCGAGCCGGTCGGGTTGACGGTTCCGCCGATCACCAGCAGCGCGAAGGTCGACAGCGCGCAGGCGACGGCAAGACGACGGGGCAGCATCGGGGCAGGCACGGTTACCACGTTTGCTGCCGGTCCCGAAAGGATCGGTGCGTGGCGCTTTGTCGCCGGCAAATCGAAGTGATCACGATGACTTGCCGTCTCTGCCCCAGCTGCGGCCACGGCCGCGGGGCGCGCCGACCGGCAGGCGACCTGTTACCATGCGGCGCCCTGCATGAGCGCGTGGACGGACGACCTCATGAGCGCGTGGGCCAAGACCGCATGAGCGCCTGGACCGAGACCACGACGATCGGGACGCTGCGCAGCGAGGACGTCGCGCGGGCCGGCGTGGTGTTCCGGTACCAGCACTACCTGTACCGCACCACCGGCCGGGCCATCGCCCAGGGCGGCATGGGCGCGGTGGTCGAGCTCGAGCGCGTGCGCGACGGTCACGACGAGGCCGAGCGAGTGGTCGGCAAGACCTTCCACGCCCAGTACCTCAACCAGCTGCGCACCGACGACGTGACCCGGCGTGATCACCACGCCAACCTGGCGGCGATGGCGCGGATCGCCGCGCTCGATCACCCCAACATCCTGCCGACCTACGTGTCGGCGCCGATCGCCGACAACTACCTGTTCGTCACCCCGCTGATGGGCGTGACGCTGCTGGAGGCGGTCAACAAGCACCGGCTGACGCCGCGGGCCCGGACCAAGCTGCTCATCCAGGCGCTCGACGGCCTGCAGCACATGCACGAGGCCCGGCTGCTGCACCGCGACTTCACGCTGCGCAACATCCTGCTCGACGACGGCGCTCACGTCGCCTACCTGTTCGACTTCGACCTGGCGGTGTCGCTCGACGACGTCGGCCCGACCACCTACCGCACCTACTACAAGGGCCGGCTGTTCGGCTCGCCCGGCTGGTCGGTCGCGCCGGAGACGGTCGACCCATCGCTGCTCGACTCGCCGCTGTCGATGTCGGTCGACGTCTACGCCATCGGCGGCGCGCTGCACGGCCTGTTCACCGACCAGCTGCTGTACGGGCCGGCCGACGATCTGTGGGCCCTGGTCAACCGCATCGGCGAGGGCGTCGTCCACGCCGGCGTCAGCACGGTGCACTACCCCGACAGCGTGCCGATGGTGCTGCGGCCGATCATCGAGGGCTGCCTCGAGCGCGACCCGGCGCTGCGCTACCGCGGGGTGGCGGCGGTGGTGGCCGACCTGCGCGCGGCGCTGCGTGACCTCGAGGACGACGAGAAGGCGCGTAGCCGGCGCTCGACCCGCGAGATCTCGGTGGTCAGCAAGGCCGAGCTGGTGGCCGAGGTGTCGGCCAAGGCGCCCGACCCGACCATCACCCCGGCGCTGATCGACCGGGCCGAGACCGCCGTCGCGTCGTGGGGCTACGTGCTCGAGCGCAGCCTGGGCCGGGTCAAGGGCCACCCGATCTTCCTCGCGCTGCCACGGCCCGACCTGGTCGCCGCCGGCAAGTTCCCCGACGCCAACACCTTCCCCAAGCTGGTCACGGTGATCGACCTGACCCAGGTCGATCACCGTGACCAGCTTGGGGAAGGCGTTGGCGTCGGGGAACTTGCCGGCGCCGACCAGCCCCGAGCCGCAGCCCAGATCGAGCGCGCGACCGAACCGCGCCGCCCCGACCGCGGCCAGCGCCTCGGTCAGGAGGC
>JAGPCO010000225.1 GCA_018058095.1 Kofleriaceae bacterium
GGCCGCCTTCCAGTACAAGAGGCTGCCGCGCGCGTTCAGCATGCGCACGTACTTCGACAGGTTGGGCTTGGCCAGCGTGCCCTGCCGGGCCGGGTGACGCAGCGGCGCCGGGACCAGCTCTTGCCCCGGGTCGCTGGCCAGCCGGGCCCAGGTGCTGTCGTCGGCCGCGCTGCCGTCGCGCTGGGCCTCGGTCCGCGCCAGGTCGAGCCGCAGCCCGGCGTCGGCGCGGTCGGCGCCGTGGCACGATACGCAGCGCGTCGCCAGCAGCGGCATCACGTCGCGCTCGAACTCGTACTGCAGGCCCCACGACGGCACCGCGGTGGTGCGGACCGTGCCGCCGTCGACGCCGGCCAGCAGCGGCACCTCGCCGCCGCCCAGCCGCACCGGCGCGACCTCGCCGCGCCCGGCCACCGTGCCGGCGAACGGCAGCGCGTCGGCCGCCGCGCTGTGGACGTGGCAGCCGTTGCAGGTGCGCAGCTCGCCCGGGCGAACGTGCTGCCAGCTCTGGTCGGTGTTGAGCGCGCGGCCGTCGCAGTCGAGGCCCTGCATCAGGTACGGCACGTTGGCCGGCAGCCGCACCTTGAAGCTGGTGTCGGGCGCGCCCAGCGCGTCGACCGCGCCACCGCCCTTGCGCACCGCGAACTCGCCGAGGATGGCCAGGCGCTCGCTGGCCGGCACCGTCGACGCCTTGCGGTACTCCTGCTCGCGGTTGGGCAACACGGCCAGCATGCGCACGCCACACAGCTCGTCGTCGGTGTAGTCGACCAGGTCGGTGCCGAGGTGTCCCATCTGCCCGGGCGCCTCGAACCAGAACGCGCCGCCGCTGGGCGAGGTCTCGCGGTGGAGGATCGACGACGCGCCGATCATGCCGAACGGCGCGCCGGCGCCGAGGTCGGGCTCGGCCCGGCCGGTGCTGATCGCCGCCGGCAGCACCGGTGGCGCGGCCAGGTCGAGCAGCTCGGCGTACGGCACCACGGCACGCGGGAAGAACTCGTGGAAGTCCTTCGAGTCGACCACCTGGGTCAGCTGCGACGGGTGCGAGAACACCGCGCCGCGCTCCTGCGCCGGCAGCGGCGGCGTGAGGTAGATGCCGGTGTCACACGCCGGGTTGCCGGGCGCGGCGGCGTCGAGCGCACGCATGAACGGCACGAAGTCCTGGCCGGTCGCCGTCGTACACGGGCCCTTGCCCCAGGTCAGCAGCAGCTGGTTGCCAGGCGCGGCGGCGGGGTGGCCGACCTTGCCGGCGTACGCCAGCGGCGTGGTGTAGCTGGGGTGGGTGTAGGCCGGCGCCGGCATCGGCCCGGCCGCCTGGTCGGCGTTGCTGGCGAAGCCGGCCAGGTTGACCTGGCGCGGCGGCCGGTACGCCGACAGCATCTCCGGGTCGGCCTCGAGCCAGCTCGGGCCCTCCTGGTCGGCCGGTGGCAGCTCGAACCCGCTGATGATGCCCAGGCCGAGGTTGTTGCCGCGGTAGTACTCGCCGACCCAGATCCGGCGGTCGGTCGACTGGGTCAGGAAGTGGGCCGACATGTGCGTCGCCAGATCGAAGTCGGGCTGGTTCTCGCGGTAGGTCGGATCGTCGAGGTGCTGGCCGTAGACCGCGCTCTGGTGCGAGCCGTCGGGGTAGATCGAGTACAGGTGGAACTTGTTGTTGAGGGTGCCGCACGAGCCGACCGCGTTGGGGTGCGAGTAGGCCAGCATGCCGAACAGCTGCCAGCTGCTGATCAGCAGGCGCCCGTCGGCCAGCGGGTACGGGTGCAGCTCGGCCGCCAGCGCGTGCGGGCTGGGCCGGTCGACGTTGCGGCCGTCGCGATCCATCGACGCGTACTGGATCGCCATCGGGTTGGTGTTGGTGCACAGCGGCATGGTGCCGAACGTGCGGGTGCGGTCGGTGGTGAAGCCGATGCGGCCGCTCGGCAGCCAGACCGGGCCGAAGTCGAACGTGCCGGCGGTGTGCGGCAGCTCGGTCAGCGCGCCGGTGGCGACGTCGACGACGAACAGCTGGGCCTCCTCGCTGGCCAGCGCGTAGCCGGGCAGGTCGAGGTACTGCGCGCCGGTGTTCTCGGCCGCCGGGTCGAGGTCGGTCCCACGCACCGCCGCCCAGTAGTGCTCGAGCGGGCCGCGGAACACGGCGAACGCGATCTCGGTGCCGTCGTACGACACCGCCGGGTCGAGCGCCGCGCAGGCCGCGGCGGGCGTCGACGTGCCGATGCAGTCGTACAGCACCCGCTCGGCGCCGTCGGCGTTCCGGTACACCAGGTCACACGGCGCGACGAAGCCGCCGCGCTGATGCGTGGTGTCGGGCAACATCTCGGGCAGGTCGCCGCTGGGCACGGTGATGGTCGCGGTCGTGCTGACCCCGGCCTTGACCACCTCGCCGGTGAGGCTGAACGGCGCGCTGCTGCGTGGGCAGCGCGAGTACACCAGCGGGATGTCGGCCCGGGCCGAGCCCGGCGCGATCACGATGGCCAGAGACACCACGAGCAAAGCGGTCCCGGTCGACCCGGGTCGGTCGAAGTTCCTCATCTCGCCCAGTGTCTCGCACCGGCGACAGCGTGGCCAGCGCCGATGCGCCGCGCCTGCGTGATGGGTCCGTCGCGCCTACATCGGCGGCAGCAGCACGGTGTCGATCACGTGGATCACGCCGTTGCTGGCCTCGACGTCGGCGGTGATGACGGTGGCGCCGCCGACCTTGACCCCCGACGAGGTGTCGATCGCCAGGGCGCCGCCCTGCACGGTGGTGGCCGAGGTCATGCCGGCCACGTCCTTGGCCATCACCTTGCCGGCGACGACGTGGTAGGTCAGCACCGCGGTCAGCTTGGCCTTGTCG
>JAGPCO010000184.1 GCA_018058095.1 Kofleriaceae bacterium
CGGTGCCGCCGCGCGCTTCAACCGACCGTATGGCCTGGCCGTGCTGCCCGACGGCGCGGTGGCCGTGGCCGACTACGAGAACCACCGCATCCGCCGGCTCGACCTCGGCACCGGCGCGGTGACCACGCTGGCCGGCGACGGGATGGTCGGCGCCGACGACGGTGACGTCGCGACCGCCAGCTTCAACCACCCGCAGGACCTGGCCGTCGACGGTACCGGGCGCCTGTACGTGGCCGACACCGACAACTACCGGGTCCGCCGGATCTCCGCCGGCCAGGTCAGCGCGGTCCTCGGCGACGGCACCGCCGGGTATCACGACGACGACGTTCACGGCAGCGCGCAGCTGTTCGGGCTCGAGGGGATCGACTACTCGGCGTTCGACGGCAAGCTGTACCTGGCCGACGGCAACCGCGGCGAGGTCACCAACCTGCACAACCGCATCCGCGTCTCCACCATCCCCTAGATCGCGCGGATACTTCGGTCGTCCTCAACATCGCCGAAGGCGCCGGTGAATTCGGGCACGGGCACGGGCACGGGCACGGGCACGGGGCAGGTCGCTGCAAACGCGGCTGCGCCGCGTTCGTCAGCGACCTGCTAGCGCTCCTTGCGCTCGCGCTTGCGCGCCTGCTTCTCGGCCTTGCGCTCGGCCTTGGCGGCGCGGGCGGCGTCGAGGCCGTCGAGGCGCTCGTGCAGCGCGCGCAGCCGTTGCTTGACCTCGTCGAGCTCGTCGCGCAGGCGCCGCACCTCGTCGGTGGCCGGGTTGCCCTCGGCCAGGTCGCGGCTGACCTCACGCGCGCGCCGGCGCAGGCGCCCGTCGAGCTCGCGGGCGACGAGGCGATCGAGCGCGCCGATGCTGGCCGGATCGGCCCACACCGCACACGCCTCGATGGCCGCGGCCTGGACCCGGAAGTCGCGATCGACCAGGAGCTGCTCGAGGTGGTCGCGCACCCCGGCGGCGTCGGCGTCGCGCCGGCCGCGGTGCAGGGTGGCGAGGGCGCCGGCGGCGGCGCGGCGGCCCTGGCTCGGTCGGCCCCACCGGGTGCCCTCGAGCAGGAGCGGGGTGGCGGCCTGGTCGCGCGCCTCGGCCAGCCCGCGGAAGGCGTGCTGGCGGATGACGTCGGCGAACGACGGCCGCTCGGCGGCGCGGCGCAGGGTGGCGCCCGCGCGCGAGGACCGGGTCTTGCCCAGGGCCAGGCACGCGGCCGCCTCGACGAAGTAGCTCGGGTCGCCGCGCTCGACCAGCTCGGCCAGGGCCGCGCCGGCGACCTCGTCGCCGGGAAACCCGCCGAGCGCGCGGGCGACCACGGCCCGCGCCCGCGGGTGCTGCTCGTCGCCGAGTCGCGCCACCAGCAGGTCGCGCGCGCGCACGCCGCCGAGGTCGGCCAGCGCGGTGGCGGCGGCGCCGCGCACCGCCCAGTACGGATCGGCCCGGCTGGCCTGATCGAGCGCGGCCAGCGCGGCCGGGCTGGCCGCCTTGCCGAGCGCGGCGGCGGCCGCCATCCGATCGGTCGCCAGCGTCGCCTCGGCCAGCTCGGCCCGCCACCACGCCTCGCGCTTGTCGGTCTTGACCTGGGCCAGGAGGACCCGGCCCGGATCGAAGATGACCGCGCTCGGCGCCTCTGGCAGCGGCAGGTGGAACACGTGGTGGGCGTCGCGCAGCTCGATCGGCAGGTCGCGATCGCGGCCACCAACGCGGACCCGGAGCGAGGTCGGCAGGCGGAACAGCGGGGTCGCGCCCTCGACGCGCTGGGTCTGATCGACGCGCGCCACCAGCTGGTGCGTGTCCGGGTCCCAGCGCAGGTCGACCGCCAGCTCGGGGTGGCCGGCGCCGTCGACCACCCACTGCGCGAAGAACCAGTCGAGCACGCGGCCGGTGGCGTCCTCCACCGCCCGGGCCAGGTCGCGCGTCTCGACCACGCCGAGGCGGTGCTTGCCGAGGTACCGGGCCAGGCTGGCGAAGAACGCGGGGTCGCCCAGCACCTGCCGCAGCATGTGCAGGACGCGGCCACCCTTGTCGTACAGGTGGTGATCGAAGATGTCGATCGGCTCGTCGTACAGCTTGGTGGCGATGGTCCGGCGATACCGGGTCCGGTCCTCGCCGAAGTAGGCGGCGGCCCAGTCCTCCAGCTCGAGGTCGGCGGCGTCGCGGCCCTCGTGGTGCTCGCGCCACAGGTACTCGGCGTAGGTGGCGAAGCCCTCGTTGAGCCAGCCCTCGCCCCAGTCGCGGCAGGTCACCAGGTCGCCGAACCACTGGTGGGCCAGCTCGTGGGCGACCAGGGCGTCGACGTCGTGATCGAGCGCGGCCCGCTCGTCGAGCAGCACCGCGTCGGTCAGGGTGGTGGCCGAGGTGTTCTCCATGCCGCCGAAGATGAAGTCGGCGACGCAGACCTGGGCGTAGCGCGGGTACGGGTAGGGCAGGCCGAACCGGCGCGAGAACAGGTCGAGCATCTGCGGGGTGCGGCCGAGCGTGCGCTGGGCGTCGGCCTCGCGCCCGCGCGGCACGTGGTAGGTCACCTCGAGGTCGCGCCAGTGGTCGCGCACGGTGGCGAAGTCGCCGACGACGAGGGTGACGAGGTAACACGAGTGCGGCACGTCGAGGCGCCAGTGCAGGGTGCGGGCGCCGGCGCCGTCCTCGCGGTCGGACAGCAGCACCCCGTTCGACAGCGCGGTCAGGGCGGCCGGCACGGTGACGACGACCTCGCTGGTCGCCTTCTCGTGGGGGGCGTCGAAGCAGGGGAACCAGAAGCGCGAGTCCTCGTCCTGGCCCTGGGTCCACACCTGGGTCGGCTTGTCGGGGTAGCCGGGGTCCGGGCCGACGAAGTACAGGCCACGCCGTGGCGCGCCGTGGTAGGTGATGTCGAGCGTGAGGGTCTCGCCGGCCGGCCGCGCCACGCCGAGATCGACCCGCAGGCGGCGGCCGTCGTGAGCGTGCCCGAGCGGGCGGCCACCGGTGCTGACCGCCTCGATGGTCAGCTCGACCGCGTCGAGCTCGACCCACCGGGTGTCGGGCGCCAGCACGGTGATGGTCAGCGCGACGCTGCCGCGCAGGGTGCGAGCGGCCGGATCGACGGTCAGGGTCAGGCGGAGGTGCTCGATGTCCACCACCCGATCGGCGGCGAAGCGGGGGCGGGTGCCGGGGAAGGCGAACGGGCGCGACATCGCGGCGACGGTCGCACGCCGGAGGCCGCGACGAAAGGCGCGCCGACGCGGGAGCCCCGGCCGAGGCCGGCGCCGTGTTAGGCTGCCGGCCGATGGCGCCGGTCGATGATCTCCGCTCGGGCACGTGGGTCACCTACGTCGGAGGCCGCGCCACCGGGGCGCGGCTGCGCCGGTGCCGCATCGAGGTCACGGCCGGGCCCGACGCCGGCCTGATCCGCGACGTCGAGGCGCCGGTCATCCGCGTCGGCGCTCGCCGCGGCAACGACGTCCAGCTGACCGACTCCAAGGTGTCGGGGCTGCACTGCGAGATCCGGCTCGACGAGCGCGGCTACCGGCTGCGCGACCTCGACTCGACCAACGGCACGTTCGTCAGCGGCATGCGCATCGTCGACCTGTACATCCAGCCCGGCACGGTGTTCGCGGTCGGCGCCTCGCGCATGAAGTTCGAGCCGCTCGGCGAGATGGTCGACGTCGAGCTGGCCGAGGTCGACCGCTTCGGCGACATGATCGGCCGCTCGGTCAAGATGCGCGAGCTGTTCGCCCGGCTCGGCAAGCTGGCGGCGAGCGACACCACCGTGCTGGTCACTGGCGAGACCGGCACCGGCAAGGAGCTGGTGGCCGAGGCCCTGCACGAGCAGTCGCCGCGCGCGGCCGGCCCGTTCGTGGTGCTCGACTGCGGCTCGATCCCGGCCAACCTGATCGAGAGCGAGCTGTTCGGGCACGAGCGCGGCGCCTTCACCGGCGCCACCAGCGCCTACCCCGGCGCGTTCGAGCGGGCCCACAAGGGCACGGTCTTCCTCGACGAGATCGGCGAGCTGCCGCTGGCGCTGCAGCCCAAGCTGCTGCGCGTGCTCGAGCGCAAGGAGGTGCGCCGGGTCGGCGGCACCCAGACGCTCGAGGTCGACATCCGAGTGGTGGCCGCGACCAACCGCGACCTCGGCGTCGAGGTCAACCGCGGCCGGTTCCGGGAGGACCTGTTCTACCGGCTGGCGGTGGCGCGCGTCACCGTCCCGCCGCTGCGCGAGCGGCGCGACGACCTGCCGCTGCTGATCGAGCACATCCTCGGCCAGCTGCCCGGCGGCGAGCGGGCCTCGATCGGCCAGGACACGATCGATCTGATGATGAAGCACGACTGGCCGGGCAACGTGCGCGAGCTGCGCAACGTGATCGAGCGCGCGGTGCTGCTGTCCGAGCAACCCGATAGCGCGGCCGCCCTGCAGCGCGCGCCGGCGCCGCCGGCCCGGACCGAGGCGTCACAGACGCTGACGCCGTCGACCACGGCGGCCGCGCCCGAGCACATGCTGACGGTGCCGATCGACGTGGCGACCCCGTTCAAGCTGGCCAAGCAGCACGTCATCAACGAGTTCGAGAAGCGCTACATCTCCAAGCTGCTGTCGCAGTACGACGGCAACATCTCGGCCGCGGCGCGCGCGGCCGGCATCGACCGCATGTCGATCCACAAGATGCTGCACCGCCTCGGCCTGGCCAACGCCGCCCGCGAGTAGGGCGCGGGCGAGGCCTGCGCCCGGCGCCTACTCGATGGGATTGATGATCTTGACGTCGGAGCCGCCGGCGAAGGCGTACGAGCCGACGTTGTAGTAGCCGTACACGAACAGGCCGAACGGCACGCTCGACGCCACCTCGTGCCGGCCCTCGGTGATGCGGCAGGTGACCTGCTCGTAGCCGATGCCCAGCACGTCGCCGATGGGCGCGGTCACGCAGTCGCCCTCGCTGGTGAGCGGCATGCCGTCGTAGGTCAGGGCCGCGCTGGTCGGCTTGGCCAGCACCATGTAGTTGTCGCGGAAGGTCGACGGGACCAGGAACACGTACGAGGCCCGGTACTGCTCGGCCGCCGGCAGCAGGATGAGGCTGGGGTCGCCGATGAAGCCGTCGGGGATGAAGTGCTGCGAAACCAGGACCTGGCCGAGCATCACGCCCTTGTCGGCCGACAGGGTGAAGCCGGCGCTGGCCGGGAACGTGCGGTAGGCGCCGGCGTCGAGCGTGAAGCTGGCGTTGGGGGCCGGCAGGCTGGTGGTGACGGTGGTGCCGTCCTTGCTGGCGACGACGCGG
The DNA here is from genome assembly GCA_018058095.1 of Kofleriaceae bacterium. Classification (GTDB taxonomy): domain Bacteria; phylum Myxococcota_A; class Polyangia; order Haliangiales; family Haliangiaceae; genus JABFXX01. The sequence goes on from JAGPCO010000184.1 coordinate 5,230, forward strand.
TAGATGTCGGGCTCCTTCCAGCCCGGATCGGTCGAGCGGATCGGGCTGCGCGCCACCGCGTACTGGCGACCGTGCGCGGTGGTCGGCAGCAGCTGCTCCTCGAAGTGGTCGGTGCAGCAGATGCCGTCCTGCATGGTCCAGTTCGGCGACGGCTGCGGCGCCGGGTTGGCGCCGCCGAAGCCGATCGCGCGCTCGTGCGAGGTGAACACCACCACCGGCTTGTCGGCGCTGACCACGCTGCCGGTGAAGTCGCCGGTGTTCTGCATCGCCGCCGAGATGCAGCCGAGGATGTCGGCCCGGGGCTGGTCCGACTCGAGGTTGGCCACGTCGTACTTGTTGAGGGTCAGCACCAGTGGCTGGCCGCGATCGGTCCGGGCGATGGCCAGGCCGCTGTCGCCACCCGAGGCGGTGATCGGGTGGGTCGGGTTGACCGTCACGGTGGTGCCGTCCTCGACCGCGACCACGGTGATGGCGGTGTGATCGGGGATGCTCGGCTGGTAGCCGAACTGGCCCTGCGGCTGGCCACACGGGTTGGCGGTCGGCCAGCCGAACACGAGGTAGTGGTTGCCCAGGGCCTGGCGCGGGATGAGCGTCGAGGCGTCGTTGGAGAAGTCCTGCACGATCGGGTTGAACTGGTAGGCCACGACCGGGAGCGTGGTGACGATGTGGTAGGCGTGGGGCGACACGAAGGTGCCGGAGCCGGTGCCCGGGGCGTAGCCGGCGTTCTGGCCCATGGTGCCGTCGAGCTCGCGCTGCGGCAGGTCGATGCGCTGGGCGCTGCGGGCCGGCACGGTCACGGTGACGACGTCGGCCTCCTGGGTCGGCTGGCCGACCCGCGCCGCGTTGCGGGTGACGCGGACGCCGACGGCCGAGTCGTTGTTGTTGGCGATGACCACGGCGTACTGGGCGCCGGCGGCGTCGTTGCTGCCGAAGCCGCCGAAGATCGAGTTGAACTGCTCGTTGTCGAGGTCGGCCGCCCAGAAGTCGCAGCCGACGTTGGACGGGGTGTCGGCCGCGGCCTGGCAGGGGGTCTTGCAGGTGCCATCCGAGCAGACCTCGTCGCCCACGCAGCTGCCGGTCTGGACCCCGCCGGTGCCGTCGGCGTTGCACTCGAAGATGTCGTTGCCGCTGGGGCCGTCGCAGTAGGCCGCGCCGGGCTCACACACCGCGCAGCCGAGCTCGGCCACGCACACCTGGCCCTCGGGGCAGGCGATCGGGTCGGCGTAGCTGCCGTCGGGCAGGCACTCCTGCCAGCCGAGGGCCGTGCACAGGTTGCAGGACGCTGGGCCGGCGTCCCCGTTGCCGCGGGGGCCAGGGCCACAGGCGGCGGTCGCGGTGAGAGTGACGAGCGCGGCCAGGGGGAGCAGGTTCGGCGTCATCGCCCCGAACGTCCCGCCCGCTCATCGACGGGTCAAGGACAACCGGCTCGGCCCGTCGGGGTGATCACTCGCGTCGGCGCCTGAAGCGCCATCAGGTGGCGCCCGGGGCGAGCTGGAGCGTGACCACCAGCGCCGCGTCGCTCGCGGTCGCGGCTGGCGCGGGCAGCGCCGCGCCGACCTGCAGGAGGCAGCGGTCCAGCGCCGGGCTGGCGCCGCCGAGGTGCAGGTCCCAGCGGGTGCCGCTCCAGCGCGCCTCGACGACGACCGGCCCGGGCCCGGGCGCGGTGGTGGTGGTGGTGGTGGTGGTGGTGGTACCGAACTCGGCGAAGCAGGCGACCAGCGGCGCCTGCCGGGCGCGCAGCGCGTCCGCCAGCGCGCGACCCGCCGGATCGTCGTCGACCGCGGCGACGGCGATGTGGGCCGCATCGGCGAAGCGCTTGAACGACGGATCGAGCGAGCGGTCGACGCCGACGATCCGTCGCGCCGGTGGCGCCGCCGCGGCGTCGGCGCTGGCGACGGCGCCGGCCAGGACCGGGCGCAGCCGGAACGTCCAGTGGGTCGACCGGCGCGGCGGGGCGACCCCGTCGAGCTCGAGCCGCACCACGTTGGTCACGCACCGGCCGAGCACGCCCTGGCCGGGGCGGGCGCGGACCACGGTCGGGCCAGGGCCGGCGCCGGGTCTGACGTCGAGGGTCACGGCGACGCGGGGGCGATCGACCAGCGCGCCGCACTCGGCCTGGGCTCGCAGCACCAGGCGGCGCGGCGCCGGCCCGGCCGCGGCCGAGCGCGGCAGCACGAGCGCGGCGGCGACCAGCAGGCAGGCCCAGGTGGTGCGATCGGCGGCGGACACGCTGTCGAGGCTAGCAGGTTCGCGCCCTGGGCGGCACCGGCGTCGTGCCGGGCCGGCGCGCCCGGCCGGGTCACAGGCGTTCGCGGTAGTAGCGGACCGTGTCGGCCGAGACCTCGACGGTGATGGTCTTCTCGCGGCCGGTCGGGGGGTTGACCAGGCGCAGGCGGTGGGTGCCGACCGGCAGGCGCAGGCCCTTGATCGGCGCTCGCCCGACCTTCTTGCCGCGCAGGAAGATGTCGGCCCAGCCGTCGTCGATGTGAAGATCGATCGCGCCGGTGCGCTGGACGGCGACCAGCTCGACGGTCCGGCGCAGCTCGCCGTCGGCGATCAACTCGACCCCCTCGCGGTGCCGCTCGTAGCCGGCGCGCTCGAGCTCGAGGGTGCCGCGGCCGGGCGCGAGGTCGATCCGGGTCAGCGGGGTGGTGCCGAGGACCGCGCCGGCGAGCGAGACGGTGGCACCCGGCGGCGTCGACTCGACGTGGAGCCGGGCCGGGGCCACCACCAGCTGCCGCTGCAGCGCGTAGACCTGGCCGGGCCGCACGGTGATGGTGTCCTCGTACGAGCGGTGCCCGGCCAGGACCAGCCGGACCCCGACGGCGCGGCCGGCCGCGACCTGGGCGTGGGTCGGTGTCACGCCGACGGCCGCGCCGTCGACGAAGGCCTGGGCCCCGGCCGGGTCGGTCACCAGCTCGATGGTGCCGGTGCTGAGCCCGGCGTCGGCGCTGGCGCTGGCGACGATGGCCGGCCTGGTCGTCGGCGCCGGGCCGCCGCGCCGGGCCAGCACCACGACCAGCACGATCAGCCCGAGCGCGCCGGGTCCGAGCAGCCACCAGCGGCGCGCCCCGGACCCCCGCGCCCCGGGCGCCCGCGCGGCGGGGGTGACCGTCGCCATCGGCGTCTTGCTCGACGCTTCGGGGCTGGGCCCGGGCCGGGGCACGGCGACGACCTCGTCGTCGACCAGCTCGGGCGGGAGGCGCACGAACGGGCGCGACTCGGCCAGCGGTGGCCCGACCTCGGTCCGGCGGTCGGGATCGAGCCGCTCACCGTCGCCGGCCAGGCCCGTCGCCGGTCCGGCCGCCAGCGCCGGCTCTTGCCCGGTGGCCCGGCGCGAGCGCGGCTGCGCCGCCATCGTCGTGCTGTCGACCTCGAGGCGGGACAGCCCGTCGGCGTCGGTGCGGTGGACGAACACCCCGGTCGCCTCCGGGCGGTCAGCCGGGGCCGGCGAGGTGAGCGCGCCGGTGGTGCTGGTGAAGGCGACCGCGTTGGGGTTGGTCGCCACCGCGGTGTTGCGTTTCTCGTCGGTGACCGCGGTGTCGCGGCCGCGGTCGCGGCCATCGAGCGAGACGATCTGCTTGCGGATGAGGTCGTCGAGCGCGGTCGCGCCGGCCGGGCCCGGCGCCACGCCGAGGACGCTGGCCACCGCCTCCGACACGTCGAGCGAGGTGGCGACGATGCTCGACTCGTACGACAGCTCGGTCAGGGCGCGCAGGATGATGGCGGCGCGGGCCGGGCGGGCGGTCGGGTCGCGCGCCAGGCACTGGGCCAGGATGTCGTCGAGCGCGGCCGGCAGGCCGTCACGACGGGCCGACGCCTTGGGCAGCGGCATGTCGTGGATGTTGCGCATGATGTCCTCGGCCTCGTCGCCGGGGAACAGCTTGTCGCCGGTGAACAGCTCGAACATGACGGCCGCGGCCGAGAACAGATCCGACCGGGTGTCGAGGTTCTCGCCGCGGGTCTGCTCGGGCGACATGTAGCGCCACTTGCCCATCACCTTGCGCGGCCCGGTCAGGGCCGGGGCCCGGCCGGGCCGGGCCGCGACGGCGATGCCGAAGTCGGCGATCTTCACCTCGCCCGCGCGCGACAGCAGGATGTTCGACGGCGAGACGTCGCGGTGGACCACGCCGTGCAGGTGGGCGTAGTCGAGCCCACGCGCCAGCTCGATGGCGATGTGGAAGGCGGCCGACAGCGGGATGCGCGCGCCGCGCTCCTTGTAGCGGCGCAGCAGCGCGGCCAGGTCGAGGCCGTCGACGTACTCCATCGCGATGAAGAGGGAGTTGGCGAACCGACCGAAGTCGAGGACCTGGACGATGTTGGTGTGCGACAGCCGGACCGCGACCTTGGCCTCGGCGATGAAGCGCTCCTCGAACTCGGGGTCGGACGCGAGGTCGGGCAGGATGCGCTTGATCGCCAGCGTCTTCTCGAACCCGTGCGCGCCGTAGGCCTTGGCCAGGAACACCTCGGCCATGCCGCCGATGGCGATGCGATCGACGACGTCGTAGCGCTCGAGGCTCTTGGCGAACTCGGCCATGGGCTGGGTGGGGCGG
>JAGPCO010000185.1 GCA_018058095.1 Kofleriaceae bacterium
CTCGTCCTTGCGCCCGAGGGAGTACAGCACCACGCCGAGGTTGATCCGCGCCGGCAGGTAGTCGTGGCGCAGCCGGCGGGCCTGCTCCAGCTCGGCCACGGCGGCGTTGTACATGCCCATGTCGCGATAGACGTTGCCGAGCCGGACCCGGAGGTCGACGAACTCCGGGCACAGGTCGAGCGCCTTGGCGTACTCGCGCACGGCGTCGTCGTACAGGGCCAGGCCGGCGTAGGCGGCGCCGAGGTCGGCGTGCATGTTGGCCAGCTTGCCGCGGGCGTAGGTGTCGAGCGCGCGCGGCTGGGCGTAGCTGGCCGATACCACCCGCGCGTACACCTCGCGCGCCTGGTCGTACTTGCCGCGGTCGTTGTAGGTCACCGAAAGGTTGAGCGCGGCCTCGGTGTAGCTGGGGTTGAGCCGCAGCGCGCTCTCGAACGCCTCCTCGGCGTCGTGGAAGCGGCCGCTCTGGTGGTAGATGACCCCGAGCATGTTGAACACGTCGGGGAAGGTCGGGCGCGCGGCCGAGGCCTCGGCCAGCATCGGCTCGGCCTTGTCGTACTCACCGGCGCCGTAGTGCTCGCGCCCGAGCGAGATGAGCCTGTCGATCCGGTCCGCCATGCCGCTCCTGTGTCCCCGCCGCCGCGTTGGCGTCAGGGGGCGGGCGCGGGGGCCGGCGCCGGAGCGGGTGCGGGTGCGGCGGCGACCGGGCCCAGGCCGGCCAGCGCCGCCTTGGCCCGCGCGGCCTGGTCGCTGCGCGGGTGCTTCTCGATCAGCTCCTGCCAGGTCGCGCGCGCGCGGTCGGGCATGGTCACCGCCTGGTAGGCCCGCCCCAGCAAGAGCAGCGCACGCTCGTCGTAGCCGACGCCGCGGTAGCGCTCGAGCAGGCGGCGCAGGCGGATGACGGTGCCCATCGGCTTGTCGCGGTCCCAGTAGTACTGGGCCGCGTACCACTCGTGGTCGGCCAGGCGGCGCCCGACCTTCTTGACGATGTCGGCCGCCTTGGGCCGGAACGGCGAGTCGGGGAACTTGGCCAGGAACCGGCTCAGCTCCTCCTCGGCCTCCTCGGTCGCCGACTGGTCCTTCTCGTACGACGGCGGCAGGATCCAGAAGTCGCCCGGCAGCATGCGGAAGTACGCCTCGCCGATGCGGAAGGAGGCGTAGCCGTTGACGACCATCTCGTGGGTCGGGTGCAGCTTGATGAAGATGCGGTAGTTGTCGATCGACTCGAGGTACTGCTCGGCCCCGAACTCGGCGTCGGCCAGGCGCAGCTCGGCCAGCACTGCGTACTTCGAGTACGGGAAGCGGCTCTTGATGAACGCGAAGTAGCGGCTGGCGGCGATCCAGTCCTTGCGCTCGAGCGAGGCCAGGCCCTTGTCGTAGTTGCGCTGGGGCGACACCGAATACTCGACCGCGCCGGTGCCGCCGGCGCCACCGCAGCCAGGTGCGCCGAGGCCCGCGGCCGCCGACGCCAGGACCAGGGCAAGGGTCAGGGCGCAGCGGCGCACGACGCCGGCCGGGCGCCCTCGGAGCCCGGGCGAGGCGGGGCAGGGGGCGAGGCGGGGCGGCAGGGGCAGGCGGGTCATGGCGGACATCGATGGATACACCTGGCTCGTCGAGGCGGTCAACCGGAGGACACACGGCCCGGCGCGGGGACGACCGCCGGGCGGGAGGTACGACCGGGCCGCCGCGGTCTGGGTTGCCTGGCCCGGGTCAGACCTGAGCGCCGTTCCTCCAGGTTGTGCGCGTGCCGGCGGCATCGACCCACTCACCGTGACGTCGGTCGCTCTTGTAGGCACCACGCGCGATCACCCGGCCTGCCTGGTCGTGATGGACCCAGTCTCCGCTCATCTTGCCGGCCTGGTAGGTCCCGACCGCCTTCGTCACGCCGCTCGGCCAGCGCTCGATCCACGCACCGGTTCGAACACCGCTGGTGAAGCTACCCTCGAGCAGGGTTGGACCCGCGACCAGCACCTTGCGATACGGGCCATGCGGCTTGCCGTCCTGGTGGGTCGTGTACTCGGTCACCTGCGCACCGAGCGCGCGATCGAGGAACGTGGCCACCGACTCGCCGTGTCTGACCCCACGCTTGTACGTGGTGAACGCGGCGGGCGGAAATCCGACCACACCGTCGAGCGGCGTCTTCTTGGTCGAAATCGAGTCGCGCGAGGCCTTGGGGACGTACCGTTCGAGCGGCGGCCCCGTGAGTGCGCTGCGCAGCCGGTTGCGTGGACCCTCGAGCGAGATCCGGCCGGCCTCGATCCAGCGCACCAATAACTCCACCACGGGCTTGGTTGCCGGGTAGACCGAGCCCTGATGCTCGATCGCGGCCATGACGTAGTCGAACGCCTCGCGTGCGGCGGCCATATCCGAGCTGCACAGGACTTCGAGGTGGGCCACCAGCGACGCGCTGCGCCCGTGGGCGGTCTCGAGCGAGCCCAGGCTCGCCAGCGCGGCCTGGTCGCTGGGTGTCGGGGCATCCGCGGGTGGCGGCATCGATGCGCGCAACTGTAGGGTGGAGGTCCCGCATGCACAACCGAGGCGGTTGCTTTCGGACTCCTGTGCCGGGCGGGGAAGCGCCCACCGCAGGGCGAGGATAAGATGTCCCCATGGCTCGCTCGGCTGCCGTCACTCGTTCGTCCGCGGTTGTGCAGGTCGTCACCCTCAGCGCGCTGGCCGGCCTGGCCGGCGGCGGCTGCGGCGGGACCAGCCAGACCGCCATCGTGATCGCCCCGCCCCCGCCGCCGTCGACGGTCGGGGTGCTGGTCGGCAACCTGTGCGAGGGCCAGGCCTGCACCTGTCGCGACCCGGCCGCGCCGGCCGACGGCGGGGCCGGCGTGCCCGAGGGCGGCGCCAAGCGGTTCGAGATCCGCCTCGGTCCGACCGACGCCGAGCTGTGGGCCACCGTCGACGACATGACCCTGTACAAGAGCAGGGAGCAGGTGTCGATGTGCTACTACGTCGACCTCGGCCCGGGCGAGCACACCGTCGGCCTGCGCGCCTCGCGCGACGCCGGCGTGCAGGCCAGCATGGAGATCGCCGAGTACGGCCCGGGCGCGCAGTCCTGGTACGATACCTTCCGCTTCGCCTGCGGCGTCAAGGGCGTGTGTTCGCCCGAGGACCTCGAGGCGCAGCGCGCGGTGTACGCCGGCATCGCGCGCGGCATCCACGACCCGTGTGGGTCGGTCCGGGTGTCGGGCATCACCTGGGACACCGGGACCCAGCCCGACCGTCAGGTCCCGCAGGACCTGGTGCTGCGGCTGGGCCTGAAGATCTACAAGTTCACGCCCGACAAGGTGCACGGCGACCCGGCCTGCAACAAGGACGCCGGCGCCGGCGCGCCGTAGCGCCGGCCCGGCCCGGCGAGCCCGACCATGGCCTTCGAGTACCCCGACGGCTACGACGTCATCGTCGTCGGCGCCGGCCACGCCGGCTGCGAGGCGGCGCTGGCGGCGGCGCGGCTGGGCGCGCGCACGCTGGTGTTGACCGGCAACCTCGACATGGTGGCGCACATGGCGTGTAACCCGGCCATCGGTGGGGTCGCCAAGGGCCACCTGGTCAAGGAGATCGACGCCCTCGGCGGGGCCATGGCCGACGTGATCGATCACACCGGCATCCAGTTCCGGCGCCTCAACGCGTCGAAGGGGCCCGCCGTACGCTCGACCCGGGCCCAGGCCGACAAGCGGCGTTACCGCGACCGCATGCGGCAGCGGCTCGAGCGCCAGCCCGGGCTGCGCCTGCGCCAGGCCGAGGTCGGCAGCCTGTGCCTCGACGAGTCGGGCCCACGGCCGCGCGTGGTCGGGGTGACCACGACGATGGGCGTCACGTTCCGGGGCCGGGCGGTCATCCTCACCACCGGGACCTTCCTGCGCGGCCGCATCTTCGTCGGCGAGGAGCGCGCCGCCGGCGGCCGCGCCGGCGAGGCCCCGGCGCTCGGCCTGACCACCTCGCTCGAGCGGCTTGGCCTGCCCATCGCCCGGCTCAAGACCGGCACGCCGTGCCGGCTCGACCTGTCGACCCTCGACCTGGCCGGGCTCGAGGTCCAGCCCGGCGACGATCCGCCGCCGTTGTTCTCGGTGACGCGCGCCGCCGGCTTCGTCCCGCCGCTGCCGCAGATCCAGTGCTGGATCACCCACACCACGCCGCGCACCCACGACCTCATCCGCGCCGCGCTGCACCGCTCGCCCATGTTCCAGGGCGCCATCGAGGGGCGCGGGCCGCGTTATTGCCCGAGCATCGAGGACAAGATCACCCGCTTCGCCGACAAGGACCGGCACCAGATCTTCCTCGAGCCGGAGGGGATCGACGCGGCCGAGGTCTACCCCAACGGCATCTCGACCTCGCTGCCGTACGACGTGCAGCTGGCGTTCGTGCGCTCGATCCCCGGCCTCGAGCGGGCCGAGATGACCCGGCCCGGCTACGCGGTCGAGTACGACTTCGTCGACCCGACCGAGCTGACCGCCACGCTCGAGGTCAAGCGCTGCGCCGGCCTGTACCACGCCGGTCAGCTCAACGGCACCTCCGGCTACGAGGAGGCGGCGGCGCAGGGCCTCCTGGCCGGGCTCAACGCCGCGCTCGCGCTCGGGCTGGGCCCGGCCGGGCACGGCCCGCTGGTGCTGCGGCGCGACCAGGCCTACGCCGGCGTGCTGGTCGACGATCTGGTCACCCGCGGCACCCGCGAGCCGTACCGGATGATGACCTCGCGCGCCGAGTTCCGCCTGCTGCTGCGCGAGGACAACACCGCCGACCGCCTGCTTCCGATCGGGCGCCGGCTCGGCCTCATCGACGATGGCACCTGGGCCCGGTATGAGGCCGACGTGGCCGCGCTGGCGGCGGCGCGCGAGCGGGCCGAGCGGGCCTCGGTGCTCGGCACGCCGGCGGTCAACGCCGCGCTGGCTCGCTTTGGCTCGGCGCCGATCAGCCAGCGCCGGGTCACGCTGGCCGAGCTGCTGCGCCGGCCCGAGCTGGGCGCGGCCGAGGTCGAGGTCGTCGCCGCCGCGGCCGAGCTCGGCGCCGGGCCGGCCCCGGCCATCGCCGAGCGGCTGGCCATCGAGATCGGCTACGACGGCTACCTGCGCCGGCAGGATCACGACGCGGCCCGCCTCGCCAGCGGCGACGCCGTGCTCATCCCCGACGACGTCGACTACGCCGGTATCGGCGGGCTGTCGCGCGAGGTGGTGGAGAAGTTGAGCCAGGTCCGGCCGCGCTCGCTCGGGCAGGCCGCGCGGGTAAGCGGCGTCACCCCGGCGGCGATCGCCATCCTCGACGTGCACGTGCGCGTGCGCCGGCGTCGCGCCGAGGCCGACCGGGGCGGCGCCGGGTCCGACGCGGTGCGTGATGACGCTGCCCGCCGCGAGCCCGACCCGACCGGCGCGTGATCCGGCCCGGCCTGGTTGACCGCGGGCCCGGCCGCCGGGGTACCGTGGAGCCGATGCACGCCTCGCACGCCCACCCCGCTCGTCGCCTGGTCCACGTCCGCGCCGCGCTGCCCGCGCTCGCCTTCGGTCTTGCCCTGGCCCCGGGCGTCGCCCACGCCGGCGGCCTGACCTTGCCCGGCTTTGGCGCCGAGTCGACCGGCCGCGCCGGCGCCTCGATCGCCGCGGTCAGCGGCGCCGACGCGCTGGCCATCAACCCGGCCGGGCTGGCCAAGGGCCACGGCACCCGCGTCGTCGTCAGCGCCACGCTGATCGACCTGTCGCTGTCGTTCCAGCGCAGCGGCGCCTACGACAGCAGCGACGACATCATGGCGCCGTGGGAGGGCCAGGCCTACGGCCAGGTGTCCGACAGCTCGAAGCCGGCGGTCGGGCTGGGTGGGTTCCAGGCCGTCCCGGTCATCGCCATCGCCAGCGACCTCGGCGGCGTGGTGCCCGGGCTGCACGTCGCCGCCGGCGTGTTCGCGCCCAACGCGTACCCGACCCGGTCGATCGAGGACGACTACGTCATCGACGACCCGACCCGGCCGCCGCCGCCGACCCGCTACGACATCGTCAAGCAGGAGGCCGCGGTCGTGCTGCCGACGGTGGCGGTGGCGTACCGGGTCATGGACAAGCTCGACATCGGCGCCCGCTTCTCGTGGGGCATCGCCGACCTCAAGGCCAAGGTGTTCCTGTGGGGCCTGCCCAACTTCGGTGAGATCGTCGACCGCGACGCGATCTTCATCGTCGAGGCCAAGGACAACTTCATCCCGGCCTTCTCGCTCGGCGCGACCTATCGCGTCAACCCGACGATCGAGGTGGCGGCGCACTTCACCAGCGAGGTCGGGGTCAACGCCGTCGGCTCCGGCCTGTCGGTGCCCAGCCGCAACCTGACCATCGCCGGCATCCCGGTGGTGATCTCGCCGACCAGCGACACCGACGCGCTGTGCGCGACCGGCGGCACCGGCCCCAACGACCTCAAGACCTGCGTCGACCTGGCGCTGCCGATGACCGCGACGGTCGGCGGCCGCTACGTCCTGCGCGACGCCAGCGGGGTCGAGCGCGGCGACGTCGAGCTCGACCTGACCTGGGAGAACTGGGGCGGCGTCAGCGACGACCGCGTCGTCGTCGACGGCGTGGTCAACGACGTGCTGCAGCTCAAGGAGTCGTTCATCCGCCACGGCTTCCGCGACACCGTCGGCGCCCGCCTCGGCGGCAGCTACCAGTTCGCGGCCGGGCCGGGCGCGCTCATCGCCCGCGGCGGCCTCGGCTACGACACCGCCGCCGCCAAGCCGGGTTGGGCCCGCGTCGACAAGGACGGCACCGCCCGCGCCCTGATCGCCGCTGGCGCCAGCTATCGCATGGCGCGCTTCCAGGTCGACGTCGGCGCCGGCCTGACCCTGGGCGGCAGCGCCAACAACGACGGCACCTGCAACCCGAGCGCGGCCAACCGCGGCTGCTCCGGCTCGGGCTCCGACTCGCCCATCGCCGACCGCGGCGGCCCCGACCCGGTCAACCCGAGCATCGAGGCCGGCATGCAGGCCGAGAGCCCGTTCAACCAGGGCACGGTCAAGACCCGCTACACGATGCTCATGCTCGGCGTCTCGACCTGGTTCTGAGCGGCCGGGTTCGGCTCACGGCGCGCGGCGCAGCCAGATCGCGCCGCGTGGATCGGCCACGCCGCGCAGGTGGTTCTGCGTGTTGCTGCCGCACGGGTCGTGCGTGGGCCAGTTGTTGCCGGTCGAGCCGTCCCAGTAGTAGTAGTTGCCGTTGGGCCCTCGCAGGGTCGGGCCGTAGCTGTTCTGGTCGAACAGCGTCGGTACGGTGGGCGTACAGGCGGCGCTGACCGGTGCCACCACCTCACACGTGACCGTGCCGCCGTCCGCGGCGACCAGGCTGCCGGCCCCGGGCCGGCACGAGTACGAGGTGGTGATGGTGGAGGTGACCAGGAAGTCGGGGCCCAGGCTGGCCCAGCGCGTGAAGTCGAGCGCGCCGACGTCGGTCGGGGAGGCCGGCGTGGTGGTCGAGACCGGCGTGGCGCCGCCGCCCAGCGCGCGGCCGGGCCAGCTCGGCTGCGGAGTGACCGCGTTGCCGGCGCCGTTGAAGTTGTCGTAGTTGGTGAAGCGGTAGACGTACACGAGGGTCCAGCCGCCGCCGGCGGTGGTCTGGTCGCAGTACACGGTGAGCGGTGGGTTCGTGCCGCCTTCGCCGTCGGGGTCGACCAGGTACGCGCCGTCGGTGGTCTCGCCGCGGTCATGCAGCTCGAGGCAGTCGCGCGCCAGCGGTCCGGCGTCTGGCGCGCCGGCGTCGATGGGCGCGTCGCTGCCGGGGGCGGCGTCGGCGGTGCCGGGAATACTGCAGGTGCCGTTCACGCAGTCGAGGCCGATCGCGCACGGGGCCGCCGGCGAACACGCCGCGCCGAGCGGCCCGGTCGGGTCGAAACAACCGGCCAGCAGCAGCGCGAGCAGCGGCGAGCCGCGGAGGAGCGTCACGCCGTCAGGGTCGCACCGGCGCCGTGGACGGTCAAACCCGGCGATGGCGGGCCGTCCATCATCGTGCTTGTCGACGCCCGGGCCTGGGGTCATGATCCGGCCATGAGCAAGGCGCTGGTCAGGCGATCCGGGGGCGGTGGCGGCAGCGGCGTCGTCCCGGCCGTGGCCAGCGCGTTCATCCCTGGCGTCGGCCAGCTCATCAACGGCGAGACCGACAAGGCCATCGGCGTGTTCGTGGTGGCCGCGGTGGCCGGCGCCAGCTTCATCGGCGCCATCCCGCTCCTGGGCGGCCTGGCCAGCCTGGTGTACGGCGCGACCTGGCTGTACGGCGTCGGAGACGCCTACGTCCAGGGTCGGCGCCGGTAGCGCTGGTCCGCGCGCGGCCCCTCAGCTTTGCCCTGGCGCCGGGGGGCGGCGATGGTAGCGTCGTGGCCATGTCGACCTCCTCGCTGTCGCGCAACACCTCGCTCGGCCTGGCCGCCGTCGGCGCCCTCTTGGTCGTGGCCTTCTTCATGCCGTGGATCTCGCTGGCCGGGGCCAGCGCGAGCGGGTGGGAGGTCGCGCGCAAGGTGGACGGTTGGTACTTCGTGGTGCCCGGGCTCGGCCTCGTGCTGGCCGCCGCCGCGGCGACACGGTCGAGCGCCGCCCGGTCCGCGGCCCTTCTGACCGGCGCGGTCATCCTCGGCGCGGTCGTGTACCAGGTGATCGGCGCCGCCGACCTGGCGAGCTGGTTGGTGGTCGGCGGCGGCGTGGTCGCCCTCGCCGGCGCCGCCGACGAGCGCCGCGCCCTGCGCGCGGCCGGTGGCGCGCTGGCGCTGGTCGGCTTCTTCGCGCCGTGGAGCGACGGCTCGTTGTGGCACGCCCTGCGCGGCGACGACGACCTGGTGCGCGCGCTCCTGGGCTACACCAAGCTCGCGCTGTGGGCCATCCCGGTCGGTGCCGTGCTCGGCCTGGGCGCCACCGTGGCCGCCGGCAAGGTGGGGCGGACGCTGGCGGTCGTGGCCGGCGCGGCGATCATCGGCGGCCTGGTGTGGACGGTCGGGTCGGTCGCCAACGCCGTGCTCGGCTGGGGCGCGTGGGCGACCCTGGCGCTCGGCGCGGTCGCGCTGGTCGGTGGCCTGCTGGCTCGCCGCCAGTAGGCTGCGGCCGGCTGGACGATCGGACGCGCCGCGGTGGCCGCGCTCCTCGATGGGGCCCGCCGTCAGGCCCGCTCCATGAGCTGCACCAGCGCCGCGCTCGGCAGCACACCCGGCCGCATGGTGACCGCGCGGCCGCCCTTGAACACCGCGAAGGTCGGGATGCTGCGGATGGCGTACCGCGCCGCCAGCTCCGGGTTGCGGTCGGTGTCGACCTTGAGCACCACGCCGCGACCGCGCGTCAGCTGCGCCGCGCGCGCCACCTCGGGGGCGGCGGCCTGGCACGGGCCGCACCAGGTGGCCCAGAAGTCGACCAGCACCGGGACCTGGGCCGCGCCGACGATGGCGTCGAAGGTGGCGGCGTCGACCTCGAGCGGCTCGCCCTGCGCCGGCAGCGCGGCCTTACATGCGCCGCAGGTGCCGACATCGGCCAGGTGAGCCAGCGGGACCCGGTTGGTCTTGCCGCAGGCGGGGCAGCTCCGGTGCGTCGACGTGCTCATGTCGACAACGTGGTCACGCCTTGGCCGCGGTCAAGCCTGCCTCAATGGCGAGGGGACGCGCTTCCGGGGCCTGGCGGGGCCCGGCCCTCGCGCTGATTCTGCTGTTGCTGTTGCTGTTGCTGTTGCTGTTGCTGTTGCTGTTGCTGTTGCTGTTGCTGTTGCTGTTGCTGTTGCTGTTGCTGTTGCTGTTGCTGTTGCTGTTGCTGTTGCTGTTGCTGTTGCTGT
>JAGPCO010000084.1 GCA_018058095.1 Kofleriaceae bacterium
GTCCCGGTCCATCACGTCGAGGCCGACGCGGCCGGCCACCCGGTGGTGGTGCTCAAGCGCATCGAGGGCACCGAGTGGAGCACGCTGCTCGGTGACGCCGACGCCGTGCGGGCCCGGTTTGGCCACGACGACCTGCTGGCCTGGAACCTCGAGATCCTCCTGCACGTGTGCAACGCGCTGCGGTTCGCGCACAGCCGGGGCGTGGTCCACCGCGACATCAAGCCGAGCAACGTGATGATCGGTTCGTTCGGTGAGGTGTACCTGCTCGACTGGGGCCTGGCGGTGAGCACGCGCGACGACGGCAGCGGGCGCCTGCCGCTGGCGCGCAACGCCACCGAGATGGCCGGCACGCCCGGTTACATGGCGCCGGAGATGCTCGGCGGCGCGGACATCACGCCGGCGACCGACGTGTACCTGGTCGGTTCGGTGCTGGCGCAGCTCATCAGCGGCCGGCCCCCGCACCGCGGCCGCAGCGTGGCCGAGGTGGTGGCCAGCGTGGTCGCGTCGAGCCCCGAGCTGCCGGCCGACGCCCCGCCGGAGCTGGCGGCGATCTGCCGGCAGGCGATGGCGGCCAGCCCGGCCGACCGGTTCGCCACCATCGACGACCTGCGCCGGGCGCTGGTGACGTTCCTGGCCCTGCGCGGGGTGGCCCGCCTGGTCACGACTGCCGAGCAGCGCCTGCGCGAGCTGCGCGCGCTCGCCAGCGGCGACCAGCCCGACCGGCACGAGCTGTACCGGCTGTTCGGCGCGTGCCGGTTCGGCTTCCTCGAGGCCCTGGTGACCGCGCCCGAGCACGCGGGCGCCCGCGCCGGCCTGCGCGCCGCCAGCGTCGCCGTCGCCGAGTTCGAGCTGGCAGCCGGCTCGCCCCAGGCCGCGCTCGACGTGCTGGCCGAGCTCGAGGGGCCTCCACCCGAGCTGGCGGGCCGGGCCGAGGCCGCCGCGGCCGCCGCCCGCGCCCGCCAGGCCAAGCTCGAGGCGCTGCGGCACGACTACGACGAGACCGTCGGCGCGCGCACCCGCACCTTCCTGGCGCTGATCCTCGGCGTGGTGTTCACCACCTCACCGCTGCTGGGCGCGGCCTACCCGCAGGCGGTCGCCACCCCGCGCCACCTGGTCCTGTGGAGCCTGGCCGCGCTGGTGCTGCTGGTCGCGCTCGGCGTGTGGGCCCGCCACTCCCTGAGCAAGACGGTGGTCAACCGCCGCCTGTTCGGCAGCTACCTCTTCCTGTTCGTGATGCAGGCCGGCCTGTGGGCGCAGCTCGACGCGCTCGGCGTCAGCGTCGAGACCGGCCTGCCGCTCACCATCGCCCTGTGGGCGGTGGTGGCCGGCCTGGTCGCGCTCGGCATCGATCGCCGGGTCGTGCCGATGGGGCTGGGCTTCGTGCTGGGCGCGGCGGTGGCGACGGCGCGCCCGAGCTGGGCGTTGTACGTGGCCGCGGTCTGTAACGTCGGCTTCACGATCAACGCGGTGGTGGCCTGGCGCCCGACCACCTGGACCCGCAGCGAGGAGGAGCGGCTGCGGCAGAAGGCCGAGGAGCAGCAGGCCGCCGCCGCGCGCCGGGCCCGGCGTGGCCACTGATCGGCGGCACGCCCGATCGCTGGTGCGCGCGGGCGGCGATGGCGATACTGCGGCGATGCCGGCGCCCTCGCTCGAACTCGACCCCGCCACCCTGGCCGAGCTCGGCCGCTTCGGCTTCGACCCGGTCCAGCTGGAGACGTTCGCCGCGCGGGTGATGGCGCCGGTCGCTGCGGGCGGCGCCGACCCCAACCTGGTGCGCGGCGCCATCACCCCGCTGGTGGAGGGTGACGTCCGGCAGCTGCCAGCGGCCGGCAGCGCCGAGGCCACCCGCCTGGCCGCGCTCGGCCGGGACGCGGCCCGGCGTGGCGAGGTCGGGGTGGTGGTGCTGGCCGGGGGCATGGCGACCCGCTTCGGGGGCGTGGTGAAGGCGATCGTGCCAGCGATCGGGCCACACTCGTTCCTGGCCCTCAAGCACGCCGACGTCGCCGCCCGTGCCCGCGAGGCGGGCGCGGTGATCCCGATGCTGCTCATGACCAGCTACGCCACCCACGACCGCACGCTGGCTCACGTCGCCGAGCTCGGCCTGGGCGGGCCGGCCCCGGTGGCGTCGTTCCCGCAGTTCGTCTCGGTCCGGCTCGGCCCGGGCGGCGGGCTGTTCCGCCAGGCCGACGGCACCCTGTCGCCGTACTCGACCGGGCACGGCGACCTGACCTTCGCGCTGCGCGCCAGCGGCACCCTCGACCGCTTCCGCCGCGCCGGCGGCCGCGTCCTGTGCGTGTCCAACGTCGACAACCTCGGGGCCACGCTCGACTGGACCGTCCTCGGCGCCCACCTCGAGCACGGGCGCGCGGTGACCGCCGAGCTGGTGGCCAAGGCCCCGGGCGATCGCGGCGGCGCCCCGGCCCGGGTCGACGGCGTGCCTCAGATCATCGAGGCGTTTCGCTTCCCGCCGGCGTTCGACCAGGACTCGATCCCGCTGTTCAACACCAACAGCTTCGTGCTCGACGCCAGCGCCCTCGACCGCGACTTCCCGCTCGACTTCTTCCAGGTCGAGAAACAGGTCGACGGCCGCGCCGCGATCCAGTTCGAGCGCCTGGTCGGCCAGCTCACGGCGCACCTGCCGACCCAGTTCCTGGTGGTGCCGCGCGACGGCGTCGACGGGCGGTTCCAGCCGGTCAAGGATCCGGCCGAGCTGACGGCGCGGCGCCCGGTGATCGAGGCGCTGCTGGCCGCGCGTGGTGTGGCCACGTCGTGAACGCCCGCGCGACGATGAGGCGCGGTATACGGGTGGCGCCGTGAACCCGTTCGAGTTCCTCATCTCCATCACGCCGTTCGTGTTCGCCGCCTTCACCGTCAAGACGGTGCTCGAGCACCGGCGGGCCCGGCTCGAGCTCGAGCGCGGCAAGGGCGCTGATCCCAAGCTGCTCGAGGCCGGGGCGCGCGAGCGCAAGCTGCTGGTCGAGCGCATCGAGCACCTCGAGACCATCGTGTGTAGCGTCGACCTCGAGCTCAACCAGAAGCTCAGCCGGCTCATCGACGAGCAGCAGCTCCTGCCGGCCCCGGCCGGCGCGACCAGCGCGCCCGCCCCGGCCGGCGGCCCCGCACGAGCGGGCGACGCCCCCGCGGCCGCGGCCGCCGCGCCGGTCGCCGCGCCCGCCGCGCCTGGGCTCGACCGCACGCTGACCGCAGCGCCCGGGGCCAGCCCGGCCCCACGTGGGGCCGGCTCGACCGAGCTGCACCCGGGCGAGGTCCTGGCCGGTCGCTACCGGGTCCAGCGCCTGCTCGGACGCGGCGGCATGGGCGCGGTGTACCTGGCCGACGACGAGGTGCTGCGCGAGCTGGTCGCGCTCAAGGTCATCGCCAGCGCCTGGGCCGTCGACGACGTCGCGATGATCGCCCGCTTCAAGGGTGAGGCCACCGCGGCCCGCAAGGTGTCGTCACCCAACGTCATCCGCATCCACGATCTGGGTGAGGCCCGGCCCGGCCTGCTGTACCTGTCGATGGAGTACTTCCCGGGTCGCACGCTGGCCGAGGTGATCACCCAGCGCGGCCTGGTCCCGCTGGCCGACGCCCGCGACTACCTGCGCCAGATCTGCACCGGCCTCGGCGCGGCCCACGACGCCGGGGTGATCCACCGCGATCTCAAGCCGCAGAACGTGCTGGTCGGGGAGCGGGGCGCGGTCAAGCTGATCGACTTCGGGCTGGCCAAGGCGGCGTCGGGTCACGGCCTGACCTCGACCGGGGCCCTGCTCGGCACCCCCAACTACATGGCGCCCGAGCAGCTGCGTGGCAAGGCGGTCGACGTCCGCACCGACCTGTACGCGCTCGGCGCCCTCGCCTTCCACCTCTTGACCGGGCGGCCGCCGTTCGCCGGCGACAACCCGATCGCGGTCGGCTTCGCCCACCTGACCGAGCCGCCGCCGACGGTGCGCAGCCTGCGCCCCGACGTCGACGCCGCGCTCGAGCAGATGGTTCTGGCGGCGCTGGCCAAGGACCCGGCGCAGCGCCCGGCCTCGGCCGCCGACTTCCGCAAGGCGGTCGAGGCGGCGTGATCACCTGCGACCGGTGCTAGCCTGCCGGCCATGACCACGAGCAGCCAGCCGCATGGCGGCGCCATCATCGCCGACGTCCTGTACCGCCACGGCGTGCGCCACCTCTTCACGCTGTGCGGCGGCCACATCTCGCCCATCCTGACCGGGTGCGACGAGCGCGGCATCCGCGTGGTCGACACCCGCGACGAGGCCAACGCGGTGTTCGCGGCCGACGCGGTGGCACGCCTGACCGGCACGGTCGGGGTGGCCGCGGTCACCGCCGGGCCGGGCGTCACCAACGCCCTGACCGCGCTCAAGAACGCACAGATGGCGCAGACCCCGCTCATCCTGTTCGGCGGCGCCACCGCGACGCTGCTCAAGGGCCGCGGCTCGCTGCAGGACATCGACCAGCTGTCGATCGTGCGGCCGATGACCAAGTGGGCCACCTCGGTGTCGACCGTGCCGGCGCTGGGCCCGACGGTCGAGCGGGCCATCGAGATCGCCACGTCGGGTGTGCCCGGCCCGGTGTTCATCGAGACCCCGGTCGACCTCTTGTACTCCGAGGCGACCGTGCGCCAGCTGTACGAGAAGGAGGCCGGCCTGGGCAAGGCCAAGGGCGTCGCCGCCAAGGCCCTCGAGTGGTACATCAAGGCGCACCTGTACAAGCAGTTCAAGGCGCCGGCGCTGCCGGGCCTGGGCGGACGCGACCTCGGCCTGCCCGAGCTGAAGCTGCCGCCGCTGCGGCACCAGCAGGCCATGGGCCAGATCACCCGGGCCCTGGCCAGCGCGCAGCGCCCGGTCATCGTCGTCGGCAACCAGACCATGGTCGGCGTGCGCGACCCCGAGCGGATCGCGGCCGCGCTCGAGCGCCTCGGCGCCCCGGTCTACCTGGCCGGCGCCGCCCGCGGCCTCCTCGGCCGGACCAGCTCCCTGCAGTTCCGCCACGCCCGCGGCGCCGCGCTCAAGGAGGCCGACTGCGTCATCGTGTGCGGCTTCCCGTTCGACTTCCGCCTCGGCTATGGCCGCGGCATCGGCCGCGGCGCGACGCTCATCGCCGCCAACCTGTCGGCGACCGAGCTGCGCAAGAACCGCCGGCCCGACCTCGCGGTCGAGATGCACCCGGCCGACTTCCTGGTCGCGCTGGCCGGCGCCAGCGCCGGGCCTGGCGCCGGCTGGGCCGGCTGGTTCGAGACGCTGCGCGGGCGGGAGGCGGCGCGCGACGCCGAGATCAGCGCCAAGGCCGCGCCGGCCGGCGAGCTGATCGACCCGCTGCACTTCTTCCTCCGGGTCGAGGAGCACCTGGCCGATGACGCCATCCTGGTCGTCGACGGCGGCGACTTCGTGGCCACCGCCAGCTACATCGTCCGCCCGCGTCAGCCGCTGTCCTGGCTCGACCCCGGCGTGTTCGGCACCCTCGGCGTCGGCGGCGGCTTCGCGCTCGGCGCCGCGGTGGCCCGGCCTGGCCGCGAGGTGTGGCTCTTGTGGGGCGACGGCTCGTCGGCGTACACGCTGGCCGAGTTCGACAGCTTCGTCCGCCACGGCGTCGCCCCCATCGCCCTCATCGGCAACGACGCCTCGTGGGCCCAGATCGCGCGCGAGCAGGTCGAGATCCTCGGCACCTCGCTCGGCACCGACCTGCGCCGGACCGACTACCACCTGGTCGCGGCCGGCTACGGCGGCGTCGGCCTCGAGCTGCGCGACCCCGACCAGGTCGACGCCGTGCTGGCCGAGGCCAAGCGCATCGCCGCCAGCGGCCGACCGGTGTGTATCAACGTGCACCTGCGTCGGACCGACTTCCGCAAGGGCTCGATCTCGATCTGATCGCCGCGTCAGCGGCGACCGCGGTGGCCGGCGCCTACTGCTGCAGGCAGTACACGCGGTGCTGGGTGTTGTCGCACTGGGTGATGCCCCCCATCGTCGCGTAGTTGGCAAACGCCGTGCTCTTGCGCGCGCTGGCCGGGAGGCCGACCCATCCATATGCGGTCGCGGCCGCGGACGACCAGTTGTTGCAGGTGCTGGTGAACGAACCCGCGGTGGTCAGGGTCGCCGCGCCGGCCCAGGTCCGGGTCGTGATGTAGTTGCCGTTGGCGGTGACGCTGAGCGACGAGTCCCACAACGTCGGCGTCGTGGCCAGGAACTGGGTGGCGTTGATGGCCAGCTGCACGTTGTCGGGCCGGACCCACACGCCCCCGCTCGCCGTGAAGCGCGACGCCGCCGAGGTGCCGCCGCCGGCGGCCGGCCCGGCCGGCAGCAGGGCCAGGAACGTGCCGGTGTAGCCGGCCATGGTCGCCTCGCTCTGGCACAGGGTGTCGGCGGCGGCGCGGCCGGCGCTCGGGATGAAGTTGCCGTTCGATACGAAGGCGCGGCGGAACCCGCCCGAGGGCGCCGGCACCGTCACCGTGGCCTGGAAGTCGATGCCGAAGCAGTACAGCGGCTGCGACGACGAGCACGTGCCACCGCCGTTGGAGACCCAGCCGAACGTGGTGTAGTCGTTGCTACCGGAGTTGCCGGTCATCGCGGTGGTGCCGTCGGTCCAGTTGGCGCAGGTGCTGGTGACGATGGAGGTGCCGTTGTTGCTGGCGCCGGTCCAGACGGTGGACTCGACCACGGCCGCGGTCTCGCTGCGGTTGGGCGGGTAGAAGATCTTGCCGGCGCCGAGGTCGGCCTGGCTGTTGGCGAACGGCTTGTTGTCGGTCCGGACCCAGCCGCTGGCGGTGGCGCCGAGCCGGCTGATCGCCGTGGCCGAGCCGGTGCCGAGGTAGGCGCGGAAGGTGCCCGGCAGTGAGGCGGCGGTGGCGCGAGCCTGGCAGATGGCGTCGGCGCCGGACAGGCCACCCAGGTTGCCGGTGTGGGTGGAGCTGGTGACGAACATGTAGTTCGGCGGCGGGTTGAACGTCGCCGCCACCGTGGTCGCCGCGGTCACCGTCACCGTGCAGGTGCCGGTACCGGTGCAACCGCCCCCGGACCAGCCGGCGAAGGTGTGGCGGTTGGCGGCCGCGGCGGTCAGCACCACGACCTGGCCGTGGGTGTAGGCCTCGGAGCAGTCGAGGCCGCAGTTGATGCCGGACGGGCTCGACGTCACGGTGCCCGTGCCGGTGCCGGGCTTGGTCACGGTCAAGGTGTAGCTGTTGAGGGCGAAGCTGGCGGTGACGCTGGTCGCCGCGGTCATCGTCACCACGCAGGCGCCGGTCCCGGTGCAGCCCCCGCCCGACCAGCCGGTGAACGTCGAGTTGGCCGCCGCGCTGGCCGTCAGCTGCACCATCTGGCCGTGGTTGAAGCTGGCCGACTGGCTCGAGCAGGCCGCGCCGCAGTTGATCCCGACCGGGTTGGACGTGACGGTGCCGGTCCCGGTGCCACCCTTGTTCAGGGTCAGCAGGTAGCTGTTGAGGGTGAACTCGGCGTCGACCACGGTGGCCGCGTTCACGGTGACGACACACGCCGCGTTGCCGGAGCAACCACCGCCGCTCCAGCCCATGAAGGTCGAGCCGCCGCCGGCGCTGGCGCTGAGGGTCACCACCTGTCCGAGCGAGTAGACCTCGGAGCAGTCCGTGCCGCAGTTGATGCCGGTCGGGCTGGAGCTGACCAGGCCGGTGGGCGAGGCGTTGCCCGACCGGCTCACGGTCAACGAGTTGCCGGCCGAGAAGGTGGCGCCCACGGTGACGTCGCCGTTCACCGTGATGGCGCAGCTGCCCATGCCGGTGCAGGCCCCGCTCCAGCCGGTGAAGGTCGACGGCATGGTCGCGGTCGCCGATAGCGTCATCGCCGTGCCGTGGGCCACGGTGACGTTGCAGGTGCCGGGGCAGGCGATGCCACCCACGTTCGAGGTCACGATGCCTTGGCCGTTGCCGGGCAAGGTCACGGTCACCATGCGCTGGGCCACGGCGAACTCGGCGGTCACCGTGAGGTCGGCGTCGACGGTCACCGCGCAGCTCGGCGCGGTGCCGCAGCCACCACCCACCCATCGGGTCAGGACGGAGGCGTTGTCGGCCGTGGCGGTCAGGGTGACGACGGTGCCGACCGGGACCACCGCGCTGCAGGTGGCGCCGCAGGTGATGAGGCCCGAGTCGGAGGTGATCTCGCCCATCCCAGTGCCGGACCTGGCCACGGTCAGCGTGACCAGGTTGGGTCCGGCGTCGGGCATGACGGCGTCGACCCCGGCGTCGATCGTGGCGTTGCCATCGGCGGTCGGGCCGTCGTTCACGCGCGGCCCGTCAGGCAGGTTGTTCTCGACGTTGCCGCACCCGACGAGCGCGGCGAGCGCGGCCAGCACGACCCAGGTCACGACGCGACCAGACGACTTCATCCCCATGGGTACCTCGTACCGCACCAACGCGCGCAGTTGAAGAACTTCCCGCCGCGGTGTGCGACCAGGCCCGGTTGGCGGCCTCGGCCGGCGGGCTCAGCCCAGGCCGGTGTGGGCGCGTGGCGGCAGCGGCCGCCCCTGCAGCTCGGCCAAGGCCTCGACCGGCAAGGGGAACCAGCGCAGCTGCTCGAAGTCGGCCGTGGTCACGACCGGCTCGGGCTCGGCCTGCTGGGCCGCGCGCGGTCCGGCCTCGGCGAAGATCCGACGCGCCTCGTCGAGGTATCCGGCCAGCGCCCACTCCGGCTCGGTCGCCCGGCGCGACCGGTACTCCATCTTGCCCGACCGGTACGAGACGTGGGCCAGCCGCATGGCCGGGTCGGGCCGACCGCGCCGGTGGTGCCACAGCCCCGACTCGGGCTCGAAGCGGTACTCGGGCAAGAGCTTCCAGCCCTCGGTCGAGACCAGGTGGATGGCGTCGAGCAGGAACTGGAACTGACTCTCCGACAGGAAGTAGTTGAAGTTGACCCGGACCCAGCCGGGCTTGATGCCCTCGCACCCGCGCACGATCTCGCGCTCGAACTCCTTGCTGTGGTCGAGGTCGATGCCGAGCAGGCGGTGGCCGTACGGGCCGGCGCACGAGCACCCGCCGCGTGCCTGGATGCCGAACAGGTCGTTGAGCAGGGCGACCACGAAGTTGTGGTGGAGGAAGTCCTTGTTGTGGCGGACCACGAACGACACGATCGACAGGCGCCAGGCGTCGCGGTTGCCGAGGATGAACAGCTTGGCGTTGGCCGACCACGAGGTGATGGCGCGACGGATGAAGTCCTCCTCACGGGCGCGGATGGTGGCCGCGCCGACCTCGTCCTTGAGCTGGAACACCAGGCCGGCCCGGATCGACTCGATGATCGCCGGCGTGCCGCCCTCCTCGCGGTGCTGCGGGTCGCTCAGGTAGCGGTGCTCCGACGGGTTGACGAAGGCGACCGTGCCGCCGCCGGGCTCGGCCGGGACCGAGTTGCCGAACAGCTTGCGCTTGGCCACCAGCACCCCGGGCGTGCCCGGGCCGCCGATGAACTTGTGCGGCGACAGGAAGATGGCGTCCTTGAACGCCAGCTCGCAGGTCGGGTCGTCACCGCGCATGTTCATCTCGATCTCGACGTACGGGCCGGCTGCGGCGAAGTCCCAGAACGACAGCGCGCCGTGCTGGTGCAGCAGGGTCGACACCGCCTTGGTGTTGGTGCCGATGCCGGTGACGTTGGACGCGGCCGAGAAGCTGCCGATCTTGAGCGGCCGGGCCGCGTACCGGACCAGCTCCTGCTCGAGGTGGCCGAGGTCGATGCGGCCGTCGAGGCTCTCGTGGATGACGACCACGTCGGCGATCGACTCGCGCCACGGCAGCTCGTTGGAGTGGTGCTCGTAGGGGCCGATGAACACCACCGGGCGCTGCTCGGCCGGGATGTGGCTCGACAGCGCGAAGCGATCGTCGAGGTCGGCCGGCAGCCGCAGCTGCAGGCAGTCGATCAGCTTGTTGATGGCCCCGGTCGCGCCCGAGCCGGTGAAGATGACGACGTCGTCGGGCCCACCGCCGACGGCGCGGTGGATGATGCGGCGAGCCTCCTCGCGGAAGCTGGTCGTCTGCAGCCCGGTGCCGGACGTCTCGGTGTGCGTGTTGGCGTACAGCGGCATCACCTCGTCGCGGATGAAGTCCTCGATGAAGCCGAGCGACCGGCCCGACGCGGTGTAGTCGGCGTAGGTGACCCGGCGCAGGCCGTACGGGCCCTCGAGCGCGTGGTCGTCGCCGATGATCGACGCGCGGATGGTCTCGATCAGCCGCTCACTCGCCGAGATGGTCATGACGGCGCCAGCCTGTCGCAGCGAGCCCGCGGGTGTCAATCACCGCGTGCCGGGCGACGCCGGGCCACCCGCGCGGCCACCGAGGCCGCCATCGCCGCCTTGTCGGCCGACCAGGCCAGGCCGAGGTGGTCGGCGATGGCCCGCAGGTAGGCCTGGCACGGAGCGTCCAGCGCGGCGCCGTCGACGAACCGGCGTCGGCACGGCGGGCAGTAGTTGACCGCCCACACCACCTCGTCGGCGCCAACCTCGAGGTCGACGATGGGGCTGCCGTCGTCGTGCGGGCGGAACGGCTTGACGTGCCAGACCCCGGCCGGATCGCTGGCGTCCATCAGCAGGGTCCGATAGTTGAGCGAGGGCACGAACTCCCACGCGCCCCAGTCGTAGCCGCGGGCCTGGGTCAGCAGGCGGCGCGCCCGATCGAGTCGCGCCTCGAGCTGGTCCGGGCTGGTCGGCGCGTCGGCCGCGGCGAACACGTACAGGTCGACGATGGCCTGATCCTCGCCGATCCCGGACTCGCCGCACTCGCCACCGTCCACCTCGTGGCACTCGTACGACAGCGGAGTGCCACACACGCTGCAGGTGTAGTCGTGGACGCCCATGGCCACAGCTTCGCACGTAGACTGCGGCCCATGTCGCTCCCCATCCGCCTTCGCCCCGCTCGTGGCCGGCCCGTGCGCCCAGGCAGGTGGTGGTGACCGCGCCGCGCGCTCTCGGGCGCCACCTGCTGTGCGAGTACCATGGCTGCGACCGCGCCCGCATCGACGACGTCGAGGTGGTGCGGACGGCCCTGCGCGACGCCGTGGCCGCGGCCGGCGTGACCCCGCTGCACGAGCACCTGCACGCGTTCAGCCCGCACGGCGTGACCGGCGTGGTGGTCATCGCCGAGTCGCACTTCTCGATCCACACCTGGCCCGAGCACCGGTACGTGGCGGTCGACCTGTTCACCTGCGGAGAGCGGGCCGACCCCTGGCCGGCGTTCGCCCAGCTCGGCCTCGCCTTCGCCGCCGCCTCGCACGCGGTGGTCGAGCTGCGGCGGGGCGTGCTGGACGACCGCGGCCAGCTGGTCGGCCCGGGCGCCCTGGTGTGGCGGGACCACGCGTCGCCGGCGTGAGCGCCGGGGCCCGCCACCAAGACGCAAACGCGGCGCAGCGGCGTTTGTAGCGCCCTGCTAGCGCGGCGGCCGCGTCGGCATGCCGAACCGGGCCCGGACCGCGGCGAAGGCCGGCGTCCACTGGCCACCCGCGTCGCGCACGACCAGCTCATCGCACCGGGTCTCCTGCGCCACGCGGGTGAAGGCCTCGACCACGATCAGCGCCGGCTTGCCCAGGCGCGGGATGATGTACCGGCGCCGGGCCGCGGCCCAGCCGGTGCGCGCCGCCGCCGCCGCCACCCGCGCCTCCTCGGGCGCGGCGAAGCACATCACGAACGTGCCGGCCGGTGCCGCCAGCATGGCCGCCGCCGCCAGGTAGGCCTCGACGCCGCCGCGGGCCTCGATCCGGCACGCCGCCACCTCGTCGTCGATGGCCGCGGTCGCGGTGCCGGGCGGGAAGTAGGGCGGCGTGCCGGTGACCAGCGCGGCGCCGGCCGGAACCATCGCCCGCACCGCGCCCAGATCGGCGCGGAGATCCCCCTCGGCGACCCGGCAGCGCCCGGCCACGCCGTTGAACCGGATCGAACGCCGGGCCCGGGCCGCGCGCGCCGCCTGCGCCTCGATCCCGACCAGGGTGGCCGCCGGCAGGCGCCAGGCCAGCAGCAGCAGCACGCTGCCGAGCCCGCAGCCGAGATCGATGACATCGCTCGCGCCGGGCGCCGCCTCGAGCGCCAGATCGGCCGTGACCAGGTCGTCGAGGCTCCAGCGGTGCCCCACCCGCGGCTGGAACAGGCGCCAGTCCCCCGCGAGGTAGGCCAGGTCCTCGTCGGCCCCTGGCTGGAGGTCCGGATCGGCGCCCGCGCCGGCCGGCGCCGGGCCGGGCGCGGTCCATCCCGGTGGGCGGCGTGGGTGGTCCATGGTGTGGGCATCGCACGGCCCACCCCGCCGGCTCAAGCCCACCCCCGGCGTTGCCGCAGGCGCCAGCACGGCGCGCGGCGCATCGCGCTCGTACGTTTACCGACGCCCACCGTCAACCGGCGCCTGCGCCGACCCTCCTGGCGCGTGCTACCCTCCGTCCTGGCATGGAGGGCGCCACCATCGGTACCTATCGCCTCGTCCACAAGCTGGGCGAGGGCGGCATGGGTGAGGTGTGGATGGGGGAGCACACGCTGATCGGCCGGCGCGCCGCGATCAAGCTGCTGCTGCCGTCCCTGTCGACCAACCCGGGGGTGGTGCAGCGCTTCTTCAACGAGGCGCGCGCCGTCACCGCCATCGCCGACCCGGGCATCGTCCAGGTGTTCGACTTCGGCGTCCACGCCGACACCCAGGCCTTCATCGTCATGGAGTTGCTCGACGGCGAGTCGCTCGACGCCCGCATCCGGCGCGTCGGCCGGCTGTCGCCGCTCGACGCCGCCCGCCTGGTCCGGCAGGTCGCCAGCTCGCTCAGCGCGGTCCACGCCAAGGGCGTCATCCACCGCGATCTCAAGCCGGAGAACCTGTTCATCGTCGGTGACCCGGCGGTGACCGGCGGCGAGCGCACCAAGATCCTCGACTTCGGCATCGCCAAGCTCGGCGGCGACGAGCTGTCCAAGTTCAAGACCCGCACCGGGGTGATGATGGGCACGCCGGTGTACATGTCGCCCGAGCAGTGCCGCGGCATGGCGTCGATCGACCATCGGACCGACCTGTACTCGCTCGGCGCCGTGCTGTTCGCCATGGTGTGTGGGCGGCCACCGTTCGACGGCGAAGGCTCGGGCGACGTGATCATCGCCCAGGTCCGCGACCCAGCCCCGGTGCCGTCCTCGCTGGTGCCGACCATCCCGCCCGAGCTCGACGCGGTGATCCTGCGCTGCCTCGAGAAGGACCCCGCCCACCGCTTCCAGAGCGCGGACGAGCTGGCGGCTGCGCTGGCGGCGATCGAGCCGGCCCTGCACGGCGTGCCGAAGCTGGCGACCGCGCCCGGCCAGTTCCGCGCCGCCGGCCCGTCGGCGCCGACCATCGCGCTCGGCGGCGGCGCCCCGCCCGCCCCGGGTGCCCACGCGCCCATCCCCGGCGCCAAGATCACCACCCTGTCGACCGGCAGCGGCCAGGCCCGCACCGGCGAGGTCCACCGCGCCGGCCGGCGCTGGGTCGGCCTGCTCGCCGGGGGCGCCGTCGCGCTCGGCCTCATCGGCGCCGGGGTGGCGATGCTCGGCGTCGGCGATGGCGACGACGATGGACCCAGCCAGCCCGCCGCGTCGACGACGCCGGAGCAGCCGACCGCCGGTCCTGGCCTGCCGCCGGCCGGCCCCGCCGACGCGGCCCCGGCGCTGGCGACCGGCCCGGCCGACGCCGCGGCGCCGGTGGTGGCCACGCCGATCGACGCCGGCGCCGCCCCCATCGCGACCACGACCCCCTCGAACCCCGACGCGGCGCTTCGCGCCGGCGGGGCCGACAAGAAGGACCGCGGCGGGCGCCGCGGCGGCAAGGACGGAGGCTCACGCCATGGCACGACCACCACGACGGCTCCTGATAGCGGTCGCATCGATCGCGGCGACTAGCCTGGCGCTGGCCCTGGCCGCGCTCCCGGCGCGGGCCCAGAACGCCGCCGCCGAGGCCCTGTTCACCGAGGGCGAGCAGCTGCTCGCGTCCGGCAAGGTGGGCGAGGCGTGTGACGCCTTCGCCGCGTCCAACCGCCTCGAGCCCCGGGCCGGGACGCTCATCAACCTCGGGTTGTGCCGCGAGCAGAACCGGCAGCTGGCCTCGGCCTGGGTCGCCTTCAAGGACGCGCTGACCCGGGTCAAGGACCCGAAGAAGAAGAAGGTGGCGGTCGACAAGGTGGCGACGCTCGAGCCGCGCCTGTCGTACCTGACCATCTCGGTGCCGGACGAGAGCCGCGTCGAGGGCCTGGTGGTGACCCGCAACGGCCAGGTGGTCGATCCGGCGCTGCTCAACCGCGCCGTGCCGGTCGACGGCGGCCCGTACACCATCGCCGGCCGGGCCCCGGGCCACGAGGAGTGGACCACCACCGTCGAGGTCGCGACCGAGCGCGACAAGGTGTCGGTCGACGTGCCGCGCTTCAAGGAGCTGGCGGCGCTGGTCGGCCCGACCGGCCCGACCGGCCCGACCGAGACCAACTCGCCGGCCCCGGACGTCGCCGCGCCGTCGCGCTTCACGGGCCGGCGCAAGCTGGCGCTGGCCGTCGGCGCTACCGGCCTGGTGGCGATCGGCGTCGGCGCCGCGCTCGGCGTGTCGGCGCGTGGGCTCGAGGACGACGCCTTCGCCCTGTGCCCCGACCCGGCGATGACGTGCGCCGAGGCCGACCGCGCCAACGACCTGATCGACCAGGGCCAGCGCCGGGCCGTCCTGGCCAACGTCGGCTACGGCGTCGGCGCCGCCGCCCTCATCGGCGGCGCGGTGCTGTGGCTCACCGGTGGGCCGGCCGAGCGCACGTCCGCGGTCGCCCTGACGCCCCGCCTCGGCACCACGCCCGGCCTTGACGTCCTCGTGAGGTGGTGACCATGTCCAGCCCATCGACCTTCCTGCCCCCTGCCCCGCCCCGCCGCTGGCCTGGCCACGTGCTGGCCCTCGCCGCCGCCCTGCTGGTGGCGTGCTCGGTCGACAACGTGACCTTCAACAACGGCGATGGCGGCGGCAGCGGCACCGGCGCCGACGCCGCGCCCGGGCCGGTGACGATGGTGCTGTCGACCACCAGCGTGACCGTCACCGAGGGCACCACCACCACGTTCACGGTCGGGCTGTCGGGGCCTCCGCTCGAGCCGATCCTCATCAACCTGACCCCGTCGGACGACCTCAAGCTCGGCGTCACCCCGGCCGCCCTGCTGTTCTCGCTCGACGACTGGCAGGCCGCGCAGGAGGTCACGCTGACCGGCCGCGCCGACAGCGACACCATCGACGAGGCCCTGTCGATCGCCGTGGCCTCGGCCATGATCACCGACCCGGCCGAGGTCGCGGTCACGGTCGACGACGACGACGGCCTGGCCCTGCTGGTCACGCCGACCACGCTCGACCTCGGCGAGGGCGGCACCGCCCCGCTCATGGTCCGGCTCAGCGCCCAGCCGCCGGCCGACGTCGTCGTCGACGTCGCCTCCAGCAACACCGCGGTGGTGACCGTGAACCCGGCCCAGCTGACCTTCACCGACGCCAACTGGGCCGCGCCGCAGATGGTCACCGCGTTCGGCGCCCAGGACGCCGACACCGTCAACAGCAGCGCCAGCATCGACTTCACCGCCACCGCGGCGGCGCTGACCCCGGTCGGCCTCGGCGTGCAGGTCACCGATGACGACGTGCTCGGCATCTCGCTGTCGACCACCGCGGTGACCGTGACCGAGGGCGGGACCCAGGGCTTCTCGGTCAGCCTGACGCAGCAGCCGGCGTCGAACCTGACCGTGACCCTGGCCAGCGCCGCCCCCGGCGTCGCCACCGTCAACCCGGCCACCCTGACCTTCAGCCAGGCCAACTGGAACCAGCCGCAGGCGGCCACGATCGGCGGCGTCGATGACGTCGACACCGACGCCGGCGCCACCACCGTGTCGGCCTCGGCCAGCGGCCTGTCGACCCGGACCATCAGCGTCAACGTGACCGACCCCGACGTGCAGAGCCTGAGCGCCAGCCCGACCTCGGTCGCCCTGACCGAGGGTGGGGCCACCGGCGCGACCAACGTGCGCCTGGCCTTCCGGCCGAGCGGCAACGTCACCGTCAGCGCGGCCAGCCTGGCCCCCGGCGTCGCCACCGTGGCGCCGGCCAGCCTGACCTTCACCCCGGCCAACTACGACACGGCGCAGCCGGTCACCATCATCCCCACCTCCGACCCCGACGCCGCCGATGGCGCCACCACGGTGCGCCTGCAGGACGCGGCCAGCGGCCTGACCCGCGACGTCGCGGTCACGGTCGACGACGACGAGGTGCTCCTGCTCGAGGTGTCGGCCACCGCGGTCGCGGTGGCCGAGGGCGGCACCGCCAGCTTCGGCGTGCGCCTGACCGCGCAGCCGGCGGCGACCACCACCGTCTCGATCACCAGCGCCGACCCGGGCGCGGTCAGCGCCACCCCGAGCCTGAGCTTCTCGACCGCCAACTGGAACACCTTCCAGACCGTGACCGTGACCGGCGTCGAGGACGTCGACCTGGCGGCCGACAGCGTCGCGTTGCAGGTCTCCTCGGCCGGCCTGCCGACGGCCACCGTCAACGTGACCACCACCGACAACGACACCCAGGCGCTGCAGCTCAGCACCGGCTCGCTGGCGATCAGCGAGGGCGGGACCGGGACCTTCACGGTGCGCCTGGCGTTCCAGCCGAGCGGCACGGTCACCGTCAACCTGGCGTCGACCGATCCCGGCGCGGCCGGCGTGAGCCCGGCCACGCTGTCGTTCGGCCCGGCCAACTACGCCACACCCCAGCTGGTCACGGTGACCGGCGTGCAGGACGCCGACATCCAGCCCGAGACGGCGACGATCAGCGTGACCGGGGCCGGCGCGCCGGGGGCGGCGGTGAGCGTCAGCGTGGCCGAGGACGATCAGCAGCAGCTGGTGGTGAGCACGTCCTCGCTCGCCTTCCCGGAGACCACCGTCGGTGGCGTGTCGGTCAGCCTGGCCTTCCAGCCGGTCTCGACGACCACCGTGACCGTCAGCACCAGCAACGCCGCGGTGGCCAACCCCGGGCCGACCACCCTCACGTTCACGACCGCCAACTGGTCGACGCCGCAGGTGGTCAGCGTGTCGACCACCCTCGATGCCGACTACAACTTCGCGACCGCGACGTTGACCTTCGCGTCGGCCGGGCTGACCAGCCGCAACACCGTGGTGACCATCGTCGAGCCCGACATCCTCGAGCTCACGCCGACCTCGGGGTGGACCTGCCCGTTCGACAACAACACCACCTCGCTTCGGCTGCGCGGCAACCCCATCAACGACCTCGTGGTCACCGCCATGGAGGGCAGCGTCGAGGGCTCGGTCTTCCCGGCCGCGCGGACCTTCACGGCCGTGAACTTCGGGACGTTCCAGACGTTCACCGTCGGTGGCTCGGACGGGCCAGACTCCATCCAGTTCACCTTCTCGACCAGCACGGTGCCCGGGGTCACGCCCCGCACGTACAACCTGACCGTCCGATCGTTCGGGCAGAACCCGTGCAACCTGTAGCGGCGGCGAGGCCGCGGCCGGTGGCTCAGGCGCCGGCGCGCCCGGCCCGGGCCTCGGCGAAGCGCTGGAACGAACGAACCACCTTCTCGGGCGTGTCGCCGGCCAGGCTGGCCCGCGCCCACGGCGGCACGGTGTCCCCGACCTTGCTGCCGAGCGCGTAGTCGAGCCGGCACCGGCCCGGGCCGAGTTCGATCAGGCGGGCCTCCCCCGTGATGCGGCGGTCGGCGCCCGGCAGGGTCTCCCACCAGAGCACCCGGGCCGCGTCGTCGTAGCGGTACGCCATCACGTAGTCGAGCGAGCCGACCGACGGCATGCCGCCGAACCGGACCTGGATCGGGCGCCCCGCCTCGTCGCTGGCCAGGACGTGCGCCTCGGCCACCCCGGTGACCCACTCCGGGATCAAGCGCGGATCACACAGCAGGGCCCAGCACTGGCCCGCGTCGCAGGCGATCTCCACGGTCGCGTCGACGGTCACGGCGCGAGCACCCTAACACGGCGTGGCGCCCCGGGATAAGTCGCGGCTCCGCGCCGGTGTCAGCCGACCCCGGCGCGCCCCGTGGGCCCGACCGCCAGGGTAGCCACCCGCGCGCTTCCGCCTCGCGATCTCGCGCGGTTGCGCCGGCACAGCGGTTGCCTCGAGGGGCCGCATGCGCGCCACGACCCTCGCCCTCGCCATGCTGGCAGCCCTGCCCACCACCGCCGCCTGCGTCGCCGACGGCGGCGACCCCGACGAGGTGTCGAACGACGGCGACGACGACGGCGACGACAGCTACCAGCCGTGGGCCCCCAAGGCCGACGGCCAGAACGGCCTGGGTGGCGCCATCGAGTTCGCGGCGGCGTGTAGCGCCGGGCCACGCCTGACCCTCGCCGCGGTCGGTGACGTGCTCCTGC
This sequence comes from Kofleriaceae bacterium, assembly GCA_018058095.1. GTDB lineage: Bacteria > Myxococcota_A > Polyangia > Haliangiales > Haliangiaceae > JABFXX01. Next base: position 18,319 of record JAGPCO010000084.1, read on the forward strand.
ACGGCCCGCTGCAGCAGCAGGCCATCGCCCGCGGCGCGCGCGACCGCTTCGCCAGCCTGTGGGCGCCGGTGCGCGACCTGCTCGCCGCCGCCGACGTCACCTACGCCAACTTCGAGGGCCCGACCGCGGCCGGCGTGGCCGCGACGGGTCGGGCGACCACCGATCCGGGCCTGCGCTTCGACGGCGTGGTGTACTCGAGCTACCCGCAGTTCAACTACCACGGTCTGCTCGTCGACGACCTCAAGAGCAGCGGCTTCGACGTGGTGTCGACCGCCAACAACCACTCGCTCGACCGGCGCGAGCTGGGGGCCGACCGCACGATCGAGCGGCTGCGCGAGGTCGGCATGCCGTACACCGGCACGCGCCGGCGCGACGAGCCCGACGCGCCCTGGCACACGGTGACCGAGCAGGGTGGCTTCCGCCTGGCCTGGGTCGCTTGCACCTACGGCACCAACGGCCTGCCCGACCCGCGCCAGCAGGTGCTGGGCTGCTGGGAGGACGAGACCGAGCTGCGTGGCCTGATCGGCCGCCTGCGCGGCACCGCCGGCATCGACGCGGTGATCGTCACCCCGCACTGGGGCGAGGAGTACACCGCCTCGCCGAGCCGGGCCCAGCGCGACCTGGCGCGTCGCCTGGTCGACGCCGGCGCCACCCTGGTCCTGGGCAGCCACCCGCACGTGTTGCAGCCGTGGGAGAAGCTCAAGGCCGCCGATGGTCGCGAGGCCCTCGTCATCTACTCGCTCGGCAACTTCGTGTCGGGACAGACCCACCTGGCCCGCCGCTCGACGCTGCTCTTGTACGTCGGCCTGACCCGGACCAGCCAGGGCGTGGTCGTCAACGGCGTCAGCTACGTGCCGATGATCATGAACACGCGTGACGGCGTGCGCGGCGTCGAGGCCATCGACCGCGCCGGCGGCTCGACCGACAGCCGGGCCCTGACCGTCGGCATGTTCGGGACCCAGAACCTGCAGGACCCGGCCCAGCCGATCCGCACCAGCCGCTGCCCCTGACGCTCTTCCCGTTGGATCAGCAACAGCGGTCGGAGCACAAGCAGGCTGCTGAAGCAGCAGCCTGCTAGTCATTTTCGATCTCGCAGCCTGCTGAAAACACGGAGCCCGTCCCGTCGGCAGGAGCCGCCGGCACGGGTTTTTCAGCAGCCTGCTAGCTCGGCGCGCCGCCGCGGCGGCCGCGCGCTACAGCATGACCTTGTTGGCGGCGCACACCTTGATGGCGGTGTCGAGCAAGGGCTTGGGCAGGCCACGGCTCCAGGCCTTGGCCTTGTCGACCTCGCCCAGGCGACACGACGCCAGCGCGCAGCCGAGCAGCGCCTGCGGGTCGCCCTTGCCGGCGACCTGGCCCTGCAGCTCGCAGTACTTGACGACGTCCTTGTCCTTGCCGTCGATCATGGCCTGCTTGCGCGCCTGATCGATCGCCTCCGGCGTGGTCGGCTCCGGGGCGGCGGGCTCGGCGGCGGCGGCCTCCTCGGCCGGCTTGCTCGGCGCCGGCTCGGCGGCCTTGGCCGCGGCGGCCTTGGCCTCGGCGGCCTTGGCCTCGACCTCGGCCTTCTCGGCGGCGGACGGCTGGTACTCGCCGCCGCAGGCGACGAGCGCGAGGACGAACAGGGAGAGCAACGACGAGGTACGCCACATGGGCCCGGAGCGTACCGCGAAGTGCCACCGCGTGCCCGACCGCACCCGCGCCGGCCGCGTACACTCGCCGGCATGGGGACCTCCTGCCGTCACCGCGCGGTGCTCGTCACCGTGCTCGTCTGCGCCGGCGCGGCCCCGGCCGCGGCCGACGATCCGTGGGCCAACTCGTGGATCGGGCGCGAGCCGGGCGAGGTGGCGGGCGTCGACGTCGACCTCGACCTGGTCGACGAGCTGCGCAGCCTGCGCCGCGGCACCGCGATGTTCCGCGACCTGGCCGCCGCGATGAGCAACCCCGACGCGCTGCGCGAGATCTCGGCGGCGATGTACGGCACGCTGCTGTCGGACCCGGTCGTCGGCCCGCTGCTGTCCGACGTGGTGAACCAGTACCGCGGCGGCTTCGTGACCATCGACGCCGACGCGCTGGTGGTGGCCGACACCGGCACCCCCGGCTCGGTCATGGCCAGCGCCTCGGCGTCGTGGGAGATCCCGCTGTGCCGGATCCTCGGCGGCCAGGCCTCGGCCCAGGGCGGGCTCGAGGACGGCGATCCGCTCCTGGCCTACACCGCCAGCGCCGGCGGCTGCATCCCCCTGCCCGGCAACACGGCCGACTTCACCTACACCCGGCGCGGCAACGTGCGGCCGTCGCTGCTGAGCGGCCCGATCGTGCTGCGTGAGCGGCGCACCAGCGACCTGTACGACTTCGGCGTGCGGTTCTGGCGCTACCGGGGCACGACCAACCAGGTCGACGTCGGCGTGTTCCGCGCCACCGTCGACGCCGAGCACGAGGGCGCGACCATCGGTCGTGTCCTGGCCACCATCGAGCTCACGCCGGCGCGCTGGGTCCGGCGCGGGCGTGGCCTGGTCGGGCGCGACCAGACCTGGGCCTTCATGCACACGCATGGCAGCAACCACGGCGACGACGGCCAGCGCAGCGCCTCGGTGGTGGTCCTGGCGCCGGTGACCTTCGACAGCGTGCCGCTCGGGCCCGGGCTGGCGCTCGGCGCCGAGCTCGGCTGGGCCATGGGCGCGTACGGCGCCGACAGCCGGGTGACCGACCCGGTGGTCGACGCGCGCGGGCCGTATGCCGAGCTGTGGCTCGACGGCGTGGCCGGGCCGGCCCAGGGTCAGCTCCGCCTCGGGCACACCATCAGCCCGACCTTCGACGCCCAGCTGGTCGGCGACGATCGGCTGTCGGCGCGCGCCGAGCTGGTCCGCCATCAGCTGGTGGCCGGCGCCGATGGCTTCGTGGCCCGGCAACGCCTGCACCGCCAGGGCGCCGACGCCACCCGCGTCGCCGGCGGCGCCGCGGTCGACGCCGCGCTGGCCCTGACCCGCCACCTGCGCCTGCAGGCCCGGATCGAGGCCGCGCGCACGCTCGACGTCGTGCTCACCACCGACGCGGTCGGCCTGCGGACCGACCTGCGCGCCTCGGCCGGCGTGGCCGGGCACTTCGATCATCGCTGGTAGGGCCCCGAGCGTGGTACTCACGCGCGCGATGAGCCGGATCTATCGCTCGCTGCCGCCGCGCGGCACCCGCCTCGGCATCGCCTTCTCCGGTGGCCTCGACACCCGCTGCGCGGTGGCCTGGCTGGCCGAGCAGGGCATGGAGGTCCACGCCTACACCGCCGACCTGGCCCAGCCCGACGAGGCCAACCCGGCCGAGATCCCGCCGATCGCCCTCGGCCACGGCGCGGTGGCGGCCCGCCTGGTCGACTGCCGGCAGGCCATGGTGCGCGAGGGCCTCCTCGCCCTGCAGTGTGGGGCCTTCCACCTGGCGACCGCCGGCCGGCGCTACTTCAACACCACGCCGCTCGGCCGCGCCGTCACCACCACCGCCATCATCCGCGCCATGCGCGACGACGGGGTCCACGTCTTCGGCGACGGCTCGACCCACAAGGGCAACGACATCCAGCGGTTCTACCGCTACGGCCTGCTGGTCAACCCGCAGCTCAAGATCTACAAGCCGTGGCTCGACAGCGCGTTCGTCACCGCCTTCGGCGGCCGGACCGAGATGTCGGAATACCTGGAGCGGCGCGGCCTGCCCTACAAGACGGCGACCAGCAAGGCGTACTCGACCGACGCCAACGTGCTGGGCGCGACCCACGAGGCCAAGGACCTCGAGCGCCTCGATCGCGGCGTGCGGATCGTCGAGCCGATCATGGGGGTGGCGTCGTGGCGGCCCGAGGTCGCGGTCGCCGCCGAGGAGGTCACCATCCGGTTCGAGCGCGGCTGGCCGACCGCGCTGAACGGGCAGACCTTCGCGACCCCGTTCGAGCTGTTCCTCGAGGCCAATCGGCTGGGCGGCCGGCACGGCCTGGGCGTGAGCGACCAGATCGAGAACCGGGTCATCGACGCCAAGAGCCGCGGCATCTACGAGGCGCCGGGCATGGCCCTGCTCCACCTCGCCTACGAGCGCCTGCTGTCGGCCATCCACAACGAGAACACGCTCGACTTGTACGCCACCCTCGGCCGTCGCCTCGGCCGGCTGCTGTACGAGGGCAAGTGGTACGACCCGGAGGCGATGCTGCTCAAGGATGGCCTGACCCGGTGGATCGCGCCGGCGGTGAGTGGCCAGGTCACGGTCGAGCTGCGCCGCGGCGACGACTACTCGCTGCTGGCGACCGAGGCCGACTACATGGCGTACGCGCCCGACAAGCTGTCGATGGAGCGCGTGGCCGAGCCGGCCTTCACGCCCGAGGACCGCATCGGCGCGCTCGAGCTGCAGAACCTGTCGGTCGGAGACAACCGCGCCACCCTGCTCCACCACCTGGCCGCGGTCGGCGCCCTGGCCGGGGGCGATGACCTCGGCCGCCTGCTCGGCGGGGTCGGGGCCGGTGCGGGCGAAGACGACGCCGGCTGACCTGCGCGCCCGGCGGCGCGATCCAGATCACCACGCGCTTGGCCCGGCTTTCCTCTACAATATCTCCGTCGGTCGCGGGGGCGGTCGGGCTGCGTCGTCAGGCGCGTCCGTCCTCACCGCGGCGCGAGATGACCCGAGCGAGAGGAACGCGATGACCACGAGCCGCACATCCCTGCTGTCCATGGCGCTCGCCCTGACCCTGGCCACCGCGGCCGGGTGCGGTGGCGGCGCGGTCGATTGCCCGGTCGGGCAGACCGCCTGCGACGGCGCGTGTGTCGACGTCCTCACCGATGGTGAGCACTGCGGCACCTGTGGCAACACGTGCGGCGCGGGCCTCTTGTGCGGCAACGGCACCTGCGCCGCCGAGTGCCCGGCCGGTCAGCTCGAGTGCAGCGAGGGCTGCTCCGACCCGATGACCGACGAGAACAACTGTGGCGGGTGCGGCGCGCCGTGCGCCGCCAACGAGGAGTGCCGGGGCGGGACCTGCGAGATCCCGTGTGCGCAGATGCTGACCGCGCCGGTCACGGATCAATATGGCCTGAGCTGGGATGGGCTCGAGCGGACGGCGGCCACCCTCGACGCCGCCGCCGTGTCGTGCGAGGCGTTCGGCGGCCGTCTGCCGTCGGCGACCGAGCTGTTCCGGGTCAACGCGACCCGGACCGACGAGGTGGCGCAGGCGTTCCACACCAACCCGCTGTGGTCCCGCACCGCCAGCACCCGAACCGAGCAGGTCGCGATCACCCTGGCCACCGGCGCGGTCAGCGACGCCACCGCCAGCGCGCCGCTGGCCTACCGCTGCGTGTGCGCGCCACCGACCCCGCCGTTCTTCGGCGGCGCCCGCTGCAACGGCCCGGCCGGCGCGGCGTGTTTCTCGGTCGGCCGGTACCTCCTCGACGCCGAGGACCGGGTCCCGCTGCGCAAGAGCGCGGCGCTGCAGGAGTGCGCGGCCGAGCGAGCCGGCATCGCCGACGTCCCCTTGCTGGTGGCCGCCATCATCGGCGGGTTGCCCGGCTCGGGCCAGCTGGTCCAGACCGCCGACCAGGCCACCTACTTCGAGACGACCCAGGTGCGGTGGAGCGGCGATCCGGCGGCGTGGACCGCCGTCGGCAACCTCGGCGCCACCGCCACCACCAACCGCGCGCCGTTCCGCTGCGCCGGACCGGGCTTCGCGGCCGGGACCAACCCCAACCCGATCAGCGGGGAGTTCGTCGGCCAGGACGGCGGCTTCAAGGGCGAGGTGGCCGACAGCCCGACCGCCGGCTGGACCGCGGCCCACGACGCCTGCACCAGCCGCGGCGGCCACCTCGCGCGCTCGGCCGAGATGGCGTCGCTGCTGATCGCCGGCCTGCCCGGCGGCAGCAACACCTTCCTGTGGACGGCTGATCAGAACGGCTACAACGGCACCGACTTCCTGTCCTCCCTCATCCTGTGGAACGGGCTCGACCCACGCACGCCGTACGAGTACGCGGGCGGCGGCGGGCCCAACTACACGACGACCTGGTACTACAAGAACTCGGCCTACCCGTTCCGCTGCATCTACTACCCGCTCGACCCGGCGTTCCAGGCCCCGACCACCTGCACCGGCGGCTGCTTCAGCATGGCGCTGCCGGGCCCGGTGCCAGCGACGATGTGGTTCGACAGCAACGACCGTGGCCCGGCGACCTGGACCGCGGCCAGCGCGGCCTGCCGCGCCGAGGGCGGGCGCCTGGCCAGCGCGCGTGACCTGACCGAGGCCATCCGGGGCGGCCTGCCCAACGGGCCCGGGCCCAGCGTCTGGCTGCACACCAGCGAGCTGGGCGGGTCACCCGCGATCGCCGGCGGCCCCAACACCCTCATCACCCACTGGACCGGGGTCGAGCCGACCTTCTCCGATCTGTGGTCGACCCACATGACCTGGGCCGGCGTCGGGGAATCCCACTACTTCCGCTGCATGTGGAGCAACGAGCTGCGCTGAGGGCTGCGTCCCGCCGGCGTCCGGATCACTTCTTCCGGAACGTGCCCATGTCGATCATGCGCAGATCGACCAGGCGGTCGCCGACCAGCTCGAGCTCGCGCGTGTCCTGCAGTGGCCGGCCATCGTGCATGGTGCGACCGGCGTCGAACACGACCTTGAGGCGCTTGCCGAGCGTGCCCTTGCTCCACGTACACGTCGCCGGCGACACCTCGGCCCGCGACGAGATGACCCGGCAGGTGTCACCGTCGACCAGGAGCCACTCCTGGTGGAGCTCGACCCGGAACCGGCGCGGGTCGGTGACCGGATCCTGGTTGTAGGCCAGGTTGTTGCTGGCCAGGAACGTGCGCGCGTCCTTCTGCCAGAAGGCGTAGGTCTGGCTCGACGACGGCGTGGTCTGCACCCGCAGCTCACCGTCGCGCTCGAACCGGACGGTGTACGTCGCCTGCTCGGTCTCGTCCTTGCGGACCCGGGTCACCGCGACGGTGCCGTCGGCGCTGACCTTCCAGGTCGTGACCTGACCGAAGCTCTTCCAGTCGTTGACCCAGGTCCCGACCAGCGCGCTCAGGCGCCGGGCGGCGTCGGCGGGGTCCAGCTCCGGCGCCTGGACCCGCCCGGCCGCGGTGATCAGCGGCGCCCACAGGTGCTGGTCCGCCTCGAACTTGCCGTCGTTGACCTTACACGTGCGCAGGCCGGCGATCGGGTTGGCGCTGCCCTCGAGGCAGGTGCGCAGGTCAGCGGCGATGAACACGCAGCGGTTGAGGAACACCTCGTCGTGCCGGTAGCGCTGCTCGATGGAGGCCGCCTCCACCCCGACCTCGGTCAGCGTGGGCCCGATCGCGGTCCACGCCTTGTCGAGGATGCGCTGGCACTGCGCCGCCGCCACCGGGTCGCGCAGCGCGTTACCGGAGCCGCTGCCCGAGCCGCTGCCGGCGCCGAGGCCGGAACCGGACCCGGCCGCGCTGCCGGCGCTGCCGGCGCCCGACCCGGGCCGAATCGGTGCACTCGAACCCGCGCTCGAACCCGCGCCCGAACCGGGGGATGGGCCAGCGTCGCCCTTGCTGCCACAGGCCGCGGCGAGAGAACCAGAGATGACGAGGACGAAGTCGCGCAGTTGCATGCCCGCAGTCTACGCCAGCGCCGTGGTCAGCGCCGGCGTCGGCGCGGCGGCGGGCGCCAGGCCACGTTCTCGAGCGACGCGACCCGACGCAGGCTGCCGATGTGCAGCACCGCCACGCCCTCCTCGTCGAGCATCCGCGCCTGCCCGATCTCGCCGCCCGGCAGCTTGTCGAGCAGGCCACCATCGTCCCGCACCACCCTCCAGGTCGGCACCGGGCGCCGCTGCCCGCGCTCCTCGGCGCTGGCCTCGGCGACGATACGCAGGAAGATCCCGGTGGTGAGCGGGCAGGTGTAGTCGGCCTTGTGGTCGGTGGCGAGCCGGGCCCGCAGCGCGCCCATGGTGAGCACCTTGCCGGTCGGGATGGTCGCGACCAGGTCCTCGATCTCGCGCGGCGACGAGATGAGCATCTTGCCGGCGGGGTAGCTGGCGCCCTTGGCCACGGCCAGCGTCTCGACCCGCGGCGGGGGCGCACCGTCACGCTTGGCGACTGCGGACGACATGAGCTCAGCCTATCGTCAGGCCCACGCGCTGTCGCGCGGTGAGGCAGTGTTCGGACCCGAGGGTGAAGTCGCGGCAGGTGCGCGGTCGGTCCGGGTACACGACGCAGGCGTACGGGCTGACCCTGGGCCCCTGCGCGGCCTCGACCGCCTCACCGCCGACCAGGGCGGCGCAGCGGTCACCGGCGCGCTGGATCTCGAGGTAGCTGCCGCGGTCGACCACCAGGTCCGGGTGCTGGCGCACGAACCGCTCGCGCCGGCCGACCTCGACCGACTGGTAGGCCGCGCGGCAACACGCGCCGCAGCGCTGGCAGTCGACGCTGCCAGCTGGCTCCCACCGCTCGCAGCCCGGCCAGGCCAGGTCGATCCGGGTCGTGGTGTGCCGGCACCGCTCCGCCTTGCGACCAGGGCCGCCCTGGTAGCGCCAGGCGCAGGTCCCGCAGCTCCGCTCGGCCCGCACCAGCCCCGCCGGCAAGCCGGTCGGGTGTGGCGGTGGGGGCGCGGTGAGGCCCTGCCACAGCGAGGGCAACTCGCCCGGCGCCGGGGCCGCCGTCGGCGCCCGCGCCAGCGCGGCGTCGACCTGGCGCGCCAGCGCGGCGGTCGCCTCGAGCGCCGCCGTCAACGCCGGGGCCCACGGCCGATCGCCGACGCGGGTCAGGCCGCGGATGGCCGCCTGCACCGACGGCGCATCGCGATCGCCCAGCGGATCGTCCCCGAGCTGATCCCAGAACGCCGGGCGATGATCGGTGGTGGGCGCAAACAGCTCGCGCAGGCCATAGCGCCCGGCCAGGACCCACTGCAAGCGCAGGCACCCGTGCTCACGCCAGAGATCGTCGTCGCCGACGTTGTCCATGCCCCAGTCCGGGCGAGCGAAGGCGTCGGGCCCCTCGACCAGGGAGTGACACAGCTCGTGGAAGATCATCTGCGCCAGCGAGTCGTCGGCGTCGAGGCTGGGCTCGTCGCCGACGATCAGCACGCCCCGACCGTCGGTGGCGGCATACGCCGCCGGAGAACGGACCACCTGGAGGCCGACCTGGCGGGCACAGGCGAGCCAGATCTCGGCCAGCGGGTCGACGTAGCGGGCGCGGATGGCGCGGGTCACCGCCGCAGTCTACTGCAAGCCGTGGCGCCGACCGCGCCGGGTCAGGCGCCGACCGCGCGCTGGCGGGCGAAGGCGTGGACCGCGGCCTCGACCCGAGGCTGGCTGGCCAGCCCGAGGGCGATCACCGCGGCCGACAGGGTCACCCCCATCGATTGCCGGTAGGCCTCGGCCGCGCGCAGGCGATCGGAGGTCAAGAGGCCGGCGGCGACGAGGTAGGCGCCGAAGCCGGCCCGATCGGCTCGGCGCGGCGGCGGGATCGGCGGCGGAGCCAGGCCGGGCGACGGGGTGGGTGCCGGCGGCGGGCGCAACGAGGGGATGTCGACGCGCAGCGCGGGTGGCGGTGTGGGCGGGCGCGCCGGCCCCGCGCTTGCCGGGGGCGGGCGGGTCCCACGAGCCAGCCGCGCCGGCGCAGCAGGCGCCGGCGCCGCGGCTGGCGGCGAAGCGGCGGCGCCGGATCGCGCAGGGGCCGGATGGGCCGGGGGCCTCGGCGCGGCCGGGGGCCTCGGCGCGGCCGGCGGTGGTTCGCGCAGCAGCCGCTCGACCACGCCGAGCCACTCCGCCGCCTCGCGATCCCGTGGATCCATCGAGCAGGCATCTGCCAGGAGCTGGCGCGCCTCGGCCAGCTGGTCGCGCCGGGCCGCCATCATGCCAAGCAGGCGATAGGCGCCCGCGCAACGCGGGTCGCGCCGCAGCACCTCCGTCAGCACGCGCTCGGCCTCGGCGAGCCGGCGCAGGCGGATGAGGGCCTGGGCCAGCAGGAGGCGGAGCTCGAGCTGGTCGGCCCCGGCCGCCAGGGCGTCCTCGCACACCGCCACCACGCCGGGGTAGTGCCGCCCGGCCAGCAGCTCGGTCGCGGTGGTGAGGATCGCGTCCATGACGGTCTGGATAGCAAGCGCAGGGCCAGCACGCGCGCGCCCTAACTCGCTGATCTCCAGTTGGTGCCCCCCCCTCAGTGGCGCGATCTGTGGGGGGCGCCCGACGTCGACCGTCGCCTGCGGGCTGCGCCCCCGAGTGATCGGGACGCAGGTGGTGGCGCCCGCCGACATCCTCCATACTGGTCCACATGCGAGGTGGTGCACGCCGGCTCCTGCTCGGGCTGGCCCTGACCCTGGTGGCGGGTCCGAGCTGGGCCGACCGGGCCGAGGAGCCCACGGCCGAGGCCACCACCCCGCGCGACTTCTGGCTCGAGCTGATCGACCGCCACGGCCCTCGGGCGCGCCGCCTGGCCCAGCTGGCGGAGCGGGCGCTCGCCGCCACCACCTCCCTGCACCAGGCCGACGCCGATCCGTCCGGGTCGCAGCAGGCCCGCCTTGGCCGCGAGGCGCTGGAGCTGGCCCGGGCTGGCGCCGCCCTCCGCCCACGCGATCCAGAGCTGCTGCTGATGGTCGCCCGCGCCGCCGCCCGGCAGGCGCCGGCCGAGGCCGAGGCCGCGCTTACCACGTACTTCGCCGTCACCGGCGCCGGCACCAACGCCGACCCGGGCGCCACCATCCGCACCGGCGAGCCGGTCGCCGCCGCCTTCGAGCTGCGCGGCATGCTCGCGGTCCGGACCGGCCGCGTCGACGCCGGCATCGCCGACCTGCAGCGCGGCGACGGCGGCCTGCCCGGCGCGACCATCGCGCTGGCCTCGGCGCTGGCCCAGCGCGGCCAGCTCGATCAGGCGATCGCGCTGCTGGCGGCCCCGCGCCGGGTGGTCGGGCCGTACTCGGCCGACGCGGTCCGGGCCGCGCTGGCGCTGGCGGTGGCCTACGATCGCGACGAGCAGATCGGCGCGGCGTTCGCGGTGCTGGCCGAGCTCGAGCGCACGCTGGGCAGCAACCTGCTGAGCATGGCGCAGGGCGCGATCGACGAGGCCTGGTTCGTCCAGCCGGGCGAGCGTGCCTACTACCTCGCGCTGCTGTACGAGGTCACCGGCTTCCTGCCCGAGGCGCGCGCGATGTGGCTGCACTACGCCGCCGGTGAACGGGCCGCGTTCACCCGTCGGGCTCAGGCCCACGTCGACGCCATCGATCGGCTGCGCCGCCGGGGCCAGCCGTGAACCGCGTCGCGCTGACGCTGGGGCTGCTGCTCGTCGCCAGCTCGCTCGGAGACGCGACGGCGGCGCCGGGCCCCTGGCCGGGCTGGGATCGCCTGGCCGAGCCCGAAGAGGCCGCGCTGCGCCGCGCGCGGGTCCAGCAGGCGCTCGACGAGGGCGACGAGCTGGTGCTGCAGGCCGTCGACGTCGACATCGCCGCCGAACGAGTGCGGCTCCTGGCCCGCGCCAAGCGGGCCTACCAGGCGGCCATCGCGGCCGACCCCGACGCCGGCGAGCCGTACTACCGGCTGGCGCGCACGCTGCTGGCGTTCTTCGTCGAGTGCGACCACCCGACGCTGCTGTGCAACCCGCGCCAGCTCAACAAGCCGGTCGCGCGCGAGGCGCTCGGTTACCTCGAGCGCTTCGACCAGGTCGCGCCGCTCGATCCGCGCGGCACCCACCTGCTCGACGACCGCGCCATCCTCGCCACCAAGCTGGAGGACTTCACCGCCGCCATCCGCAGCTACGAGGTGCTGCTCGACCGCCTGGCCGTGAGCGAGACCGGCAGCCGCGCGGTGGCCGAGGGCAACCTGGCCGAGACCTACATGATGGTCGGCCGGCTCGACGAGGCGATCGAGCTGTACCGATGGGCCGCCGCGGGGAACGGCCGCGCCAGCACGGTGTACGGCCTGGCGGTCGCGCTCGATCGCGACGGGCGCGGCAGCCAGGCGCGCGAGGCCATCGCCCAGCTCGGGCCGTCGGGGCTGGCCTCGTTCGAGCACGACCTGGCCGAGAACGACATCTTCTACGTCCCGGCCGGCGAGGCCTACTACTACCTGGCGCTGGCGCACGAGGCGCTCGGCAATACCCAGGCCGCGATCGCGCACTACGACCGCTTCCTGCGCTCTGGCGCGCACCCCCGCTTCCAGCCGCGCGCGCGCGCCAACCGCGACGCCCTGGCCCGGCGGCGCTCGCCATGAGGCGCGCGTGCCTGGGCTGGATCGCGACCGTCGCCGTGGCGCTGCTCGGCGCCCGCGCCGGCGCGCAGTCGCGCCGCTACCCGGCGCCGACGCCCGATCCCGACGAGGTGGCCGAGTCGAGCTCCGAGTACTGGGAGCGGGTGCTGTCGCCGGGACGCGGCCCGTTCGCGATCACGCTGGCCAAGGCGCGCCGGCTCATCGACGGGCGCGCGCCGGCCGAGCTGCGCGAGGCCATCGGCATGCTCGACCTGGCGCTGAGCCGCGCCGGCGACCTGCCAGATGGCCTGGTCGCGCGCGGCTGGGCCAAGGAGCTGCTGGCGGACTGGTCCGGCTGCGCCGCCGACTACCAGCGCGCGCACACGGTCGACCCGGCCTACCAGCCAGCGCCGAGCCTGCGGCCGCGCGGTGGCCTCGATCACGGCGCCGGGGTGTGCCTGGCCCGGGCCGGCCGCGTCGATGACGCCGAGGTGGTCCTGGCCGCGGCCACCGCGACCACCGAACCGAGCGCCGAGCTGTGGCTGCGGCTGGGCGAGGTGCACCTGGCGCAGGGCCGGCTGACCGAGGCCGTCGCCGAATTCGATCGCGCCCTGGCCGTGGCCCGCACCGAGGAGGTCATCACCATCCAGTGGATGCGGCTGCTCGCCTTCGACCGCGCCCGCATGCCGGCCGAGGCCGGCGACGCCGCCGACGTCGCCGCCGCGCTCGACCGCAACGCCAACCGGGTGTTGTCGCCCGCCCTGCCGTTCGTCGTCCCGGCCGACCAGCTGTACGCCACCGCCCTGGCCATGGACGCCATCGGCCAGCCCGAGGTCGCCCTGCCCTATTTTCGCGAGTACCTCCGCGTCGCCGGTTCGACGCCGTGGCGGCGGCGGGCCGAGGAACACGTCGCGGCGCTGCGGACGCTCGATCTCAGCGCTCGCTGGAGCCAGCTACAGTGGACCGCGGTGGTCGACGCCGCGGCGGTGCGGACCGCCCTGCGTAAGGTGCTGCCGGCGGCGCGCCGCTGCCTGCGCGCGCACCCCGGCCTGGTGCTCGAGGTGCGCTGGGTCCATGGCTCCGGACTCGGGGTGGTGGTGCTCGGTCCCGGGCCGCGACCGCCCGGGCCGGGCGCAGGCGGAGGCGTGATCGGCGCGGCCCAACCACCCACCACGGCGGCGGCGGGGCCCCAGGTGCGCACCGTGCTCAACCTCGGCCACACCGACCCGACCGAGGCCACCGCCTGCACGGTGGCGGCGACCCGCAAGCTGGCCCTGCCGGCGCTGGCCAAGGGCGCCTGGATGCAGCTGCGCTTCCCGGTCGTGGCCGACTGAGCACCCGGCCCGGACTAACCCAGCGCAACCCCTGGCGGCGCCACCAGGCCAAGGAAGCCAGGGGCACGCCGGCGTGGCCGTGTTATCAACGAGGGGAGCCGCGGACCCTCGGGCCGTGAGCTCGCCTTCGATACCCCAAGCAGTCCGTAGCAGACAGAAAGAAAGGGCGGAATGTCGACCTCCCGGGTCACCATCCACACCTTGCGTAAGCAGAAGGAGCGCGGCGAGAAGATCGTCATGCTCACCGCGTACGACGCGACCTTCGCTCGCCTCCTCGACAGCGCCGGCGCCGACATCTTGCTGGTGGGCGACTCCCTCGGCATGGTCGTGCAGGGCCACGACACCACCCTGCCGGTCACGCTCGACGAGATGATCTACCACTGCCGCGCGGTGGCACGCGGCACCAAGCGGGCCCAGATCCTGGGCGACATGCCGTTCATGTCGTACCAGAGCTCGATCGAGCAGGGCCTGACCAGCGCCGGCCGCCTGATCAAGGAGGGTGGCTGCCAGGCCATCAAGCTCGAGGGCGGGGCCCAGCACGCCGAGCTGGTGCACCGGCTGGTGTCGGCCGGCATCCCGGTCATGGGCCACATCGGCCTGACGCCGCAGAGCGTGCATCAGATGGGCGGGTTCAAGATCCAGGGTCGCGAGCCAGGTGCGGCCGAGCGCCTGCTCGACGACGCCCGCACCCTCGAACAGGCCGGCGCCTACGGCCTGGTGCTCGAGGGTATCCCGTCGGTCATCGCCGCCGACATCACGGCGGCGCTGACGATCCCGACGATCGGCATCGGCGCCGGACCGGAGTGCGACGGTCAGGTCCTCGTGATCTACGACCTGCTCGGCATGGACGACAGCTTCAAGCCGAAGTTCGTGCGGCGCTACGACGCCCTCGGCGCTCGCATCCGCGACGCCGTCGGCGCCTTCACGCGCGACGTGCGGGCCGGCACGTTCCCATCGACGGCGGAGAGCTTCGAGCTCGATCCAGGCCAGCCGGCCGCGGTCACGCCGCTGTACGGCTCCGGCAAGAGCCGCTAGGAGTCCGACTCCATAACGACTCCGGATCGCCCCGGGGTCGGCCTTCGGCCTCGCGCTGTGGACAGGCGCCCGGCGAAGGCGGGCCCTGACGCGGGCCCTGACGCCCGGCTTCGCCGGGCGCCTGCCCACAGCGGTCTCCCCGGGGCTGTCGTGGCTCCCCCAACCGGATTCTTTCGAATCCGTCCCTGACCCCACCCGGCGAAGCCGGGTGTCTGGGTCACGGTCCAGGGTGGAATCACCCCTCAGGGTGCGCATGTCCAGGCCCGGGCGGACTGCTGTGGGCAGGCGCTGCCCCGCTCCACGCCCGTCACCACCCCTGCCACGCCCTGCGCCTGTCCACAGC
>JAGPCO010000085.1 GCA_018058095.1 Kofleriaceae bacterium
GGCCAGGTGCCGCCGGCACCGGCCTCTCCGCGATCAGTTTGGCCGCCCCCAGCGCGATCAGTTTGGCGGCCCCCAGGGCGATCAGTTCGGCGGCCTCCACATGGATCAGTTACCCGGCCTCGTCACAGTGAACTGCGTGAGCGCGCTGCTGGGCAAGGAGCGGCTGGTGGGGCGGTGGGCGACGAAGAAGGGGCGCAAGCGGGTGGTGGAGACCTACTTCATCGACCTGTCGCCGCTGCCCGGGTGGCGCGGGCTGCGCGAGGAGCAGCGGCTGCACCGGGTGCGGCGCATGCTGGCCGGCATCCAGCGCGACGCGGCGGCGGCGCGCGGCGAGGCGCCAGCGCTCGGCCGCGCCGCGGTGCTGGCGCAGGATCCGCTCGACCGGCCAAGCCGCAGCAAACACGGCGCGGCGCCGCCGTGCCACACGACGGAGCGCAACCGGCGCGACGCGTTCAAGGCCGGCCGCGAGTATTTGTGCGCGGCGTTCGCGGCGGCGCGCGAGCGGCGGTGGCGGCGCGAGCACGAGGTGCCGGCCTTCCCGGCCGGCTGCTTCCCGAGCCCGCCCCGCTTCGTCGCCCCGATCGACCCGGCCGTGATCGCCGCTCGCCGCGCCCGCGTGCTGGCCGCGCATCAGCGGACGCGGTGGCAGCCGATGGCGTGAGCCAGCAGAGACAAGGTCGTGAAGACGTGATCGCAGAGACAAGGTCGTGAAGACCTCCGCAGAGACAAGGTCGTGAAGACCTGATCAGGGGATGGGTCGCGGAGTGGGGCGTCGTGTAAGCCGGCGAGATGGCTTGGGCCGGGTGTCCGTTGAGGACGGGGGGCGGACGGTTTCGGACGGGGACGTCCGATGGGCCGGACGGGCAGGTTGGTAACCTGACGGAATGAGGCGAAAGGTTGCCGGCGCGGGGAGGTGGGTAGGGACCGGAGGTTGGGTTCATTCGGGCGGCGGCTGGACGGGTAAGGGGTTGAAAGGAGGAGGAGTATTTCCTTTTGATGCGCCCGGAGGGGCGGGCAGGGTTGGCCGGCAGCCGCGGAGGCGTCGCCGGGGCAACCTGCTAGGATGCCGGCCGCATGGCCGCCCCCGCCGAGCCCGAGCACCTGTTCCTGCGCGCATGTCACCGCTTGCCGGTGCCGCGGACGCCCATCTGGATGATGCGCCAGGCCGGGCGCTACTTGCCCGACTACCAGCGGGTCCGCTCGAAGGTGTCGTTCCTCGAGCTGTGCCACACCCCGGCCCTGGCGGCCGAGGTCACGGTGCAGCCGATCGACGTGTTCGGCTTCGATGCCGCCATCCTGTTCTCCGACATCCTGGTGCCGCTGCCGGCCATGGGCCTGACCGTCGAGTTCCCCGACAAGGGCCCGAAGATCATGAACCCGGTGCGGACCCGGGCCGACATCGACAAGCTGCGCGTGCCCGACCCCGAGGCCGAGCTGGGTGAGGTGATGGAGGCGGTCCGGCAGATCAAGCGGGCGCTGGGCGACCGCGTGCCGCTCATCGGCTTCGCCGGCGCGCCGTTCACGCTGCTGACCTACGCCGCCGAGGGCGGCGGCTCGAAGGACTACGACCACACCCGCCACTTCATCCACGGCGATCCGCCGGCGGCGCACGCGCTGCTCGAGAAGATGGCCGCGACCTGCGCGGTGTACCTCGAGGCGCAGATCGCCGCCGGCGCCGACGCGGTCCAGCTGTTCGACAGCTGGGCTGGCATCGTCAGCCCGGCCGACTACCGCGAGTTCCCGCTGCGGTGGGCGCGCGAGGTCATCACCCGCCTGCGCGCCTCGCCGACGTTCGCCCGCCGGCCGGTGCCCGTGATCTACTTCACCAACGGCTGCGCGCCGTACCTGGCCGACTACGCCAGCTGCGGCGCCGACGTGCTCGGCGTCGACTGGCGCATCGACCTGGGCGAGGTCCGGCGCCGGGTCGGCGACGGGGTGGCGCTGCAGGGCAACATGGACCCGGGCGCGCTGTTCGCGACGCCGGCGGCGATCCGGCAGCGGGTCGCCGACATCCTCGGCCAGGCCGGCCCGGTCGGGCACATCTTCAACCTCGGCCACGGCGTGTTGCCGTCGACCAACCCCGAGCACGTGCGGGTCATGGTCGAGGCGGTGCGCGAGCTGTCGGCGCGGGCCTGACATGAGCAGCGGCGCGACCGACCCGGTCCTGGTGCTCGGCGGTGGCGTGGCCGGGCTGGCGGCGGCGCTGCGCCTGTCCCAGGCCGGGCACGAGGTGGTGGTGCTCGAGGCCGGGCCGACGCCCGGCGGCGTGGTCGGCACCGTCGCCGTCGACGGCTACCTGCACGAGCGCGCGGCCAGCTCGTTCCTGGGCAGCGCCGACGACGGCGCCGCCGCGCTGTGCGACGAGCTCGGCGTGGCGGTGCAGGCCGCGGCCCCGGCCGCACGCAGCCGCTGGATCTACCTCGACGGCGCGCTGCGCCGCCTGCCGCGTAACCCGCTCGAGCTGGTCACGACCGACCTCCTGACCTGGCGCGGCAAGCTCGATCTGGTGCGCGAGCCGCTGCGGCCCGGGCGCGACCCGGCCCATGCCGGGGACGAGTCGATCCACGCCTTCGCCGCGCGCCGGCTCGGGCCCGAGGTCGCGCGCGCCATCGTCGCCCCGTTCGTCACCGGCATCTTCGCCGCCGACGCCCACGCGGTGTCGCTGGCGGCCGGCTTCCCCAAGCTGGCCGCGCTCGACGCCGACGGTGGCCTGGTCCGCGGCGCGCTACGGCAGGGCCTGCGCCGGCTGGCCGGGGTGACCGCGTCGTCGCCGCGCCGTCGCCACCCGCGCGGGCTGCTGGCGCCGGTCGGCGGCATGCAGGCCATGGTCACGGCGATGGCCGAGCGGCTCGGCCCGGCCCTGCGCTGCGGCGTCACCGCGCGCGCGCTGGTGGCGAGTGGTGACGGCGTCGAGGTGGTGACCGACACCGGCCGGGTGCGCGGGCGCGGCGTGGTGCTGGCGCTGCCGGCGCGCGCCACCGCCGAGCTGGTGGCCGGGGCCGATCCGGTGCTGGCGGCGCGGCTGACCGGCTTCCAGCGCGCGCCGGCCGCGGTGCTGTACCTCGGCTACCCGGCCACCGCCGTGCCGCGCGCGGCCGACGGCTTCGGCCTGCTGGTGGCGCAGGGCGAGGCGGCGCGCCTGCTCGGCGTGGTGTTCGAGTCGACGGTGTGGCCGGGGCGGGCGCCGGCCGGGCACGTCCTGCTGCGCTGCATCTACGGCGGCGCGCGTGATCCGGGCGCGGTCGGGCTCGACGACGACGCGCTGGTGGCCGCGGCCCGGGCCGATCTCGCTCGCACCCTCGGGGTGAGCGCCGCGCCGACCCACGTCGAGCTGATCCGCTGGCCAGCCGGCATCGCCCAGTACCCGGTCGGCCACCGCGAGCGGGTGGCCGAGCTCGACGGCCGGGTCCGGGCCAGCCGGATGGTGCTGGCCGGCGCCGACTACCACGGCGTCGGCCTCAACGACGTCATCGCCGACGCCCGCCGGGTGGTGCGCGAGGTCGCCGGGTGGCGGGCGTGAGGCGCGGCGCAGCCCTGGCCGCGGCGCTGGTGCTGGCCTGCTCGGGCGGCGGACGCGGTCGGCGCGACGACGCCGCGCCGACCAACGGCTCGGGTGGCGCGGCCGCGCCGAGCGCCGATGCCGCGCCAGGCAGCGAGCCTGACCCGAGCGGCGCCGGCGCTGGCAGCGACGATGGCGACGACGACGAGCCGATCGGCGCCGGCGCTGGTGGGGTCGACGCCGCGCCGCTGCCGCCGGTGCCCGGCGCCACCACCGGCGACGTGGTGGCCAAGGTGGTGTGGACCCGCGCCCCGGCCGAGGTGCGCGGCCCGGGGCCACGCGCGCGCTGCGGCCGGCCCGGCCGGGCCCAGGCCCAGGTCCACACGCTGTGGGGCGTGGCCGACGTCGTCGTCGCCATCGTCGATGCGCCCGCCGCGCCCGGGGCGCCGACCAGCGCGCCCGCCGCCGGCGCCAAGCCGCACGAGCTGTCGATCCGGCTGGCCGACTGCGCGGCGCGGCCGCGGGTCGTGGTCGGTCGTGCCCCGGTCCGGCTGACCGTGACCCTGGGCGAGGAGGGTGGCCGCGCCGTCGTGCTGCAGCCGGTGCCGGCGCCGCTCGGTGGCCTGGCCGAGGGTGCCGCCCGCACCGTGACCCTGCCGGTGATCGGCCACGCCGCCGTGGTCGAGCTGCCGGGCCCGACCGCGCTGGTGATCGACCCCGACGGCGACGGCGCGCTGGTGGTGGTGGCGCCGCACCGGCAGGTCGGGGTCACCGACGACACCGGCGCGGTCCGCCTGACCGGGGTCGGCCCGGGCAAGCACCCGGTGCTGGCCTGGATGCCGGCCCGGGCCGGGCGGCCCGAGCGGGTGGTGCGGGGCGAGGCCACGGTGGTGGCCGGGCGCACCGCGGAGGTGGCGCTGGAGCTGGCCGGGCCGTGATCACCCTCGACGACGTCGAGGCGGCGCTGCGCCAGGCCGCCGCCGCGGTGGTGCCGGCGGCCAGCGCCGGCCCCCGCCTGACCCGGGCGGTGATCGACCGCTCGCGCCGGTACACCAGCGAGCGCAGCGCGCTGGCGGCGCCGACCGACGGCGACGGCGACCTGGCCGCGCGCGCGCTGTTCTTCACCGTGGCCGACGTCGACAAGGTGATGGTGCCGCTGGCGGAGCTGGCCGGCGCCGGCGCGCTGCCGGTGCCGGCGCCGGGGCGTCCGCTGGTGGTGCTCGACCTCGGCGCCGGCTGCGGCGCGCTCGGGCTCGGCCTGCTCCGCTTCCTCGCCACCAGCCCAGCCGGAGCGCCCGCCGTCCACCTGACGATGGTCGATCGCGACGCCCGCGCCCTGGCCATCGCCCGGGCCGCGCTGACCGCGGTCGCGGCGGCCGCGGCGATCCCGCTCGAGATCGTGATCCGGGTCGGGGACGTCGGCGACGCCCGCGCCCGCGCCGGCACCGCGCCGGCCGACCTGGTCCTGTGTGGCTCGGTCCTCAACGAGCTGGCCGAGGCCGACCGGGTCGGCGTCATCACCGGCGGGCTCGACCGGCTCGAGCCGGCCGGCGCGCTGGTGATCATCGAGCCGGCGCTGCAGGCCACCGCGCGCGCCCTGCACGCGCTGCGCGATCACGTCGTCGCCCACCGACTCGGTCACGTGTTCGCGCCGTGCACCCGCGCCGAGGCGCCGTGCCCCATGCTGACCAGCGCCGACGCCTGGTGCCACGAGGAGCGCCCGAACACGCTGCCCGAGCGGGCGCGCCAGCTCGCCACCACCACCGGGCTGCGCGACGGCGAGCTCAAGTTCGCGTACCTGGTGCTGCGGCACCGACCTGGCAACGTCGGCGGGACCGACCAGCTGCGGGTGATCGGGCGACCTCGCCACGAGAAGGGCAAGATCGAGGTGCCGGTGTGTGGCCAGGATGGCGCGACCACGGTGCGCCTGCTGCGCCGGCACCGTGGCGCCGGCAACAGCGCCCTCGACGATGCTCGCCGCGGCGACGTGCTGGCGCTGACCCCGGCCCGCGCCAGCGGCGACCTCGGCCCCGACGATGAGGTGCGGGTGCAACACGTGCCGGGCGGGGCGCGATGATGACCGTGCGCGGGTTCGACCCGGGCGATCTGCCAGCGCTGCTGGCGCTGCAGCACGCCGAGGCCGGCACCGCGCCGCGCCTGACCCTGGCCGAGCTGCGCACCGCGCTGCAAGACGCCGCGCGCGGCCACGGCGCCCAGGTCCGGGTCGCCCACGTCGGCGGCCTGGTCGCCGGCGCCGCCGGCTGGGTCGTCGGCCCGGGCGCGATGTTCGCGACCCCGTTCATGACCGGGGCCGGCCCGCACGCCCGCGCCGCCGCCGAGCGCCTGCTGGCCGAGCTGCGCGCCGTGCAGGCCGCGGCCGGCGCGCCGTGGATCCGCACCTCGACCGGCGACCCGTCGTCGGCGCGGGCCGCGGCGCTGGCGGCGGCGGGGTTCACCCCGCAGTTCGAGTTCCTCGACCTGGTCCGCGCCACCACACCGGCGCCCGCGCCGACCGCGCCTCCACCCGACCTGCACCTCGTCGCCGCCGGCGCCCTCGATCGCGAGCGCCTGCGCGCGCTCGAGAACGAGACCTTCGCCGACGTGCCCAACGCGCTGCCGATGAGCGCGGCGCAGATCGACGAGGCGCTCGACGAGCCGGGCGCATTCTCCGCCGGGACCGGCGCGCTGGTCGACGAGCGCGGCGAGTACGTCGCGTTCCTGCGCGCCCAGCGTCAGGCCGATGCCGACGGGGTCGAGCACGCGGTGGTCGACGCCGTCGGCGTGGCCGCCGCCGCCCGCGGCCGGGGCCTGGGCCGGGTCCTGGTCGAGCGGATGCTGGCCGCCGCCGCTGCCGCCGGCATCCCCCGGGCCGGCGCCATCATCGCCTCGACCAACCCGGCCTCGCTCGCGCTGCACCAGGCGCTCGGCTTCACGGTCCGGCACCGGCGCCAGGTCTGGCAGGGCGGCGACCACCCCGCCCGCTGAGCTGGCCGGGGCCGCTCGGCCGACCCACGCAGCGCTCCGCGGGTGTGGATCACCCCTGTACGGAGCGCGGCCGTGGTCGACCCGTCGAGCTGGAGGTCCCGGGTGGAGAGCGGCGGTGATCGCGAGTTCGACCTCGACCGTGCCCCCGAGCACGTCGAGACCGTGGCGGCGGTGCGCGAGACCCTGGCCTGGGTCTCGCTCGGTGCGTCGGTGGTGTTCGCGATCTACCTGGTGCTCAACCAGGCCCGGTTCTTCCCGACCGGGCGCGAGCACCCGCTCATCGTCGCCTGTGACGCCGCGAGCTGGCTGGTCGCCGTGCTGGTCGCGGTCGCGGCGCGGCGCGGCCAGGGCGGGGTGGTCCGCGACGAGCGGCTGACCCTGGCCCTGGCCCTGTCCATCGTCGGCAACAACCTGGTCACCGCCGTCACCCTGGGGGCGCCCCTCGAGCTCCTGTACAACAGCCTGGTCGCGACCGGGGTCGCCGCCATCGTCGTGCGGCGCGTGGCCTGGATCGCCGCGGTCGGCGCGGCCGCGCTCGCGACCGGGATCGGCGTGGTCGTCCTCGCCGACAACGAGGTGCTGGGCTGGGCCATGCTGTTCGGGCTGCCCTCGCTCATCACCAGCGCCGCCATCCACCGCGGCCGGCGGCGCGCGCTCGGTGCGCAGCTGCGGCTGCGCGCCGCCGAGCGCGCACGCCAGGCCGAGCTCGAGGCCGCGATGGCCCGCCTGGCCGACGAGCTCGACGAGCGGCACCGGGTCGAGGCCGAGCGTGAGGCGCTACGCGAGCGCGAGCGCGCGCTGGCCGACCAGCTCCGTCACGTCCAGAAGCTCGACGCTCTCGGCACCCTGGCCGGCGGCATCGCCCACGACATGAACAACGTCCTGGCCGCGGTGGTCGGGCTGGCCGAGGCGGGGATGGAGAGCTGCCCGCCCGGGTCGGGCCCACGCGAGGACTTCGGCGCCATCCTCAGCGCGGCCCAGCGTGGCGCCTCGCTCACCCGCGACCTGCTCGGTTTCGCCCGTCGCGGCAAGCATCGCCACGAGGCGGTCATCGTCGCCACGCTGGTCGAGGAGGTGGTGGCGATGCTGGCCCGCACGGCGCGCCGGCGGGTCCGCTTCGTGACCGAGTTCGACGAGACGGTCGGCGCGGTGCTGGGGGATCCCGGTCAGCTATCGCAGGTGGTGATGAACCTGTGCCTCAACGCCATCGACGCCAGCGCCGAGGGCGGCCTGGTCACCATCCGCCTGTCCGAGCGCGTGGTCGTGGCTGGCACGCACCCGGAGCTGGCGCCGGGCCGGTACCTGGCGCTCGAGGTCGTCGACCAGGGCGTCGGCATGGACGCCGCCACGCTGGCGCGGGTGTTCGAGCCGTTCTTCTCGACCAAGTCGAGCAGCGCCGAGCGCAGCGGGCTCGGCCTGGCCATGGTCTACGGCACGGTGCGTGACCACCTCGGCGCGGTCGGCTTCACCAGCCTGCCAGGTCGCGGCGCCCATGCCACCGTGTTGCTGCCCATCCCGGCCGAGCTGCCGGCGCGCTCGACGCCGACCGCGCCCAGCGCCTGCGCCGATGACCCGCGCCCGCTGCTGGTCATCGACGACGAGGCGCTCATCCGGCGCGCGGTCGGGCGGTCCCTGACCGGGCTTGGCCGAACCATGGTCGAGGCGGACGGCGGCGCGGCCGGCCTGGCCCGCTTCCGCGCCGACCCGCACGGCTTCGCCGCGGTCATCCTCGATCTGGCCATGCCTGGCATGACCGGCGGCGAGTGCTTCCGCGCGCTGCGCGAGATCGACCCCGCCGTGCCGATCATCGTCATCTCCGGCTTCCCCAAGGGGCAGGACATCGAGCAGCTGATGGCCGCCGGCGCCAGCGTGTTCCTGTCCAAGCCGTTCCCCCGCGACGCGCTGGCCGAGGCGCTGGCCACCGCCCGCCGACCGCCTGCGCCCGAGGTGGCCGCGGCGGCTCGCTAGCCCTGCTGGTCCGACCGGGCGCCGACCCGGCACGCCCACAACGCGCGGCGGATGGCGGCCTCGTCGAGGCCGTCGCCGATGAGCACCAGCTCGGACCGGCGCGGCAGCGCGGTCGACGGTGGCGCGGGGCCCAGGCTGGTGTGCAGCCCGGCCTTCTCGAGGTACTCGCAGCCACGACCTTCGGCCAGGTGGACGAAGCCCTTGGCCCGGATCAGCTGATCACCGAGCCCGCGCACCACCGCCAGCACCCGCTCGGCCAGCAGCGGCTGGTCGTCGGTGAACACCATGGCGGCCAGCTGGCCGCCGTGCCCGTGATCCCCGGCGCCGTCGTGCCGGTGGGTCGGCCTGGGCGGCGGCGTCCACCGGCGCGGCGCCAGCAGCCAGCCGGCCAGCGCTCGCACCCCGGCCTCGTCGTCGGGGAAGCTGGCCCGATCGGCGCCCGGGGCCAGCTCGTCGAGCAGGTGGTGACACGTCCGCACCGCGTCGGCGTCGGCGCGGTCGAGCTTGCGCAGCAGCAGGCGGTCGGCGGCCAGCACCTGCTCACGCGCCTCCTCGCGCCGCGACAGCGTCGACGCCGCGGCCTCGGCGTCGACCACACACACCACCCCGGCCGGCTGCACCAGGTCACGCACCGCGACCGGGACCCGATCCAGGTTGGCCAGGATGGCGGCCGGTTCGGCGATGCCGGTGGTCTCGAGCACCACGTGCTCCGGCCGCGACCGCACGATCACCTCGCCGATGCCGTCCCACAGGTCGCTCTTGAGGTCGACCTTGCAGCAGATGCAGCCGCCGGCCAGCTCGAGCACGTCGCCACCTCCGCCGATGATGAGCTTGGTGTCGATGGCGATGCGGCCGAGCTCGTTGACCAGGACGGCGACGCGGCGGCCGAGCCCGCCCGAGGCGCCGAGCAGCTGGTTGAGCGTGGTCGTCTTGCCGGCGCCGAGCCAGCCGGTGAGGATGGTGAAGGGCACCGCCGCGGGCCGGCCCAGGGCCGGCGCGGTCACCGCGTCACGCGCCGGGGCCGCCGCTGCGCCAGCAGGCGCTCGACGTTGCTGGCCATGATCTCGCGCAGGAACGGCCGCAGCACGAACGCGTCGGGCGCGCCGGCGGCGGTGACGTCCTCGAGCGCGACCTCGGCCGCGGTCATCATGAGGATCGGCACCGCCTTGGTCGACGGGGTCAGGCGCAGCCGCCGGCACACCTCGTTGCCGTCGATCTTGGGCAGGTGCCGGTCGACGATGATCAGGTCGGGCACGTCGTCGCCAGCTCGGCGCAACGCCTCGGCGCCGTCGCGCGCGGTGACCACGGTGTGGCCACGCACGGCCAGCGTCTTGGCCAGCAGGCGGACCACGTCGGGCTCGTCGTCGATGATCAGGATCTTGGCCATGGCGTGGCGGCGCCGGGCCTACTCGTCGACCAGCGAGCGGATGCAGGTGGCGGCGACCGAGGCGGTCCAGTCGCGCTTGTTGACGAAGTAGTAGCGGATGCGGCCCTCGCGATCGATGAGGAAGCTCTCCGGCACCTTCTCGATGCCCCAGCGCTGGGCGACCTGGCCGAGGTTGTCGTCGCCGCTCGGCTGGTCGAGGAAGACCTGGTACGGCGTGCCGCGCGGCATGGCCTTGCCGTAGATGCTGAGCGCCTCCTCCATGGTCGGCGCCGCGGCCTGGGCGTCCTTGAACTTGTCGGGCACCTGGGCCGGGTTGTGGGCCAGGGCGATCGCCAGCAGCACCTTGGCCCACTCGGCGTCGGACGCCAGCGTCACCACCACGTAGTCGTCGCTGGACAGCTCGGCGCTCATCGCCCGCAGCGACGGCTTCTCGGCCTTGCACACCGCGCACCACGAGGCCCAGAAGTTGAGCAGCACGACCTTGCCGCGGAACTGCGACAGCTGGATCTGCCGCCCGTCGTGCGCCGTCACCGTGAAGTCGGGCGCCGGCTGCGGCAGGGTGCAGCTGTCCTGGCCCTCGGGGCACAACGCCGGGTTGGACAGCGTCGGGCGTAGGCCGGCGCAGGCCGCCTTGACCTCGCGTGCCGCGGCCGGGGCGACCATCCACAGGAACAGCGCGACGAGGACGCCGCTCACGACGAGGGCGACCCCGCCGGCGACCAGGGTGCGAGCATCGACGAGGTAACGTGACTTGTCGGACGACACTCCCGGGGCCATGCGGCCACTGTAGCGGAGGATCCGCTATGCTCCAAGCATGTCGGTGCGCGGCCAGCTGTCGACCATGCCCGCCGAGGACGTCCTCGAATGGGCCGGCCGGCGCAAGGTCGCGCTGGTGGTGACGGTGACCGGGGCCGACGCGGTGCGCAGCCTGGCGCTGGCGGGCGGGCAGGTGCTGTGGGCGGCGTCGAGCCGCGCCGAGGAGCAGCTCGGCACCGTGCTGTCGGCGTCGGGCCACCTGGCCGATCGCGGCCTGACCGACTCGCTCGAGGCCCGGGCCGAGACCGGGGTGCCGCTGGCCAAGGTGATGCAGATGGCCGGCCTGGTCAGCGAGGACACGCTGGTCGAGGTGCTGGCCACCAAGATCCGCGAGGCGGTGACCGACGTGGTCAGCTGGACCGACGGCGAGTTCGAGGTGGTGCCGCGGCCCAACCCGGCCGGCGCGGGCGTCGCCGCCGGCATCCCGGTCGAGGTGTGCCTGGCCATCGCCCGGCGTCGGCGCGAGCGCCTGGCCAAGGCGGCCGCCCTGATCGGCTCCGATGACGTCTCGTTCCAGGTCAGCGCCGGCACCGCCGCGCCACCGGCGACCCCGGTCGAGCCGCCGGTCGACGCCGGACGCCTGTGGCGCCAGGTCGGCCAGGGCCGCACCGTGGCGCAGCTGGCCGCCGGCACCGGCGGCGAGCGCTTTGCCGTGCTGGTCACCCTGACCGACTGGGTCAACGCCGGGGCGCTGACGATCGACCGCCGGCGCCGGGCCCGGACCGATTCGGCGCACGAGCTGATCGCCGGCGCGCGCGGCCGGCTGCGCCAGGGGGATCGCGTCGGCGCGCTCGACCTGGCCCGGCGCGCGCTGCTGCAGCAGCCGGGTGACGTCGAGGTCCGGCGCGCGTTCTCGGCGGTGCAGCGGGCCCGCGTCGCCGAGGTCGCGCGCACGCTGCTGGCCCAGCACGTGGTGCCGCGCCGGACCGGGGTCGAGTCGGTCGCCGAGCTGGGCCAGTTCGAGCGCGAGCTGGTGCTGCGGGTCGACGGTCGGTGGGACCTCCTGTCGCTCATCCGCACCGTGCCGTCGCGCGAGGCCGAGGCCCTGCTGGCGTTCGTGCGCCTGGCCGAGCTGGGAGTGGTCACCCTGTGAGCCGGGGGCGGCGATGAGCGAGCGGCCGTCGGCCTCGGCGGCCGAGGCCGAACTCGACGGCGGCGTGGTGCCGGCCGCGCTCGACCGGTCGCGCCTGCTGCCGCGCAGCGGCATCGGCGTCGATGGGGGCCACCTGGTCATCGCCCCGCCGGGCAACCCGGCCATCCGGCTCGACGCTCGCCTGCTCGACCGGGTCGAGCTGATCGGCCGGTCCCCGACCGGCGCGGTCGCCGCCTCGGTCGCGGCCACCGGCGGCGCGGCGGCGGCGGCGCTGTCGTGGGTCCCGGGTGGGGTGTTCGCGTGCGCGCTGCTGGCGTACCTGGCGCACGAGCGCTTCTCGGAGGCGCGCCGGCGGGCGCGCAGCCGCGACCTGCTGCTGGCGCTGGGGGACCTCGAGGTGGCGCTGCACGTCGTCGACGGACCCGACGCGGCCAAGCAGGTGGCCGACCAGCTCGCGCCGTACACCCGCGGCGCGCCGATCGGTCGGCCCGAGGTGTACGAGGACGCGCGCCGGCGCTTGCACGCCCAGGCCGCCGGCAAGGGCGCGCAGGTGGCGCGGCGCGAGGTCGAGCGCGCCCTGCTGGTCGGGGCCGAGGTGGTGCACGTGCGCGACGGCTTCCTCCAGGTCGGCCAGGTCGCGTTCCGGACCGAGGAGGTGCGCGAGTACGCCCTGCGCGGGGCCAACCTGCCGCTGCCGGGTGGTCGCCTCCTGCAGGCGGCGATGGGCCTGCTCATCGTCGCCGCCGAGGAGCGCGCCCGCAGCGGCGAGGATCTGACGGCGCTGGCCAAGCGGATCCACGCCTACGAGGAGTGGTCGGGCCGCGCGGCCGGGCGATGACCGTCGCCGGCACGCCGGGCGGGGACCGGGCCGAGGTCGTGGCGGCTGGCCCCGGCCCGTGGATCATCGTCGGCGCCGGCTTCACCGGCGTGGTGCTGGCCCGGCGCCTGGTCGCGGCCGGGGCGACGCTGTGGGTGGCGCGCCGCGATGGCGCCGCGGCGACGGCGCAGGCGGCCGAGCTGGGCGCCGCCCGCGGCCTGGCGGTCGACCTCGACCATCCTGGTGACGGCGGCGGTCCGCCGTGGCCGGCCTCGGCCATCGTCGTCGATCTGGCCCCGCCCGGGCCGAGCCCGGGCGCGCGCGAGGAGGCGCTGCTGGCCCGCGCCGGCGGCGCGGCCATCGTGTACGTGTCGTCGACCGGGGTGTACGGGGCGGGCGGCGGCGCCTGGGTCGACGAGCGCTGGCCGCTGGCGCCGCTCGGCCCCAGCGGCGTGGCCCGGGTCCGGGCCGAGGCGGCGATCGGCGCCGGCGTCGGGCCCGACCAGCGCTACGCCATCCTGCGCCCGGCCGGCATCTACGGCCCGGGCCGCTCGGTCGCCGATCGCCTGCGCGCCGGCAGCTATCGCGTGATCGGCGACGGCACCGCGGTCAGCCGCATCCACGTCGACGATCTGGCCAGCGCCATCGTCGCCGCCGGCGCGCGCGCGCCGCGCGGCGCCATCTACAACGTGGCCGACGACGACCCGGCCCCCTCGGGTCAGGTCGCCGACGCGGTCGCGGCCCGGCTCGGGCTGCCGCCGCCGCCGCGGGCAAGCGCGGCCGAGGTCGGGGCCGAGGCCGCGGCCATGCTCACCGCCGATCGCCGCGTCGACGCCGGCCGGATCCAGCGCGAGCTGGGCGTGCGCTGGCGCTACCCGAGCTGGCGCCTTGGCCTCCTGGCCGGGCTCTCGCTGCTGCTGCTGGCCGCCTGCGCCCCGCGGCAGCCTGGCGTCGGCGTGGTCGCCGCGCCGGGCGAGCTCGACCTGGCGCCGGCGCCGATCCGCGACGAGCGGGCCTACGTCCTGACCTGGGGCGGCGCGATCATCGGCCACGCTCGCGAGGTCCGGACCTGGCGCGGTGGTCGGCTGCACCTGACCCGGTCCGAGCACGTCCGGGTCCAGCGCCTCGGCGCCGAGGTCACCACCACCACCACCATCCGGGTCGAGGCCGACCACGCGCTCCGAGCCGACCGGATCGAGGTCGAGCAGGTCGACGCCGGCGCGCGCTGGCACGGGGTCGCGACCCGGGCCGACGATGGTCGCTGGCGGCTCGACGACGGCAGGCCGGGGCCGGTCCGGACGGCGCCGGCGACGGCCGTCCCGGCCGAGCTGGTGCCCGATCTGGTCGCGCGCGACCAGCGCTTCGTCGGGCCGGTCGTGCTGGCCGGGCACCAGCTGGCCCTGGCCGACGGCGTGGTCACTCGCGCCGGCGACCTCGCCATCGCCCGGCTCGACCTGCCCGGCCCGCCGCCGGCCTCGAGCCGGTCGGTCATCACCCTGGGCGTCGACGGCACCCCCGCGATCGTGGCCGGGGCCGACGGGGTCACCGCGACCGCGGTCGACCCGGCCGCGCCGGCGCCAGACTTCGTCGCCATCGACGTCGTCGCCGCCGCCGCGGTGCCGGTGCCGCCGGCGCTGGGCCCGACCACGCTGGTCGCGCTGTGGGTCGACGGCCGCCGGCTCGGCGCCGGCCGGCCCGCGCTCGGGCCACCCACACCGTCGGCCGCGCTGGCCTCGGCCCGCGCCGTCGCCGCCGCGGTCCACGCCGCCCTCGACGCCTCGGCCGACCCCGCTTCCGGGGTCGGCGATTGCACCAGCTACGCCACCGCGTTCGCCAGCGCCGCCCGCGCCGTCGGGCTCGAGGTCCGGGTCGCGACCGGGTGGGTCCGCGACGGCGACCGTCTGTGGCGGCACCGCTGGAACCAGGTCCAGCTCGGCCAGCGCTGGCTCGACGTCGACGCCAGCCGGGCCGAGGCACCGGCGACGCGGCCGCTGTACCCGCTGGTGCTGCACGGCGCCGAGGCCGACGCCGTCCGCGCCGCCGGCGCCGCCCTGGCCGCGGCCGTGCCCGTCGTCGCCGCCGCGCCGCGCCTCGTCGTGCCGTGACTCGACAAGTCCAGACTCGACAATGCCCGTGCCCGTGCCCGATCGCTCGACATCCGCGACCGCCGCAAGGCCGTCGCCGCCAGCGTCCTGACGCCCGCGCTCGAGTTGCTCGAGCGCGTCGTCGCCATGCTAGCCCGTCTCGCCGGAGCCTGACCGCCCAGATCGGGCACGGGCACGGGCACGGGCACGGGCACGGGGCAGGTCGCTGCAAACGCGGCTGCGCCGCGTTTGTCAGCGTCCTGCTAGCGCCGGCGCCGGCGCCGGCCGGCCAGGGCGGCGACCAGGCCGGCCGCGGCGAAGCTGCCGGCGGCGCCGCCGCCATCGCAGCAGCCGCCGGCGCCGCCGCCGCCGCGGGCGTCGGGCCCGATCGCCCCGGCGTCGACCGCGCCGCCGGCGCAGGCCGGAGCAGCGGCGCCGAACTGCTCGCGCAGCGACGGCCACAGCTGGGCCTCGCACATGTCGTGCTGCGGCGAGCCGACCGGGCAGCTGACCGGCCCGGCCAGCTCGGCGAAGCGGAAGGTCTTGGTCCAGGTCAGGCCATCGGCCGAGCGCGCCAGCGCCTTGAAGTCGGGATCCCAGTTGGTCCCACACGCGAGCAGGGTGCCGTCGCCACGCTGGTCGAGGCAGGCGGTCTTGGGTGCGCCGGGCACCGGCGCCAGCGGCGCGACGCCGTCGGCCGAGCGGTACAGCCCCGACATGGTGGTCGCCACCAGCACCTCGCCGCCGGCGCGGAGGAGCACGCGGTTGATGGGATCGGTGGTGACCAGCACCTCGGTCCAGGCCTGGCCGCCGTCGGTCGAGCGGTACAGGCGATCGCCGCCGGGCGGGTTGGCGCCGGACGAGCGCAGGTACAGGCGATCGGGGTTGCCGGGGTCGACCGCCTCGACCGTCACCAGCGGCGTCGTGTGCAGCGCGACGCCATCGAGCGGCAGCGGTGGTGACCAGGTGTCGCCGCCGTCGTCGCTGCGGAAGGCCTGGGTGATGGGCGGCGCCAGGCCGCCGTCGTCGGCCGCGCTCGACACCTGGTAGCCGCTGATGTAGACCCGCGCCGGCTGGCTCGGCGCGACCTTGACGCTCTTCCACCACATCGTCGGCGAGTTGCGCCCGCGCGCGACGAAGGTGCGGCCGCCGTCGGTCGAGCGGTACAGGTCGTTGTCGTCGCCCGACGCCGCGGTCGCCACCCACAGCTCGCCGTCCGGGCCGAGCTCGATCGCGTCGACCCACTTGCCGGCGAAGCGGCCGGGGTCGGCCTTGGGCGCGTCCTCGGTCGCGGTGGTGAACGAGCAGCCGCCGTCGCGGCTGACCCGCAGGCCGTTGAAGGTCGTGGCGAAGATGGTGCCGTCGGCGGTGACGGCGTACTTCGGGTCGAACATGCCGCCGTAGCCGATGTTGCCCTCGCAGATCCACCGGAACGAGCAGCCGTCATCCCGGCTGATGAGCAGCCCGAAGGTCGACGACAGGTAGATGTCGGTGCTGGCGCCGGGCTGGGTGTGCACCCCGGTCGTCGCCGGGGGCCGCCCGTTGCCGCGCGCCGGCGCCGACCCGGTCAGGACGACCGCCGCGGCGGAGGCAAGCACGAGGCGCCGGTTCATGCCGCCACCGTACCGCGGAATTCGCGGTCGCAGCACGGGAGCCGACCGGGGCGACTTCCGTGGTACCTGGCGCCATGTCCTCCGTGTCCTCGTGAGCCCCGGTCTGGTCGCGCTCGGGGTGCCGCTGCCGCTGGAGGTGGTGCGCGATCAGGTGCAGCGCGGCGCCTGGTGGGTCGGCCACGAGCCGTCACTCGCGGTCGACGTGCTGCGCGGCCTGCCGCGGCTGAGCTCGATCGAGGCGCTGCTGGCGGCCTGGCCGGCGCCGATCACCGCCTCCGTGCGGGACCCGGCCGGGCGCGGCGACGAGGAGCGCTCGGTCGGAGTGTCGGCGACCGACGCGCCCATGCTGCTGGCCAGCGGCATGAGCCTGCTGTTCGACCAGGTGCAGCGCTACCTGCCCGAGCTGCCGCCGTGGCTGGTGGCGCTGCGGGGCGAGCTCGGCCTGTCGGCGCTGACCCAGCAGCGCTGCATGGTCTACGCCACGCCGGCCGGCGGCGGCACCGGCCCGCACTTCGATCACAACATCAACGTCGTGGTGCAGCTGACCGGGCACAAGACGTGGTGGCTGGCGCCCAACCACCACGTCCGCAACCCGCTGGCCCGGCACGCCATGGGGCTGCCGGTCGAGCCCGAGCTCGAGTCGTACGCCGCCCTGCCGATGCCGCTCGAGCTCCCGGCCGACGCCACCCGCGTCGAGCTTCGGCCCGGCTCCGTCCTGATCGTCCCGCGCGGCACCTGGCACGCGACCCGGGCCGACTCGATGGCGCTGTCGCTCAACTTCACGTTCACCGCGCCGACGTGGATCGACCTGTTCTCGGCGGCGCTACGCAGCCGGCTCGCGCTGTCGGCCGGGTGGCGGGCGTGCGCCTGTCCGGCCGAGCCGGGCGAGCTGGCCCAGCTCCTGCGCGAGCTGGCGGACGACGCGCCACACTGGTCGGCCGCCGACATCCTGGCGGTGACCGAGGCCGAGGCCGAGGCGTAGCCGCGGCCGCGCCAGCGTCAGGCGACGCCCGGCGAGGCCGGGGTGCTCGGGGCGCCGGTGGTCCGGCGCGGCGAGGCGGCGACGGCGACGACCGGGGCCGGCTCGCGGCCGGCCTGCTTGTCGGCGCCGAGCTTGTCGGCGCCGAGCTTGTCGATCGGCGCCTTGTCGCTGGCGACGGTCACGGTCGCGGTCGCGGCGGCCTGCTCCTGCGCGGCCAGCGCGCGGTAGCCCTCGAGCCAGCGGCCGAGGGCGGTGAAGGTCGAGGCGGCGCCGGTGGCGAGCAGGGCGCCACCGAGCGCGGTGGCGGCGTGGTGGCTGGTGTCGGCCGCGGCCGCGAACCAGGCGCCGACCAGGGCGCCGGCCGAGACCAGCACGATCCGCTCGGCCCGCTGCATCACGCCGCCGCGCAGGGCCAGGCCGAGGCCCTCGCCGCGGGCCCGGGTGTAGCTGACCATCATGGAACCGGCCACCGCCAGCATGACCGCGAGCAGCCACGGCGTGGCGCGCAGGTACCAGGCGAAGCCGGCGAACACCGCCAGCTCGCCCCACCGATCGGCGACCGAGTCGAACAGCGCCCCGGCCGGGCTCTGCGTGCCGCTGGCCCGGGCCAGCCGGCCGTCGAGCAGGTCGAGCACGCCGGCCAGGACGTACAGCCAGCACGCGGTGGCCAGGCTGCCGGTGGCGGCGGCGACGCCGGCGCCGGCGCACAGCAGGAGCGAGGCCCAGGTGATGGCGTTGGCCGAGACCCGGCCCAGCAGCACGCGCTCGACCGGGCCGATCAGCCACAGGATGTAGCGGGCCACGTACGGGCCGAAGAACTCGTTGTGCTTGAGCGCGGTCACCGCCGGCGGACGCCCGAGCGCGCACCGCACGGCGTACAGCACGAACGCCAGCAGCATGAAGCCGGTGGCGAGCAGCGCGGGAGCCAGGAGGATGAGGCGATCGGTCAGCACGGGGGGAGGGGGGCCAGGACCGAGGCGGTTTACCACCCGACCCCGACAAGGCCAAGGCCGTTGTCAGTGGGGTGAGTGAGTCGATTTGACCCTGGTTGGCCCTGGACGGTTCACCGGAAAAGCCGGAAAAGTCCGTTCCAGGCCGCGGCTCGGCCGGGTCCGAGGTTCCCCGATGGCCAGCGCCCCCGACCCCACCAGCCCGTCCCCCGCCGCCGCGCCGCCGGGGCGGGTGCCCAGCCTGGTCGCCCGGGTCATCGCCACCGCCGGCGGCGCTGGCTACTCGCCGGTCGCCCCGGGTACCTGCGGCACGGTGGTCGCGGTGCCGCTGGCCTGGGCCCTGGCCGGGGTCGGCCTGCCGCTCTTTGCCACCCTGGTCGTGGCCGTGACGCTGGTCGCGGTGTGGGCGGCGGCGACGGCCGACCGGGCCTGGGGTAGCCACGACTCGGGCCGGATCGTGATCGACGAGGTCGCCGGCTACCTGGTGACCGTGGCCCTGGTCGATCGCTCGTCGTGGCTGGTGCTCGGCGTCGGCTTCGTGGTGTTCCGCGCCCTCGACATCACCAAGCCGCCGCCGGTCCGGGCCATCGACGAGCGCCTGCCGGGCGGATGGGGCGTGGTGCTCGACGACATCGGCGCTGGCCTGTACGGGCTGGGGGTGATGGCCGGGCTGGCCGCGCTCGGGTGGATCTGACTCACCACGGCGCCGGCTTGTAGTCCTTGAGGAACAGGCCCCACAGGTGCTGGCCGGTGGTGATGCCGTCGAACAGCGGGTCGACGATGCGGGCGGCGCCGTCGACGATGTCGAGCGGCGGGTGGAAGCCGTGTTCGGCCTGCTTGCGGGCCGCGATCTGCACCGGGTCCTCGTCGGTGACCCAGCCGGTGTCGACCGCGTTCATGTGGATGCCGGACTTGACGTAGTCGGCCGCCGAGGTGCGCGTCATCATGTTGAGCGCGGCCTTGGCCATGTTGGTGTGCGGGTGCTTGTCGGTCTTCCAGCGCCGGTAGAACTGGCCCTCCATCGCCGACACGTTGACGATGTGGGTGTCGCGGGTCGGGACCCGGGCCATGAGCGGCTTGAGGCGCGCGCCCAGCACGAACGGCGCGACCGCGTTGACCAGGTGGACCTCGAGCAGCTCGGCCACCGGGACGTCGGTCATGGTCATGCGCCAGCTGTTGAACTCGCGCAGGTCGACCTGCTGCAGGTCGGCGTCGAGGCGACCGCTTGGGTACAGGTGGCTGCCGCGCTCGAGGTCGTCGGCCAGCAGCGGCACCTGCGACAACACGGCCGAGCGCCACAGCCCGACCGCCGCCGCCTGGTCGCCATCGGCGGTGACCAGCGAGGCCCGTCCGGAATCGGCGTCGGCGTGGGCGTCGGCGAGCCGCGCGCGCCCGTCGGCGCCGTCGCGCAGCGCGAAGAAGCGGTCGAGCACGGCGCGCTCGGCCGGCGGCAGGGCGGCGCGACTGGTGGCCTCGTCGCCCAGCAGGTGGTCGTACCAGCCCGACGGCCGCCGCACCGTCTGGCACGCGTTGTTGATGAGGCCGTCGAGGCGGGGCAGGGTGGCGACGAGGTGCTGGCACAGGGTCTCGACGCTCGGCGTGTGCCGCAGGTCGCACCCGTACACGTGCAGCCGGCTCAGCCAGTCGCCGGCGTCGGCCTCGGTGGCGAAGCGGCGGGCGGCGTCGCGCGGGAAGCGGGTGACCACCACCGTCTCGGCGCCGGCGCGCAGGCACTTGATCGCGGCCTGGTAGCCGATCTTGACCCGGGCTCCGGTCACCAGCACGACGCGGCCGCGCAGGTCGGCGCTGGCGTTGCGCTTGCGCCAGTTGAACTCGGCGCAGCGCGGGCACATCTGATCGTAGAAGTCGTGCAGCTGCTGGAAGTCGCCCTTGCAGATGTAGCAGTGGCGGGCGACCAGCGTGCGCGGAGCGGCGCCGGCGCTCGGGCCGCGGCTGGCCTCGCCGCGCTGGGCCTCGGCCGCGGCCCAGGTGTCGACCTCGTCGCCGTCGCCGACCGGCTCGTCGCGGATGGCGGCCTCGAGCGCCTGCGAGGGCATCGGCAACGGGGTGCGGAACACCGGCTCGCGCCGCAGGGCGCGGATGCCGGTCTGGGCCAGCAGCGCGTCGTCCTGGGCCCGGGTCCGGCGCGCCCGCTCACGCACCGCCGCCTTGGCCAGCGCCTTGCGGACGTAGCGGTCGGGCCGCGACAGGCGGCCGGCCAGGCTCATCAGCCGGATGCGGAGCGGCTGGTCGAGCGCGACCAGGGTCTCGGGCGAGCGCTCGAGGTGCTCGAGCATCTCGATGGCGGCGATGACCCGCTCGGCCACGTCGGGGCCGGCGCCAAGCGGCGGGGCCAGCCCGGGCGGGGCGGCCGAGGCGTCATCATCGGGACCGGAGGCGGTGGCCATGGCGGACGACGATCTATCAGGAACGCCGTGGTAAAGCACCCCCCATGCTCATCGGCAAGCGACTCCGCGGCGGCGCCATCGCCGCCTACCTCGGCGGCCCGGGCCAGGTGGTCCGCAGCCTGACCCACCAGGCCGAGCGGGCGCTGCGCCGGCGCCCGCCGGTGCTCGACGTGTACCTCGACCCCGGCGACCCGTGGAGCTACCTCACCGCGCAGGTCGCCGATCGCCTGGTCCGGGCCTACGGCGTGGAGCCGGCCGTTCACCTGGTGACCGAGCCGGCCAGCGACGTCAGCCCGGCGCCCGAGCTGCGCTCGCGCCACGCCGTACGCGACGCCCGGGTGGTGGCCGAGCTGTGGGATCTGGCGTTCCCGGGCATCAAGGAGGCCGATCCGAAGAACCTGGCCAAGGTCTCGGCCTGCCTGGTCAAGGCCCGGCCGGCGCGCGAGCAGCTGGCGGCGGCGCTCGCCCTGGGCGACGCGATGTGGCGGCACGACGGCGCCGCGCTCGGCAAGCTGCTCGGCCCGCTCGGCAGCGAGGCGGTCGGCGCGGTGGCGCCGGCGCTCAACGCCGCCTACGCCGAGCTGCGCGGGCGCGGCCACTACCAGCCGGCCATGCTGGCGTGGGGCGGCGAGTGGTTCGGCGGGGTCGATGGCGTGGCCGCGCTCGAGGCGGTGCTGGCGCGCGACCTCGGCCGCCCGGTCGCCGGGGTGGTGGCCGAGCGCCCGCTGGCCGAGCGCGGGCCGCTCCTCCTCGGCAAGGGCCCGCTCACGCTCGAGGTGTGGTTCTCGTTCCGCTCGCCGTACTCGTACCTGGCGCTCGAGCAGCTCGAGGCCACGTTGGCCAGCGCTGGCGTCGGCGCCGGACTCGACCTGACGGTGCGCCTGCGCCCGATCGCGCCGATGGTGACGCGCGGGATGAGCCTGCCCACCGTCAAGAAGCTGTACCTGGTGCGCGACGCCAAGCGGCACGCCGACCGGCTCGGCATCCCGTTCGGCAACATCTGCGATCCGCTCGGCCCGGCGGTCGACCACTGCCTGGCGATCGCCCACCACGCCGAGCAGCTCGGGCCGGCGGCGGCGCTGGCGTTCGCGCGCTCGGCCATGCGCGGGGCCTGGGCCGAGGCGCGCGACCTCTCCTCGTACGTCGACCTGCGGGTGGTGGTCGAGCGGGCCGGCCTCGACTGGGCGGCGGCGCGGGCCGCGCTCGGCGCGCCGGCGGCGGCGGCCTGGGCGGCGGCGGCGGCGACCGATCTCGGCGTGGTCGGCCTGTGGGGCGTGCCGTCGTTCCGCGTCGGCGACCTGGTGACGTGGGGCCAGGACCGCCTGCCGGTGCTGGCCGATCGCCTGCGCCGGCACCAGGCGGCGCTGGCGGACGCCGCTCCGACTTCGGCGTGAGCGATCGCGGCGGCCGTGGTATCACCGCCCGGCCCGGCGGCGCGGATGACCGCGCGCTCGCGGCTCGGGAGGGGAACATGAACGACCACGCCTCGGGGACCTCGCAGCACAGAGACGCCACGCCCGCCGTCGCCGAGCTGGCCGGGGCGCGCCAGCCGGCCGACCACGGCCTGTCCGCGCTCGGCCTCATCATGCAGCTGGCCGGATCGGTGTTCGGGGCGATCGTCACCGGCACGCTGGTGGTGTCGCTGCTGACCATCATGATGATGTCGTCGATGCGCGGCGGCGGTGGTGGCCAGGACAGCGTGGTGCTGTGGATCCTGCTGCTGGCCGCCGCGTCCGGGGTGCGGTCCTGGTACCACCGCGGCGCCGGCACCCAGCTCCTGTACGGCACCGACGCGCCGCTGAGCGGCATCCGCCGCTACGTCGCGGTCGCGTTCGCGCAGACCGCGCTCATCCTGCTGTTCCTGCTGATCAAGGCCGACGCCGGCGGCAAGGTGCTGCTGACGATGGGGGCCATGCTCGGCGCCTGGCCGGCCGCGCTGGCCATCCTGCTCGTGACTCCCCGCATCAAGGCCCTGGGCGAGCGCCCGCTGCCGGTGCCGGAGGACAAGGGCTTCGAGGGCGTGTCGATCCTCATGACCATCCTCGGCCTGACCGGCCTCGGCTTCGCGCTCATCATGCTGTACGGGATCTTCAAGCTGCCGGGCGAGCTGATGTCGAAGACGCCGGTGGTGCTCATGATGCTGACCTTCATCGCCCTGGCGGTGCGGTCGGGCCTGCACGTGCGCGCCGGCTGGACCGGCCTGAGCCAGGTCGACATGAACGCCTCGGTCGAGGCGGCTGGCCGCTACGCCGACTTCGGGGTGATCACCGCCTTCGTCGGCGGTGGGGCCATGCTGGTCATCTTCCTCGACATGCCTGGCGGCATCACCGGCTCGGCCTTCTTCATGATCCTCGCCTACGTCAGCATGATCGCCTACCTGCTGGCGGCCTGGCCGATGATCATCCGGCGCTACTTCGGCGAGCGGCAGTTCTCCGACCTCATGGCCGGGGTCGAGGCGCCGGTGCACCGGCGCGCGCCCGACATGGGCCTGACCGCGCTCGGCTGGCTCTTGACCGCGTTTGCGGTCATGACCCTGGGCATGACCGTGCCGGGCGCGCTGTTCTCCGATGGCAGCGGCGCGGCCAGCTTCGGTCGCATGGGCGGCGGCCTCGACGGCCTGATGGCGATGAGCGCGACCATCCCCGGCCATTCGCCGTGGTGGGGCGTCGGGGTGGCGGGCCTGCAGCTGTGGGCCGGCCTCGAGCTCATCCGCATGTCCGACCTGCACAAGCCGATCGCCACCGCCTACGGCGTCGTCGCCACCGTGGTCGCGCTGTGGCTGAACTGGCCGGCGCTCAAGTCGATGAGCGGGTCGCTCGGCATCCTCAAGGAGGGCCCGCTCGGCAGCATGTTGTACATGAGCATCGCCGTCGGCCTCATCATCCCGATCGGCACCGCGATCCTGGTCAACCGCCACGGGATGGCGGGCGCCCAGGCGCGCTACCGGAAGTAGGCGCCGGCCTGGCCGTCACGTCACGGGCAGGGCGGGGCGGGCTGGCCGTGGGCCAGCGCCTGCAGCACCACGAAGCGCTGCCGCATGCTGCCGAGCATGTCGGTGGTCCCACCCGACAGCGCGTCGAGGTGCTCGATGAACTGCACCTCGGTCCAGTCGGGCCGGTCGGTCGCCAGCACCTGGATCGAGCCCTCGAGCAGGTAGATGTACTCGGTGCCGAACACCTTCTGGTAGCGGATCATCGCCAGCTCGGGGGCGTCGACCGCGCCGCGCACGGTGCCGTAGCGCCACTGCTCGTCCCACTCGATGGTGAGCAGGTCGTCGACCCGGTAGTGCAGCGAGAAGCCGTACTCGTAGGTGGCGTCGGTCGCCGGCGACGAGCTGACGGCGGTGACCGCGCAGGTCGCGGCCATCGCCGTCGGGTCCTTGCTGGCGGCCCACACCACGCCGGGGGCGGCGTTGAGGTAGCCACGGCCATGCGCATAGTACGGGCCGGCCCGGCCGGCGACGGTGACCAGGGCCTCGGCCTGCTGCTCGGTCGGGACGGCCTCGACCCGGTTGTCCTCGAGCGGCTCGAGGCCGGGCGGGAACTCGGTCAGCTCGTCGCCGTTGCAGGCGGCCGCGGCCAGGACCAGCACCAGCGCGGCGCTGCCGGTCTTCACCTCCACGGCCCGGACCATCGGATGATCATCGGGCAGTTGGGCGAGGGGCGCAAGTGGCGGTGCGGCGACGGTGTGGGCGCGGCCTGGCAGGATGTGGCACCGCGCACGCGGCGGCGCCGTCGGGGGCTCCCCATGGGTCAATAGTGCGGCGGCGGCTCCTGGGCCGGGCCGATCGGCTCGGCCGGGCTCTTGGCCGCGGCCTTCATCTCCGTGATCTGGCGCTCGAGCTCCTCGACCCGAGCGGTGAAGGTACGCACGACCTCGTCGAGGGCGGCCACCTTGCGGTCCTGGTACGCGACCCGGATCTCGAGTTCGAGCACTTGTTCGCTCAGCGCCGTGGGCTCGCTCATGGGGCGACGGTATAACCAGGACGCCCGATGACCAAGCAGCGCATCGCCATCATCTCCACCGGCGGCACCATCGAGAAGACCTACGACGAGCTGTCGGGGGTGCTGGCCAACAAGGTGTCGGTGCTCGACGTGATGCTGGCCTCGCTCGAGCTGCGCGGGGTCGAGGTGTCGCGGGTCCAGCTCATGAACAAGGACAGCCTGGAGATGAGCGCCGAGGACCACGCGCTCATCGCCGAGACGGCCGAGAGCATGGCCCGGGCCTGCGATGGGGTGATCGTCGTGCACGGCACCGACCGCCTGGCCGAGTCGGGCGAGGCCCTGGTCGCGCGCTACGGCACGCCGCGCCGGCCGGTGGTGTTCACCGGGGCGATGCGCCCATACGAGCTGCGCTCGACCGACGCGGTGCAGAACCTGACCGAGGCGCTGCTGGCGGTGCAGCTGCTGCCCCCCGGCGTCTACGTCGCCATGCACAACCAGGTGCTGGTGTTCCCCGGGGTGCGCAAGGACCGCCAGGCCGGCACCTTCGTCAAGGCCGACGGATGAACCGCCCCATCCCGAACAACCCGCCCTCGGCCGAGGTCCTGCTGGCGGCCCTCGAGGCGGCCGACGTCGGGGTGACGAGGGTCGCCATCCGCGGCGGCGCGCTGGTGCGCGAGCGGCTGTGCCCGGTCATCGCCCGCTCGCTCGGCTACACCCTGGCCGAGCTGGTCGAGCGCGACGCCCTCGACGTGGTCGCCCCGCACGACCGGCCGCGTATCGCCGCCATGGTTCAGCGCGCGGCCATCGCCGGCGCGCCGGCCCAGGTCGAGACGTGGTTCACCCACCGCGACGGCCACCTCCTGCCGGTCGAGATGGTGCTGCACCAGACCACCAGCGCCGACGGCTTCGATCTCACGATCGTCGTGCAGTTCCTCGGCGCCCGCCAGCGCACCAGCGCGGCCCACGCCGTGGCCGACCGCGCCACCCTGGTCGGCTCGCTCGCCGCCGGCATCGCCCACGAGCTGTCCAACCCGCTCACCTTCGTCGGCCTCAACGTGCACCAGCTGCGGCGGGCGCTCGAGCGGCCCGACCTCGACCGCGGCCGGCTGGCGGAGATCGCCGGTGAGCTCGGCGGCGGGCTCGAGCGGGTCGAGCGGGTGGTGCGGGCGCTGGCGGTGTTCGCGGCGCCGGCGCGCGCCGCCACCGCGATCGACGTGCGCGCGCTGGTCGGCGCGGCGTTGACCCTGGTCCGGCCCAGCATCGAGCGGGTGGCGCGGGCCGAGGCCCACTTCGACGAGGTGCCCCGGGTGGTGGCCGAGGAGGCCCGGCTCGGCCACGCCGTGCTGGCCGTGCTGCTGCACGCGATCACCGGCTTCGATCACGACGACCTGGCCCGGCAGCGCGTCGACGTCGTGGTCGAGCGACGCGGCGACGCGGTGGCGATCGCGATCAGCGACAACGGCCGCTCGCCGGTCGGGCGCGACCTGTCGTGGGCCGGCGTGCCGCTGCCGTCGCGGTCCGAGCAGGTCCACCTCGGCCTGGTCGTGGCCCACGCCATCATGGTCGGGCAGGGCGGCCACCTCGCGGTCGGCGAGCGCCTCGGCGGCGGCATGACCGTCACGCTCAGCGTCCCCGCCGCGCGCTGACGGGCGTCGCGGTCCGCCTGGCCCCGGGCGCATCGGGCTACAGGAACAGGTGGGCCGCGATCAGGATGCGCGGGGCGAAGACCAGGCCGAGGCTGGTCTGCTTCTCGATGGTGTCGACGCCGCCCAGCTGCTGGGTCTCCTTGGTGTAGGAGATGAACGGGTTCGAGCCGGTGACCGAGAACGCCCAGTGCGAGCTGGCCCAGTAGGTCAAGCCAAGGCCCCATCCCAGGGCGAGGGTCGTGTTCGTCGTGTCGTTGTCCGCGCCGACGGGGCGCTCCGACAGGACCTCGACAGCGGCGGCTGCGAGCGCGTCCAGGTCAACCCGGCCACGGGTGCGCAGTGGGTACCGCACGATGGCCGTGGCGAGGAGGAGCGAGGCAGCGTCCTCCGGAGGACCTCCGCCGGCGTCCAGGCCAGAGGAGCTGCGGTTGCGCAGCAGGGCCAGCCCCGGCTCCACCGTCAGTCCAGACGGGAACCGGAGACGGACCGTGCTGACATTGGGCTCGAGCAGGTTGGCCGGGAACAGGTAGCCGATGCCGACCCCGACCGAGAACTGTGATGGACGGAGCCGTTCGGGCGGCGGCACCACCGGCGCCGCGGCGGGCGATGGGGCGACAGGGGCTGGACCGGCCCCCTGCGCCGATGCAACCGCGGCGCTCGCGTGGGCGGTCGCCGCGACGGGCGCGGTGGGCATCTCCGCCGGCGGGACCTCCGCACCTCGCGGGTCCGGATCCTGAGGCGCCGCTGGTGGTGCGTCGGGCGCCGGCTCGACCGGCGGCGAGGGGGGGCTCGGCTGCGCCACGGCGACCCCACCGGCGAGCAGGCCCACCAGGACGATCCCAGGACGGGTGATGTGCATGGCACGAGCATCGTCGACACGGCCGGCCGAAGCGAGCGTGCGCGATTCTTTGGGCGATGGGGTCGGCGGCGGGATCGCTTCCGGTACGATGGGGCCGATGAGTGGACCTGGCGCTGGAAAGCCTGGTGGTCGGTCGACGCTGCCGCCGCCGTTCGCCAACCCTGGGCAACCTGGTGCACCGGCGGCGCCACCGGCGCCGGCGTACCCGCCGCAGCCCCAGCCGGGTCCGCCGCCCGGGGGCGCGCGGCCGGGGTATCCGGCGCCCGCGCCTGGCGCCCCAGGCCCGCACGGCGGGTATCCGCCGCCGGCCCAGCCAGGTTATCCGCCACAGCCGGGACACCCGGCGCAGCCACAGGGTGGCTACCCGGCGCAGCCCGGCTACCCGGCGCAGCCACAGGGTGGCTACCCGGCGCAGCCCGGCTACCCGGCGCAGCCCGGCTACCCGGCGCAGCCTGGCTACCCGGCGCAGCCTGGTTACCCGGCGCAGCCTGGTTACCCGGCGCAGCCGCAGGGTGGCTACCCAGCCCAGCCCGGTGCGGCGCAGCCCGGTGCGGCGCAGCATCCGGCGTACGCGCCGTCGCCGTACGCGCCGCCGCCGGCCGGCGCCGCGCCGTCGCCGTATGCGCCGCCGCCGGCCGGGGCTGCGCCGTCGCCGTATGCGCCGCCGCCGGCCGGGGCCGCGCCGCTCGCGCCGGGCGCGGTGCCGCCGGGTTGGCCCGCGCCGATGCCGGTGACCGCCGCGCCGGCGGGCCAGGCCGGCGCCAGCTTCGGCAGTCTGTACTCGCTGTCGATCAAGCGCGCGTTCCGCCTGCGCATCGAGCCGAGCGAGGTGCTGCCGGCCGAGCGCGCCGCCCTCGAGGTCGCCAGCCCGCCGGTGCGCGACCCGAGCATGCAGGCGTTCCTGGCCTGGCGCCGGTCGGTCCTGCTGGTGGTCGCGGTGGCCCTGGTGCCGCTGTCGGTGCTCCGGCTGATCGACGCCCTCGACGTCGACATCCCCGGCAGCGGCGGCGTGCTCAAGTTCCTCGGCGTGATGCCGGCGCTGGCCGAGGCGTTCTTCGCCGTGTTGTGCCTGGCCCAGCTCAAGCAGTGGACCCACTGGCGGACCCAGCGCCGGACCCTGTTCCTGGGCTGGCTGGTGTTCCTGGCCGCGCCGTTCCTGGTCTACCTGTACCCGCTCGAGACGGTCGTCGACGGCATCATCAAGGCCCAGCTCGTCGCCGCCAACGGCGGCGCGGACGTCGACCTGGCCGCGGCCATGGCCGATCCGGCGGCGCAGCAGGCCCTGGGCGCCGTGCGTATGATGGCCACCTCGGCGCTGGCGCTGTCCGCGCTCATCACCCTCGCGCCCAAGGCGGTGTCCCTCATGCCCGGCCTCATGCGGGCCGGCATCGTCAGCAAGATGCTGTTCCCTGGCGCCACCGCGCCCGGCTGGCTGCTGGTGCTGGGCGCGCCGGTGTACTTCTTGTTCCTGTACTCGGTGCTGATCGTGCCGTACCAGCTGACCGGCAGCGGCTGGTTCGTCGGCGGCATCCTGGCCATCGGCGCCGGCCAGCTCATCCTGGCCAAGGCCGGCTACGCGCTGGCCCGGCCGCTCGACCGCGCCGGGGCGGTGGCCGAGGTCGGCAAGGCGCGCAGCGCCTACCTGGCCTCGATGGTGGCCGCCGCGGTGCTCATCGTCATCGCCGTGGCCCGCCTGGCCGAGAAGCTCGACTTCAGCGCGCTCACCGTCTTCACCACGCTGATGTCGTTCGCCACCAACGTGCTGGTGCTGACGCTGATCGGCACCGACCTGGTGATCTCCAGCCTCGAGCGGGCCCGGCAGATGGAGGCCGGCTCCGGCGGCGCCGCCAAGCAGACCGACGACGCCCTCGCCGCCTTCGTCAGCGACGGCGCCTGACGGCCGCGACGGCGCGTGACGGGTCGCGACGGGGTGGTCAGCCCTCGGGGGCGATGACCAGGAACGTCGCGTGGGCCCCGGCCACCGGCGCGGCCCGATCGTCCTGCCAGGCCTCGACCCGCACGTTGGCGACGCGCCGGCCGTGACGGGTGACGATGGCCCGGGCGTGGGTGTCGACCGGTCGGGCCGAGCGCAGGTAGTCGACGGTGATCGAGATGGTCTTGGGCAGCACGACCGAGTCCGACCGCCACAGCAGCTCGAAGATGGCGGTCGACTCCAGCAGGGCGCCGAGGGTGCCGCCGTGCAGCGCCGGCAGGGCCGGGTTGCCGATGAGGTGGGGCGCCGCCCGCATGGTGACGATGAGCTCGTCGCCGGCGAGCGCGGCCGACAGGCCGAGGAAACGCGCCAGCGGGATGGCGTCGACGACGCGGCCGAGCGCGTCGGCGCCCTGGGCCCGGGCGCTGGTCAGGCGTCCGACCAGGTCGCTCACGGCGTCTCCGTCCCCGCCGGTGGCGCCGCCGCCGGCGCGGGCGCCGCCGCCGGGGTGCCGAGCTTGGTGCCGATCATGAAGGTGCCGGCCGCGGTGGCGATGAGGTCGGCCTCGTCGGCATGGAAGGCGTGCGCGCGCACGAAGGCGACGTTGCGGGTCACCTTGTAGCAGTGCGCGCGCGCGGTCACCGCCTGGCCCGGGTCGGCCGGGCGCAGGTAGTCGATGCGCAGGTCGAGGGTGGCGATAGGCACCAGCCGGGGCAGGGCGGCGAACACCGCGCTGCCCGAGCAGGCGTCGAGCAAGGAGGTGATCACGCCGCCGTGCAGGACCCCGGTCTCGGGGTTGCCGACCAGCTGCGGATGGTACGGCAGCCGGAACAGCGCCCCGGCCTCGCTCAGCTCGAGGATCTCGAGGCCGAGCGCCCGGTTGAACGGCACGTTCTCG
Organism: Kofleriaceae bacterium; assembly: GCA_018058095.1. Classification (GTDB taxonomy): domain Bacteria; phylum Myxococcota_A; class Polyangia; order Haliangiales; family Haliangiaceae; genus JABFXX01. Next base: position 29,883 of record JAGPCO010000085.1, read on the forward strand.
GCGAACAGCCGGTTCCACTGCGCGCGCTGGGCGGTGCGGTCCGGACTCGCGGCGGGGACCGAGCCGGGCGGGGTGGGCGCGTCGGGGCCGGGCACGGCCGCAGCCTACACCAGCCGCGCCGGCGCCACCGTCGGCCCGGCCGGCGCGTCGTCGACGCTGGCGAACAGGCGGTCGAGGCTGATCCCGACGGCGATGACCACCACCAGGTTGATCGCCAGGATGACGTCGCGCGCGCCGTGGTCGGCGCCGGGCGCGGCGGCGCCGGGGGCCAGCCACGCCACCATGGTCGGGGCCAGGACCATCAGCGCCACGACGTTGAGCAGCGCGGCCCGGCGCGCCGATGGCCGGCGCCACAACGCGGCGGCGCTGGCCAGCGTGGCCACGGCGGCGATCACCGCGGCCGAGGCGTCGGCCGGCCGGGCGTTGCGCGGGGTCCACCAGCCACCGATCACCACGATCAGGTTGAACCCGACCACCACCAGCAGGGCACCGACGCAGCCGGCCAGGATCGTGCGGCCCGAGCCGACCAGGATGGCCGGCCGCCGCCGCGGTACGCCGCGGATCAGGAAGCTGACCAGGTGAACCAGCGCGGCCAGGTAGGCCAGGCCCGCGCCGCCCCGGAGCGCCGTCTCCGAGCCGAGCAGGCCGCCGGCCGCGGCGAGGGCCCCGGCGCCGAGGATGACGTAGGCCAGGACCAGGCGGCGCCGGGTCATCGGCCGACGGGGGTCACAGCGGCGGGCACGGCATGCCGATCGAGAAGGTCAGCGACTCGACCATGAACGAGCAGCCGTTCGGATCGATCATCGGGTTGGTCAGGCCGCTCACCGCCGAGAAGGTCGCGCCGGTCAGGGTCCCGCTGGCGCCGACGCTGCACGCGGTCTCGAACGTGAGCGTGCCGGCGGTGGCGAAGTACACGGCTTCCGGCATGAAGGTGTTGATGTCGATGTTGTAGAGCGCGCCGACCGCGGGCGGCTGGCCCAGGGTGATGGTCGACAGGTCGATCGGCGTGCCGATGACCGGGTCCATCTGCGCGTAGCCGACCGCCAGCGCGTTGAGGGTGGTGCCGAAGAACGGGCGCAGGGCGATGAAGGAGCCGGGCAGGAGATCGCCCCGCACCATGTCCTGGCCGATGCCGGGCGGGTTGGACGGCAGGAACGACGGTGGGCACACGCACTCGCCGCCGGTGCAGCTGGCGCCGGACTGGCAGGCGGTCATGCAGTCGCCGCAGTAGTTCTCGTCGGTCTGGGTGTCGACACACTCGGCCCCGCACAGGGTCTGGGTGCAGACGAAGGCGTCCGGCCCCGGCGCGTCGGGCGGCGCCGCGTCGGTGGTGGCGATGATTCGAGCGTCGGGTGTCGCCGCCTCCTCGCCACAGGCGGCGAGCGAGAGCAGCGCGGGCAACACGAGGCAGGACGGGACGGCGAGCAAAGAACGGCGCATGAGACCTCCGGTGCCGGCAATCTACCGCCATTTCGCCGCCACGTTGGTGCCATCTCGCGGCCCAACCAGGCGACGCCCGAAGGCGGTCGGCTCGACCGCCAGGGCAGCGTCCGTGCTGTAATGCGCACGATGCGCGGCGGCGCCCTCCTCCTGGTGGCTGGCCTGGTCAGCTGTGGCGGGCGGGCCGCGCCGCCGGCGTGGCAGGCCAGCGCCGCGCGCCCCGTCGCCCTCGAGCCGGCGCAGTCGCCGATCCGGGCCGTCCCGGGCGAGCGGATGGCGTACGACCTCCGCCTGGCCGGGATCCGGGTCGCCAGCTTCATCATCGCCGTCGGTGAGCCGGTCGAGTTCGCGGGGCGGCGGGTGCTGGTCGCGCAGTCTGGCATCCGCGCCGAGGGGGTGGCCCGGCTGGTCCACGACGTCACCACCGAGTTCACGTCGTGGCTCGACCCCGGCACCGGGCTGCCGCTGCTGACCCGGGTGGTCGAGACCGCGAGCGCCGACGACGCGGCGGTCGAGGAGATCGAGGTCCGGCACCACCAGCGCGCCGACGGCCACGTCCCGGTGTGGGCCAGGCATCCCCGCGACGGCGACAAGCTCGAGGCGCAGCGGGCCCCGGCCGAGCTGCTCGACCTGCACGCCATCCTGTTCCGCATGCGGGCCTGGCAGGGGCCGCCGGGCAGCCGGTTCGACGCCGACGTGGTGCGCAGTCGCTACCTGTGGCGGATGCAGTGGACCCTGGCCGGGCCCGAGACGCTGACGACCACGCTCGGCAACCTGCCGGCGCTGCGGATCGACGCGCTGGCCCGCCGGCTCGGCCGCGACGGCGCCACCCCGCTCGAGGGGCCGCCGCGCCAGATCTCGCTGTGGATCAGCGACGACGCCGATCGGGTGCCGTTGCGGCTGGTGGCGCGCACCGACTACGGTGCCATCACGATGGAGATCGTCGACTACGTGGCCGGGGCCGCCGGCGCCGGCCCATGACCTGGGCTGGCCACGGCGCCGCCGGGCTCGTGCTGAGCCTGACCGTGGTCCTGGGGCCGGGCTGCCGCGATGGCGCGCCACCCGCGCCCGCGCCCGAGCGCCCCGCATCACCGGCCTCGGGCCCGGCCGGCCCGGGGCCATCGCGGTCCACCCCGACCGGCGCGGGCGTGGCGGCCGCGCCACCGGCCGCGCCGACGCTGGCGCCGGCCCCGCGGCTTGGGCTGCGCGCCAACCACTTGCGCCTGCAGCCGTGGGCGCGGGGCCCGGTCGTGCTCGTCGGCGGCGAGGGCCTGCGCAAGCACGACCTTGAGTACCGCTCGCCATGGGCGGAGCCCCGGGTCCGGGCCGGGCGACCGGCCAGGGTGGTGCGTGGCCGCAAGGCGACCCTCACCGTGCCGTGGCCGGGCGGCGAGTCCGAGGTTGCGAT